>NZ_CP021744.1:4807500-5407500 GCF_002192455.1 Streptomyces albireticuli
CGGGCACGCTGTTGGGTGTCTGAGGGTACGGACTTCGGTCTGAACCTTCTAACGCCGGCCCCGGTGAACTCCACTGCAAGGTGGGGGTGATGGGTGGCTGGTCGTTGCTTGAGAACTGCACAGTGGACGCGAGCATCTGTGGCCAAGTTTTTAAGGGCGCACGGTGGATGCCTTGGCACCAGGAACCGATGAAGGACGTGGGAGGCCACGATAGGCCCCGGGGAGCTGTCAACCAAGCTTTGATCCGGGGGTGTCCGAATGGGGAAACCCGGCAGTCGTCATGGGCTGTCACCCGCTGCTGAACACATAGGCAGTGTGGAGGGAACGCGGGGAAGTGAAACATCTCAGTACCCGCAGGAAGAGAAAACAACCGTGATTCCGGGAGTAGTGGCGAGCGAAACCGGATGAGGCCAAACCGTATGTGTGTGATACCCGGCAGGGGTTGCGCATGCGGGGTTGTGGGATCTCTTTTTCACAGTCTGCCGGCTGTGAGACGAGTCAGAAACCGTTGGTGTAGGCGAAGGACATGCGAAAGGTCCGGCGTAGAGGGTAAGACCCCCGTAGCTGAAACATCAACGGCTCGTTTAAGAGACACCCAAGTAGCACGGGGCCCGAGAAATCCCGTGTGAATCTGGCGGGACCACCCGTTAAGCCTAAATATTCCCTGGTGACCGATAGCGGATAGTACCGTGAGGGAATGGTGAAAAGTACCGCGGGAGCGGAGTGAAATAGTACCTGAAACCGTGTGCCTACAAGCCGTGGGAGCGTCGCGCATCGAGCTTGCTCGGTGCGTCGTGACTGCGTGCCTTTTGAAGAATGAGCCTGCGAGTTTGCGGTGTGTTGCGAGGTTAACCCGTGTGGGGAAGCCGTAGCGAAAGCGAGTCCGAATAGGGCGATTGAGTAGCGCGCCCAAGACCCGAAGCGGAGTGATCTAGCCATGGGCAGGTTGAAGCGGAGGTAAGACTTCGTGGAGGACCGAACCCACCAGGGTTGAAAACCTGGGGGATGACCTGTGGTTAGGGGTGAAAGGCCAATCAAACTCCGTGATAGCTGGTTCTCCCCGAAATGCATTTAGGTGCAGCGTCGTGTGTTTCTTGCCGGAGGTAGAGCACTGGATAGGCGATGGGCCCTACCGGGTTACTGACCTTAGCCAAACTCCGAATGCCGGTAAGTGAGAGCGCGGCAGTGAGACTGTGGGGGATAAGCTCCATGGTCGAGAGGGAAACAGCCCAGAGCATCGACTAAGGCCCCTAAGCGTACGCTAAGTGGGAAAGGATGTGGAGTCGCAGAGACAACCAGGAGGTTGGCTTAGAAGCAGCCACCCTTGAAAGAGTGCGTAATAGCTCACTGGTCAAGTGATTCCGCGCCGACAATGTAGCGGGGCTCAAGCGTACCGCCGAAGTCGTGTCATTCCAGCATGAGGGCCAACGCCCGCTGGGATGGGTAGGGGAGCGTCGTGTGCCGGGTGAAGCAGCCGCGGAAGCGAGTTGTGGACGGTTCACGAGTGAGAATGCAGGCATGAGTAGCGATACACACGTGGGAAACGTGTGCGCCGATTGACTAAGGGTTCCTGGGTCAAGCTGATCTGCCCAGGGTAAGTCGGGACCTAAGGCGAGGCCGACAGGCGTAGTCGATGGACAACCGGTTGATATTCCGGTACCCGCTTTGAAACGCCCAATATCGAATCAGGCGATGCTAAGTCCGTGAAGCCGCCCCGATCTCTTCGGAGTTGAGGGGAGTGGTGGAGCCGACGAACCAGACTTGTAGTAGGTAAGCGATGGGGTGACGCAGGAAGGTAGTCCAGCCCGGGCGGTGGTTGTCCCGGGGTAAGGGTGTAGGCCGTGTGGTAGGCAAATCCGTCACACGTTAAGGCTGAGACCTGATGCCGAGCCGATTGTGGTGAAGTGGATGATCCTATGCTGTCGAGAAAAGCCTCTAGCGAGTTTCATGGCGGCCCGTACCCTAAACCGACTCAGGTGGTCAGGTAGAGAATACCGAGGCGTTCGGGTGAACTATGGTTAAGGAACTCGGCAAAATGCCCCCGTAACTTCGGGAGAAGGGGGGCCATGTCCGGTGATGGAATTTACTTCCTGAGCTGGGTGTGGCCGCAGAGACCAGCGAGAAGCGACTGTTTACTAAAAACACAGGTCCGTGCGAAGCCGTAAGGCGATGTATACGGACTGACGCCTGCCCGGTGCTGGAACGTTAAGGGGACCGGTTAGCTTGGATTCGTCCAGGCGAAGCTGAGAACTTAAGCGCCAGTAAACGGCGGTGGTAACTATAACCATCCTAAGGTAGCGAAATTCCTTGTCGGGTAAGTTCCGACCTGCACGAATGGCGTAACGACTTCTCGACTGTCTCAACCATAGGCCCGGTGAAATTGCACTACGAGTAAAGATGCTCGTTTCGCGCAGCAGGACGGAAAGACCCCGGGACCTTTACTATAGCTTGATATTGGTGTTCGGTTCGGCTTGTGTAGGATAGGTGGGAGACTGTGAAGCATGCACGCCAGTGTGTGTGGAGTCGTCGTTGAAATACCACTCTGGTCGTGCTGGATGTCTAACCTGGGTCCGTGATCCGGATCAGGGACAGTGTCTGGTGGGTAGTTTAACTGGGGCGGTTGCCTCCTAAAGAGTAACGGAGGCGCCCAAAGGTTCCCTCAGCCTGGTTGGCAATCAGGTGTTGAGTGTAAGTGCACAAGGGAGCTTGACTGTGAGACCGACGGGTCGAGCAGGGACGAAAGTCGGGACTAGTGATCCGGCGGTGGCTTGTGGAAGCGCCGTCGCTCAACGGATAAAAGGTACCCCGGGGATAACAGGCTGATCTTCCCCAAGAGTCCATATCGACGGGATGGTTTGGCACCTCGATGTCGGCTCGTCGCATCCTGGGGCTGGAGTCGGTCCCAAGGGTTGGGCTGTTCGCCCATTAAAGCGGTACGCGAGCTGGGTTTAGAACGTCGTGAGACAGTTCGGTCCCTATCCGCTGTGCGCGTAGGAGTCTTGAGAAGGGCTGTCCCTAGTACGAGAGGACCGGGACGGACGAACCTCTGGTGTGCCAGTTGTCCTGCCAAGGGCATGGCTGGTTGGCTACGTTCGGAAAGGATAACCGCTGAAAGCATCTAAGCGGGAAGCCTGCTTCGAGATGAGGACTCCCTCCTCCTTTGAGAGGGTAAGGCTCCCAGTAGACGACTGGGTTGATAGGCCAGGTGTGGAAGACCGGTAACGGTTGGAGCTGACTGGTACTAATAGGCCGAGGGCTTGTCCTCAGTTGCTCGCGTCCACTGTGTAGGTTCTGAAGTAACGACCCGTGTCGATATCCGGTTTCGTTAATTTCATAGAGTTTCGGTGGTCATAGCGTTAGGGAAACGCCCGGTTACATTCCGAACCCGGAAGCTAAGCCTTTCAGCGCCGATGGTACTGCATGGGGGACCGTGTGGGAGAGTAGGACGCCGCCGAACAATTTTTAGCCTCAGGCCCCGAGTTTTCACTCGGGGCCTGAGGCATTTTTGCGTTCACAACCTGTCGAGTTTTCGGGGCCGGTTCCCGCTTTCTCCTCCACCGAGGAAGGAAAGCGGGAACCGGCCCCGAGTCTTTTATTCGCCGGCCGCCCGTGCGAGCTCCAGGTCCAGCGACTCACGTCGAATGCGCTGATCCATGTACAGCAGCGCCGTCATGCTCGCCGTAAGGGGGAAGGTGACGGTCGAACCGATGGTCGCGCCGATGCCCGCGACAATGAGCTCCGTCCAGCCGACAGTGCCGGCCGTCGTGTCGCCGCCGAGAACGGCCTCGACGATGGACACCGGAATCTGCGCGATCATCGAGATCGTGAAGGTCAGCACCAGGGCCAGCAGCTGGACGCCGAAGATCCGCCACCACGCGCCGCGCACCAGCTTCGCCGAGCGCCGCATCGCCGCGAGCACACCCTGCTGCTCCAGCATCAGCGCCGGTGCCGCCAGGCAGTAGCGGATCCACAGCCACGTACCCGCCACGGCCGCGGCCAGGCCGCCCAGCGCGGCGAGGGCCACGCCCGAGGACTCCAGGTCCGGCGAACCGGAGTTCGCGAGCAGCAGGCCCGGGCCCGTGCCCACCGCGAAGACCGCCGCGATCAGCAGCGGCAGCATCACCATCAGACCGCACATCCGCGCCAGCCGGGGCCGCGCGTTCCGCCACGCCTCGCCCACCGTCGTCGTACGGCCCAGGACCGCGCGGCTGACGATGACCGTCAGCAGGGCCGTGGCGACGATCGAACCCAGAAGGCTGAGGAACCACGCGGCGCTCGTACCGCCCAGGTTCTCGCCTATGTTCCGCAGCAACGCCTCGGCGTCCTCCGCGTCGGCGGGGTCCAGCGAGGCCACGTCGCGGAACCACAGGCCCGCCACCGCGGTCGCCACGGCCTGGGTGCCGATCGCGAGCGTCAGGGAGATCCCGAAGACCGGGCGCCAGTTGCGGCGGACCGTGTGCAGCGTGCCCTCGATGAGCTCGCCGACGGCCAGCGGACGCAGCGGGATCACCCCGGGCTGCGGGGCCTTCGGCGGCGCCGTCCAGCCGCCGCGCGCCCCCCAGCCGCCACCCTGCCCCGGGTCGCCGGCGCCCTGGCCGCTGCGGGCGCGCTGTCTGGGAGGGCGGCGGGGCGGGGGCGGGCCCGCGGCCGGTGTGGACCACCGGCCCCCGGGCGGCTGCTGCCGGGCCCACTGCGAGGAGCGCGCGGACTCGTCCGTGCCGGGGGTCCCGCCCGCCGGCGCGGGCTCCTCCGGAGCGGCCGGGTCGTGCTCGTCGGAGGGGGAGGTCCCGGGCGAGGTCCGGCCCGGAGTGTCGTTCATGGTCGGTGACTCCTTCTCGCTGGCCCGCTCGCCGGTGCGGCGACCGGGCGGATCGCCAGCCATCGTGTCACGGTGCGGGACGCCGCCGGAGGGGCCCGTACCGCCCCTCCCGGAAGCCCGCGGACGGGCTCGTAAGGGGGAGGAACCCGGAGGCGACCTTCAATAGTGGGAGCGCGGCGGGCAGACTGGACGGATGGCTGATCAGTACGTGGCAACCACGGAATCCGCCGGACTCCCCGCCGTGCCCGCGCTCCGCTGGGAGGAGCCGCCGGAAGGGCCCGTGCTCGTGCTCCTCGATCAGCGGCGGCTTCCCGCGGAGGAGGTCGAGCTGCGGTGCACGGACGTGCCCGCCCTGGTCGACGCCATCCACACCCTCGCCGTGCGCGGCGCGCCCCTGCTGGGCATCGCCGGGGCGTACGGGGTCGCGCTCGCGGCCGCGCGGGGCTTCCAGGTGGACGACGCCGCCGACCTGCTCGCCCACGCCCGCCCGACAGCCGTCAACCTGGCCCACGGGGTGCGGCGCGCCCAGCGGGCGTACCAGGACGCGCTCAAGGCGGGCGCCGACACCGGACGCGCCGCGGCGGCCACCCTCGCCGAGGCCCGTGCCCTGCACCGCGAGGACGCCGAGGACAGCGCCCGCATGGCCGCCCACGGGCTGGCGCTGCTGGAGGAGCTGCTGCCCGGCGGTGGCTACCGGCTGCTGACCCACTGCAACACCGGCGCCCTGGTCTCCGGTGGCGACGGCACGGCGCTGGCGGTGGCCGGCGCTGCGCACGGTGTGGGGCAGCTGAGGCGGCTGTGGGTGGACGAGACGCGTCCGCTGCTTCAGGGCGCCCGGCTGACCGCGTACGAGGCGGCACGGTCGGGCATGGCGTACACGCTGCTCACCGACAACGCGGCGGGCTCGCTCTTCGCGGCCGGCGAGGTCGACGCGGTGCTGATCGGGGCCGACCGGATCGCGGCGGACGGCTCGGTGGCCAACAAGGTGGGCAGCTATCCGCTGGCGGTGCTGGCGCGGTACCACCACGTGCCCTTCATCGTGGTGGCGCCCCGTACAACGGTGGACCTGGGCACGCCCGACGGGGCGGCGATCGAGGTCGAGCAGCGGCCCGGGCACGAGGTGACGGAGTTCGCGGTGCTGCCCGCGGCCGGGGCCCAGCCGGGCGCCGGGGTTCCGGTCGCGCCGCTGGGCACCCAGGCGTACAACCCTGCGTTCGATGTCACACCACCGGAACTGGTGACGGCGATCGTCACCGAGAGCGGGGTGGTGTCCCCGGTCACGCGTACGGGGCTCGCGGAGCTCTGTGCCCTGTCCCGGACGGGACTTGGCGGGATATCCGGCTGATTTCCCGGGCGATTTCCGCAGCCGGCGCGAGGTGCCGAAGGTGTTCCGGGTCAACGGGACACACCGATGTATGCCACTCACAACACGTGAGGTGGGTCACCCGGCTCTATGAGCCGGATGCGAAAATGGGATGATGTCGATATGAAGGGACGCGTCCTTGTCGTCGACGACGACACCGCACTGGCCGAGATGCTCGGCATTGTGCTGCGTGGTGAGGGTTTCGAGCCGTCGTTTGTAGCGGACGGCGACAAGGCACTTGCTGCTTTTCGTGAGGCCAAACCAGATCTTGTGCTGCTCGACCTGATGCTGCCCGGCAGGGACGGCATCGAGGTGTGCCGTCTCATCCGGGCGGAGTCGGGCGTGCCGATCGTCATGCTGACCGCCAAGAGCGACACGGTCGACGTGGTCGTCGGGCTGGAGTCCGGTGCGGACGACTACATCATCAAGCCGTTCAAGCCGAAGGAGCTGGTGGCCCGTATCCGAGCCCGTCTGCGCAGGTCGGAGGAGCCGGCGCCGGAGCAGCTGACCATCGGTGACCTGGTCATCGACGTGGCCGGGCACTCCGTGAAGCGTGAGGGGCAGTCGATCGCGCTGACCCCGCTGGAGTTCGACCTGCTGGTCGCGCTCGCCCGCAAGCCGTGGCAGGTGTTCACCCGCGAGGTGCTCCTGGAGCAGGTGTGGGGCTACCGCCACGCGGCGGACACCCGCCTGGTCAATGTGCATGTGCAGCGGCTGCGCTCGAAGGTCGAGAAGGACCCCGAGCGGCCGGAGATCGTCGTGACCGTGCGCGGTGTGGGCTACAAGGCCGGGCCGAGCTGACATGTCGGGCAACGGTGCCGCTCCGGAGCGGGGCGTGGGGCGGCCCGTCGACACGGCGGGCGGCATATCTCTCCTGCGGCGGCTGTGGCGCGCCGCCAGGCAGCTGCCCGACGGCGCGGCGTCGGGGCCGGTCCATCCGGTCCTGCGGCTGTACGTGCGGTGGGTGCGGCGTCCGCTGCTGCCCGCGATGCGGCTGTGGCGGCGCAACATCCAGCTGCGGGTGGTCGCCACCACGCTGCTGATGTCGCTCGGTGTGGTGCTCCTGCTCGGTGTCGTGGTCATCGGGCAGGTGCGCAACGGCCTGCTCGAGGCCAAGCGGCACGCCTCGCAGAGCCAGGCCGAGGGCGGGTTCAAGGCCGCGCGGGAGGCCGCCGACACCGTGAGCGACGGCCGTGGCGGCCAGGACGGCTCGCAGTCCGGCGGCCGTGACACGGGTGCCTGGCTGACCGGGCTCGTCCAGCAGCTCGCCAGCGGTGGCCAGGGCGTCTACCACGTGGTGGCGCTCAGCTCCGGCAGCGGTGACCTCTCCTCCGTGGGCGCGCGCGGCCCGCGTGCCTCCGGCGATCTCGATCCCGAGCACAGCATCCCCGTCGACCTGCGCAAGCAGCTCGACCTGAAGACCGGGGCCCTGGAGCGCTCCGCGTCGATCAAGCACAGCGCCGCCGACGAGGGCGAGCCCGCCCTGGTCGTGGGCAAGCGGATGTACGGGCCCGACGGCAAGGCCTATCAGCTCTACTACCTCTTCCCGTACACGCAGGAGGAGAAGTCCCTCAAGCTGGTCAAGGGCACGCTGCTGACCGCCGGGGTGTTCGTGGTGGTGCTGCTGGGCGCCATCGCCTGGCTCGTGGTGCGGCAGATCGTCACGCCCGTGAGGATGGCGGCCAGCATCTCCGAGCGGCTCGCGGCGGGCGTGCTCCAGGAACGGATGAAGGTCACCGGCGAGGACGACATCGCCCGTCTGGGTGAGGCCTTCAACAAGATGGCACAGAACCTCCAGGTCAAGATCCAGCAGCTGGAGCAGCTGTCGCGGATGCAGCGCCGCTTCGTCTCGGACGTCTCGCACGAGCTGCGGACCCCGCTGACGACCGTACGGATGGCCGCCGAGGTCATCCACGAGGCGCGGGAGGACTTCGATCCCGTGACCGCGCGCTCCGCCGAGCTGCTCTACGGGCAGGTGGACCGCTTCGAGTCGCTGCTGGCGGACCTGCTGGAGATCAGCCGGTTCGACGCGGGCGCGGCGGCGCTGGAGGCCGAGCCGGTCGACCTGCGCGACGTGGTGCACCGGGTCGTGGACGGCGCGCTGCCGCTCGCCGAGCGCAAGGGCACCAAGCTGCTGGTGCGCGGTGGCGAGCAGCCCGTCGTGGCGGAGGCGGACGCCCGCCGTGTGGAGCGGGTGCTGCGCAATCTCGTGGTCAACGCCGTGGAGCACGGCGAGGGCCGGGACGTGGTCGTACGGCTGGCGACCGCCGGCGGCGCGGTCGCGGTCGCGGTGCGTGACTACGGCGTCGGGCTGAAGCCCGGCGAGGCGACGCGTGTGTTCAACCGCTTCTGGCGGGCCGACCCGGCGCGCGCCCGGACCACCGGGGGCACCGGCCTCGGCCTCTCGATCGCGGTCGAGGACGCCCGGCTGCACGGCGGCTGGCTCCAGGCGTGGGGCGAGCCCGGCGGCGGTTCGCAGTTCCGGCTGACGCTGCCGCGCACGGCCGGCGACACGCTGCGCGGCTCGCCGATCCCGCTGGAGCCGGACGACTCGCGGCGCAACCGCGGGATGAACGAGGCCGGTGTGCCGCTCGCCGTGTCGGGCCGGGGCGGTGCCGCCGCGGTGCCGGCCGCGCCGGCGGGCCCTTCGCCCGTACCGGCGCAGACGCGGGCCACGCCGACCGTGGACCCCACGGCGCTGCCGGGCAGCGGGGCGCGGGTCGTGCCGCGGCCGGGTGGCACGCCGTTCGACAGGACGGACCGGCCGGAGAAGGCCTCCGGAGCCGCCGGGAGCGAGGCCCGGGAGCAGGGGCGGGCCGATGCCCGGACCGGACGTGAGGGGCAGGCGCGTGGGCGCTGAACGCAGACCGCGCCGAGGCGCGGCGGGGCTCGGCGCGCTCGCGCTCAGCGGTGTGCTGCTGGCCGGGTGCGCCTCGATGCCGGACAGTGGCGAGGTGACCCCGGTCGACTCCTCGCAGCGCGCCGACGCGGACTCGCAGGTGCGGGTCTACGGGGTCGCGCCGCACAAGAACGAGCAGCCGCAGGAGCTGGTGACCGGCTTCCTGGAGGCCACGACCAGCGACGACCCGGACTACGAGACGGCCCGGATGTACCTGGCCAAGGGCGCGAAGCGGCAGTGGAACCCGGCGCTGGGGACCGTCGTGCTCGCCGAGGCGCCGCAGGTGCACGTGGAGCGCAGCGGTGACCGCGAGGAGGACTACACGGTCACGCTTGTCGGCAAGCAGGTCGCCAGGATCGACGCGCGGCACGCCTACAAGCCGGAGGAGGCCGCGTTCCAGAAGCAGATCCATCTGGTCCGGGAGGACGGTGAGTGGCGCATCGACGCGCCGCCGCCCGGGCTGGTGCTGGGTGCCGCCGATTTCCAGCGTATTTACCGGTCGGTCAACAAGTACTACTTCGCGGAGCTGGGCGCGGCCGGCAAGGGCAAGGGCCGGGACATGCTCGTCGCCGACCCCGTCTATCTGCGCAAGCGGATAGACCCCGTGACGTCCACGGTGAAGGCGCTGCTGGACGGCCCCACGAGCTGGCTCGACCCGGTGGCCACGACGGCCTTCCCGACGGGGACGCGCGTCGTCGACCAGCGGCTCTCCCTCGACGACTCCAACGCCCTGAAGGTCCGCATCGACGGCTGGGCGGCGGGGACCAACGAGGAGCAGTGCCGGCGGATGGCCGCCCAGCTCCTGTACACCGTTCAGGACCAGTCGGCCAAGGTCAGCCAGGTCTCGCTGCTGCGCGGTGACGGCTCGCAGCTGTGCGTGCTGGGCCGGGACCAGGCGCGCTCGTACGCGCCCGTGCAGAGCGAGAGCCGCCCCGACCAGCAGTATTTCGTCGACGCGCAGCACCGGATGGTGAGCCTGGTCGACGGCGACGAGGAGCCGCGCCGGGTGCCGGGGCCGTTCGGCGCCGACAACGGCGCGCAGCTGAGAGCCGTGGCCGTGGACCGGAAGCAGCAGCGCGCGGCGGGTGTGACGGCCAACGGCCAGGGGCTGTACGTGACCGGGCTGGAGCCCGGGGCGCAGCTGGGCGAGGCCCGGGTGACCGCCCGGGGCGGCGCGAAGACGGGGCTGACCACGCCCAGTTGGGACGGCCTCGGGGATCTGTGGGTCGCGGACCAGGACCCCGAGCGGCCGCGGCTGCTGAGGCTGGCGGGTGGTACGGGCGCGCCGGAGGAGGTCCAGGTGCCCCGGCTCGACGGCGGGCGGATCACCGGGCTGCGGGTGGCCGCCGACGGGGTGCGGATCGCCCTGCTGGTGACCAAGGACGACCGCACGACGCTGAAGCTGGGCCGGGTCGAGCGGCGCGGCGGCGCCGGCCGGGCGACCCTCTCGGTGCAGGAACTGCGCTCCGTCGCGCCCCGGTTGGAGCAGGTGGACGCGGTGTCCTGGGCGGGTGGCAGCCGGCTGCTGGTGGCGGGCCGGGAACAGGGCGGGCTCCAGCAGCTCCAGTACGTCGAGACCGACGGCTCGCTGTCGAACGCGTCCGGGCTGCCGGGCATCACCGGGGTGCGGGGCGTGGCCGCCTCGGAGACGGCGTCCAAGTCGTCGGCGCTGGTGGCGGAGGGGGACGGCGGGATCGTGCGGCTGATGCCGGACACGAACTGGAAGCTGGTCGCCAAGGAGGGGTCCGCGCCGGTCTATCCGGGGTGACGGCTTCTCGGCGGGGCGGGTGTTCCCGGGGGCCCCGCCCCTTTTCCGGATGTCCTCTTTTCCGGATGTCCTCGGAGGCGGCACCGGCTGTTTACGGGCTGTATGCGGTGCGTCTGAGACCTCTGAGATCTCTGTTGCCGGTGGTGCGCGCGCCGGGAGTTTTCCACAGGGGTGGCGGGGGACGTCGCCCGGCGCGACAGTAGGTCTATGCGCGGGTGGTGGCAGGAGATCGCCGGACTGGTGCTACCGGTCGACTGCGCGGGGTGCGGCCGGTGGCGGTCCCCGCTGTGCGAGGTGTGCCGCGAGGCCCTCGACGGGCGCGCGGCGCGGCCCGTACGGCCGGAACCGGAGCCCGCCGGCCTGCCACCCGTGCACGCGGCGGCGGTGTACGGCGGCAGGGTGCGAGCGGTGCTGCTCGCGCACAAGGAAAGGGGCGCGCTGGGGCTCGTGGGGCCGCTGGGGTCCGCACTCGCGGGGGCGGTGCGGTCGGCGACCCGGGCCCTTCGCGTGGAGACGGCGGCGCCGGGCGGCGTGCGCGCGGAGTGTGTGCCTCTCCGCGGCGCCCGTCCGCGCGCCGCGATCGCGGGCGCCGGGCCGCTGCTGCTCGTGCCCGTGCCCTCGGCCCGGCGGGCCGTCGTGGCGCGGGGGCACGACCCGGCGCGGCGGATCGCGCTGGCCGCCGCGCGGGCACTGCGGCGCTCGGGCGCGGACGCCCGGGTCGCGCCGCTGTTGCGGCAGCGCAGGGCCGTCGCCGACCAGTCGCGGCTCGACGCCCGGCAGCGCCGGGCCAATGTGGCCGGGGCCCTGGAGGTGGTCCCGGGCGGGGAGCGGTGGTTGACGGCGCAAGGACCGGTGGTGCCGGTGGACGATCTGATGACGACCGGCGCCTCGCTGGCCGAGGCATCCCGCGCGCTCTCCTGGGCAGGCGGGAGGGTGCTGGGCGCGGCCGTGGTGGCCGCTCCCGCGCGGGCCTTCGGCGGGGAGCCCCCGGGCGCGAAGCGGAACGGCATGGAACGGAGAGGCAACGGCGCTCGTTACTCAGGTAAAGCGCAGGAAAACACCTGAATGGAGGTACGTCCCGGTAGGGGCTACCGACAGGAGTCCGGGCGAGATATGTTCGGTTGTGAGGAATGGCAAGGGCTATGCCTCATATCTCCGAATGGCGCGTTTCGTGCGCTTTCGCGGAAGCTTGAAGTCGACGGGATGTAGATCTTGTCGATGGGGGAGGAGGAGGTGAAACCGCCAAGTCGGTGGCTCCGGGTATCCCCGGAGCTTGATGCAAGAGGGATGCGCTCCGCACCTTCGGCGGGGCGATCCGGGAACGGAGTTCTGCGTGGACATCGTCGTCAAAGGCCGCAAGACCGAGGTGCCCGAGCGCTTTCGCAAGCACGTGGCCGAGAAGCTGAAGCTGGACAAGATCCAGAAGCTCGACGGCAAGGTGATCAGCCTCGACGTCGAGGTGTCCAAGGAGCCCAACCCCAGGCAGGCCGACCGCTCCGACCGGGTCGAGATCACCGTGCGGTCCCGAGGACCCGTGATCCGGGCGGAAGCCGCGGCCGCCGATCCGTACGCCGCGCTGGACCTGGCGCACAGCAAGCTGGAAGCGCGGCTGCGCAAGCAGAACGACAAGCGTCACGCCCGCAGGGGCAACGGACGCATTCCCGCGAGTGACGTCGCGTCGACCGTGATCGGTGCCGCGGAGCTCACCGACACCGGTGAACTCGCCACGGAGCACGCGGTGGACGGCGTTCCGGTGACCCACATGGGGCCGCTGGAGGTGCGGGGCGAAGGCCCCCTGGTGGTCCGCGAGAAGACCCACACCGCCGCCCCGATCACTCTCGACCAGGCGCTCTACGAGATGGAGTTGGTCGGTCACGACTTCTATCTGTTCGTCGACTCCGAGAGCAAGATGCCCAGCGTCGTCTACCGCCGGCACGCCTACGACTACGGCGTCATCCGGCTGAACGCCGACCCGCTCTTCGAGGCGGAACCCGGCGGTGCCGGCGGAGCGCTCGGCGGCTGACCCGGCAGGCCCGGCAGCGGGCCCGCCCCTCCGTGAACGGTGCCCTCGGAGCGCCCCGGCGCTCCCGGGGGCACCCTCGTGCGACGTGGTAGCACCGCTCGGGCGTCCGCCGTGAAATCATGGCCGTGCGGCCAACCACCGGTCCGCCGAAACCGGTTGGGGCGGACGTAACACTGTGCAACCACCGCGAGGGGCTCCAGACCTTCAGGGGTCTCCAGGGGGAGGAACAATGGCGGACAGGTTCGGGCCCGTGCTCGTGCCCGGCGAGGACGACGAGGGCCCCTGTGAGGACAGGGGCGGCGCACGCGAGGAGCCCATCCGGGTCCTGGTCGTGGACGACCACGCGCTCTTCCGCCGGGGACTGGAGATCGTCCTCGCCCAGGAGGAGGACATCCAGGTCGTGGGCGAGGCCGGGGACGGCGCGGAGGCCGTGGACAAGGCCGCCGACCTGCTGCCCGACATCGTCCTGATGGACGTCAGGATGCCCCGGCGGGGCGGCATCGAGGCCTGCACCTCCATCAAGGAGGTGGCCCCCAGTGCGAAGATCATCATGCTGACGATCAGCGACGAGGAGGCCGACCTCTACGACGCCATCAAGGCCGGGGCGACGGGCTACCTCCTCAAGGAGATCTCCACCGACGAGGTCGCGACCGCGATCCGGGCGGTCGCCGACGGCCAGTCGCAGATCAGCCCCTCGATGGCGTCCAAGCTGCTGACCGAGTTCAAGTCGATGATCCAGCGCACCGACGAGCGCCGGCTGGTGCCCGCGCCCAGGCTCACCGACCGTGAGCTGGAGGTCCTCAAGCTCGTCGCCACCGGTATGAACAACCGCGACATCGCCAAGGAGTTGTTCATCTCCGAGAACACCGTCAAGAACCACGTCCGCAACATCCTGGAGAAGCTCCAGCTGCACTCCAGGATGGAAGCGGTGGTCTACGCGATGCGGGAGAAGATCCTGGAGATCCGCTGACGGGCACAACCCCCGCCGGCAGGACCGCGGCAGGCCGGCGGATCCTCTTCGGCCGGCCGCCGGACCGTCAGTCCAGGGCGGCGATCAGCTCGGCGGCCAGCCGCGCGTCGTCGCAGCGCTCGATCCGGACGGAGTCGCAGCCCACCCACTCGGCCGCCTCCCGCAGCGCCTGGGCCATCGGCGCCACGGCCTTGGCGCCGTCCAGCGAGACCTGGCGGGCCACGAGCGTCCGCCCCTCACGGCCGGGGTCCACCCGGCCGGCCAGCCGCCCGCCCGTGAGCAGCGGCATCGCGAAATAGCCGTGCACCCGCTTCGCCTTCGGTGTGTACGCCTCCAGGCGGTGGGTGAAACCGAAGATCCGCTCCGTGCGCGGCCGGTCCCAGATCAGCGAGTCGAACGGCGACAGCAGCGTCGTGCGGTGCCGGCCCCGGGCCGGGGCGGCCAGCGCCGCCGGGTCCGCCCAGGCGGGCCGGGACCAGCCCTCGACCTCCACCGGCACCAGACCGGTGCCCTCGATCACCGCGTCCACCTGCTCGGCCTTGAGCCGGTGGTAGTCCGCGAGGTCCGCCCGGGTGGCGACCCCCATCGCCGCGCCCGCCTGCGCGACCAGCCTCCGGACGCACTCCGTGTCGTCGATGTCGTCGTGGAACAGGGCGTCCGGCACGGCGCGCTCCGCCAGGTCGTACACCCGCTTCCAGCCGCGCCGCTCGGTGCAGACGACCTCGCCGGTGTCGAGCAGCCACTCCACCGCGATCTTCGTCTCGGACCAGTCGTACCATTCGCCGCCGTTCTTGGCGCCGCCCAACTCGGTGGCCGTCAGCGGGCCCTCCGCCTTCAGCCGGTCGCGGACGGCCGCGCAGGAGCGCTCGGCGTCCTCCATCACATGCCAGCGGTGGCCCCGGGCCTGGAAGGCCCGCCGCCGGAAGGCGAAGTGCGGCCACTCCTCGATCGGCAGGACGCACGCGGCGTGCGACCAGTACTCGAAGCCGTGGGGGTGGGGGGTGGGCGCGCCGGCCGGGCGCGGCGTCCAGTACGCGGCCTCGACCTCGGCGCGGCCGACGGCGCCCAGCCGGGCGTACGGCACCAGCTCGTGCGAGCGGGCGAGCACCGAGATGGTGTCCAGCTGGACCGCGCCCAGCCGCCGCAGCACCCCGCGCGCCCCGCCCCGCCGGTCCGGGGCGCCGAGCAGGCCCTGGGCCCGCAGCGCCAGGCGCCGCGCCTCGTCCGCGGAGAGCCGGGCCTCGGGCGCACGGCCCTTCGCCTGAGCGGTAGTTGTCATACGGGAGACCATGCGCTCACCTTAGGGGTGACCACTGACAGCGCCTCGCGCGGACCGGTCCCGCCCGGAGAACGGCAGGTAGGGGGTCTCCTGCGGCAGTCCGAGGTCCGAGGGGAGCAGTGCGCCGGCCCAGGCGTCGCGGCGGGTGCCCCCGCGGACGATCACCGCGCGCAGGGTGCCCTCCATCGTGAAGCCCAGCTTCCGGGCGACGGCGCGGGAGCCCTCGTTCCCCGCCTCCGCGACCCACAGCAGCCGCTCCACGCCGAGGTCGCCGAAGGCCCAGCGGGCCACCGCCCGGCCCGCCTCCACGGTGTAACCGCGGCCGCGGGCCTCCTTCGCCGTCCAGAAGCCGAGCTCGGCCTGGCGGTCGGGCGCGCGCAGCAGCGCGAGGCGCACCAGGCCGATCGACCCGACGAGGCGGCCGTCGTCCCGGGTGAAGACGCCGAAGCCGTACGAGGAATCGTCGCGCCAGCCGTTCGGGCAGATCTCCTCGATGTACTGCCGGGCGTCCTCGGGGGTGTAGGGGGAGGGCACCTCGGTCCAGCGCGGGATCTCGGGGTCCTGGCACGCCGCGTGCACCGCCTGCGCGTCCGTCGGCACGAACGGGCGCAGCACCAGACGCCCCGTGGTGAGGGTTATGGGCTCCATGGACGGAGTGTAGGGAGGACTTTGCCGGGTAGCTTCTGAATTTCCCCCGCCCGGCACCTTGGGGCGGCGTCGTTCGTTCCCCTTGCGGGTGACAGCGGGCCCAGGCCCCGACGGACCTCCCGGCGCGGCGGGGTCCTCGCTTACGATGGCCGTTGCGGCGGGGACTGTCCCGTCGTGCCCGCGCACCCTTCCCCTGCCTCGCGGCCGGGGGTGAGCCCAGTGCCAGGCCCGACCGGCAAGGAGTCAGCCTACGTGTCCGTCTTCGGCAAGATCATGCGTGCAGGAGAAGGCAAGATCCTGCGCAAGCTGCACCGCATCGCGGACCAGGTCAATTCCATCGAGGAAGACTTCCTCACGCTCTCCGATGCCGAGCTGCGGGCCCTGACCGACGAGTACAAGCAGCGTTACGCCGACGGCGAGAGCCTGGACGATCTGCTGCCCGAGGCGTTCGCGACCGTCCGTGAGGCGGCCAAGCGCGTCCTCGGCCAGCGCCACTACGACGTCCAGCTGATGGGTGGCGCCGCCCTGCACCTCGGTTACGTCGCGGAGATGAAGACCGGTGAGGGCAAGACCCTCGTCGGTACCCTCCCCGCGTATCTGAACGCCCTGTCGGGCAAGGGCGTGCACCTGATCACGGTCAATGACTACCTGGCGGAGCGCGACTCCGAGCTGATGGGCCGGGTGCACAAGTTCCTCGGCCTGTCGGTCGGCTGCATCCTCGCCAACATGACGCCGGCGCAGCGCCGTGACATGTACAACCGCGACATCACGTACGGCACCAACAACGAGTTCGGCTTCGACTACCTCCGCGACAACATGGCGTGGTCGCAGGACGAGCTCGTGCAGCGCGGCCACAACTTCGCCGTGGTCGACGAGGTCGACTCCATCCTGGTCGACGAGGCCCGTACGCCGCTGATCATCTCCGGCCCGGCCGACCAGGCCACCAAGTGGTACGGCGACTTCGCCAAGCTGGTCACCCGCCTCACCAAGGGCGAGCCCGCGAACCCCCAGAAGGGTGTCGAGGAGACCGGCGACTACGAGGTCGACGAGAAGAAGCGCACCGTCGCCATCCACGAGGCCGGTGTCGGCAAGGTCGAGGACTGGCTGGGCATCGACAACCTCTACGAGTCGGTCAACACCCCTCTCGTCGGCTACCTGAACAACGCCATCAAGGCGAAGGAGCTGTTCAAGAAGGACAAGGACTACGTCGTCATGGACGGCGAAGTCATGATCGTCGACGAGCACACCGGCCGTATCCTCGCCGGCCGCCGCTACAACGAGGGCATGCACCAGGCGATCGAGGCGAAGGAAGGGGTGGACATCAAGGACGAGAACCAGACCCTCGCCACGATCACCCTCCAGAACTTCTTCCGCCTCTACAGCAAGCTCTCCGGCATGACCGGTACGGCGATGACCGAGGCCGCCGAGTTCCACCAGATCTACAAGCTCGGCGTGGTGCCCATCCCGACCAACCGCCCGATGGTCCGTAAGGACCAGTCCGACCTCATCTACCGCACCGAGGTCGCCAAGTTCGACGCGGTCGTCGACGACATCGCGGAGAAGCACGACAAGGGCCAGCCGATCCTCGTCGGCACCACCTCGGTCGAGAAGTCCGAGTACCTCTCGCAGCAGCTCGCCAAGCGCGGCATCCAGCACGAGGTGCTCAACGCCAAGCAGCACGACCGGGAGGCGTCGATCGTCGCCCAGGCCGGCCGTAAGGGCGCCGTCACCGTCGCCACCAACATGGCCGGCCGCGGTACGGACATCAAGCTCGGCGGCAACCCCGACGACCTGGCCGAGGCCGAGCTGCGCCAGATGGGCCTGGACCCGGTGGAGCACGTCGAGGAGTGGGCGGCCGCGCTGCCCGCCGCCCTGGAGCGGGCCGAGGCCGCGGTCAAGGCGGAGTTCGAGGAGGTCAAGTCGCTCGGCGGCCTCTACGTCCTCGGCACCGAGCGCCACGAGTCCCGCCGCATCGACAACCAGCTGCGCGGCCGCTCCGGCCGTCAGGGCGACCCGGGCGAGTCCCGGTTCTACCTCTCGCTGGGCGACGACCTGATGCGCCTGTTCAAGGCCCAGATGGTCGAGCGCGTCATGGCCATGGCCAATGTCCCGGACGACGTGCCGATCGAGAACAAGATGGTCACCCGCGCCATCGCCTCCGCCCAGTCCCAGGTCGAGCAGCAGAACTTCGAGACGCGTAAGAACGTCCTGAAGTACGACGAGGTGCTCAACCGCCAGCGCGAGGTCATCTACGGCGAGCGCCGCCGCGTCCTGGAGGGCGAGAACCTGCACGAGCAGGTCAAGCACTTCATGGACGACACCATCGACGACTACATCCGCCAGGAGACCGTCGAGGGCTTCGCCGAGGAGTGGGACCTGGACCGGCTGTGGAGCGCCTTCAAGCAGCTCTACCCGGTGAAGGTCACCGTCGAGGAGCTGGAGGAGGCGGCGGGCGACCGCGCGGGCATCACCGCGGAGTTCATCGCCGAGTCCATCAAGGACGACATCCACGAGCAGTACGCGGCCCGCGAGCAGCAGCTGGGCTCCGACATCATGCGCGAGCTGGAGCGCCGCGTCGTGCTGTCGGTCCTGGACCGCAAGTGGCGTGAGCACCTCTACGAGATGGACTACCTCCAGGAGGGCATCGGCCTGCGCGCCATGGCCCAGAAGGACCCCCTGGTGGAGTACCAGCGCGAGGGCTACGACATGTTCACCGCCATGATGGAGGGCATCAAGGAGGAGTCCGTCGGCTATCTGTTCAACCTGGAGGTCCAGGTCGACCAGCAGCTGGAGGAGGTCCCGGTCCAGGACGCCGGTCCGTCGCTGGAGAAGGGCGTCCAGGACGCCGTGCCCGCCGGTGCCCGCCCGGAGATCCGCGCCAAGGGCCTGGACGCCCCGCAGCGGCCCGACCGGCTGCACTTCTCGGCCCCCACGGTGGACGGCGAGGGCGGTGTCGTCGAGGGCGACTTCGCCAGCGAGGACGGCCCGACCCGCTCCCCGGCGGACGGTCTGACCCGCGCCGAGCGCCGTAAGGCCCAGAAGAACAGCGGTGGCCGCCGCCGCAAGAAGTAGTCACCTTCGCCGGGGCGGGGGCGGGACACCTTCGGGTGTGCCGCCCCCGCCCCGCGCGTTTCCGGGGCGCCCTCGTCCCGCGTGTGGGCGTCCGCGGGCTCAGGCGCGGGCGCCCGCCAGCTCGACGGCCGAGCACCGCCACTTGAGGTCCCCGCCGCGCTCCAGGCGGAAGGCGAGGGCGTGCAGCCGGTCCCCGGAGGCGATCCGGGCGAAGGCCTCGATCACCCCGGGCCGGGGCCGGAACTCGTCGCAGCGCCGGACGGCCGGCGTACGGCCCGGCGGCGCGGGCCGCAGCGGGGCCTGCGGCGCGAGCGCGGCGAGCTGGTCGTAGGCGGCGCCGAGGGTGTGGCCGAGCATCCAGTGCACGGGCCGCTGGCCGCTGAGGGTGAGCAGGAGGCGCTCGGCGAACCAGTAGCGCGGCAGCCGCTCGCGCTCGCGGCGGCGGGCCGCGGCGTCCGGGTGCGGGCGCCTGCTGTCGGGCCGCCTGCCGTCGGTGCGCCGTGGCGGCGCGGTCCGGCCGCCGCCCGGTGCGGCGGGCCTGGTGGAACCGGTGGACCTGTACATGCGGATCGCCCCCGTGGTGCCGGGCCCGGCTGCTGATACCGGGCGGTAACTTCCGTCGGTGATCTTCTATCGGCGCCACCGGGGAGCGGCAAGATCGGGAGGGTGGCGGCGGGGGATCCGCGGCCCTTCACCTATCAGGGGGACACGGGTCCGGCGCGTGGCCCGCGACCTGCGGCGGAGCGCGGTCCGGCGGGCTCGTGGGACGCGCCCGGACAGGGGCTCCCGGCACTTCGATGGGGGACTCGCGCCCGTATGCTGGCAGCACGGTTCACGTCCTCGGCGCACGCCCCCAGGACCCTCAGGAAAGCGGCTGTCATGCGCGTCTACGTCCCCCTGACCCTCCCCGGTCTCGCCGAGGCGCACAAGACCGGACAGCTGGGCCCGGCCCCGCTGGACGCCTACGCCGTCACCCCCGCCCTGCGCGAGTGGTATCTGTCCGACGACGTCGAGGAGCTGGAGTACGCGGCCCTCGGCCGCGCCGCCGCGGCCTCCCTGCGCCTCCTCGCCGCCGACCCGGCCGCCGCCCGCCGCCGGGTGGTCGTCGCGATCGACGTCCCCGACGGCGCCGCCGTGGCCGACCCGGACCGCGGCCTGGACCAGGCCGCGATCGGCGAGGTCCGGCTGGCCGCCGCGGTGCCGCTGGCCAAGGCAGCGGCCGTGCACGTCGACTCCGGCGACGCGGAGGCGGACGTCGCCGCCGCGGCGGCCGCCCTCGGCGCCGCGGACCAGGGCGACGACGACGCGCAGTTCACCGTGGACGGCGCCGAGGACCACGAGCTGATGTGGTTCGGCATCCAGGAGATCCCGAACCTGGTCTGACGGCACGACCGTCCGGCGGCGGCCCGGGACGGGACAGGGCGGCACAGGACGGCCCGGGACGGCGCTGTCGGACCCGGTCGGTACGGTCTTGGTCATGGGGAAGCACGTGGCACACATCGTCTGGGACTGGAACGGCACGCTCTTTCACGACATCGACGCGGTGATGGCGGCGACCAACGCCGCCTTCGCCGAGATCGGCCTGGAGCCGATCACCCTGGAGCGGTACCGCGAGCTGTACTGCGTCCCGATCCCGAAGTTCTACGAGCGGCTGCTCGGCCGGCTGCCCACCGAGGCCGAGTGGGACCACATGGACGGGGTCTTCCACCGGCACTACCTGGACCACCGCCTCGGCTGCGGCCTCGCGGACGGCGCCAAGGAACTCCTGGAGAGCTGGCAGACCTCCGGCGGCACCCAGTCGATCATGTCCATGTACGGCCATGAGGACCTCGTGCCGCTGGTGCGGGGCTTCGGCATCGAGCGCCGGTTCACCCGTGTCGACGGCCGCACCGGACCCTCCGGCGGCAGCAAGGCCGAGCACATGGCCCGCCATCTCGCCGGGCTCGACGGCATACCCGCCGACCGCACCGTCGTCATCGGCGACGCCCTCGACGACGCGGTCGCGGCCGCCCACGTGGGCGCCCACGCCGTGCTGTACACCGGCGGATCGCACAGCCGGGCCGGCCTCACGGCCGCCGGGGTGCCCGTCGTGGACAGCCTCGCCGAGGCGGTCGCGGAGGCCGCGCGGCTGGCCGGCCGGAGACGGTCCGCGAGCTGAGCGGGCAGCCGGGACGAAGGCCTGTAACCGAGGGAAAGCGCAGGTGCGGACGGTTGTGCGGAAGAAAGTACGGGCGGCCCGGCCGCGTCGCTGTCCAGACCGTCAAAGTTCCGGCCCGGGTTTTGTACACAAACAGCTCATGACGGCTCCCCGGGGAAGAGCGATAGCCTTACCAGGTGATCAGCGCGATATCCAGCGGGAGCGACGGCGCTCCTGCCCTGCGCCCGGAGTGCCACCGCCCCCGGGCCACCGCTGATTCCCCGAGCCCGGCACGTCTGACGAAGTTCGTCGAGAACGGCCCGGCCACCTCTCATTCCGGCATAACGTCGAAGACGACCGGAGACCCCGTGTCGTGGCGTGATGCCTCCACCACCTATGTCACGCAACGGCGCGCGACAGGAGCCAGAGGACATGCAGACCAAGCTGGACGAAGCCAAGGCCGAGCTGCTCGAACGGGCGGCTCGCGTCGCTGAGAACAGCCCTGCCGGGGGGCAACAACCGACTGGGCCGAAGGGCGAGGGAGGCCTCGACCCCGAGACCCTGACCGCGTACCTCCAGCGCTACTACCTGCACACCGCGCCCGAGGACCTCAGCGGCCGGGACCCGGTCGACGTCTTCGGCGCCGCGCTCTCGCACTACCGGCTCGCCGAGAACCGGCCGCAGGGCACCGCGAACGTGCGGGTGCACACCCCGACCGTCGAGGAGAACGGCTGGACGTGCAGCCACTCCGTGGTCGAGGTCGTCACCGACGACATGCCCTTCCTGGTCGACTCCGTCACCAACGAGCTCTCCCGGCAGGGTCGCGGCATCCACGTCGTGATCCACCCGCAGGTCATCGTCCGCCGTGACGTCACCGGCCGCCTGCTGGAGATCATCGGCTCCAACTGCGACGCCCACGGCAACGGCAAGGACGCCGAGCTGCCGCACGACGCCGTCACCGAGTCCTGGATCCACGTCGAGATCGACCGGGAGACCGACCGCGGCGACCTCAAGCAGATCACCGCGGACCTGCTCCGGGTCCTCTCCGACGTCCGCGAGGCCGTCGAGGACTGGGCGAAGATGCGCGACGCCGCGCAGCGCATCGCCGACGGCCTGCCCGCCGAGCCGACCCCGGCCGACGTCCCCGCCTCGGAGCTCGAGGAGGCCCGCGAGCTGCTGCGCTGGCTCGCCGCCGACCACTTCACCTTCCTCGGCTACCGCGAGTACGAGCTGGCGAAGGTCTCCACCGAGAGCGGCGAGGAGGACGTGCTCAGCGCCGTCCCCGGCACCGGCCTCGGCATCCTGCGCTCCGACCCCGCGCACCACGACGAGGGCCACCACGCGGGCCCCGGCCACGCCCACCTCACCGGCCCCGCGTCCCCCTCGTTCAACCGGCTGCCCGCCGACGCCCGCGCCAAGGCCCGCGAGCACAAGCTGCTCGTCCTCACCAAGGCCAACAGCCGCGCCACCGTGCACCGGCCCTCCTACCTCGACTACGTCGGGGTGAAGAAGTTCGACGCCGACGGCAACGTCACCGGCGAGCGCCGCTTCCTCGGCCTGTTCTCCTCCGCCGCGTACACCGAGTCGGTGCGCCGCGTGCCCGTCGTCCGCCGTAAGGTCGCCCAGGTCCTGGCCGACGCCGGCTTCACCCCGGACAGCCACGACGGCCGCGACCTGCTCCAGATCCTGGAGACGTACCCGCGCGACGAGCTGTTCCAGACCCCGGCCGACCAGCTGCGGGCCGTCGCCACCAGCGTGCTCTACCTCCAGGAGCGCCGCCGGCTGCGGCTCTTCCTCCGCCAGGAGACCTACGGGCGCTACTACTCCGCCCTGGTCTACCTCCCGCGCGACCGCTACACCACGGGCGTCCGGCTGCGGCTGATCGACATCCTCAAGGAGGAGCTCGGCGGCACCAGCGTCGACTTCACCGCCTGGAACACCGAGTCGGTCCTCTCCCGGCTGCACTTCGTCGTCCGCGTCGAGCCCGGCGCCACGCTGCCCGACCTCACGGACGCCGACGTCGAGCGCATCGAGGCCCGCCTGGTCGAGGCCGCGCGCTCCTGGGCGGACGGCTTCGCCGAGACGCTGACCGCCGAGGTCGGCGAGGAGCGCGCCGCCGAGCTGCTGCGCCGCTACGGCCAGGCCTTCCCCGAGGGCTACAAGGCGGACCACAGCCCCCGCGGCGCCGTCTCCGACCTCGGTCACCTGGAGAAGCTGACCACGGCCGGCGGCGACCGCGACTTCGAGCTGAGCCTCTACGAGCCGGTCGGCGCGGGCCCCGGCGAGCGCCGCTTCAAGATCTACCGCACCGGTGAGCCCGTCTCGCTCTCCGCCGTCCTGCCGGTCCTGCACCGGCTCGGCGTCGAGGTCGTCGACGAGCGCCCGTACGAGCTGCGCTGCGCCGACCGGACGACCGCCTGGATCTACGACTTCGGTCTGCGGATGCCGGACCGGACCGAGGGCGACGACGCGCGCGGCCGCTTCCAGGAGGCCTTCGCGGCCGTCTGGACCGGCGAGGCGGAGAACGACAACTTCAACATGCTCGTGCTGAAGGCCGGCCTGGACTGGCGCCAGGCCATGGTGCTGCGGGCCTACGCCAAGTACTTGCGGCAGGCCGGTTCGCCGTTCAGCCAGGCGTACATGGAGGACACCCTCAGCACCAACGTCCACACCACGCGCCTGCTGGTCAATCTGTTCGAGGCCCGGATGTCGCCCGCGCTCCAGCGGGCGGGCCGCGAGCTGATCGACGGCCTGATGGAGGAGCTGGACGGCGCCCTGGACCAGGTCGCGAGCCTGGACGAGGACCGCATCCTGCGGGCCTTCCTCACGGTCATCAAGGCCACGCTGCGCACCAACCACTTCCAGCGCACGGCGGCGGGCACGCCGCACCCGTACCTGTCGATCAAGCTCGACCCGCAGGCCATCCCCGACCTGCCGGCGCCGCGCCCCGCGTACGAGATCTGGGTCTACTCCCCGCGCGTCGAGGGTGTGCACCTGCGCTTCGGCAAGGTCGCGCGCGGCGGTCTGCGCTGGTCCGACCGGCGCGAGGACTTCCGCACCGAGGTCCTCGGCCTGGTCAAGGCGCAGATGGTGAAGAACACCGTCATCGTGCCCGTCGGCGCCAAGGGCGGCTTCGTCGGCAAGCGGCTCCCGGACCCGTCCCTGGACCGCGACGCGTGGCTGGCCGAGGGCATCGCCTCGTACAAGACCTTCATCTCCGGTCTGCTCGACATCACCGACAACATGGTCGGCGGCGAGGTCGTGCCGCCGAAGGACGTCGTGCGCCACGACGGGGACGACACCTACCTGGTGGTCGCCGCCGACAAGGGCACCGCCACGTTCTCCGACATCGCCAACGAGGTCGCGGAGTCCTACGGCTTCTGGCTGGGCGACGCCTTCGCCTCCGGCGGCTCGGCCGGCTACGACCACAAGGGCATGGGCATCACCGCCCGCGGCGCCTGGGAGTCGGTCAAGCGCCACTTCCGGGAGCTGGGCCACAACACCCAGACCGAGGACTTCACGGTCGTCGGCGTCGGTGACATGTCCGGTGACGTCTTCGGCAACGGCATGCTGCTCTCCGAGCACATCCGCCTCGTGGCCGCCTTCGACCACCGGCACATCTTCCTCGACCCCACGCCGGACGCGGCCGTCTCCTACGCCGAGCGCCGCCGGCTGTTCGAGCTGCCCCGCTCCTCCTGGGCCGACTACGACACCTCGCTGCTCTCCCAGGGCGGTGGCATCCACCCCCGCACGGCCAAGTCGATCCCGGTCAACGCCCAGGTGCGGGCCGCCCTCGGCATCGAGGCGGGCGTCACCAAGATGACCCCCGCCGAGCTGATGAAGGCGATCCTCAGCTCCCCGGTCGACCTGCTGTGGAACGGCGGCATCGGCACGTACGTGAAGGCGTCCACCGAGTCGCACGCGGACGTCGGCGACAAGGCGAACGACGCGATCCGCGTCGACGGCCAGGACCTCCGGGTCAAGGTCGTCGGCGAGGGCGGCAACCTCGGTCTGACCCAGCTCGGCCGGATCGAGTTCGCGCTGTCCGGCGGCCCGGAGTCCACCGGCGGCCGGGTCAACACCGACGCGATCGACAACAGCGCCGGCGTGGACACCTCCGACCACGAGGTGAACATCAAGGTCCTGCTGAACAGCCTGGTCATGGACGGCGACATGACCGTCAAGCAGCGCAACAAGCTCCTCGCGGAGATGACGGACGAGGTCGGCGAGCTGGTCCTGCGCAACAACTACGCGCAGAACACGGCCCTGGCCAACGCCGTCGCCCAGGCCCCCAGCCTGCTCCACGCCCACCAGCGGATCATGCGCAGGCTGACCCGCGACGGGCACCTGGACCGGGCCCTGGAGTTCCTGCCCAACGACAGGCAGATCCGCGAGCGGCTCTCGACCGGCCGCGGCCTGACCCAGCCCGAGCTGGCCGTCCTGCTCGCCTACATCAAGATCACCACCGCCGAGGAGCTGCTGGGCACCGAGCTCCCCGACGACCCGTACCTGGAGCGGCTGCTCTACGCGTACTTCCCGGAGGCGCTGCGCACCTCCTACGGCGAGCAGATCGACACCCACGCGCTGCGCCGTGAGATCGTCACGACCGTCCTGGTCAACGACACGGTCAACAGCGGTGGTTCGACCTTCCTGCACCGTCTGCGCGAGGAGACGGGCGCGTCGCTGGAGGAGATCGTCCGGGCGCAGACCGCGGCCCGGGAGATCTTCGGCCTGGGCCGGGTCTGGGACGCCGTCGAGGCCCTGGACAACACCGTCGCCGCCGACGTCCAGACCCGGATCCGGCTGCACGGCCGCCGGCTGGTCGAGCGCGGCACGCGCTGGCTGCTCAACAACCGCCCGCAGCCGCTCCAGCTGGCCGAGACCATCGAGTTCTTCCGGGACGGCGTGGCCGCGGTCTGGTTCGAGCTGCCCAAGCTGCTCAAGGGCGCCGACAGCGAGTGGTGGCGCGACATCCACGACGAGCTGGTGGCGGCCGGGGTGCCGGACGACCTGGCCGTGCGGGTGGCGGGCTTCTCCTCCGCCTTCCCGGCGCTGGACATCGTCGCGGTCTCGGAGCGCACCGGCAAGGAGCCGCTGGACGTGGCCGAGGTGTACTACGACCTCGGGGACCGGCTGCACATCAGCCAGCTGATGGACCGGATCATCGAGCTGCCGCGCGCCGACCGCTGGCAGTCGATGGCCCGTGCCTCCATCCGCGAGGACCTCTACGCGGCCCACGCGGCGCTCACGTCCGACATCCTCTCCGTCGGGAACGGCGCCTCGACGCCGGAGGAGCGCTACCGTGCGTGGGAGGAGAAGAACGCCGCGATCCTGGTCCGCGCGCGCACCACGCTGGACGAGATCCGGGGCTCGGACGCCTTCGACCTGGCCAACCTGTCGGTGGCCATGCGGACGATGCGGACGCTGCTGCGTACGCACAGCTGACGCCTGAGTGAACTGAGGGCGGCCCCGGGGCGAAATCCCCGGGGCCGCCCCTTTTGTCTGGTTGGATCGTGTTAAGAGAGACGGATGAAGGTCGTCTCTCGACCGGAACCCGCCCCGGTGCGCCGGCGGGTCGTCCGGTCCTGGTTCCCCGCCCCGACGCGCCGGGAGGCGGCCCTCGCGGCCGTCCTCTACCTCGCGGTCGCCTCCGTCGGCTTCGCGACGCTGCTGCTGGTCAACCACCACCTCGGGCGCGGGGTGGGGGAACTGCTGCACCGCTGGGACAGCGGCAACTACCTGCACATCGCGGGGCACGGCTATCCGCGCGAGATCGTCTACCGCGACGACGGCGCACCGGCCTTCAGCAGGCTCGCCTTCTTCCCGCTCGTACCGGGGCTGATAAGGGGCGTGCACCTCCTCACCACGCTCCCGGTGGCGTACGCCGGGGTGGTGGTCTCCTGGTGCGCCGCCGCGGTGGCCGCCTCCGGCGTGTACGTGCTCGTGCGCGCCATAGGCGGGCGCCCTGGCGCCGGCTACGCGTGCGTGGCGCTGTGGGCCTGCTCGCCGTACGCCTTCGCGCTGTGGGTGCCGTACTCGGAGGCGGTCTTCAGTGCCGCCCTGGTGTGGGCGATGGTCGCCCTGCTGGCGCGGCGCTGGCTGGCCGCCGCCGCGCTGTGCGTGGTGGCGGGCGCCGTCCGGCCGACAGCCTCGGTGCTCATCGGCACGGTCGTCCTGGCGGCCGGCTGGGCGGTGGTGCGGCGCCGGGACGGCTGGCGGCCGTGGGCCGCGCTGGCCCTGGCGCCGCTCGGGCTGCTGGGGAGCTGGCTCTTCCTGGGCGGCAAGGTGGGCCGGGTGGACGGCTGGTTCGAGGCCGAGCGCGCCTGGGGGCAGTCGTTCGACTTCGGCCGGGGCACGGCGCGCTTCCTGAGGGACGTCCTGCTCTACGACCGCGCCGGCCGGGTCTCCGACGTGCGCGGCGCCGTGGTGCTCGGCCTGGTGGTGCTGACGGCCGTCGCGGTGCTCGCCCTGGCGCTGGACCGGAGCGTGCCGTGGCCACTGGTGGTGCTGCTCGCGGGGGCGTGGCTGCTGATGGTCGGCACGCCGGGCTCGCCCTTCTCCAAGCCACGCTTCATGCTGCCGTTCCTGCCGGTTCCGCTGCTGTTGGCGGCCCGTCCGCTCGCGCGTGCTCGGCTAGGGGTGCGGGTGTGTCTCTACGGTGGAGGTGCGGTGGTCTCGGGGTGGTACGCGGCGGGGTTGCTCGTGTTGTTCGAGGGGTCGCCGTGATGCGAGGGGTCGTCGGGACCGGGCTGGGCGTGCCGCGGCAGCGCTCTGAACACCCAGGCGCGGTAGGACCAGAAGCGGAACAGCGTGGCGGCCCCGATGCCCAGGAACTTGAACAGGTTGTTCTGGAACGGGGTGTCCCAGCCGAACCCGTAGGTGGCGATGTAGAGGACGCCGTTCTCGATCACCAGGCCGACGGCGCTGAAGGCGGCGAAGAGCGCGATCTCCCGGCTGCGGTGGCTCTTGTCGCGGTCCCGGTAGGCGAAGTGGCGCAGTCCCAGGTAGTTGAAGGCGATGGCGACCAGCGTCGCGATCACGCTGCACCGGACGACCGGCAGGTCCGTGGCCGTGCGGCAGATGTTGAAGACCGCGAGATTGACGAAGATGCCCAGGCCGCCGACGGTGCCGAACTTCGCGAACTCCCTCCCGAGGGCCAGCAGCCGCGCCGGGCCGGAGGCGGGTGGGCCGTCCGGGGCCGTCCGCGTCGGCGGGGCTGTCGGTGTCGCGGGGTCCCCCGGCTCTTCGGGGGTCCCGGGTGTCCTCGGTCGCAGGGGTCGCAAGGGCCTCTCCCGATACGTTCGCCACGCAAAGCAGGCATTTTCCAGCAGAGAATAGATTGTAGTGTAAATTGCCGCGAAAACTGACAAAACGGTACAGCGGTAATGGTGACGGTACCCGTGGCGGTGCCTTCGGAGAAGCCGACGGCGGGGCCGGTGGGAGCGCCGGTCGCGGTGCCGGTGGCAGGGCCCGCGGTGACAGCGACGACAACGGCGAGGACAGTGGCATGACAGAGGCGGTTCTGCTCGTCGGCGGCAAGGGGACCCGGCTCCAGCCGCTCACCCTCACCACGCCGAAGCCGATGGTCCCGGCCGCCGGGGTGCCCTTCCTCGCCCACCAGCTGGCCCGCGCCAGAGCCGCCGGCGTCCGCCACGTCGTGCTGGCCACCTCCTACCTCGCCGAGGTCTTCGAGCCCTACTTCGGCGACGGCTCCGCCCACGGCCTGCGCCTGACCTACGTCACCGAGGACGTACCGCTCGGCACCGGCGGCGCCGTCCGCGCCGCGGCGGACGCCCTCACCTCCGGCCCGGCCGACCCCGTGCTCGTCCTCAACGGCGACATCCTCACAGGGCTCGACCTCAGGGGTCTGCTGGGCCGCCACGAGCGGGCGGCGGCCGACGTCACCCTGCACCTCACCAGGGCGGAGGACCCCCGGGCCTTCGGCCTGGTGCCCACCGGGCCCGGCGGGCGGGTGCTGGCCTTCACCGAGAAGCCGCGGCGCCCCGAGGAGCTCGTCACCGACCAGGTCAACGCGGGCGTCTACGTCTTCCGGCGCGAGGTCATGGACACCATCCCCACGGGCCGCCCGGTCTCCCTGGAGCGCGAGACCTTCCCCGGGCTGCTGGCCGCCGGCGCCCTGCTGCACGGCGTCGTCGACACCTCGTACTGGCTCGACCTCGGCCGCCCCGCCTCCTTCGTGCGGGCCTCGGCCGACCTCGTGCGGGGCGTCGTCCGGTCGCCCGCGGTCCCCGGCGAGCCGGGCGAGTTCCTGCTGCTGCCCGGCGCCCGTGTGGAGGCCGGGGCGCGGCTCGGCGGCGGCACGGTCGTCGGCGCCGGGGCCCATGTCGCGGCGGGCGCAGAGATCGACGGGTCCGTCGTGCTGGACGGCGCCCGGGTCGGGGAGGGGGCAAGGATCCACGCCAGTATGGTCGGCCGGCAGGCCAGGGTGGGCCCGCGGACCGTGCTGGACGGCGCGGTGATCGGCGACCACGCCGGGGTCGGCGCGGACAACGAACTCCGCGACGGCGCGCGCGTCTGGTGCGGCACGACCATCCCCGACGCCGCCATCCGCTTCTCCGCCGTCTGACGGGCCGGCATGGCGAACGGCCCGCCTTACGGACAACGCTCACCTTGACGAACCAGCTCACCTTGACGAACCAGCTCACCGTGACGAACGCAGCTCACCTTGACGAACGACCGTAAGGGCGACGGCCGCCCTTACGGGTGACGCCCCCACCGCACCCGCGGCACCGTCCCCGTACGGAACCGCCCGATCCCGGGAAACCCACCGGCCACACCGACAAGGACAGGCACATGAGCGCACATCACAGCCCCGCCGGCCCGCCGCTCCCGGAGGAGTGGGGACGCACCGCGACCACCGTGGTCATGCCCACGTACAACGAGGCGGACAACCTCCCGGCGATGGCCGAGGCGCTCATGTCCCTGCCGCTGGAGGGGCTGCGGCTGCTCGTCGTCGACGACAACAGCCCGGACGGCACCGGCAAGATCGCCGAGGACCTCGCCGAGCGGTACAACACCCCGGACCGCACCCGCGTGGCCGTCCTGCACCGCACCGCCAAGGACGGCCTCGGCCGCGCCTACGCCGCCGGGATGACCCGCGCCGTCGACGAAGGCGCCGCGTACGTCCTCCAGATGGACGCCGACGGCAGCCACCCGGCGGGCAAGGTCGCCGAGTTGCTCGGCGTCGCCCTCGCCACCGGCGCGGACGTCGTCGTCGGCAGCCGCTACGTGCCCGGCGGCACCCTGTCCGACGCCTGGAGCGCCCACCGCAGACTGCTCTCCCGCTGGGCCAACGCCTACGCCAGCACGATCCTGGGCACCCGCGTCCGTGACATCACCAGCGGCTTCAACCTCTGGAGCGCGGACGCGCTGCGCGCCATCGACCTCCACACCGTCGGCAGCGCGGGCTACAGCTTCCAGGTCGAGATGAAGTACCGCGCGCTGCGCGCGGGCCAGAGCGTCCTGGAGGTGCCGATCCACTTCGAGGACCGGACCGTCGGCGAGTCGAAGATGAACCTGGCCGTCCAGCTCGAATCCGTGGCCATGCCATGGCGGCTGCGCGCGAGGGCCGCCCGTGCTTCCGGCCACCGCGCCCGCTGAGCGCGTGACCCCGACCGCCACCGGGGTCCCTCCGCCCGGCCCGCGCGCGCCGCGTGCCGCCGTCTCCGCCGCCGCCCTCCTGCCGGCCGTCCTCCTCCTGCTGATGGTCGTCCGGCTGCCGTGGTCCGGCGACCTGGGGATGCACGCGGCGGTCCTGGAGCGGCTGCGCGCCGACCTCTTCCACCCGGGCAACCCGCTGGTCGACGAGGACACCCCGAGCCCGTACCACTCGCCGTGGATGGTCCTGCTGGCGCTCCTCGCCTCGGCGACCGGCCTGGGGACGTTCTCCGTGCTGCGGCTGGCGGCGCTCGTCGACCTCGTCCTGCTCGTCTCCGGCGTCGCGGTGTTCGTGCGCACCTTCACTCGGGAGCGGGCGGCCGTCCCGCTGGCGCTGCTGTGCCTGCTCTGCCTGTACGGCGTGCGGCTGTTCGCGTGGAGCGGGTTCCCGGGGCTCACCTCGCTCTGCCTGGCCCTCGCCTACCCGAGCACGTTCGCCCTCGGGCTCGCCTTCCACCTGTGGGCACTGCTGCGCCGGGCCGTGGCCGGTGCCTGGCGGACGCCGGCCTTCCTGGGACTGGGGCTGCTGCTGGCCTGGGTGCTGCTGGCCCATCAGTTCACCGGCGCGGTGGCCGTGCTCGGCGCCGTCGCGATGCTGCTGGGCGCCCGGCCGTGGCCCGCCCGCGCGGTGTGGCTGCGGGCCGGTGCCGGGGCGGCCGTCGCCCTGGTGGTGCCCGCCTGCTGGCCGTACTACTCCTTCTACGCGCTGCTCGGTACGGGTGGTCTGGACGCCATCCACCGGCCGCTCTACGCCCATCTCACGGCGAGGTTCTGCCTGGTGCTGCTCGGGGCCGCCGCCCTCGCCGCGCGTGCGTCGCGGGACCGCCGCGATCCGCTGGTGCTGTTCTTCGGGCTGGGGCTCGTCGTGTTCGCGGCCGGCGGGGTGACCGGCCATCAGGCGTGGGGACGGATCCTGCCGGCCGTCCTGGTGCCCGCCCAGGTGGCCCTTGCGCTGGAGACGGCCCGGCGGGCCGCCCTCGTCCCGCTGACGGCCGCCGCCCTGCTCGTCGGCGCGTGGACGCAGGCCGGGGTGCTGACGTACGTGCTGCGACCGGCCGCCGTGCCGCCCGTCCTGCGGCAGGTGCGCGCGGTCGCGCTCTGGCCTTCGTTCGCCTGGGCGGCGCGCGAGGTGCCCAAGGGGCAGACGGTGCTGACCGACGACTACTACGCGCTGCGGATGCTGCCCGCCTACGGCGCGTACACCGTCGCGCCCGCCTACCCCGATGTCTTCCTCCGCGACGAAGGGCGCCGGTGGGAGGCGACCCACCGCTACTTCGCCGCGGCGACCTCCCGGGCCGAACGGCTCGGCATCCTCAAGGAGTACGGCGTGCGGTGGGTGGTGCAGAGGAACGGCGGTCCGGGGCTGGCGCCGGGCGATCCGGTGCTGCGGAGGGTGGCCTCGGGGCCGCGGGGGCTGGTGTTGTGGGAGGTGGTGTCGGGGCGGTCTTCCGGGGTGCGGCGCGTGCCGGGAGCACGGGGAGCACGGGGGGTGTCAGGGGTTCCGGGGGTGCCGAGCCGGTCGGGGCCTTGGGGTTCTCCGGTGCTGCTGGTGGCTTCGGGGGCTCTGGGTTCTCCGGTGCTGCCGGTGACTTCCGGGCCTCCGGGTCCTCCGGGGCTGCCGTTGGCTCCTGGGCTTCCGGGTCCTCCGAGGTCCTCGCGGCCTCCGCCGACCGTGCCCCGGCGGGTGTCCGGTGAGCGCGCCCGACGCCGTCGGCCGCTGGCTGCGCGGGCGGGCACCGTGGCCGGTGCTGGTGGCGGCGCTGGTGGTGTGCGCGCTGGACGTGGCCCGGGTGATGGAGAGCCCGCGCGTGGGCATGGACAACGCCGTCGTGGTGCGCGCGGCCGAGACCCTTCTCGACGGCGGCTCGCCGTACGCGGACAAACGGTTCCTCTATCTGCCGGGCGCCGTGTTCGCGGCGGTCCCCCAGACGGCGGTCGCCGAGCGGGTGCTCTTCTACGCCGTCCCCGTGGGCACCGCGCTGCTCGTCCTGGTGGGCGTGGCCCTGGCCCTGCGGATCTTCGACGTCCGCGCGGACAGCCGGCTGGCGGTGGCCGTCATCGCCGGGCTCGGGGTGTTCCTGCCGTTCCACGGACTCGTCCACCTCGGCAACTGGACGGTCGTCTCCGCCGTCGCCTTCCCCGCCGCGCTGCTGCTGGCCCGGCGGGAGCGCTGGTGCGCGGCGGCGGCCGTGATCGGGGCGGCGATAGCGCTCAAGCCGATGCTCGTGCCCCTCCTGCTGCTGTTCGTCCTCGCCCGGCGGTGGCGGGCGCTGGCGGTGGCCGTGGGCGTGCCCGCCGTGGTGTCGACGCTGTCGGCCCTGGCCATGCCGCGGCCGGGGCTGTTCTTCACCCGGACGCTGCCGTTCCTGCTGCACGGTCAGGACGCCTACGCACGCCCGTTCGACGCCTCGTGGCCGGCCGTGCTGCCCCGGCTCGGGGTGCCGCAGCCCGTGGCCTTCGGGCTGGCGGTGCTGGCCGCGGGGGCGGTGCTGCTCTTCGCCCGGGCCCGGTGGCGGGCCGGGGGGAACGCCGAGCTGCGGCTGGTGGAGTGCGCGTCACTGCTGATGCTGGCGGCGTTCCTGGTGTCCCGGCCGTCGTTCCTCCACTACATGCTGGTGGTGCTGCCGTCGCTGGTGGCGTCGGTGGTGGTGCGTGGTGCCGCGGCGCGGTCGGTGTGGTTCTGGCTGGCGCTGCTGCCGCAGTTCATCGGGGTGCACTGGCCGTACCTGGAGGGCTCGCGGCGGCACGCCTTCAAGGACATCGTCATGATCACCGGGGTCGCCGGGGCGCTGTGCCTGCACACGTGGCGGGGGAGGGGCGGACTTCCCGGAGAGGTGGCCGACGAGGGGCCGGACCGGGCCGGCGAGGAGCCCGGCCGGGTCGGCGAGGGCTCGGGCGGGGTCGGCGAGGAATCCGGCCGGGCGGCCCGGGAGGGCGGCACCGGGGCCGTCGACGGGACCGCGGGTGGGGCCGCGGAGAGGGCCGACGCCGCGACCGCCGACGAGGTGACTGTCAGTGGTCACGTCTACTCTCTTCGTAGTGACCGCGATTCGACGAATCGCGCCGATCGCTCGGAAATGAGGTGACTTGTGCCCACCGCACGCCCTGTCCCCGGCCCGGACGTCACCGTGGTCGTGATCGTCTACAACGACGCGGAGCGGCTGCCGCGCGCCGTGCGATCCGTGCTCGGCCAGTCGCTGCGCAACCTCGAAGTGATCATCGTCGACGACTGCTCGACCGACGCCACCCGCGCCACCGCCCGCCGGCTGGCCGCGTCCGACCGCCGGGTGCGCTGTCTGCGCCTGCCCGTCAACAGCGGCGGCTGCGGCGCCCCGCGCAACGCCGGCATCGAGGCCGCGGCCGCGCCCCATGTGATGTTCCTGGACAGCGACGACGAACTGCCGTACCACGCCTGCAAGTCGCTGCTGCTCGCCGCCGAGGAGACCGGCGCCGACCTCGTCACCGGCGAGGTCACCCGGAATTTCGAGGAGACCGGCACCACCGGCCTGTGGTACCCGGAGCTGTTCGGCGACGTCCGGGTCGTCGACGGCATCCGCGCCGCCCCCGAGTACTTCCTCGACCACCTCTCCACCAACAAGCTCTACCGCGCCGACTTCCTCGCCCGTCACCGGCTGCGCTTCCCCGAGGGCGTCCACTACGAGGACCAGCTGTTCTCCGCCCAGGCCTTCACCCTCGCCCGCACCTTCGCGGTCGTCCCCTGGCCCGTCTACACCTGGTGGCTCGCCGCCGACCCGGACCGGCTGTCCATCTCCTCCAGCCGGCACCGCATCCGCAACGCCATGGACCGCGTCCTCGCCGCCCGGCTCATCGACGCCTTCCTGGAGGAGAGCGGCAACGCCGACCTCCGCCCCGCGAAGGACGAGAAGTTCCTCCGCCACGACCTCCGCCTCTACCTCGGCGACCTGCCCTTCCGCGAGCTGTGGTGGATCACGGAGTTCGCCGCCGTCGTCACCCCCTACCTGCGCACCCTCGCCCCCGAGGCGCTCGCCGCGATGCCGCGCGAGCAGCGCGTCTGTCAGTACTTGCTGGAAGCGGGCCGGTTCGCCGAGGCCGCCGAGTGCGCCCGCACCCTCGACCGCCCGCACCTCGCCCCCCGCCACGTCGTCCGGGAAGGCGGGCGCGTGTACTGGGGGCGGACACCCCCCGAGGGCCCCGAGGCCGCCGCCGGCCTCGACGTCACCGACTGGCGCCTGGACGAACAGCCCTTCACCACCGGTCCGTTGCGCCACGAGGTGGCCCGCATCGACCCAGCGGGCCCCCTGCTGCGCGTCCTGCTGCACACCTACGACCCCGCCCGGCTGCTCGCGGGCACCGAGCCGGTCACCGCCGAACTGCGCATCGCCACCACGGCCGAGCCCCTCACCGTCCCCTTCCGCTACGACCCGCCCCACCTCGGCCCGGACGGCACCCCCGGCCCCCGCACCGCCGAGATCGACCTCGACCCGCGCCGCATCCCCCTCGGCGTCACGGGTTTCCGGGGCCGCCGCCACCCCGTCGTCGTGCTCGAACGGATGGGCCTCACCCGCACCGACCCCCTCCTCGCCCCCGCCACCCTCCCCCGCTGCGCACCCGCCTCCCGCAGTACGGCCCGCTCGGCGCCCACAGCGTGCGGATGGGCTGCGAGGGCCACGGCGCCGGCCGGCTCGAACTCACCTGGGAGCGCACCGGCGCCCTCGGCCGCGCCGAGACCGCCGCCCCCCGCCTCCGCCCGGCCCGCCGCCGGGTCCAGCGGCTCACCCGCCGCGTCACCGGCCCCCGCGCCAAGGCCCTCACGTACCACGAGCTCCAGCGCCTTCCCGTGGACGACACCCTCGTCGTCTTCGAGGCCCTGGAAGGCCGCGGCTACGCCGACAGCCCCCGCGCCCTCCACGAGGAGATCCTGCGGCGCGGCCTCCCGCTGCGCGCCGTGTGGTCCTGCGCCGGCCCCACCTCCTCCTACCCGGAGGGCGTGCCCCTCGTCCGGCGCGGCAGCTGGGAGTACGTCCGCACGCTCGCCCGCGCCCGCTACTGGATCGACTCGCACGGCTTCCCCACGCTCTACGGCAAACGGCCCGGCACCCGCTATCTCCAGACCTGGCACGGACAGGCCCTCAAACACATGGGCTTCGACGTCCCCGAACTCCGCCTCGCCGGCCCCGAGCGGCAGCGCCGGCACCGTGAGGCCGTCGGCCGCTGGGACGCCCTCATCGCCCCCAGCGAGGAGTTCGAGCGCACCTTCGTCCGGGCCAACGGCTACACCGGCAGGCTGCTGCGCACCGGCCTGCCTCGCAACGACGCCCTCGTCCGCTGGAACGACCCCGAGCAGCGCGACCGCGCCGCCACCGCCCGCGCGCGCCTCCAGGTCCCCGACGGCCGCAAGGTGCTCCTCTACGCCCCGACGTTCCGCGACGGCGCCCGCGGCACCGGTGAGTCCGTCCGGGTGGACCTCGCGGAGCTGGTGCGCCGCACCGGCGAGGAGTGGACGGTCGTCGTCCGCCCGCACTACTACGAACGGTTCGCCGTGCCCCGCGAGCTGGGCCACGCCGTGCGCGACGGACGCCAGTTCCCCGACCTCAACGACCTGCTGCTCGCCTCCGACGCGCTGCTCACGGACTACTCGTCCGTGATGTTCGACTACGCCAACCTCGGCCGTCCCATCCTGCTCTGGGCCGACGACTACGCCCACTACCGCTCCACCGCCCGCGGCCTGTACTACGACCTGCCCGAGATCGCCCCCGGGCCCATGCTCACCACGGTCGGCGAACTGGCCGCGGGGCTGGCCGACCTGGGCGCGCTGCGGGAGGAGTGGGCGGGGGCGTACGGAAGGTTCCAGGCGCGGTTCAACCCGTACGAGACGGGGCGGTCGAGCGGGGCCGTGGTCGACCTGTTCTTCGAGGAGCTCGTCTCCCCGGGCGGGGCGGTGGACGAGGAAGCGACCCCGGATCCGCCGGCCGACGAGCGGGCGGCCACACCTGTCGGCTCGTCCGCCGGACCGGCTTCCGGACCACTTCTCGGGCCGTCCGCCGGGGGGAGGGGCTGACGTGGGCACTCGCGACCTCTTCCTCGTCGGCATCGACGTGGACTCCATGGGCGGTTCGCAGCGCGTGCTGCACACCCTCGCCCAGGGCTTCGCGGAGCGCGGCCACCGCGTCGATCTGATCGGCATCCGCCCCAGCCCCGAGCCCCACACGTTCGTCGCCGACCCCGGCTACCGGCACACCACCCTCTATGCCGAGCCGCCGGCCCCGCCGTGGCGGGCCGAGTCCTTCGCCGAGCGGCTGAACCCGGCCCGGGTGCGGGCCGCGCGCTCCGAGCGGCGGGAGCGGGACCTGGCCCGTGAGCGGCTGGCCCGGCGGTTCGCCGCCGCGCGGGAGGGCCTTGTCCTCATCGGCTCGCCCTGGGCGGCGGTCTGGCTGGAGGCGGTGGACCGGCCGCATCTCAGGGGCATCGGGCAGTACCACGAGTCCTTCCTCCAGGCGTGCCGCTCGGAGAACCTCCGGCTGATCCTCCGGCACTACCCGGAGCTGGAGAAGTCGGTGTTCCTGAGCGAGCCCGACGCGGCGGAGTTCCGCCGCATGCGGCTGCCGAACGCGACGGTGATGCCCAATCCGCTGCCGTTCACGCCCGGTGAGCCCGCGCCGCTGGACACCCGGCGGGTGGGCGCGGTCGGCCGGCTGGAGGAGGTCAAGCGCCTGGACCGGCTTCTCGAAGCGTTCGCCGGGGCGACCGGGGCGACCGGGGCGACCGGGGGGACCGGGGGGACCGGGGGCGGTGAGTCCGGTGGTTCCCCGGGGCCGGCCGGTGGCGACGGCTGGGAGCTGCACTTCTTCGGTGACGGTCCGCTGGAGCCCGAGCTCCGGGCGCGGGCCGAGCGGCTCGGCGTCGCCGGCCGGGTCCGCTTCCGCGGCAGCGTGCGGGACATGGCCGCCGCCTACCGGGAGCTGTCCGTCGTCGCCCTCACCAGCGAGCGCGAGGGCCGGCCCATGGCCCTCGCGGAGGCCTCCGCCTCGGGTGTGCCGTGCGTGAGCTTCGACCTGTCGGGCGGCGTCCGGGAGCTCGTCGTGGACGGCCGCACGGGCACGCTCGTACCGCCCGGCGACACGGCCGCGTTCACCGGGGCCCTGCGCGCGCTGATGACGGACGGCGCCCTGCGGGAGCGCTACGGGCGGGCCGCGCGTGAGCATGTGGCGCCGCTGCGGCTGCCGGCGGTGCTGGACCGGTGGGAGGCCCTGTTCGAGGAGATCGACCGGTAGCGCGGCCGTCGCGGGACCGGGGTCAGGGGGAGCGGATGCGAGGGGGCGTCAGGGTGGGAGCGGAAACAGGAACGGGAGCGCGAGCGGCGCGGCGGACAGGGGCGCGGGAGCGGTTCCGGGCCGCCCGGACCGCCGGTGGTAGCTGTCCGCCGTGGGCGTGGCCGCTACGGGCCCTGTGCGGACGGATCGCCGCGCGCGTCCCCGCGGTCCTCGCCGCGTCGCTCTGCGCCTCGGTGCCCAGGGGCGCCGCCGTGCTACCGGGGCGCGCCGCCCGGTCGCCTCACCGTCCGGCGCAGCCGGCGCAGGGCTATGCCGGCGGCGGAGCGCATGCCCGGCGCCAGGCGGAGGGTGAGGGAGCCCGCCGCCGTGGCGTGCGGCCGGACCAGCAGCAGGCCGAAGCGCGGGCTCGGCACGGCGGTGCGGCGCAGGGCGCCCGTGGCGCGTACGGAGGTGCGGAAGGAGTCGCCGGACGCGCACCGCACCTGGACGCGGATGTCCCAGGACTGCGGGTCGGCGCCGGAGCCGTCACGGCGGCCGAGCGCGGCGAGCGCGCCCAGGCCCAGGACGGCCCTCGCCGTCCACGAGGCCTCCCCGGCGGTCCCTTCCGGGGTTTCTTCGGCGGCCCCTTCGGCGGTCCCTTCAGGGATCTCTTCGGTAGTCTCTTCGGCAGTCTTTTCGGTGGTCAGGGGTATGTTCCGCCGCAGCGTGGCCGAGCCGTCCCGGCGACGGAGGGTGAGGTCGACGGTGCGCGGCGGGTCGGCGGTCAGCCGCCCGTAGAGGTCGTGCACGCGCAACCGCAGTTCGGCGCGGGGGCCGCGGCAGGGGAACGCCGCCGCGCCCAGCTCCCCGTCGACGGCCACCGGGAGATGGGCGGTGGGTACGGCCGCCGGGCCGGTGAGGCCGTCCAAGGCGGCGCCGGGGAGGTCCGGCGCCCAGACCGGGGCGCCGTCCGCCGTCGCGTACGGCGGCAGCAGCCGCGGCGGGCGGGCGGCGAGCTGGGCCAGGCGGTCCAGGTCGCGCGGGGCGTCGGCGGCCAGCACGGCGCGGGCGATCCAGCGGGCCGGCGGCCGCGCGGCCCGCAGTTCCGCCTCCTCGTACGTGCCGAGGTGGTCGCGGGTCACCCGCCACCACTCCGCCCGGTAGCCGGGCCCCCGCGCCGGCAGTTCGCGGACGTACATGCGCAGGTCGTGGTCGAGGAACTTCACCCGGGCGGCGCGGGCGAGCGGCTCGCTGCCCGCCTCGCGGAAGACCTCCACGCTCCGCCGGTGGGCCCGCACGCGCGCCTGCCAGTTGGCGACGCGCTCGCGGTCCAGGGAGATCGAGGGGGCGGCCGCGTCGCGCCGCACGTGCCAGAGATAGACCGTGTCCGGGACGGTCGCCACGCGTGGCAGGGCCGCCAGCACCCGGGCCGTGAAGACGAAGTCCTCGTAGATGAAGGGCCCTTCGGGAAAGGTGATGCCGTGCTCGGCGAGGAAGGCGCGCGCGTACAACTTGTTGACGCAGAGCGTGTCGTGGAGGAGCGCCGGCCGGTGCTCGGGGGAGCGGTGGACGGCGGCCCGCCGGTAGAGGCCGGGCTGCCAGCGGGTGTCGCGGCCGCTCGGGAGCTCGCGGCGGACGCACAGGCCGGCCGCCACAGGCGCGTCGTACCGCAGGGCGGCGCGCAGGAGGGCCGCCGCCGCGCCCTCGGGAAGCGTGTCGTCGCTGTCCAGGAACATCACGTACGGCGCGGTGGCGACCCGCAGGCCGTCGTTGCGCGGCGCGCCGCAGCCCCCGCTGTTGACGGTGCGGTGGATCACGCGCAGACGGGGTTCGCGGGCGGCCAGCTCGTCCAGGACCGGGCCGGTGCGGTCGGTGGAGGCGTCGTCGACGGCGACGACCTCGGCGACGGCCGGCCCCTGGGCGAGGGCGGAGCGTACGGCGTCGGCGATGTGCGCGGCGTCGTCGAAGCCGATGACGACCACGCTGACCTGCCCGGGGGGCACGCCCGGTGCGGGCTCCGGGGTGCCGCTGTCACACGCCTCCATAACAGACATTTCTACCTAAATAAGCACACTTGTAAGGTGCCCGCAGGCATTCGGAGCATCCGAGGCATCAGAGGTATCCGCGGCGCCCGCGGCATCCGAGGCGCCCGAGCGGTCCGAGACATCCGAGACATCCGAGACGCCTGGGGCAGTCATGCGGCCCGTGGCTGAGCGTGGCGGGCGGCGGGCAGCGGCGGCCGTGCCCGCCGGCCCGGCCCGGACGGCGGCGCCGTCGCCCGCGCGCCGTCGCCCGCTGCCGGTACGGCCGCCCGTCCTCGCCGTCGCCGTCCCCGCCGCCGTCATGCTCGTCCTCGGGCTCTGGGGCCTGGACCGGGGCACGATGTGGCGGGACGAGAGCGCCACCTTCCAGATCGCCCGTCGCTCCCTGCCCGAGATCGGGCACGCGCTCGGCACCGTCGACGCCGTCCACGGCCTCTACTACCTGCTGATGCACGCCGTACTCGCCGTCCGGGACGACGAACTCGCCCTGCGGCTGCCGTCCGTCGCCGCCTCCGCCGCCACGGCCGGGCTCGTCGGCGCGCTCGGCTGCCGCCTCGCCCGCCCGCGCGTGGGCCTGTGGGCCGGGCTGCTGTACGCCACCACGCCCTTCGTCAGCCACTACGCGCAGGAGGCCCGCTCGTACGCCCTGGTCGCCGCCGGGGCGGCGCTCGCCACCTGGCTGCTGGTCCGCGCCGTCGACCACGGCTCGGCGGGGCGCTGGGCGGGCTACGGCGCGGTGGCCGCCGGGACGGCGCTGCTCCACGAGTTCGCCGTCCTGCTCCTGGCCGCGCACGCCGTGACCCTGCTGGCCTCCCGGGTGCCGTGGCGCACATGGCGGGCCTGGGGGTGCGCGGCGGCCGGCTGCTGCCTCGCGCTGCTGCCGCTGGTGATCGTCTCGCGGGCGCAGAGCGCGCAGGTGTCGTGGATCAGGACGCCGGGGCGGCGGGAGGCGGAGGCGCTGCTGTACGCGTTCGCGGGGCCGGGGGAGCCGGTGCTGACGGTCACGCTGGTGCTGGCCGGGATCTCCCTGCTGGCACCCGTGGCGAGCCGGGGGAGGCGGGTTCTCTCCGCTGCCCGCTCCTTCTCGCGGCCGGGGGCGATCCCCCGGACCCCCGGGCCGCGCTCCGCGCCGCGCCCCCGGACGCCGGACGGGCCGGGTGCCGGCGCCCGCTCGATGTCGGCCTCCGCCGTCGGCGAGCTGGTCCTCCGCGTGTCCGGAGCACGATCCCGGGCGGCTTCCCGGCTCGTCCGGCCACTGAGGGCCGGAGTCCCCGTGTCGCTGAACGCCGTGGCGGTGCCGCTCGCGGTCGTGCCGCCCGTGCTCCTCTTCGGCGCCGCGCAGTTCCAGCCGCTGTTCCTCGACCGCTATCTGCTCTTCTGCCTCGCCGGGGTGCCGCTGCTCGCCGCCGCCGGGGCCGACCGCGTCCTCACCGCCCTCGCAGCCCTCAAGGCCCTCCCCGCCTTCCGGGCCCTCCCCGCCGTCCCGGCGCTGCGGCCGCCCGGGCCCCGGGTGGGGCGGCGGGCCGTGGCCGTGGCCGGGGCGCTGGCCGTCGTGGCGGCCTTCGCGTGCCAGCTCCCCGCGCAGCGGCGCGAGCGGCTGCCCGTCAGCCGAGGGGACGAGCTGGCCCCGGTCGCCGCCCTCGTCGGACGGCTGGCCGGGCCCGGTGACGCGGTGCTCTTCCTCCCCCTGCACGAGCGCCGCGTCGCCCTGGCCTACCCCCGGGACTTCACCGGCCTGCGCGACCTCACCCTCGCCCGGTCACCCGCCGCCTCCGGCACCCTCTTCGGCGAGGAGGTCACCGCCGGCGCGCTGCGCGACCGCCTGGCCGGGCTCCCCCGGGGCAGCCGCGTCTGGGTCGTGCAGGACACCGCGACCGTCGGCACCCGGTGGTTCCGCGCCCAGCGCGCCGAGTACGCCAAGACGACCGTGCTCGACGGGCTGTGCGAAGAAGGGGCCTCGGTCTTCGTGCGCGGGGGCGCGGTCACGCTCCGCATACGCCGGTGAAGCCGCGCCCCGCGCCCGCGACGGCCACCGCCACCGCACCGCCTCACTTCACCGCGCCCGCCATCACCCCGCTGACGAACTGCCGCTGGAAGGCGAAGAAGACCGCGAGGGGGACGGCCATGGAGAGGAAGGCCCCCGAGGCGAGGATGTCGATGTTGTCGCCGAACTGCCGCACCTGCTGCTGGAGCGCGACCGTGATCGGCGGGTTCCCGCTGTCGGCGAAGATCAGGGCGATCAGCATGTCGTTCCACACCCACAGGAACTGGAAGATGCCGAGCGAGGCGATCGCCGGGCCGCCCAGCGGCAGCACCACCCGCAGGAACAGCCGGATCTCGCCCGCCCCGTCCAGCCGGGCCGCCTCCAGCAGCTCGCGGGGGATCTCCGCGAAGAAGTTCCGCAGCAGGAAGACCGCGAACGGCAGCCCGAAGGCGGTGTGGAAGAGCACCACGCCCGGGGTCGACTCGAAGATGCCCAGGGAGTTGAAGAGCTTCGCGACCGGGATCAGCGCGACCTGCACCGGCACCACCAGCAGGCCCACGACGGCCATGAACCACCAGTCGCGGCCCGGGAAGTCGAGCCAGGCGAAGGCGTAGCCGGCCAGCGCGCCGACGAAGACCACCAGCACCGTCGCCGGCACGGTGATCAGCGCCGTGGTGAGGAGGGACTTCATCACCGTGTCGTTGGAGAAGAGGGTGCTGTAGCTCTCGGTGGTGAGCTGCGCCGGGTGGCTCAGCACCTTCCACCACCCCGAGGCCGCGATGTCGCCCTTGTCGCGGAAGGAGGAGAGCAGCAGCCCGACGGTCGGCGTCAGCCAGAACAGCCCGACGACGACCAGGAAGAGGCGCATCACGCCACCGCCGAGCCGCCCGGCGATCCGCGCCGGCAGCGACCGCTTGGCCCGTACGGCCGTGTCCAGGGTGGTCATCGCTGCCGCTCCTTCCGGATCCGCCTGAGGTTCACCAGCATCACCGGCAGTACGAGCACCAGCAGGAAGACGGCGATGGCGCTGCCGACACCCTGGTTGACGTCCGTGCCGAAGGAGGACTGGTACAGCTGGAGCGCCAGCACATTGGCGTTGTCGAGGCTCGCGCCGGGCGCGATGATGTAGACGAGGTCGAAGATCTTCAGCACGTTGATCATGAGCGTGACGAGGACGACCCCGAGGACCGGCGCCAGCAGCGGCACCGTCACCCGGCGGAAGACCTGCCACTCGTTCGCGCCGTCCACCCGCGCGGCCTCCAGGAGTTCGCGCGGCACGCTCGCGAGGCCCGCCGCGATGAGGACCATCGCGAAGCCCGCCCACATCCACACGTACGCGCCGATGATCGCCGGGGTGACCAGCGAGGGGCCCAGCCAGTCGACGCCGTTGTAGGGCGCGGCGAAGTTCGAGGCCGGCAGCGACAGCAGCGCGCCGTCCGCCGACGCGGGCAGGGTGAAGGTGCCGTCGGCGGCGGAGGTCGCGGAGGCGACGGTCCGGCCGTCCCTGACCGCCTCCACCGTGACGCCCTTCAGCGCCTTCTCGCCCGGGTCGATCACGCCCGGCTTCCCCCCGCCGCCCCGGGTGAAGTCCCGCCACACCGTCCCGGTGACCCGCCCGGCCGCCTCCCGGGGCGGGGCCGCGGCCTGCGCGCCCTTGAGGTCCTTGGGCTTCGCGCCCACCAGGGGCAGGACGGCCGGGGTGCCCGCCTTCACCACCGTCCGGGTGGTGAACGCCCCGCCGGCCCCGGTGAGCAGCCGGTCGTCCCTGGGGTGCGCCCCGGGGAACGGCGCGGGGGCCTTGAAGGTGTCGTGGACGCCCACCCACACGGCGTTCGCGACGCCGCGGTCGGGGTTCTGCTCGTACACCAGCCGGAAGATGATGCCCGCGGCGAGCATCGAGATCGCCATCGGCATAAAGACGACGATCTTGAATGCCGTGCCCCAGCGCACCCGTTCGGTGAGGACCGCGAAGATCAGCCCCAGCGCCGTGGCCACGGAGGGCGCGACGATCACCCAGATGACGTTGTTCTTGAGGGCCGTGCGGATCCGTTCGTCGGTGAAGACCTCGCGGTAGTTGTCGACGCCCGCGAAGCCGTCGCCGGAGGCGTCGAGGAAGCTGCGGTAGACGGAATAGCCGATGGGATAGACGACGAGGGCGCCGAGCAGCGCCAGCGCCGGGAGCAGGAACAGCGCGGCGACCCAGGCCCGGGTGCCCAGCGCGCTCCTGGGCTTCCTCCCGGAAGCGCCGGGCGGGCCGGCGGCGCCGGAAGGGCCGGAGGAAGGGGTGTCAGCGGGCGGGACGGGCGGCCCGGAGGCCGCAGCGCCGCCCGCGGAGGCGGTCGACATGATGCGGGGCTCCTGTCAGCTCTTGAACGCCTTGGCCGCGTCGGACTCCAGCTTCCGCTGGGTGCCCGCCACGTCGCCGGGGTTCTTCAGGAAATCCTGGAGATGCTTCCACTCGCCCTGGCCCGGCTTGCCGCCGAAGGAGGCGGGCGCCAGGTCGGACATGTCGAAGCGGAAGTCGTCGCCGGCCGAGACGAGGGCCTTGGCGATGGAACGGAGCACGTCATTGGGGTAGGCGGCCGGGTCGAGGTTCCTGTTGGCGGACAGGAAGCCGCCCTCCGCGGCCCACACCCGGGCGGCGTCGGCCGAGGAGAGGAACGTCAGCAGCGCCTGGGCGGCCGGCCCCTCCTTCAGCGCCACCCCCACGTCGCCGCCGGTCACCACCGGGGGTTTGGCGCCCACCGAGGGGAAGGGGAAGACCTTGGCGTCCTTCCCGATCTCCGCCCTGGCGGCGAGGATGTTGGCCGCCGCGAAGTCGCCCTCGAAGACCATGGCGGCCTTCGGCTCCTCGCCGCCGCTGAAGGTCTGGGTGACGGAGGTGGGGAACTGGGTCTGGATCGCGCCGTCGTTGCCGTCCGCCAGCAGGCCCTTGCCGCCGAAGAGCTGCCCCAGGCCGGTCAGGGCGTCCTTCACGGACGGGTCCGTCCACGGGATCCTGTGCTGCGCCAGCAGGTCGTACTTCTCCGGGCCCGCCTGCGAGAGGTAGACGTTCTCGAACCAGTCGGTGAGCGTCCAGCCGTCCGCCCCCGCCACCGACACCGGCGGGATGCCGTAGTCGGCGATCAGCTGCGCGGTGTCCAGGAAGTCCCGCCACGTCCGGGGCTCCTTGGCGCCCGCCCCGTCGAAGACCTTGGTGTTGTACCAGACGAGCGACTTGTTGCTGACCTTGAAGTAGACGCCGTAGCGCTTCCCCTCGTACGAGCCGAGGTCCTGCCAGCCCTTGCTGAAGTTCTTCGCCAGCTCCGCCGTCGCCTCGTCGCCGAGCGGTTTGAGCCATCCCTTCCGCGCGAATTCCCTGAGCACGCCCGGCTGTTGGAGCATCGCCACGTCGGGAGGGTCCCCGCCCGCGACCTTCGAGCCGACGAAGGACGACATGTCGTCGCCGCTGGGCACGAAGGCCACCTCGGCGCCCGTGCGCCGCGAGAACTCGTCCAGGACCTTGGTGAAGCCCTTCTGCTCGGCGCCCGTCCAGACCGCGGTGACCTTGAGCTTCTGGCCGTTGAGCTTCGGGAGCCGGACGGTGTGCGGGACGACGTCCGAGGAGCCGGGTGCCGGAACCGGGCTTCTCCCGCCGTCGTCGCTGCATCCCGCGGCCGTCAGGGCCAGGGCCCCCGCCGCGATGAGTGCCAGGGCACCGCGCGCCCCCCGCACCGTGCGAAGCGATGTACGCATTGCCGCCCCTCCCGTACGAGCCCCCGATGGGCGGCCGCAGCGCGCACCGGCCCGGCGTGCGGCCCGCCTCCCCGTGCGACAGTCCTACGCCCGCCCGCGAGCCGCCGCAATACCGTCAACGGGGACAACTCGCTTATCGTGACCGGGCTGTGATGCGCTGTCACGCGAGCCTCCGGGCCGGTGGCGGGCGCGCCGGGCCCTTTCCGGTCCGGCCCCTTCGCGCCGGCTCCGGTCCGCGGCCCGCCCCGGAGCGCGGTCCTCGCGCGCCACAGGCCGTCCGGCCCGCCCGGCGCGCGAGGACGCCCGGGCGGGAGTGACCGGATCCGCCGGGCACCTCCACAGTCCGCCGCGCCCCCCGCCACGGTCGTGCGCCCCCCCCGCCGCCGACGGCGCGGTCACAGCAGCGGCGGCGCGGCCTCCGCCCCGGCCGACTGCGCGGCCCGCTGAAGGGCGCTGGCGAGCAGCGCCAGGTCCGTCGGGCCGTTGCCGAGCTCGCGCACCGGGCGGCGGGTCGGCGGATCGCCCATCCGCTGCCAGTCCAGCGCCACCACCGTCGGGCGGAGCGTCGCCGTCCGGGGGATCCGGCCCGTGACCCGGCCGGCCTGGAAGGGCGTCGTCGCGTCGTCGTCCGGGCGCATCAGCCGGCCGCGGCCCGGCGCGGGCTCGCCCGCGCCGCTGCCGTCCGCCGCCCCGCCGTCGGCCGAGGGCGGGGCGATCTCCAGCGTCGCGCGCAGCCCGGCCCGCTCGACGGCCGCCGTGTCGGCCGTCCGCTCGGGGCGGCCGGAGGCCGCCACCAGGTGCACCCCGAGCCGCTCGCCGTCCCGGGCCACGGCCTCCAGGGCGCGCACGACGGAGCCCGCCGCCGGCCGGCCCGTACTGCCCAGGGCCGGGGCGACCAGCGCGTCGAAGTCGTCGACGAGGACGACGAGACGGGGCAGCGCCGTCTCCGCCGTGAGCGACGGCCCGTCCCGCTGGGTGCGCAGCTTCAGGGTGCCCGTCGGCAGGCTGTCCAGGTCACCGGCGGCGTCCATCGGGCGGCGGGGCGCCACGACCTGCGCGGCGGCGACGGCGGCGTGCTGGGTGTGCCAGGCCGTGAAGTCGAGCCGGCCGAGCAGCTCGGCGCGGCGCTTGAGCTCGGAGCTGAGCGCTTGCGCGAACTCCCGCATCCGCACCGGGTCGGAGGCCGCGAGGTACGTGGAGACGTGCGGCAGGTCCGTGCACAGCCGCAGCCCCTCGCCCCGCTCGGCGCCGGCCCCGTCGACCAGCACGAGCGAGAGCCGGTCGGGCCGGTCCGCCGCCGCGAGCGAGGCCGCGAGGGAGCGCAGCAGCTCGGACTTGCCGCTGCCGGTGCCGCCCTCGACGAGCAGGTGCGGTCCGTCCGCCGCGAGGTCCACGGCGAGCGGGCCGTGCGGCCCGGCCCCGAGCACCGCGACGGCGCGGCCGCCGGGCCGGGCGCCCCGGTCCGTGGCCGCCGCCCAGCGGGCGGTCAGCGAGGCGGGCGTGGCACGGGCGAGCCCCAGTTCGTCCAGCAGCCGGGCGCTGCGCGGCAGGGCCGCCGCCACCCGGGAGGCGGGGCCGCCGGCCGCCGCGTCCGACATCCGCAGGGGCGCCAGCGCCCGCGCGAAGCGCTCGGCCCACGCCGCCGACACGGCGTCCACGGCCGCGACCACGGCCGTGCCGTCGGCACCGTCGGCCGGCGGGTGCGTCGCGGCCGGGTAGCCCGGCCCGGCCGCGGCGACGGCCTCCGCGGGGCCCGGGTGCGTCAGGCCGTACGGGTCCGGGAAGCCGGCGCCGGGCGTGCCGTACGGATCGGGGGGCGGCGCGTACCGCGTGTCGAGGGCCGTACCGGGGGCGCCGGGGGGCGTGCCGTCCTGGCCGTACGCGTCGGCCGGCCGTGGCCGCTCGTACGCCTGCCCCGGGTCGGCCGCGGGCCCTCCGGCCGCCGCCACCGGCGCCCGGTGGATGACCTGGATCACCGTGGCCACGTCGCCGCTCAGCAGCGCCACGGCGCCGCAGTGCGGGAACGCCGGGGACGCGGCTCGGGCCGTGGCCAGTGTGGCGGAGACCGGCGAGGCGGGCGTCGTGGCGGGGGCCTCGGCCAGACAGAGCAGATGGATGCCCGCCGCCGGGCCGCCCGCCGCCAGCCGGGCGACCGTCTCGCGCAGATCGGCCGAGCCGGGGTCGCCGTCGACGATCACGACGGTGCGCGGGCCGGTGTGGCGCTCGGCGGCGTGCGCGACGGCCGCCGCCGGGGCCGCCGCCCAGTGCGGGCCCAGCGGCCCCTCCTCCAGGCGGCGGACGAGCTCGGAGGTGCGGGCCACGGCCTGCTCACGGTCGTAGGCGGTCAGCAGCCGGCAGTCCTGGCCGCGCACCGGACGCAGCTGGGGCAGCCAGCCCAGCCAGGACCACTCCGCCAGCCGCTCCTCCGCCGTGCGCGCGCGGTCCGCGCTGATCAGGACGAATTCCAGGGTGGCGGGGGAGTGCAGGGCGGCCAGCTGCGCGAGCACCGAGCGGGCCAGCCCGGACAGCCGCGCCCGGGGCCCGGCGAGCCCCAGGGAGCCCGCCTGCCGCAGCCCTACCGTCACGGGCACGGCCGCCAGGGCCGAGCCGTCCGGGGCGTAGCGGTCGGCGGTGCCCAGCCGGACGGTCAGCAGGTCCGTGTGGTCCGGGCCGCGCTCCCACAGACGCGGGCCCGGCCCGAGCGCCGTCAGCAGCACGCCCGCCGGGTCCGGCCAGCGCTCGCGCAGCGCCGCCGCCTCGGTGCGGGCGGTCTCGGCGGAGAGCGCGCCGTCCTCGGGCCACTCGCCGGGCGCCGCCGGCCTGGCGGCCGTGCCGCGGCCGCCGGTCAGCCGCCGCGCCCACGCCCCTATGCCGCGGTTGCGCCGCCGGGCCGGCTCCTCGGCGGGCCCGGCCGGGGCGGCCGGCGGCTGCGCGGGAGGTGCCTCGGGGCTCAGCCGCACCCCGCGCCCGCCGTGGGTCACGGGGTCCTCGCCGTACAGCGGGTCCGGGGCCGGGAAGCCGGCCGTGCCGACCGCGCTGCTCGTCCGGCCCGGCTCCCGCGCCTGCGGCGGGGCGCCCAGCCAGGGGCCGCGCGCCGGGGGAGCCAGCGGGCCCGTCGGCGGGGTGACGACGGGGCCCACCCGCAGGTGCCCCTCGCCGTCCGGGACGGCGGGCAGCACCGGCGGGTTCGCGTCCCGCGTGCCGTGCAGGCTCAGCACCGACTCGCCCACCCGCAGCAGCCCGCCGGAGGGGAAGACGACCGGCTCCCCGGTGACCTCCTCGCCTCCGAGGGCCGTGCCGTTGGTGGAGCCGAGGTCCCGCACGGTGACCGTGCCGTCCTCGGCGAGGGTGACCGCGCAGTGCAGCCGGGAGACGTCGGGGTCGTCGAGGGGGACGTCCGCCGACGTGGAGCGGCCGACGTGGACCTCGCCGCCGTGCAGCAGGTGGACCCCGCCCGCGTCCGGCCCGGAGACCACGTGCAGCCGCACGGCGGCCTCCGGGTCGCCCGACAGCAGCGGGGCGCCCGGGTGCCGCTCGGGGTCGGCGGGGGCGTTCAGGGACAGGACGGCGCCGTCGATCAGCGGGGGCTCGCCCAGGGCGCGGCGCTGGGCGTCGAGCCGCTCGGCCCCGGCGTAGACGACGGCGGTGCCGCTGCCGAGGTCGCAGCCGGCGGCCGCGACGGCGGTGGCGAGCCCGCTGGTCACACTGGCGAGGGCGGTGCCCGCGGGGGCGGTCACGAGCACATCGCAGGCCCGAGTGGTGTGCGTGGTGTGGCCGCTGAGCGGCCCGAGGACGGTCAGCCTGATCTGCATCGCCGTCAACGGTCCCTTCCTGCCCCTGGGTGCGCGACAGGGGCCGGGCGCGGCCTTCCCCCACCGGCACGGGCGCGTCGGCACGTACAGGTCACCACGTTCGCGCGGGGCAGTCCGCTCCCTCCCCACCGCATCCGTGCTTGCGAGCATCCTCGCACCTGCCACCGACGACGCGCCCGACGAGAGCCAATTCGTGATCTTGAACGACGATCGGAGTGTGCGAAAAACGCCGTTGGTGAGCGAGTGGGGTCGGCGCCGTCTCGTGATCGGTTCGCCGGACGCCTGTTTAGTGATGTCCCTTGACGTCTCTTGCCGTCTTTTTGCGGACGCCCGGACGTGCGCTCTTTCGCGCGCTCCTGCGCGTCGCGCCGCGGCCCGTAAGGTCGCCCGCACCGCCACACCACCCACTGGTGGCAACCAAGTGTCCGGAACGCGCGTCTTTACCCCGAGCCCCCCGGATTTCGTCAAGCCGGTGGTCCGTACGACGGCACTACAGTGGGCGCAAGGCCGGGCACGACAGAGGCCATCACAAGCAAGGACCACGATCAGGGAGCGCATGACGTGCGGCCGGTAGGTAGCAAGTACCTGCTCGAGGAGGTGCTCGGACGCGGCGCGACGGGCACCGTCTGGCGAGCCCGCCAGCGGGAGGCGGCCGGCGCCGAGGCCGCGGTGGCCGGGCAGCCCGGCGAGGCCCTCGCGATCAAGGTGCTCAAGGAGGAGCTGGCCAACGACGCGGACGTCGTGATGCGCTTCCTGCGGGAGCGCTCCGTCCTGCTGCGGCTCACCCACCCCAACATCGTCCGCACCCGCGACCTCGTCGTCGAGGGCGATCTCCTCGCCCTCGTCATGGACCTCGTCGACGGCCCGGACCTGCACCGCTACCTGCGCGAGAACGGCCCCTTCACCCCGGTGGCCGCCGCGCTGCTCACCGCCCAGATCGCGGACGCCCTCGCCGCCAGCCACGCGGACGGCGTCGTCCACCGCGACCTCAAGCCGGCCAACGTCCTGCTGGCCGGCACCGGCGGTCCGACGCTGCACCCGATGCTCACCGACTTCGGCATCGCGCGCCTCGCCGACTCCCCGGGCCTGACCCGCACCCACGAGTTCGTGGGCACGCCCGCCTACGTCGCGCCCGAGTCCGCCGAGGGCCGCCCGCAGACCTCCGCCGTCGACATCTACGGCGCCGGCATCCTGCTGTACGAGCTGGTCACCGGCCGCCCGCCGTTCGCCGGGGCCACCGCCCTGGAGGTCCTGCACCAGCACCTCAGCGCCGAGCCGCGCCGCCCCAGCACCGTGCCCGAGCCCCTGTGGAAGGTCATCGAGCGCTGCCTGAGCAAGCGGCCGGAGGAGCGGCCCGGCGCGGAGAACCTGGCCCGCGCGCTGCGCGTCGTCGCCGCCGGCGTCGGCGTGCACGCCTCCCCGGCCCAGGCGGAGGCCGCGCTCGGCGTCGCCGCGCTGCTCGCCCCCGACCCGGAGCCCGCGCTGGTCCCCGGCACGGGGCAGGGCTCGGCACCGGCCGCCGGCGGCGGTGACGCCGACCCCACGCAGGTGCTGCCCTCGACCGGCGGCGCGCCCGCCCCCTGGGCCGACCCGGACGCCGCGACCAGCTTCCTGCCCACGACCCCGCCCGCGCCCGGCGGCGACGCCGACCCGACCCGGGTCATGCCGGCCGGCTCCGGCGGCGCCCCCGACCCGACGCGCGCCATGCCGCCCGTACCGCCGGGGCCGCCCGGTGGCGACGGCGAGCACCCGTGGCAGACGCAGATGCGCGCGGCCCGCGACCGCAACGACCAGACCCAGGTGCAGTACCTCGACCCGAGCGAGGACCCGCTGCGCCGCCGCCCCCAGCGGCGCGCCCCGCAGCAGCCGCCCCAGCAGCCGCAGCAGCCCCAGCGGCCACCGCAGCGCGCGTACGGGCAGCAGCCCCCGCAGCCGTACGCGCAGCAGCCCCAGCAGTACGCGCCGAGGCCCCCGCAGCCGCAGCAGGCCCAGCCGCAGCCGTACGCCCCGCCGCGTCCGCCGGAGCGCCGCCGCCGTGGCGCCGAGCCGCAGCAGCGCTACCAGGAGCCCCAGCCGCAGCGGTACGCCCCGGAGCCCCCGGCCCCGCGCCGGGAGCCCAGACCGCCGCGGCAGCGCAGCGCGAACCCCATGCGGATCCCGGGTCTCGGCTGCCTCAAGGGCTGCCTTTTCATGATTGTCCTGTTGATCGTCGGTTCCTGGCTCGTCTGGGAGTTCACCCCGCTGAAGGACTGGGTCGCCGACGGCAAGAGCTTCTGGGACGCCACCTGGGGCTGGATCAAGGATGTGAAGGACTGGATCTCCGGCCTCGGGTCGTCCAAGGGTCAGTAGCGGTGTGGATTTGTCGACACCTGACGGGTGTTTTCCGCCGCGGAAGTGGCGGTTGCTCCGGGATCGGTGTCCCTGACGCCTCCTCGGCCGCGTAGCTTGGTCGCCGGCGCCCCCGTCGGATGTCGGAGGACTGAAAGGAACCGGAACAGCCTTGGCACGGAAGATCGGCAGCCGGTACACCGCCCACCAGGTGCTGGGGCGCGGCAGTGCGGGCACGGTGTGGCTCGGCGAGGGGCCGGAGGGCCCGGTCGCCATCAAGCTCCTGCGCGAGGACCTCGCCTCGGACCAGGAGCTCGTCGGCCGGTTCGTGCAGGAGCGCGCGGCCTTGCTCGGCCTGGACCACCCGCATGTGGTGGGCGTCCGCGACCTCGTCGTGGACGGGGCCGACCTCGCCCTCGTCATGGACCTCATCCGGGGCACGGACCTGCGCACCCGGCTCGACCGGGAGCGGCGCCTCGCGCCCGAGGCCGCCGTCGCCATCGTGGCCGACGTCGCCGACGGCCTCGCCGCCGCGCACGCGGCCGGGATCGTGCACCGCGACGTCAAGCCCGAGAACGTCCTCCTCGACATGCAGGGCGAGCTCGGACCCGGCGGCGCGCACCCCGCGCTGCTCACCGACTTCGGCATCGCCCGCCTCGTGGACAGCCCGCGCCCCACGCGCGAGCGGCCCGCCGCCGCGCCCGGCCAGGGCGCGCAGGGCCGTGGGCCCGGCCCCCGCAGCGTCATCGGCACGCCCGACTACCTGGCCCCCGAGATCATCGAGGGCCTGCCGCCGCGCGCCTCCGTCGACGTCTACGCCCTCGCCACCGTGCTCTACGAGCTGCTGGCCGGCTTCACGCCCTTCGGCGGCGGCCACCCCGGCGCGGTGCTGCGGCGGCACGTCACGGAGACCGTGGCGCCGCTGCCCGGCATCCCCGACGAGCTGTGGCAGCTGATCGTCCAGTGCCTCGCGAAGGGGCCCGCCTCGCGGCTGCGCGCCCCGGAGCTGGCGGCCCGGCTGCGCGAACTGCTGCCCGGCCTCGCCGGGATACCGCCGCTGGACATCGACGAACCCGAGGAGGAGCCGGAGCCGCAGGACGGCGTCGCCACCGAGCGCACCTCCCTGGACGGCGCCGCCGTCCCGCCCGGGCCGGCCGCCGCGCGGCGGCCGCGCGGCGCGGTGCCGCTCGTGCCGGGGGCCGTCTCCGACTCCAACCGGGACACACACACGAGCATGCGGGTGCCGACCCCGGCCGAGCTGGCGGGCGGGGCGCACGGCACGGCCCGCGCGCCCCGCGCCCCCGGCCAGCGCCGGGCGGGCTCCGCGCGGCACCGGTCCCCGGCGGAGACCCGGCGGCGGCGCATCAAGCTGGGCGCGGCGGCGGTGGCGCTGGCCGCGGCGGCGGGTGTGGGCACGTGGTTCGCGACGTCGGGGCAGTCCGGGCAGGACGCGCCGCGGAAGTCGCCGACGGTGGAGCGGACGGATGTGCCGGGGGCGCGGGTGCCGTAGCGGGGCCGGGTTGTGGGGGCGCCTGCGGCGGGCTTGTTCCCCACCCCGCCCCTTCCCGTAACCGGGGGCAAGCCCCCGGGCCCCCTTTCCGCGCTCCGCGCGGTGTCCTCAATCGCCGGACGGGCTGAATTTCAGCCCGTCTGGGGGCACCTCCCAGCGGTAGCTGGGGGAGATTGAGGACCGGGGTCCGGGGCGGAGCCCCGGTTCGGGAAGGGGCGGGGCTGGGGAACAAGCCCGCCGCAGGCGCCCCGCCCGCCCGAAATGCGGCGGCTTCCGCCCCGCGGCAACCCTCTTCGGGGCAGGCAGCCCGGCGCAGCCGTTAGGCTGGGTGCGTGGCAGTCGTTGATGTATCCGAAGAGCTGAAGTCCCTCTCCTCGACCATGGGGTCGATCGAGGCCGTCCTGGACCTCGACAAGATGAGGGCTGACATCGCCGTGCTCGAGGAGCAGGCGGCCGCCCCCTCCCTCTGGGACGACCCGGAGGCGGCACAGAAGATCACCAGCCAGCTGTCGCACCTCCAGGCGGAGCTCCGCAAGGCGGAGTCCCTGCGTGGCCGGATCGACGACCTCTCCGTGCTCTTCGAGCTCGCCGAGGCCGAGGACGACGCCGACGCGCTCGCCGAGGCCGAGGCCGAGCTCACCGCCGTCCGCAAGGCGCTGGACGAGATGGAGGTCCGCACCCTCCTCTCCGGCGAGTACGACTCCCGCGAGGCGCTGGTCAACATCCGCGCCGAGGCCGGCGGCGTCGACGCCTCCGACTTCGCCGAGCGCCTCCAGCGCATGTACCTCCGCTGGGCCGAGCGCCACGGCTACAAGACGGAGGTCTACGAAACCTCCTACGCCGAAGAGGCCGGCATCAAGTCGACCACCTTCGCCGTCCAGGTCCCGTACGCCTACGGCACGCTCTCCGTCGAGCAGGGCACCCACCGCCTCGTCCGCATCTCGCCCTTCGACAACCAGGGCCGCCGCCAGACGTCCTTCGCGGGCGTCGAGGTGCTCCCCGTCGTCGAGCAGACCGACCATGTCGAGATCGACGAGTCCGAGCTCCGCGTCGACGTGTACCGCTCCTCCGGCCCCGGCGGCCAGGGCGTCAACACCACCGACTCCGCGGTGCGCCTGACCCACATCCCGACCGGCATCGTCGTCTCCTGCCAGAACGAGCGCTCGCAGATCCAGAACAAGGCGACCGCCATGAACGTCCTCCAGGCCAAGCTCCTCGAGCGCCGCCGCCAGGAGGAGCAGGCCAAGATGGACGCGCTCAAGGGCGACAGCAGCGGCTCCTGGGGCAACCAGATGCGCTCCTACGTCCTGCACCCCTACCAGATGGTCAAGGACCTCCGTACGGAGTTCGAGGTCGGCAACCCCACCGCCGTCCTCGACGGCGACATCGACGGCTTCCTGGAGGCCGGCATCCGCTGGCGCAAGCAGCAGGAGAAGTAACCCCAAACCCCCGCACAGCCGGACAGTCCCGCCCGTAACTTCCTTGACGCTGCATCAAAAACTGGGAAGGCTGGCGCGTGGCACGCGTATCACTGGGGCGTGTGTGGCGGGGGGCGAGCGGCCGGCCGATGCGGCCGGCTACGCCGATCTTCCGGCCTCCGAGACGCCACCGCCCCGTGCATAGCTGCTCCAATGACGAGATCGGCTACTGGGGGTAGCAGGCATATGACCAAGAAGACGCGGCTGCGCGTCGCGCGCATAGCCGCCGGCGCGGTCGTCGCCGCCGGTGCTTCGCTGACGGCGGCCGGCGCGGCCTCCGCCGCGGGCGTCCACGTCGCCGGGGTCGGTGTGAAGGCGGACGTCAAGGTCCGCTCCGTCGCCGTCGACGGCGACCCGAACGAGATCCCGCAGCCGCCGACCACGGGTGGCAACGAGACCGGCGGTACGAACACGGGCGGTACCGAGACCGGTGGCCCGTCCTCGGGCGGCACCGGCACCGGCGGTAACGAGACCGGCGGCTCCGAGACCGGCGGTCCCTCCTCGGGTGGCACCGGCACCGGTGGCAACGAGACGGGCGGCTCCGAGACCGGCGGTCCGTCCTCGGGTGGCACCGGCACGGGCGGCAACGAGACCGGCGGTCCGTCCTCCGGCGGTACGGGCACCGGTGGCAACGAGACCGGTGGCACCGGCACCGGTGGTAACGAGACCGGCGGTACGGGTACCGGCGGTACCGGCACGGGCGGTAACGAGACCGGCGGCACGGGCACCGGTGGTAACGAGACCGGCGGTACGGGTACGGGCGGCAACGAGACCGGTGGCACCGGTTCGACCGGCTCCACGGGCTCCACCGGCAGCACCGGCAGCACCGGCAGCACCGGCTCGACCGGCAGCACCGGCAGCACCGGCAGCACCGGCAGCACCGGCAGCACCGGCAGCACCGGCAGCACCGGCAGCACCGGCAGCACCGGCAGCACCGGCAGCACCGGCAGCACCGGCTCCACGGGCTCCGGCGGCTCTTCCTCCGGCTCGTCCGGCTCCACGGGGTCCACCGGCTCCACCGGCTCGACCGGGAGCACCGGCAGCACCGGCGGCACCGGCTCCACCGGCGGCTCCGGCGACGACCACACCGGTGCCACCACCGGCGGCGGCTCCGACAAGGGCGACCAGGGCGACAAGGGCGACGAAGGCCGCACCTGCCCCGTCGACACCGCCAGCAACTGCGGCTCCGGCACGGACACCGACGGCTCGGGCACCAAGCCCGTGCAGCAGGCCAAGCCCAAGGAGCAGCTCGCCGAGACCGGCGCCGGCCAGACGACCTTCCTGGTCGTCGGCGCCGCGACGATGATCGCCGGCGGCGTCGGCTTCCGCCTGCTGCCGCGTCTGATGACGCGCGGCAACGCCGCCGCGGCCTGACGCACGCGCCCCGGCCGCCCCGGCCGGGGGCACACGGCACCACCGCGGACATGACGAAGGGCCCGGAGCGTTCCCACGCTCCGGGCCCTTCGTACGCTCGAATGCGCCCTCTCAAGGGGGCGTGCCGCGTGAGCGGGCGGCTACGCGGCGAAGTTGTGCGCGACCAGGGCCACGGCTATCAGCGCCACCAGCAGCGCGAGCAGCGTGGCCGGGGTCAGCCCGGCGAAGATGCCTTCCTGGTGCTGAAGGCGCTCCCTGCTGGCCCGGCACACGGGGCAGCGGCCCTCACTGACGGGGGCCGCGCAGTTGGCGCACACCAGTCGGTCGCATGTCATGCGATCTCCTCCTCCGGTACGTCCAACGTGTGGGAGAGCCGAGCGGTTCCCCTTACCACTGTGCCAGCTTCCCCGCCGTTCGGCGCGACCGGTCGGCGGAGGCGGGGTGCCACGGCCGGGGCGCCTGTTCCCATTGTCCTGATTTTGTCCCCCGGGGCGGTGCCCGCAAACGCGCCATCACCCGATGCCGACTGCGCGTGCACCGGTCGGTCGCGTATGGTCACGGACACCGACGGGAGCCGCGGTCGCGCGGTGTTCCGTGCCCCCTATCCAGGTCGACGCTTGGTGCACTCGTGATCCGATTCGACAATGTCTCCAAGTCCTATCCCAAGCAGAACCGCCCTGCGCTCCGCGAGGTCTCGCTGGAGATCGAGAAAGGCGAGTTCGTCTTCCTGGTCGGTTCCTCGGGGTCCGGTAAATCCACCTTCCTGAGACTGCTCCTGCGCGAGGAGCGGGCCAGCGCGGGCCAGGTCCACGTGCTCGGCAAGGACCTCGCCCGGCTCTCCAACTGGAAGGTGCCCCAGATGCGCCGCCAGCTGGGCACGGTCTTCCAGGACTTCCGCCTCCTGCCCAACAAGACCGTCAGCGAGAACGTGGCCTTCGCCCTGGAGGTCATCGGCAAGCCCCGCGGCGAGATCCGCAAGGCCGTCCCGCAGGTCCTGGAGCTGGTGGGCCTCGGCGGCAAGGAGAGCCGGATGCCCGGCGAGCTCTCGGGCGGTGAGCAGCAGCGCGTGGCCATCGCCCGCGCCTTCGTCAACCGCCCGATGCTGCTGATCGCCGACGAGCCGACCGGCAACCTCGACCCGCAGACCTCCGTCGGCATCATGAAGCTGCTGGACCGGATCAACAGGACCGGGACCACCGTCATCATGGCGACCCACGACCAGCAGATCGTGGACCAGATGCGCAAGCGCGTCATCGAATTGGAACAGGGCCGTCTCGTACGCGACCAGTCGCGCGGCGTCTACGGCTACCAGCACTGAAAGGACGCCATGCGCGCCCAGTTCGTCCTGTCGGAGATCGGCGTCGGTCTCCGCCGTAATCTCACGATGACCTTCGCGGTGATCGTCTCCGTGGCTCTGTCGCTCGCGCTCTTCGGCGGGTCGCTGCTCATGCGCGAGCAGGTCAGCACGATGAAGGGCTTCTGGTACGACAAGGTCAACGTCTCGATCTACCTCTGCAACAAGACCGACGCGCAGTCCTTCCCGGCCTGCGCCAAGGGAGCGGCGACCGAGGACCAGAAGAAGGAGATCCGCGCCGACCTGGAGAAGATGGCGGTCGTCCAGAAGGTGCAGTTCGAGACGTCCGACGAGGCGTACAAGCACTACAAGGAGCAGTTCGGGAAGAACTCCCCGATCGCCGCCTCGGTGACCCCGGACCAGATGCAGGAGTCCTTCCGGATCAAGCTGAAGGACCCCACCAAGTTCAAGGTCATCTCCACCGCCTTCTCGGAGCGCCCCGGCGTGCAGATGGTGCAGGACCAGAAGGACGTCCTGTCCGATCTGTTCAACCTCCTCAACGGCATGAACTTCGCGGCCCTCGGCGTGATGTGCCTGATGCTGGTCGTCGCGCTGATGCTGATCGTCAACACGGTCCGGGTATCCGCGTTCAGCCGTCGGCGGGAGACCGGCATCATGCGTCTGGTCGGCGCGTCCAGCTTCTACATCCAGATCCCCTTCGTCATGGAGGCCGCCTTCGCCGGTCTCCTGGGCGCGGGTCTGGCCTGCGTGCTGCTGGTCAGCGGCCAGTACTTCCTCGTGAACAACTGGCTCGTGAACCACATCGACGTCATCACCTTCATCGGGTGGGACGCGGTGCTGGCCAAGCTGCCGCTGGTGCTGGCGATGGGGCTGCTGATGCCCGCCCTGGCGGCGTTCGCCGCCCTGCGGAAGTACCTCAAGGTCTGACGAGCGCGAAGGGCGCCGTGCGGTCAACTCCCCGTACGGCGCCCTTCCGTGTCCTAGACTCACGCGCATGCCCGGCCCGTCGATGTTCGTCCCGCGGCGCCGCGCCCGCCGCGCCGCCGCGCTGACACTGGTCTTCGCGGGCGTACTGGCGACGGGTGCCGCGGCCGGCTCCTGGAGCGCGGACGCGCAGGAGGGCCGGGAGCGGGCCTGGACCCGCACCTTCGCCCACCCGGCCGCGGCGCCGGGCGCCGAGGACCGGGCTCCGGCGCCTCCCGTGGACCACCGCGCCGTCGAGGCCGCCGCCGCGCAGGCCGCGCAGGACGGCAAGTCGGGCTCGGAGGCCGCCACGGAGGTCGTCACCCGCAGCGGCGACCGCTGGTCCGCCGTCTACAGCGCCCGCGAGTACGAGGGGTTCGCGCGCTCCCTCGACGGCGGCTACGTCGGCGTCGGCCTGTCCGCCCGCCGGTCCGCCGAGGGCCGCACGGAGGTCGACAGCGTCCGCCCCGGCAGCCCCGCCGCGCGCGCCGGCCTCCGGCCCGGCGACCGGATCCGCAGCGTCGACGGGCAGGACGTCGACGGCTTCCCCGTCACCGAGGTCGTCGCCCGGCTGCGCGGCGACGCGGCGGCGCCCGGCCGGTGGGGCGAGGGCGGCGAGGGGTACGGTCCGCCGGCCGCCGTGGGCGTGCCCGGTACGCCCGTGACGCTCGGGCTCCAGCGCGGCGACCGGCTCTGGGACCGCACGCTGCGCCGGGCGCGGCTGGTCACCGAGAGCGTCGCCGTGGAGCGGCTCCAGGACGAGGGCTCGGGGGCTCGGGCCACCCGCATCAAGGTCGAGTCGTTCACGCGGGGCACCGGCGAGCGGGTCGGCCGGGCCGTGCGCGCCGCCGGGCCCGCCGAGGGCATCCTGCTGGACCTGCGGGGCAACAGCGGCGGTCTGGTGACCGAGGCCGTCACCGCCGCCTCCGCCTTCCTCGACGGCGGCCTCGTCGCCACCTACGACGTCCGGGGCAGCCAGCGCGCCCTGGAGGCCCGGCCCGGCGGCGCCACCCGGCCGCCGCTGGTCGTGCTCGTCGACGGCGGCACCATGAGCGCCGCCGAGCTGCTGACCGGCGCCCTCCAGGACCGCGGCCGGGCCGTCGTCGTCGGCTCCCCGACCTTCGGCAAGGGCTCGGTGCAGATGCCCACCCGGCTCGCGGACGGCTCGGTCGCCGAGCTGACCGTCGGCCACTACCGCACACCCGGCGGGCGGACGGTCGACGGCCGGGGCATCGCGCCCGACCTGGTCGTCCGCGGCGACGCCGAGCGGCGGGCCCGCACAGTATTGAGTGGCCTCGGGGGTGGGTCGTAGTGCGAGAATGGCCGCGCTATGGCTAAAGAGACGGGTCGCAAACTGGTCGCGCAGAACAAGAAGGCGCGACATGACTACCACCTTCTGACCACCTACGAGTGCGGCCTGGTGCTGACCGGCACCGAGGTCAAGTCGCTGCGTCAGGGCAAGGCCTCGCTGGCCGACGGCTTTGTGCAGATCGACGGCGGGGAGGCGTGGCTGCACAACGTCCACGTCCCCGAGTACAACCAGGGCACGTGGACGAACCACAGCGCCCGCCGCAAGCGCAAGCTCCTGCTCCACCGCGCGGAGATCGACAAGCTGGCGTCCAAGACGCAGGAGACCGGGCACACCATCGTGCCGCTGGCCCTGTACTTCAAGGACGGCCGGGCCAAGGTCGAGATCGCCCTCGCGAAGGGCAAGAAGGAGTACGACAAGCGGCAGACCCTGCGCGAGAAGCAGGACACCCGCGAGTCGAACCGCGCCATCGCGGCGGCCCGCCGCCGGCAGCGGGCGTCCGGCCGGTAGCCCACGCGGGTAAATACGCTGGCACGGCCCTCCGCCCGTCACGTACGATGGGCAGCGCACCCCGAGAGGGGCGCACGCACCCCGCAAGGGGCGCACTTTGAAAAAACAACATGGGGATGATCGGTTTCGACAGCGGATGTCGAAGCAGGGGAAGCGTGTCGAGGAAGCGGCAATGATCTCGTAAACCATATGTCGCAACCAATAATCGCCAACACCAAGCGCGATTCCTTCGCCCTCGCTGCCTAAGTAGCGACTTGCGAAGTGTCAGCCCGGGGCTGTTCCCGACCCGGATCCTGGCATCAGCTAGGGAACTAAACCACCAGGCCCGGCCGCGGGGCCTGGTGGGAAACCAAACAGCGGCTGGGCCTGTCGGAGACTTGTTCGCGTGATCTCCGGGGCCGAGAAAATCGCAGCGAACTGCACACGGAGAAGCCCTGATTCCGCACCGTTGGACGCGGGTTCGATTCCCGCCATCTCCACTCATCCCATGTGAGGCAGAGGCCCCACCGCTCCAAGCGGTGGGGCCTCTGTCGTTTCCAGGGGTGGTTCCCCCATGGTGGTCCCGGACGCGTGGCCGCCGGGCGGCGCCGCCGATCGAGGAGGGGGTGCGGTGAAGCGGATCCTGAGGGTGCTGGCCCTGGCGGTGGCCGGGGTGCTGGGGCCGGCGGGCGTGGCGGCGGGGCAGGACGGCGGCGGGGGCCGCGGCGACGGCGAGGTGCGGCTGCTGCTCAACGGCGCCTTCGGCAGCCGGCCCGGCGAGCTGGTCGACATCGATGTCCGGGGCGTCCGCGAGCGGGTCACCGTCAAGGTCGTCTCGCCCGCCTTCGGCCGGCCCGTCGAGCTGACCCCCTACGAGCCCCGCGGGCCCGGCGAGGGGCGCGGGCACCACGTCCGCGCCGCCGTCGCGGCGGGCGCCCGGCCCGGCAGCCATCCGCTCACCGTCGAGGCCGGCGGCCGCGTCGTCGCCGAGGACCGGGTGGAGGTCGCCCCGTCGCGGCGGCCGCGGTTCACGGTGGCGTCGCCGGGCGGGACGCTGCGCCCGGGGGAGCGGCTGTGGATGTCCTACGACGACCTGTACCCCGGCGAGACCGGCTCGGCCTTCTCCGCGCGCTCCTCGGCCTTCCGCGCGTCCGTCCCGCTGACCCACGACCCCAGCGGCCCGGACTGGCACAACCCCCGGCTCTTCGCCGGGAGCGCCGAGCTGCCGCCCGGCCTCGCGGACGGCACGTACCGGGTGGTGCTGACCGGCCCCGGCGGCCGCGCGGTCGACGAGCGGCCGCTGACCGTGCGCGCCGCCCGGCCCGGCGACCGGGACTACCTGGGCCGGGCGCGCGGCCCCGCCCTCTTCGGCGGCCCCGACGCCCCGGCGCCGGACGCGGCCCGCTCCTACGGCCACACGGTCGCGGCCGGCGGGACCGTCCACGTGCTCTGGCAGGACGAGGCGCCCGACGCGGGGGAGGAGGAGCGGCTCCGCGCCACCTCACCGGCCTTCGTCCGCCCGGCGGCGCTGCGGCGTGACGACAGCAAGGCCGGGGACGGGCGGGACCCGCGCTACCTCGGGCCCGCCCGGGTGCGGGCGGACCTGGAGCCGGGCCGCTATCCCGTCACCGTCGTCAGCCACCATGGCCGGGTGAAGCGGACCGGCCGGATCACGGTCACCGGATCCGGTACCTCCGCTTCGGTGGACGCGCCCTCGCCCGCCGTCCTGGCCGGGGCGGCCGCGGCGACCGTGGTGGTGGTCACCGGCGCGCTGCTGCTCCGCCGCCGGACGGCCCGCGCGACCGCCCGGCCACCGCGGTGAGCCAGGCCAGCGCGGCGGCCCCGGCGGGCACCCCGTAGGCGGCGCCCGCCCCCAGGTGCTCGGCGCACCAGCCGCCCGCCGCCGAGCCCGCCGCGACCCCGCCGAGCAGCCCGGTCACGGCCAGCGTCATGCCCTCGTTGAGCCGCCCCGCGGGCGTCAGGCCCTGAACCAGGCGCATGCCGGTGACCATGGTGGGCGCCGTCGCCGTGCCCGCGATCAGCAGCGCCCCGGCCAGCGCGAGCAGGCTGCCCAGGGTCCCGGCGAGCAGGGGCAGGAGTGCCGCCGCGGCCATGGCCGCGAGGTGGCGCCGGAACCGGCGGTCCACCGGGCCCGTGGGCCGGGTCAGCCCGTACAGCAGCCCGGCCGCGCAGGAGCCGGCCGCCTGGAGGCCGAGCACGGCACCCGCCGCCGGCCGGTGGCCGAGCCCGTCCGCGAACGCCACCGTCACCACCTCCAGCGACCCGAAGACCGCCCCGGTGCACAGGAAGACGGCCAGCACCCCGGCGAGGGCCGGGTTGCCGCGCACCGGCGACCGCCCGGAGCGCACCGCGCCCGACGCGGGCGGCTCGGTGCGGCGCTGGGCGGCGAAGAGCGTGACGCCGGTCAGGAAGCAGGCGGCCGCGACCAGGGTGCCCAGCTCGGGGAAGCCGGGGACGGCCGTGCACAGCAGCGTGGCGACGACCGGGCCGAGCATGAAGCACGCCTCGTCCGCGGCCTGTTCGAAGGAGTTCGCGGTGTGCAGGGCCGCCGGGTCGCCCCGGAGCAGGTGGGCCCAGCGGGCGCGCGACATGCCGCCGGTGTTGGGCGTCGTCGCGGTCGCGGCGTACGCGGCGAACAGCGTCCACGCGGGCGCGTCGAGGAGCACGCACAGCACCAGGGCCAGCGAGCCCAGGGTGGCGCACGCCGCGGCGGGCACGGCCACCTTGGCCTGCCCGTGGCGGTCCACCAGCCGCGCCGTCCACGGGCCGACGACGGCGGTCGCGCCGAGCCCGGTCGCGGTGACGGCGCCGGCCAGCGCGTACGAGCCGCGCTCGGCCGAGATCATGAGGACGGCGCTCACCCCGAACATGCCCATGGGCAGCCGGGCCAGCAGGTTCCAGACGGTGAACGCGCGGGCGCCGGGGACGGCGAGGAGCCGGGCGTACGGGCCGCGCGGCGCGGTGCTCCGGCGCGCGCGGCCGGCGGGCGCCGAGGGCCACCGGGGCGCGGCGACGAGCGTGCCGCCGGTGACGGCGAGCAGGGGAGCGGGGGCCGGGGAGGAGGGGCGCGGGGGCATGCCGTCCACCTTCGCCGCGCCCCCGGGGCCCGGTCCAACACCTGATCGGTGGCCATTCACGCACATCTGTTGTTGACTGCCGCGGGTGCCGTACGACATCGAGCCGCGCCTGCTGCGCGCCTTCGCCGCCACCGCCGAAGAGCTCCACTTCACCCGCGCCGCCGCCCGGCTGTTCGTCGCCCAGCAGGCGCTCAGCCGCGACATCCGCCGCCTCGAACAGCGCCTGGGCGCCGAGCTGTTCGCCCGGACGACCCGGCAGGTCACCCTCACCGCGGAGGGTGCCCGGCTGCTGCCGTACGCCCGCCGGGTGCTCGCCGCCCACGACGAGCTGGCCGCCGCGTTCGCCCACGAGGAGCGGCCCCTGATCGTGGACAGCGCGACGGTCGGCGTCACGGGCCGGGTGCTGGAGGCCGCCCGGCTGGCCGCCCCCGACCGCGAGCTGGTGGCCCGCTTCCACAGCGGGCTCACCGGCGCCGCCCGGGAGATCCTGGCCGGCCGGCTGGACGTCTCCTTCGGCCGGCTCGCCGGCCTCGGCCCCGCCGTCCGGGCCCGCCTCGACCACCTGCCCGTACGGTACGAGCCCATGGCCGTCCTGCTGCCGGAGGACCACCGGCTCGCCGCCCTGCCCGAGGTGCCGCTGGCGGCGCTGGCCGGCGAGACCCTCTACGCGGCGGCGGGCAACGAGGCCACGGCGGAGTGGACGGACCTCGCCGAGCGGCTCTTCGACGGGCGCGGCATCGGCATCGCCGCGCCCTTCCCGGAGATCGAGGGCGACGGGGAGTTCGTCCGCGTCGTCCGCAAGCGCGGCTGGTCGGTGCTGGCGAGCGTGGAGTTCCTGGACGTGCCCGGCATGGTGCTGCGCCCGCTGACGGACCCCGTGCCGCTGTCGCCCGTCTCGATGGTCTGGCGGCGTGGGCTGCGCCACCCGGGCCTGGACGCGCTGCGCGCGGCGGCCCGCGAACTGGCCGCGCGGCACGGCTGGTTGACGCGTCCGGAGGGCGCGTGGCTGCCGGAGGAGGACGCGGCCGTGATGGCGGGGCGCTGACGGCGGACAAGGGGGGCGCCCGACGGGCGCACGGGCGCGAGGCCCGGGGGTTACAGGGGCGTGTCCCGCGGGGCACCCTGGAGGGGGACCGGAGAAGAGGAGCCCGGGAAGGCGCGGTCCGGGGGACTGAAGCCGACCGCGGCGGACAGACGACGGCACGTGAGGACGTACGACCTGCGAAGGAACGCCGTGGCCCGGCACGACGTGCGCGACGGACACGGCGGACAGGCGTACAGGGAAACAAGGAAAAGGTGACAGGCGCATGGTGGCGACGGCCCCCTATGACCTGCGATTCGACGCCGGGCGGCTCTGCCTGGACCTGGTGGCGACGGTCGGCGGCCGGTTCAGCGAGGAACCGGTCGAGCGGCTCGACAGCCCCGCGCGGCTGAGGGCCTGGCTCGTCGGCGCGGGGGTGGTGCCGGCCGGCACCCCGCTCGACGCGGTGGACCCCTCCTGGCTCGCGCGCTTCCGCGCGGCCCGCGACCTGCTGCACCGCGTCGTCCACGCCGAGGTGGCCGGCCGGGCCGCCGACCCGGACCTGGAGCGCGTCAACGCCCTGGCGGCCACCGCGCCGCCCGCGCCCCGAGCCGTGCGCGCGGCCGACGGCACCCTGGTCCGCGCGGTGGACGGCGCCCCGGACTGCGAGGAGCTCGTCGGCCGGATCGCCCGGGACGCGGTGGAGCTGCTCACCGACCCGGCGGCGCGCGGCCGGCTGCGGCAGTGCGAGGGCGAGACGTGCTCGCTGATCTATCTGGACACCTCGCGGGGGCACCGGCGCCGCTGGTGCTCCAGCGAGGTGTGCGGCAACCGCGAGCGGGTGGCCCGCCACCGGCGGCGGGTGGTCAACGGCCGGGGGTGACCGTCGGGTTGCCGCCGGGGGTTCGCCGGTGGCGGGCCGGGAGGCGGTGGGGCCGGGCCGTGGAGGCGGCCGCACCGCGAGCCGTGCGCTCGGCATGTCGTACGGCCCCGGCACGGCCCGGGTTCAGTCGTGAAGTGTCGCCTGTGTCACGGGAGTCGGGCTGAACGCGGCGCGTGCCGGGGCCGTACGCGCGGGGGTTCGCGCGTCCGCCGGCGGAATTTCCGCCGGGCGCTGAGTCGTACGCCGGTGCCGCCCGTACGGAAGGGCAGCGGTGACCGACTCGCGCTATCGACCCGGGGGAACGCCGTGCGCAAGGATGCCGTCGTGGCTGACAGGACGAGTCCCGACGAGGAGCTGATGCGGGCGCTCTACGAGGAGCACGCCGGCCCGCTCCTCGCGTTCGTGCTCCGGCAGGTGGCCGGCGACCGCCAGCGGGCGGAGGACGTCGTCCAGGAGACCCTGGTGCGCGCCTGGCGCAACGCCGACCGGCTGCGCGGCACCCCGGGCTCCGTACGGCCCTGGCTGGTGACCGTCGCCCGGCGCATCGTCATCGACGGGCACCGCAGCCGGCAGGCCCGGCCCCGCGAGGTCGACCCCGCCCCGCTGGAGCTGATCCCGGCGGCCGACGAGATCGACCGGGCCCTGCGCCTGATGACCATCTCCGACGCGCTGGGCGACCTCTCCGAGGCCCACCGGGAGGCGTTGATAGAGACCTATTTCAAGGGACGTACGGTGAGCGAGGCCGCCGAGGCGCTGGGCGTACCGGCCGGGACCGTGCGGTCCCGGGTCTTCTACGCCCTGCGCTCCATGAAGCTCTCGCTGGAGGAACGGGGAGTGACGGCATGACCGGGCCGGCAGGGCACATGGACGTGGGCGCCTACGCGCTGGGCGTGCTCGACGACGCGGACGCCGGCCGCTTCGAGGAGCACCTGGCCGACTGCCACCGGTGCGCCGCCGAGCTGGACGGCCTCATGGGCCTGACCCCGCTCCTCGCCGACCTCAAGGAGGCCACGCCGGACCCCGGGGCGCTCACCGCGCGGCCGGGCCCCGCGCTCCTCGACGGGCTGCTCGGCGAGGTCGCCGCCGCCCGGCGGGCGCGCCGTACCCGCCGGCTGTGCCTCGCGGCCGCGGCGGCGGCCCTGATCGTCGCCGGGCCGCTGGCCGGCGCGGCCCTCGTCCAGCGGGACGCGCCGGACCACAGCTCGGTGAGCGCGGCCAAGCAGATGTACGAGGACGGCGAGAAGATCGGCACGGTCGACCCCGCGACCAAGGTGGAGGCCACGGTCTCGCTCCAGCCGAAGCCCTGGGGCACCCATGTGGCCCTCCGGCTCGGCCACGTCGAGGGGCCGCGGACCTGCGACCTCGTCGCCGTGGGGAAGAACGGCGAGCGGCAGACGGTCACCACCTGGGCGGTGCCGCCGGGCGGCTACGGCGTCGGCGGGAACGACGAAGCCGAGGGGGACAAGGGGGAGAAGTGGGGAAGGGCGCCGCTGTACACCCACGGGGGCGCCGCGCTGAACCGGGAGGACATCTCCCGCTTCGAGGTCCGCACGCTCGACGGCGCGCTGCTGGCCACGGTCAGGCTCTGACGGGCCGGCCGCCGGCCGTGCCGCCGTTCGAGAGCGCTGGGGAGCCCATCCGGAACCCCGATCAAACCGATCCCGAACCCGACTAATTCCGTCATGTCCTGACAGGTGCGCTCAGTACCCCTGTTCGCGTACGGTTGACGGCTGCCCTAGGCACAGCAGAAGGGGGCTTGGGTGGCCGCGCAGAACGCCACGCACGCACACGTGGCGACCGGACCGGAGACGGAGCCCGACGGGGTCCGCGACCGGGAGATCGGTACCGAACAACAGCATCTCGACCGGGTGTACCGACGCCTGGAGGAGAAGATCCACGAGGCCGAGTTCCTCATGGACGACGCCGCCAAGCGCGGGCAGGTCGGCACGCCCGGCGCGCTCGCCGAGCGGGACGCCCAGGTGTTCCGCGCCGGGGTGCACCTCAACCGGCTCAACAGCGAGTTCGAGGACTTCCTCTTCGGCCGCATCGACCTGCTCCTCGGCAAGGACGGGAAGAAGGGCCCCGACGGGGCCTACACCTCCGTCGAGCCCGCGGACGACGCCGTCAGCGACGACCGGGCCGAGATCGCCGAGACGCTGCACATCGGCCGCATCGGCGTCCTGGACTCCGACTACTCCCCGCTCGTCATCGACTGGCGGGCGCCCGCCGCGGCGCCCTTCTACCGCGCGACGCCCGTCGCGCCCGGCCGGGTCGTCCGCCGCCGCGTCATCCGCTCCAAGGGCCGCAAGGTCCTCGGCGTCGAGGACGACCTGCTGCGCCCGGAGCTGACCGCCACCCTGGCCGGCGCCGCGCTGCCGGTCGTCGGCGACGGCGCGCTGATGGCCGCGCTGGGCCAGGCCCGCAGCCACACCATGCGGGACATCGTCTCCTCCATCCAGGCCGAGCAGGACATGGTCATCCGGGCGCCCGCCGCGTCGGTGACCGAGGTCGAGGGCGGCCCCGGCACCGGCAAGACCGCCGTGGCCCTGCACCGCGCCGCCTACCTCCTCTACCAGGACCGCCGGCGCTACGCGGGCGGCATCCTCGTCGTCTCGCCGACCCCGCTGCTCGTCGCCTACACCGAGGGCGTGCTGCCCTCGCTGGGCGAGGAGGGACAGGTGGCGATCCGCGCCGTCGGCTCCCTGGTCGACGGCGCCGAGGCCGACACGTACGACGAGCCCGCCGTCGCCCGGATCAAGGGCTCGTCGCGGATGCTCAAGGTGCTGCGCAAGGCGGTGCGGGGGGCACTTGAGGGCAGTTCGGCGGGGGCACCGGCCGCCGCGCGGGGGAACCGCGACGGGCAGCTGCCGCTGGACGGCCTGGACCGTCCCGCCGACGGCGGCGCGCCGCAGGGCCCACCGGACCGGCTGCGCGTGGTCGCCTTCGGGGCCCGCGTGGAGCTGGGCGCGGAGGAGCTCAAGCGGATCCGCAACGCCGCCCTGGGCGGCACCGCGCCGGTGAACCTGCTGCGCCCGCGCGCCCGCCGGCTGATCCTCGACGCCCTGTGGTCGCGGGCCGGCGGCCCCAAGCGCTACACCGACCCGGAGCTCGCCGCCGAGGCCCGGCGCGCGTTCGACGAGGACGTCTCGACCGAGGACGACTTCCTGGGCTTCCTCGCCGCCTGGTGGCCCGAGCTCACCCCGCGCGGGGTGCTCGCCGCGATGGCCGACGAGCGCCGGCTCTCCCGCTGGTCGCGCCGGGTGCTCAACCCGCGCGAGGTGCGGCAGCTGGCCCGTTCGCTCAAGCGCCTGGACGCGGCGGGCCGCGGCCCGCTGTCCGTGCACGACGTGGCGCTGCTGGACGAGCTGGAGACGCTGCTCGGCGCCCCGGCCCGGCCCCGGCAGCCGCGCGAGGTGGACCCGCTGGCCCATCTGACGGGGCTGGAGGAGCTGATGCCGCAGCGCTCGGAGTCGCGCCGGGAGCGCGCCGAGCGGCTCGCGGAGGAGCGCCGGGACTACGCGCATGTCATCGTCGACGAGGCGCAGGACCTGACGCCCATGCAGTGGCGGATGGTGGGCCGCAGGGGCCGCACCGCCACCTGGACGATCGTCGGCGACGCGGCGCAGTCCTCCTGGTCCGACCCGGACGAGGCGGCGGCCGCGCGGGACGAGGCGCTGGGCGCCCGCCGGCGCACCCGCTTCCGGCTCACCGTGAACTACCGCAACCCCGCGGAGATCGCCGAGCTGGCCGCCAAGGTGCTGGCGCTGGCGATGCCGGGCATGGAGTCGCCGGCGGCCGTGCGTTCCACGGGCGTCGAGCCGAGGTTCGCGGTGGCGGGCGACGACCTGGCCGCCGCGGTGCGGGCCGAGGCGCGGCACCTGCTGGCCGACGTCGAGGGCACGGTCGGCGTGGTCGTGCCGATGGGGCGCCGCGCGCAGGCGCGGGGCTGGCTGGCCGGGCTCGGCGACCGGGTCGTGGTGCTGGGCAGCCTGGAGGCGAAGGGCCTGGAGTACGACGCGACGGTCGTGGTCACGCCCGCCGAGATCGCGGACGAGTCGCCGGCCGGGCTGCGGGTGCTGTACGTGGCGCTGACCCGGGCCACCCAGCGGCTGACGGTGCTCTCCGGCGAGCGGGACGACCCGGACGCGGACGGGGTGCCGGACCTGCTCCGGGACTGACGGCGGGTCGGGGGAGTGCGCCGAGGGGGTCGTCCCGCAGGGGATCCGGCCTTCTCGGGGCCGAACTTCCGCTCCTGGAATGACTTCCCGGGAGGGTTTGTTAGCCTGGGTGTGGCACCGGCTCGATCCAAGCCCCCGGGCCCAACCTTAGTCGCTTCGAGCGACCACTTGCCGCGAGGCGAGCATGGCGGGCCGGTGCCACCCAAGACGTTCCTGACGGGCGTCCTTCCTCCCAGGGGAAGGGCGCCCGTCGGCTTTTCGGGAGTGCTTCCGGAGTGGTTCGGGGAGCGTTTCCGGGGCGTTTTCGGAGCGTGTGCGGTCTCTGATTCCCCACCCGCCCCGGCCGTCTCCTCCGCTCCCGGATCCTGGAAATTTACTTCCGGAATACGGGGCTGGTTACCCCCTACCGGCTGGTAGGTGCGACCATCGTTGCTCACGCCCTGGGCGAACCCCGAGCGGGCGTACGAAGTGGAACAAGGGAAAGCAGAGGAAGTCGGCCATGGCAACGGCGCCAAGCGTCTCGTACTCGATGACGGTCCGGCTGGAGGTCCCCGCGAGCGGGACGTCGGTCGGTCAGATCACCACGGCCGTGGAGTCCTCCGGCGGATCGGTGACCGGCCTGGACGTCACCGCCTCCGGCCACGAGAAGCTGCGGATCGACGTCACCGTCGCCGCGACCTCCACGGCCCACGCCGACGAGATCGTCGAGAAACTCCGCGGCATCGAGGGCGTCCACCTCGGCAAGGTCTCCGACCGCACCTTCCTGATGCACCTCGGCGGCAAGATCGAAATGGCCTCCAAGCACCCCATCCGCAACCGCGACGACCTCTCCATGGTCTACACCCCCGGCGTCGCCCGCGTGTGCATGGCCATCGCCGAGAACCCCGAGGACGCCCGCCGCCTGACCATCAAGCGCAACAGCGTCGCCGTCGTCACCGACGGCTCCGCCGTCCTGGGCCTGGGCAACATCGGCCCCAAGGCCGCCCTCCCCGTCATGGAGGGCAAGGCCGCCCTCTTCAAACGCTTCGCCGGCATCGACGCCTGGCCCCTGTGCCTGGACACCCAGGACACCGACGCCATCGTCGAGATCGTCAAGGCCATCGCCCCCGGCTTCGCCGGCATCAACCTCGAAGACATCTCCGCACCCCGCTGCTTCGAGATCGAGGCCCGCCTGCGCGAAGCCCTCGACATCCCCGTCTTCCACGACGACCAGCACGGCACCGCCATCGTCGTCCTCGCCGCCCTCACCAACGCCCTGCGCGTGGTGGAGAAGTCCATCGGCGACGTACGGGTCGTCATGTCCGGCGCCGGCGCCGCCGGCACCGCCATCCTCAAGCTCCTCATCGCCGCCGGCGTCAAGCACGCCGTCGTCGCCGACATCCACGGCGTCGTCCACGCCGCCCGCCCCGACCTCGTCGACGCCGGCCCCGAGACCGCCCTGCGCTGGATCGCCGACAACACCAACCCCGAAGGCATCACCGGCACCCTGAAGGAAGCCGTCCGCGACGCGGACGTCTTCATCGGCGTCTCCGCCCCCAACGTCCTGGGCGGCGAGGACGTCGCCGCGATGGCCGACGGCGCGATCGTCTTCGCGCTGGCCAACCCCGACCCCGAGGTCGAGCCCGGCATCGCCCGCCAGACCGCCGCCGTCGTCGCCACCGGCCGCTCCGACTTCCCCAACCAGATCAACAACGTGCTGGTCTTCCCGGGAGTCTTCCGCGGCCTGCTGGACGCCCAGTCCCGCACCGTCAACACCGACATGATGCTCGCCGCCGCCCGCGCCCTCGCCAACGTCGTCGCCGAGGACGAACTCAACGCGAACTACATCATCCCCAGCGTCTTCAACGACAAGGTGGCGGGTGCTGTCGCGGGTGCCGTCCGGGAGGCCGCGAAGGCCGCCGGCGCGGCTGTGACAGGCACCACGACCGTCTGACGACGGCGCGTCGCGGGCCTCGGGGCCCGCGACCTGCCCATAAGGTGACGGGCAGAAATCAGGCCGCGGAAATGCGGCTGTATCCGAGGCTGTGCCGCTTTCCGTGTGACTCTCCAGGGTGCCGGATTGGCTTTCCCGCCACTGGTGGGGGCAGGATGCGTAACCGGGCGCGAGGGTCTGGCAACAGACCCGGGTCCGGGGACTGTCCGAGGGCCCTGGCAGCATCGGCTTCGATCTCACGCCTCATTGGCAAGAAGAACACGGGAGTACAACATGAACCGCAGTGAGCTGGTGGCCGCGCTGGCCGACCGCGCCGAGGTGACCCGCAAGGACGCCGACGCCGTCCTGGCCGCGCTCGCCGAGACCGTCGGTGAGGTCGTCGCCAAGGGCGACGAGAAGGTCACCATCCCCGGCTTCCTGACCTTCGAGCGCACCCACCGTGCCGCTCGCACCGCTCGTAACCCGCAGACGGGCGAGCCGATCCAGATCGCCGCCGGTTACAGCGTGAAGGTCTCCGCGGGCTCCAAGCTCAAGGAAGCCGCCAAGGGCAAGTAAGTCCCTCAGCGCGAAGGGCGGCCACCCCACGGGGGTGGCCGCCCTTTTGGCTTGCCATGGCCTGGACGGGCCCCTTACGGGCCTGTAAGGGGCCGTAGACGCGCGAAAGCGCCCGCACCGACCTTCGTGGTCGGTACAGGCGCTTACGGGCCGTCAGGGCCGCGCCAGAGCTTCCCAGCTCAGAGCTGTCGTGGACTCAGGTACGGCCGCGGGCTCGGACGCGGACCGGATGCGGCAGCGGGTCAGGCTTCCGTGCCGCCGGGCAGCTCGACGTCGGCACCCGGCTCCTTGAGCTTCTCCATGCTGTGCTGGCCCGGGGGATGACCCCCGGACCCCCAGCCGGGGCGGGCCCGGTGGGGGTGGCGGCCGTCAGGCTTCCGTGCCGCCGGGCAGCTCGACGTTGGCACCCAGCTCCTTGAGCTTCTCCATGAAGTTCTCGTAGCCGCGGTTGATCAGGTCGATGCCGTGCACCCGGGACGTGCCCTGGGCGGCCAGGGCCGCGATCAGGTACGAGAAGCCGCCGCGGAGGTCGGGGATGACCAGGTCGGCGCCCTGGAGCTTGGTCGGGCCGGAGACGACCGCCGAGTGCAGGAAGTTGCGCTGGCCGAAGCGGCAGGCCGAGCCGCCCAGGCACTCGCGGTAGAGCTGGATGTGCGCGCCCATCTGGTTGAGCGCGGAGGTGAAGCCGAGGCGGGACTCATACACCGTCTCGTGGACGATCGACAGGCCCGAGGCCTGCGTCAGGGCCACGACCAGCGGCTGCTGCCAGTCCGTCTGGAAGCCGGGGTGGACGTCGGTCTCCAGCGCGATGGCGTTGAGCGAGCCGCCCGGGTGCCAGAAGCGGATGCCCTCGTCGTCGACCTCGAAGGCGCCGCCGACCTTGCGGTAGGTGTTGAGGAAGGTCATCATCGACCGCTGCTGCGCGCCGCGGACGTAGATGTTGCCCTCGGTGGCCAGCGCCGCGGACGCCCAGGAGGCCGCCTCCAGGCGGTCCGGGAGGGCGCGGTGGTTGTAGCCCGTGAGCGAGTCCACACCGGTGATCCGGATGGTGCGGTCGGTGTCCATGGAGATGATCGCGCCCATCTTCTGCAATACGCAGATGAGGTCCTCGATCTCCGGCTCGACGGCCGCGTTGGACAGCTCCGTGACGCCCTCCGCCAGGACGGCGGTCAGCAGCACCTGCTCGGTCGAGCCGACCGAGGGGTAGGGCAGGCGGATCTTGCAGCCGCGCAGCCGCTGCGGGGCCTCCAGGTACTGGCCGCCCTCGCGCTTCTCGATGGTCGCGCCGAACTGGCGGAGCACCTCGAAGTGGAAGTCGATCGGCCGGCCGCCGATGTCGCAGCCGCCCAGGCCCGGGATGAACGCGTGGCCCAGCCGGTGCAGCAGCGGGCCGCAGAACAGGATCGGGATGCGCGAGGAGCCGGCGTGCGCGTCGATGTCGGCGACGTTGGCGCTCTCCACATGGGAGGGGTCCATGATCAGCTCGCCGGGCTCGTCGCCCGGGCGGACCGTCACACCGTGCAGCTGGAGCAGACCGCGGACCACCCGCACGTCGCGGATGTCGGGGACATTGCGCAGCCGGCTCGGTCCGCTGCCGAGCAGCGCGGCGACCATGGCCTTCGGCACGAGGTTCTTCGCGCCGCGGACACGGATCTCGCCCTCGAGCGGGGTGCCGCCGTGGACAAGCAGTACATCGTCAGGGCCGGTCATGGATCTCGCGTTCCTGGAGTTGGGCAGGGGGGCAAGAAGAAAGGGTAATGCGACCGGAGGGCCCTCCTGCGTGCGTAAGGGGGCTCCGGGTATGTCATGGCTTCGCAACAACACGCTGCGTTAATGGAATGGTCGCTACCGGTTATCTCCGTGGCCTTGCTTTTCCCTCTCCCGGTCCCCCCTGCCCCGTTTCCGGCGTCCCATGTCCCTTCGGAGTGGTCGTCCACCCTCCGCAACGGCCCGAAATGCGGGATCATGTGCCCATGTCCGAGGTGTCCTCGCTCACAGGACGGCTGCTTGTCGCGACACCGGCGCTCGCTGACCCGAACTTCGACCGTGCGGTGGTGCTGCTCCTCGACCACGACGAGGAGGGCTCCCTCGGTGTGATCCTCAACCGCCCGACGCCGGTCGGCGTGGCCGACATCCTGGAGTCGTGGGCGTCCCTCACGGGCGAGCCCGGCGTGGTCTTCCAGGGCGGCCCCGTCTCGCTGGACTCCGCGCTGGGCGTGGGCGTGGTGCCGGGGGAGGGGCACGAGAAGGGCGAGAAGGGCGCCACCACCGGGGACGGCCCGCTCGGCTGGCGCCGGGTGCACGGCGCCATCGGCCTCGTCGACCTGGAGGCCCCGCCGGAGCTGCTGGCGGCGGCCCTGGGCTCGCTGCGGATCTTCGCCGGGTACGCTGGCTGGGGGCCCGGCCAGCTGGAGGAGGAGCTGGTCGAGGGCGCCTGGTACGTCGTGGAGTCCGAGCCGGGCGACGTCTCCTCGCCCGAGCCCGGACAGCTGTGGCGGGCGGTGCTGCGGCGCCAGCGCAACGAGCTGGCGATGGTCGCCACGTACCCGGACGACCCGAGCCTGAACTGACCCGGCCGCCCCGGAGCGGGCGCCTCCGGCGCGGCCCCGCCCGGCCCCCGGCGGCCCGGCGGGCGGCGGGTCCCGTGCCGGGCGGTGACAGGCCTGCCCAGGGAACGGCCCCGGGCCCCGGCCCCCAGTACTCTTGGAAACCATGAGCACTCTTGAGCCCGAGCGCGGGGCAGGGACCGGCACCCTCGTAGAGCCGACGCCGCAGGTGTCGCACGGCGACGGCGACCACGAGCGCTACGCCCATTACGTCCAGAAGGACAAGATCATGGAGAGCGCCCTCTCCGGATCGCCTGTGGTGGCACTGTGCGGCAAGGTCTGGGTCCCCGGTCGCGACCCGAAGAAGTACCCGGTCTGCCCGATGTGCAAGGAGATCTTCGACGGCATGGGTGCCGGCGGGGACAAGGACAAGGGCGGCAAGGGCGGCAAGGGCGGCGACAAGAAGTAGCCGGAGTTCCTCCCCGGGCCTCTCCCGTCCGGGCCTTTTCCCCAGGATTCCCACGGCCCCCGGAGCGCGTGATCGCGCTCCGGGGGCCGTTTGCTCTTGTCCGGCGGGTCGGACGCCCCTAGCCTCCTCTCAGTTGTGCACTGCGAAACGTGCGTTGCGCATGCTGCAACGCCTCGACGTGGGAGGGGAGCCCATGGCGTCGCTGTCACCACCACCCGCCCCGGGACCCGGCAGACGGGCCGCCCGTACGGCCCGGACGGCCCGCAGGAACCGGGCCGCGCGGGCGCTCGGCCTCGTGGTCGCGGCACTCACCGCGGCGGCCGCCTGCGCGCCCTCGACCGCCGTCCCCGGCGGCCGGGGCGACAAGGGGACCGGCACCTTGCGGGTCTGGCTCTTCCGGGAGGTCGACAACGCCCCCAAGGCGGCCGTCGTCGACCGGGCCGTCGCCGCTTTCACCAAGGACCACCCCGGGGTGCGGGTCGACGTCGCCTACATCCCGGTCGAGACCCGCGCCCAGCGGGTGAAGGCCGCCTTCAACGACCCGCGCAGCGCCCCCGACCTCATCGAGTACGGCAACACCGACACCGCCGGCTATGTGAAGGACGGCGGCCTGGCCGACGTCACGGCCGATCTCGCCGCCTGGGCCGAGGCGAAGGACACCGACCCGGCGGCCCGCCGGTCGGTGACCGTGGACGGCAAGGCCTACGGGGCGCCCCTGTTCGTCGGCGTCCGGGCGCTGTACTACCGCACCGACGTCTTCGCGGAGCTCGGCCTGCGCCCGCCGCGCACCCTCGGCGAGCTCGCCGCCACCGCACGCCGCGCGCACCGGGAGCGGCCCGGCCTCCACGGCCTGGCCGTCGGCGGCGCGTACACCTACGGCGCGCTGCCGTTCCTGTGGGCGCACGGCGGCGGCATCGCGGAGAAGAAGGGCCGCGGCTACGTCTCCACGCTCACGGACGAGCGGGCCAAGAAGGGCATCGCCGCCTGGACGGACCTCTTCGGCGACCACAACTGCCCGCGGAGCAGCTGCGCGCAGATGGGCGGCAACGCCACCGTCGAGTCCTTCGCGTCCGGCAAGGCGGCCATGGCCATCGGGGGCGACTTCAGCCACCGCGCTGTGGAGAACGGCAAGGTCAAGGGCGCCTACGCGGTCGTACCGCTGCCCGGTGCGGCGGAGGGCGACATCGCCCCGGCCTTCGCCGGCGGGAACAACCTGGGCGTCCTCAAGAGCAGTTCCCACCGCACCCTCGCCGTGGACCTGATGAAGACGCTGGCCGGGAAGCGCGCCCAGGCCGACCTCTTCGACGCCATGGGCTTCCTGCCCACCTTCACCGACGTCCGCGCCGCGGCGGCCCGCCGGCAGCCCTTCGTCCGGCCCTTCGTGGACACGCTCGACGCCGGCGCCCGGTCCGTCCCCGCGACGCCCGGCTGGGCGGCCGTCGACGCCGCGCAGGTGCTGCCCGTCATGTTCCAGGAGATCGTCAGCGGCCGCCGGAGCCTGGACGCCGCCGCGGCGAGCGCCGCCAAGAAGATGAACGCGGCGTTCCGCGGATGACGGCCACCGGCACGCGCGTGTCCCGCGCCTCCCGCCCCGGCCGCCGGGCCGGCGCCTGGACGCCCTGGCTCTACCTCGCCCCCGCGCTCGTCCTCATCGGCGGCCTGCTGGTCTACCCCCTCTACCAGCTCGGCCTCATCTCCTTCCTCGAATACACCCAGGCCCAGGTCAGCGGCGGCGAACCCACCTCCTTCCAGGGGCTCGGCAACTACACCGAGCTCTTCGGCGACCCCCAGTTCCGGCAGGTGCTCCTCGCGACGGTCGTCTTCGCCGCCGCCTGCGTCCTCGCCACGCTCGCCGTCGGCTGCGCGCTGGCCGTCCTCCTCACCCGGGTACGGGCCCTGCCGCGCCTCGCGCTGATGCTCGCCGCCCTCGGCGCCTGGGCCACCCCGGCCGTCACCGGCTCCACGGTGTGGCTCTTCCTCTTCGACCCCGGCCTCGGGCCCGTCGACGCCGCCCTGAGCGCGCTCGGCCTCTCCGGCTTCGAGGGCCACTCCTGGACGTACGACCGCTACAGCGCCTTCGGGCTCGTCCTCCTCGAAGTCGTCTGGTGCTCGTTCCCCTTCGTGATGGTGACCGTCTACGCGGGCATCCGGGCCATCCCCACCGAGGTGCTGGAGGCCGCCGCCCTCGACGGCGCCTCGCAGTGGCGGATCTGGCGCGGGGTCATGGCGCCGATGCTCCGGCCGATCCTCGTCGTCGTCACCGTCCAGTCCGTCATCTGGGACTTCAAGGTCTTCACCCAGATCTATGTGATGACCAACGGCGGCGGCATCGCCGGGCAGAACCTCACCCTCAACGTCTACGCCTACCAGAAGGCCTTCGCCTCCTCGCAGTACAGCCTCGGCTCGGCGATCGGCGTCGTCATGCTGCTGATCCTGCTGGCCGTCACCCTCGGCTACCTGAGGCTGCTGCGCCGTCAGGGGGAGGAGATATGAGCGCCCTCCGGATCCGCCGCCCGTGGCGGCTCGCCGCGGAGGCCGCGGCCCTGCTCGTGGCCGCCGTGGTGGCCTTCCCGCTGTACTGGATGGTCCTCGCCGCCTTCAAGCCCGCGGACGAGGTGCAGTCGGCCGAGCCGCGCCCCTGGACCCTGCGGCCCTCGCTCGACGCCTTCCGGCGCGTCTTCGACCAGCAGGACTTCGGCCGCTACTTCCTCAACAGCCTGCTCGTCGCGGCGGCCGTGGTCGTCGCCTCCGGGCTCGTCGCCTTCCTCGCCGCCACCGCGGTGACCCGCTTCCGGTTCCGCTTCCGGACGACGCTGCTGGTGATGTTCCTGGTGGCCCAGATGGTGCCGGTCGAGGCCCTGACCATCCCGCTGTTCTTCCTGATGCGGGACGTGGGCGACGCGGTGCCGGGCATCGGGCTCAACACCCTCGGCTCGCTGATCCTGCCGCACCTCGCCTTCTCCCTGCCCTTCGCCATCTGGATGCTGCGCGGCTTCGTCCGGGCCGTCCCCGAGGCGCTGGAGGAGGCCGCGTACCTCGACGGGGCGAGCCGGGCGCGCTTCCTGTGGCAGATCCTCTTCCCGCTCGTGCTCCCCGGCCTGATGGCGACGAGCGTCTTCTCCTTCATCTCGACCTGGAACGACTTCCTCTTCGCGAAGTCCTTCATCATCAGCGCCACCGAGAACTCCACCCTGCCGATGGCGCTCCTCGTCTTCTTCAAGGACGAGGGCAACGACTGGGGCGGCATCATGGCGGCGTCGACCGTCATGACGGTGCCCGTGCTGGTCTTCTTCGTACTCGTACAGCGGAGGCTCGTGTCGGGCCTCGGCGGAGCGGTCAAGGACTGAGGACATGAGTGACTTCGGCACGTACGACGACATGGACCTGATCCCGGCGCCCCGGAGCGTCCGGCCCGCGCCCGGGGAACCCGGGCAGCCGGAGGGGAGGGGCCACACCCTCGGCGAGGACACGGGGATGGACGCCCGGCCCGGCACCGAGCACGTCGCCCGCTGGCTGCGGGCGACCGTCGGCGCCGCCACCGGGCTGCCGCTGGCGCCGCACCGCGGCGGCCGGAGCCGCGTCCTGCTGCGGATCCTGCCCGAGCTCGGTGACAGCGAGGGTGAGGGCGGGGGCGGCGGCCCGGAGGCGTACCGGCTGGCCGTCGACGGCCACCACGTCGAGATCTCCGGCGCGAGCGCGGCCGGTGTGTTCCGGGGCGCGCAGACCTTCCGTCAGATGCTCGGCCCGGCCGCCTTCCGCCGGGCGCCGGTGACGGGGAAGCGGGAGTGGGAGCTGCCGCCCGTCGTCGTCGAGGACGCGCCCCGGTTCGGCTGGCGCGGCGTCCTCCTCGACGTCGCCCGCCACTTCACGCCCAAGGACGGCGTGCTGCGCTTCCTCGACCTGCTCGCCGCGCACAAGCTCAACGTCCTCCACCTCCACCTGACGGACGACCAGGGCTGGCGCCTGGAGATCGAGCGCTACCCGCGGCTGACGGAGGTCGGCGCCTGGCGGGCGCGGACCAAGCTCGGCCACCGGGCATCACCGCTGTGGGACGAGCGGCCGCACGGCGGCTTCTACACGAAGGACGACATCCGCGAGATCGTCGCGTACGCCGCCGAGCGGCACATCACCGTCGTCCCCGAGATCGACGTGCCGGGCCACTCGCAGGCCGCCATCGCCGCGTACCCGGAACTGGGCAACACCGACGTCGTCGACACCGCCGCGCTGTCCGTCTGGGACACCTGGGGCGTCAGCCCGAACGTCCTCGCCCCCGCCGACCACACCCTCGCCTTCTACGAGAACGTCCTCACCGAGGTCCTCGAACTCTTCCCCTCGCCCTTCGTCCACCTCGGCGGCGACGAGTGCCCCAAGGACCAGTGGAAGGCGTCCCCGGCCGCCCACGCCCGGATCGAGGCGGAGGGGCTGGGCGACGAGGACGGGCTCCAGAGCTGGTTCATCCGGCACTTCGACCGGTGGCTCGCCGAGCGCGGCCGGCGGCTCGTCGGCTGGGACGAGATCCTGGAAGGGGGCCTGGCGCCCGGCGCCACCGTCTCCTCGTGGCGGGGTTACGCGGGCGGCGTCGCCGCGGCGAAGGCCGGGCACGACGTGGTGATGTGCCCCGAGCAGCGGGTCTACCTGGACCACCGGCAGGCCGACGGGCCGGACGAGCCCGTGCCGATCGGCTACGTCCGCACCCTGGAGGATGTCTACCGCTTCGAGCCCGTGCCGCCCGAGCTCACGGGGGAGGAGGCCGCGCGTGTCCTCGGCGCCCAGGCCAACCTCTGGACCGAGGTGACGGAGACCCAGCAGCGCGTCGACTACCAGGCGTTCCCCCGCCTGGCCGCCTTCGCCGAGGCCGTCTGGTCCGCGCTGCCCGCCCCCGCCGAGCGCGACTACCGCGGTTTCGAGCGCCGCATGACGGCCCATTACGCCCGCCTCGACGCCCTCGGCGTCGACTACCGGCCACCGGGCGGCCCCCGTCCCTGGCAGCGTCGGCCCGGTCTCCTCGGACGCCCGCTCGACGGCGAGCCCCCGATCGTGTGAGCCGTCCCGAACCGCCCCGTCCCCGCGCCGGCCCCCTGGCACGGTGGTTCCTCCACACACACCGTAAGTCGTACAAGGGGCCCTGATAGTCCCCTAATCATGGCAATCCGTACAGACTGGCAACACTGCTGAAAAGCGGACCATTCGCCAGGCCGGGGACGGACCGGCGGTTCGTGGACCCTCGCGACGGCGGGCTCGGAAGATGTGCCAGAGTTGCCACGTCCGGGCCGACAGCACGTACCGTACGGCGGGATCAGGCGGAACAGTCGGGACCACCGGGGAAGGGGCAGCTGGGTTGACCACGCACGCACCGCAGGCGGCGCACACGGTGACGTTGCCGGGCTCGCTCGACGAGGCCGTGGCGGCACTCTCCGCCATGCCCGCCGCCGTGCCCGTCGCGGGCGGCACCGATCTCATGGCCGCCGTCAACTCGGGGCTGCTCCGGCCCGCCGCCCTCGTCGGCCTCGGCCGCATCAACGAGATCCGCGGCTGGCAGTACCAGGACGGCCACGCCCTGCTCGGCGCCGGACTCACCCACGCCCGGATGGGCCGGCCGGACTTCGCCGCGCTCATCCCGGCGCTCGCCGCCGCCGCCCGCACGGCCGGGCCGCCCCAGATCCGCAACGCGGGCACCCTCGGCGGCAACATCGCCTCCGCGGCCCCCACCGGCGACGCGCTGCCCGTGCTCGCCGCCCTGGAGGCCACCCTGATCATCGCGGGCCCCGGCGGCGGCCGCCGCGAGATCCCCGTCGGACATCTGCTGACCGGCTTCGACATGCTGCGCCCCGGCGAGCTGATCGGCTACGTCCGGGTGCCGCTGCTGCACGCCCCGCAGGCCTTCCTCAAGGCCACCGGCCGCACCGGCCCGGGGCGCGCCGTCGCCTCCGTGGCCGTCGTGCTCGACCCGGCCCGGCGCAACGTCCGGTGCGCGGTGGGCGCGGTCGCGCCCATGCCGCTGCGCCCGCTCGACGCCGAGCACTGGGTCGCCTCGCTCATCGACTGGGACGGCGAGCGCACCCTCGCGCCCGAGGCCTGCGCCGCCTTCGGCGACTACGTCGCCGCCGCCTGCATTCCCGACCCCGCGCCCGCCCCCCTCGAAGGCGGCGAGCCGGGCACCCTGCCGCCCGCGGCGCTGCACCTGCGGCGTACGGTGGCGACTCTGGCCCGCCGAGCACTGGGGAGGGCACTCGCGTGAGTGACGAACAGCAGCGACACGCCCAGGCCGCCGGACCCGGCGGCTGGCAGCCGATCCCGCGCGGCGGGGAGTTCGACGAGGGCACCACCTTCCTGCAACTGCCGCCGGAGCTCCTCGCCCACCCGGGCGCGGGGCTGTCCGGCGGTGGCGGCTGGGACCCGCTCGCGGCCACCGGCGGAGGCGGCTACACCCCGCCCGTCGGCGAGCCCTGGCAGCAGCCCCAGGCGCCCGTACAGCAGCATCCGGAGCAGCCGGAGGCACAGCGGCCCGGCGGGGACCACCCGGCGCCGCAGAGCGCCCCTGAGCCCGTCCAGGCGCCCGGTCAGCAGTGGGCGGGGGAGTGGGGCGCTCCGGCTCCCGCGCCCTACGAGCACCCGCACGCGGCCGCGGAGCCCGCCGGTGCCGACCCGCACGCCACGGCCGAGTGGGCGATGCCCTTCGCCGCCGGTGACGGCGCGGACGGACGGCACGCGACGGAGACGGGGCTGAGCCAGGGTCAGGGCCGGATCCACGGCCGGCTCCGGGACCAGCTCCAGGACCGGCTTCAGGACCGGCTCCAGAGTCAGGCGCACGACCCGGCCCAGGCCTTCGGGCAGCAGGCCCAGGCGCACGACTACGGGCAGGTCCCGGGCCACGCGCACTGGAGCGTGCCGGCCGCCGGTGACGACCCGGTGGACGAGTCCGGCGAGTACCTGCTGCACGGCCGCACCGCCCCGCAGCCGCACGTCCACGGCGACCCGCACGCCCGTACCGACCACCACCTCCCCCCGGACCCGCACGGCACCGACGGCCACGGCACGCACTGGGCGGCACCCGCCCCGGAGGCCGCGCCGCTGCCCGACGGCGCCCTCGGCACCCCCGGCGCCTGGGAACAGCAGGTGGCGGCCGCCCCCGTGACCGCGTCCGTCGGCGGCCCCCTGGGCGCCGTGCCGGGCGGGGACACCGGCGCGAGCGGCCAGTGGACGATCCCCGTGGCGTCCGGCGACACGCCGGAGGAGTCCGGGGAGTACGCCCTGGACGCCTTTGCGGATGCGGCCCCCGGGCCGGTCCCGGGCCCGCCCGCAGCCATGGCCGCAGCCTTCCCCTCCGCTTCCGTCCCGCCCGCCGAACCGGCTGCGGGACCGGTTCCGGGCAGTTCCGCGCACCCGACCGGTGTCACCGGTACGGGCGATCATCCGACCAACGTGTGGACGTCGTCCGGCCCGGTGCCGGCCGCCGCGCCCGAGCCGGAGACCGAACCCGTACCGCCCGTCGCTCCCCAGCCGGTGGCCGAGGCCCCGGCCACCGGGGAGCCGGCGCCCGACGGGCCGGAGCCCGTGGCCGACGGCGGGACGGCGCCGGAGACACAGCCGGAAGCCCCCGCGGCCCCCGCAGCCTCCGCGCAGGAGCGGCCGGAGACACCGGCGGACGCCCACCCGGAGCAGCCCGGGGACGCCTCCGCGGCACCCGGCGTACCCACGGCCCCCGGCGCGGCCGCCGAGCCCGCGCACCCGGGCGACGGCGCCGGACCGGACCTCGGCGCGGGCTTCGAAACCGCCCCCGGCGCGGCTCCGGAGCCGGCCCCCGAGGCCGACCCCGCCCCGCAGCTCCCGCCGCACACGGAACACCCCTGCGCCTCGTACGTCCTGCGGGTCAACGGCACCGACCGGCCCGTGACCGACGCCTGGATCGGCGAGTCGCTGCTCTACGTCCTGCGCGAGCGCCTCGGCCTCGCCGGGGCCAAGGACGGCTGCTCGCAGGGCGAGTGCGGCGCCTGTTCCGTCCAGGTCGACGGCCGGCTCGTCGCCTCCTGCCTGGTGCCCGCGGCGACGGCCGCCGGCGCCGAGGTGCGCACGGTCGAGGGGCTCGCCACCGGCGGCCGCCCCTCGGACGTCCAGCGGGCGCTCGCCGACTGCGGCGCCGTGCAGTGCGGATTCTGCGTGCCGGGTATGGCCATGACCATGCACGACCTGCTCGAGGGCAACCACGCCCCGACGGAGCTGGAGACCCGCCAGGCCATCTGCGGCAACCTCTGCCGCTGCTCCGGCTACCGGGGCGTGCTCGACGCGGTGCGCCAGGTCGTCGAGGAGCGCGCGGAGACGGCGGCGGCACCGGAAGAGCCGCAGCCGGACGCGGACCAGGCACGGATCCCGCACCAGGCGGGCCCGCACGGCGGCGGAAGCGGAAGGGCAATGGAATGACGGGAACGGGCGGCATGGGCGGCATGACGGGAACGGCGGGCGCGGCGGGCACGGCCGACGGCGCCGTGACCACGGCCCCCGTCACCTCGCCGGCCCTCGCCGGCCCCGCCGAGCCGCCGCCGCACGGCCTCGGCGTCTCCCTCCCCGCCGCCGACGCGGCCGCCAAGACCCAGGGCATCTACCCCTACGCGGCGGACCTGTGGGCCGAGGGCCTGCTGTGGGCCGCGGTGCTGCGCTCGCCGCACCCCCACGCCCGCATCCTCTCCGTCGACACCACCGAGGCCGCCCGGATGCCGGGCGTCCGGGCCGTCGTCACCCACGCCGACGTCCCCGGCGACACCGCGCACGGCCGCCGCATCGCCGACCGGCCCGTCTTCGCCTCCGAGATCGTCCGCCACCACGGCGAGCCGATCGCCGCCGTCGCCGCCGACCACCCCGACACCGCCCGCCTCGCCGCCGCGGCCATCGCCGTCGAGTACGAGGTGCTGGAGCCGGTCACCGACCCCGAGCAGGCCTTCTCCGCCGAGCCGCTGCACCCCGACGGCAATCTCATCCGCCACATCCCGCTGCGCTTCGGCGACCCCGAGGTGACCGGCGAGGTCGTCGTCGAGGGCCTCTACCGCATCGGCCGCCAGGACCCCGCGCCCATCGGCGCCGAGGCGGGCCTCGCCGTGCCGCGCCCCGACGGCGGCGTGGAGATCTACACCGCCTCGACCGACCCGCACGCCGACCGCGACCTGGCCGCCGCCTGCTTCGGCCTGGCCCCGGAGCGCGTCAAGGTCGTCGTCACCGGCGTCCCCGGCGCGATGGGCGACCGCGAGGACCCGGGCATGCAGCTCCCGCTCGGCCTGCTGGCCCTGCGCACCGGCCACCCGGTCAAGCTCGCCGCGACCCGCGAGGAGTCCTTCCTCAGCCACCCGCACCGCCACCCCACGCTGCTCCGCTACCGCCACCACGCGGACGCCGAGGGCAAGCTGGTGAAGGTCGAGGCGCAGATCCTGCTGGACGCGGGCGCGTACGCCGACTCCTCGGGCGAGGCCCTGGCCGCGGCCGTCTCCTTCGCCTGCGGCCCGTACGTCGTCCCGCACGCCTTCGTCGAGGGCTGGGCGGTCCGTACGAACAACCCGCCCTCCGGCCACGTCCGCGGCGAGGGCGCCATGCAGGTGTGCGCCGCCTACGAGGGCCAGATGGACAAGCTCGCCGCCCGGCTCGGCATGGACCCGGCCGAGCTGCGGCTGCGCAACGTCATGGCCACGGGCGACCTGCTGCCCACCGGCCAGACGGTCACCTGCCCGGCCCCGGTGGCCGAACTCCTCCGCGCCGTACGCGACTACCCGCTGCCCGCCCTCCCGCAGGACGACCCCGAGCAGGACTGGCTGCTGCCCGGCGGCCCGGACGGCGCCGGCGAGCCGGGCGCGGTCCGGCGCGGCGTCGGCTACGGCCTCGGCATGATCCACATGCTGGGCGCGGAGGGCGCGGACGAGGTGTCCACGGCCACGGTCAAGGTCACGGGCTCGGTCGCCACGGTCATCTGCGCGGCCGTCGAGACCGGCCAGGGCTTCACCACCCTCGCCCGGCAGATCGTCCAGGACGTCCTCGGCCTCGAAGAGGTCCACGTCGCCCCCGTCGACACCGACCAGCCCCCCTCCGGCCCCGGCGCGCGCAGCCGCCACACCTGGGTCTCGGGCGGCGCGGTGGAGCGCGCGGCCCGCATGGTGCGCACCCAGCTCCTCCAGCCCCTGGCCGCCCAGTTCGGGATGTCCACGGAGCTGCTGACCATCGCCGACGGCAAGATCACCTCGTACGACGGCGTGCTGAGCACGACGGTGGGCGAGGCCCTGGACGGGAAGGAACTCTGGGCCACCGCCCAGTGCCGCCCCCACCCGACCGAGCCCCTGGACGAGACCGGCCAGGGTGACGCCTTCGTCGGCCTCGCCTTCTGCGCCGTCCGCGCCGTCGTCGACGTCGACGTCGAGCTGGGCTCCGTGCGTGTGGTGGAGATGGCCGTCGCCCAGGACGTCGGCCGCGTCCTCAACCCCGCCCAGGCCCGGGCCCGCATCGAGGCCGGCATCACCCAGGGCGTCGGCGCCGCCCTCACCGAGAACCTCCGCACCTCCGCCGGCCAGGTCCGCCGCCCCGACCTCACCGGCTACGCCCTGCCGACCGCGCTGGACACCCCCGACATCCGCATCGTCAAGCTGGTCGAGGAACGCGACGTCGTCGCCCCCTTCGGCGCGAAGGCCATCAGCGCCGTCCCGGTCGTCACCTCCCCGGCGGCGGTCGCCTCCGCCGTACGCGCCGCGACGGGCCGCCCGGTCAACCGGCTGCCGATCCGGCCGCAGGCGGCCGTGGTGACGTCGGGCTGAGCGGCCCGTTGAGTATCCGTACTTAGGTGCGTGTCACCGCTCGGTATTAGTGTGTAGCGTGAAGTCACCTGCGACGGCGGGTGAATGGGGGAAGGCAGAGAACGGACGTGGCCGAGCACGCGAAGCCCGGGGCACCGGGGGACGAGCCGAAGGGCGGCATGGCCGCCGAGTTGGCCTCCCTCAAGAAGTTCAAGGGCCGGATCGACGACCTCTTGACGAAGCTCGGTGAGTCGGACGGCGCGCCGACGAAGGTCGCCGACACCGGCCTCTCCGAGGCCGCCCTCGGCAAGGGCTTCAACGCGGCCGGTGCCCTGTACAAGGTCTACCAGGACGTCCACACCGACCTGTCGACGCTCGCCAAGCTCCTCAACGACCAGATCGACGCCCTGAGTTCGGCGGTCCTGGACGCGCACGGCGGGTACGCCCACACGGACGCGGAGGAGCGCGACAAGCTCTGGGCGATCCACGACCGGATGCGGCGTCAGTACGACCCGAAGCTGGATCCGCACGGGGACCAGCAGCCTACGTCGACGTCACGGACCGGCGAACGCAAGGAGCTGCACGCCACGACCCCCGACGCCGGCGGATCGCGCCCGCGGACCAAGCTCTAGACGAGGGAAGGACTCAGATCACCCATGGCTGACCGAGCACCGCTCCCGAGGAGCGCCAAGGACCCGCGCAAGCCGCAGGCGTACGAGGAACAGGACTTCTTCACCATCCCGCACCAGAAGCTGTGCGAGATGGTCGAGGGGGCCGACCACGAGCGGGTCTCCGAGATCGCCAAAACCCTCAAGGGCGCGGCCAAGGCCATCAAGACGCTCGGCGATGATCTCAAGAAGCATGTGGACGGCGTCGTCTGGGACAGCGACGCGGGCGAGGCCTTCCGCAGGTGGGGCGCGTCCATGAGCAACGAGTCGGCCCGTCTGAGCGAGTACGCCAAGACTGCCGGCGAGACCATGGCGGACGCGGCCTCGAACCTCCGCGAGGCCACGAAGATGCCGAAGTACTCCGCCTCGGACAAGGCTCTTGTCGACTCCTGGGTCAAGGCGCACCCCTACGTCTTCGGCGGGGTGCCCAACCCCCTGATCAACCTTGTGGACAAGGGGCTCAACCTGGGCGGCACGAGCCAGAAGGCCGCTTACGACGCGCAGAAGCGGATCGCCGACGATCACCACCACGCGGCGGCGCTGATGAAGAAGCTGGCGGAGTCGTACCACCAGACGGGCACACAGATCTTCGCGGTGCAGAGGCCGAACTTTCCGCCGATGCCCGGGATGATCATGCCGAACGCGGACTTGCAGGACGGGGGCGAATACGAGCCGCTGCCGGGTGGGCCCGGTGCGTCGTCCGGAGGCGGTGGAGGCGGGGCGCCAGGGGCGTTCGGCGGTGGGTCGTCCGGTGGTGGCGGTATGGGGACAGCGGGCCCGTCCGGGCCGGGCGAACGGCCTGGCAGCCGCCCGGACCTGGATCTCTCCGGCGGCGCCGACGCGCCTCCCCGGCCTCGCATCCCCCTGCCGGACAGGCCTCCGGTCACCCCGCCGGACGCCGGCAGGCCGCACATCCCCGTGCCGCCTCCACCCGTGCCGAACTGGCCGGGTCCCGACCGGCGCCCCGACCCGAGCAGGCCGGGAGGCCGGCTTCCCGACCAGGGCCGGCGGCCGGCACCGAGGATCCCGGGCCCGGGCCTCCCGGGGCCCGGCCCCGTGCCGCGCCCGGACACCCGGCTGCCCCAGCCCGCTCCTGGCCCCGTGCCCCGGCCGGGCGGCCGGCTGCCGAACCCGCCGCACGACGGGATCGTCGGCGGGCAGCCCGGGCCGCGCGGCGGTACGTCCGGGCCCACGCAGAACCCGGGCCGGAGCAACGTCTTCGGTACGGAGCCGACGCAGCGACAGGGTCAGACCCGGCCGCCCATGGGCCCCGTAGGCGCGGGCGGGGGCTTCCCCGGCGTGTCCGGCCCTCCGGCGGGCCGCCCGGGTACCGGCGCGGGCCGGCACATGGCCACCGACCCCGGCGGGATCGTCGGAGGCCGCCCGGGCCAGCGCCCCGGCGGTGGGGGCACGCCCTTCACCCCGGGTGGCACGGGCCTGGTCCGTGGCGCGGGTGAAGGCACCGGCACCACGGCGGCCAGGAACGGCATGCCGGCCGGAATGATGCCCGGCGCGGGTCTGGGCGGCGCCACGCCGGAGCGGCGAGGTGGCGGTGGCCGTCGTCCCGACTACCTGGTCGAGGACGAGGAGACCTGGGCACAGAGCAAGCCCGTCGTGCCTCCGGTCATCGAGTAGCCGAGCAGAGGACATCCACATGCGCAGTGCCCGTGCCGTACGCGGGACATGGGCGGGAACGGCCGTCGCCGTTCTCGCCTCGCTGGCCGTGGCCGTGGCCTCGGCCACGCCCGCGCACGCCGACACCATCCGCTCCCGTCAGTGGCACCTGGACGCCATGCACGCGGAGGAGATGTGGGAGACGAGCACCGGCGCCGGGATCACGGTGGCGGTCATCGACTCCGGCGTGGACGCGACTCTGCCCGATCTGCGGGGTCAGGTACTCGAAGGGAAGAACTTCTCGGACAATCCAGGAGACGCACGTACGGACCCCGAAGGGCACGGCACGAAAATGGCCGCCCTCATCGCCGGCACCGGCAAGGCGGGAAGCACGATCGGCTCGTACGGCCTGGCTCCTGGATCGAAGATCCTTCCTCTCCGCGCGCGAGGGAAGAACTTCGAGGAGAGCTCCAGGATGACGGCAGCGGCCCTGCGATACGCAGCGGATTCCGACGCGAAGATCATCAATATCTCGATGGGCAGCTCGGGGCGCAGCGATGTCGAAGAGAGCGCTGTCACCTACGCCCTGAGCAAAGGGAAGATGGTCTTCGCCTCAGCGGGCAACTCGGGAGACAAGCAGAACGCGGTCGGATATCCCGCCGCTTACCCGGGTGTCATCGGCGTGGCCGGTCTCGACCAGGGTGGTGCCGCCGCCAAGTGGTCGCAGCACGGTCCTCAGGTCGATCTCTCGGCACCAGGAGCGGACATCGTCACGGCCTGTCCTGGCGGCACCGGGGTCTGCCGGAGCAATGGAACCAGTGACGCCTCCGCCCTCGCCGCCGCCTCCGCCGCGCTCATCTGGTCCGTCCACCCGGACTGGACCGCCAACCAGGTCACGCGCGTCCTCATCAATACAGCCGGTGGCACGTCCGGCAAGGAGAAGCGCGACGACTACGTCGGCTACGGAGGCGTACGACCGCGCATCGCCCTCAAGGACCCGGGCGATCCCGGCCCCGCCGATGTGAACCCGCTGCCGGGCCCGGCGGCTACGCCCTCAGCGGCGGCGAGCGGGCCGGAGGGCTCGGCGGACTCCAAGACCGCGGCCGACGCCCTGCCGCAGCAGAAACAACCCGCCACCGAAAGCGATGACTCCAACTCCACCACCTGGATCGCCATAGGCGCCGGAGCCGCGCTCCTCGTGGCGGCGGCTGTCGCCGTGCCGGTGGTGCTCGCCCGGCGGCGCAAGGCGGCGGAGGCGTCCTGAGTGCCGGGCCGTGGCCGGGCGCCCGCTCCCGTGGCAGCTGACCGAAGGGGCGAATAGGCTGGTCACAGGGGTCGAAATGGTTCGATCCGAGGAGCCTTCCATGAGGAAGAACGCACACCGCGCCTGGCGCGCGACGGGGATCGTCACCGCACTCGCCACGGCCGCCGCGATCGCCTCCGTAGCCCCGGTCCAGGCTCAGGCCACCGCTCCGGTCCCGGCTCGGGTCACGGCTGAGCTGTCCGCCTGGATCACCGACGGCTGGGGTGGCGGAACCGTCACCAGCCAGCCCGCCGGGATCAACTGTCACACGACGGCGTGGGACCCCTACGGGTCCGAGGAACCGCCGTGGAACCCGGCCGGCATCTGCACCGCGAGCTTCGAGATCGGCACGACGGTCACCTTCACCGCCACGCCCGACCCAGGGTCCTACGTCAACTTCCACCCCACGCCGAATCCCGTGACCGTGCGGGCCGGTTACAACTTCACGTGGGCGATGTTCTGCCCGGAGGACGGCCTCTGCTCGGCAGGCTAGCGGCTGCCCGGGCGACCGCACGGCGATCCCGTGTGCGAGATGTCGGCGGACGCGCGAGAGGCCCTGGCTCACGGGCCAGGGCCCCTTTTCCGGGATTGTTCTCCCGTCGCGGTCCGCCGGCGTCGTCAGCCGGGCGTCGGAGGCCGTGACCGGAATCGAACCGGCGTAACTCGCTTTGCAGGCGAGTCCCTCAACCACTCGGGCACACGGCCATGTCGTGCCTTCCCCACCGACAGTAGGGCCCGCCGGCGGCCTGTTCAACGGGTACGCCCCGGCCGCCATGCGACCGACATATCCCGTTCACGACCCGCCACTTGAGGGGCTCACGAGCTCAGGAACTCCTCCACCAGCGGGCGGAACAGCTCCGGTTCGTCCACCCATGGGTAGTGGCCGACCTCGTGCAGGGGCCTGAGGGTGGCGTTCGGCAGGGAGGCCGCGACGAGTTCGCCCGCGCGCATGCCGGAGAGGGCGTCGCGGTCGCCCGTGACGACCAGGGACGGGCACGCGACGTGGCGGAGGCGGTCGAGGAGGGCGAGGCGGGACGGTTCGTCGACGCCCTGCCAGAAGCCGGCGCGGGGGACCGGGCCGAGCTGGTCGGGTTCGGTGGCGGCGTGGGCCTGCTGGGGGGCTTCCCAGCGGCCGTAGGCCATGGGGGCCGCGCGGGCGAGCAGGGCGCGTACCTCCGTGAGGTCCGTGGTCGTGGGGAGGGTGTGGACGGCGACGTACGCGTCCACCCACCAGTCCTCCGTCGCGCGGGACTCGAAGATCTCCTCGGCGTCCGTGGGGAGTTCGCCCTGGAGGCGGGAGCCGGGGGCGACCAGTACCAGGTGGGTCAGGTGCTCGCCGTGCGTCGCCGCGTACGCCTGGGCCGTCGCGCACGCCGCGTCGTGGGCGAGGAGGGCGAAGCGCTCCAGGCCCAGGTGGCGGCGGAGCGCCTCCAGGTCCTCCGCGAGGGCGGGGAAGGCGTAGCCGGCCGGGTCCGGGGCGGGCGGGGAGGCGCCCGTGCCGCGGCTGTCCGGGATCACCAGGCGGCGGTGCGCGTCCAGGCCGCCGAGGTCGCCGAGGTACGCGGCGTCCCGGCCCGGCCCGCCGGCCAGGCAGACCAGGGGCGGCGCGTCCGGTGGCCCCGACTCCCGGTAGGCGAGCTCCGCCGTGTCGTACGAGACGTAGTACGCGGGGTCACGCGACGAGTGATTCATTGCGTTGTGCGGCATAAGTCCCAGCCTGCCCCAGAAATCCGTTGATCCAGAAGCGACCCCCCGCCCTCTCCCCTCCTATCCCAAATTCCGCTTATGATTCCGGCGTGTTCGACTCGCGGCACATCAAGACGTTCCACGCGGTGGTCACGGCCGGTTCGTACTCGGCGGCCGCCCGCGCCCTGGGGTACACCCAACCCGCGATCACCCAGCAGATGAAGGCCCTCGAACGGTCGGTGGGCACCCCGCTCTTCATCCGCGTCGGCCGCCGGATGCGGCTCACCGAGGCCGGCGAGGCGCTCTCCCGGCACGCGGAGACGATCCTGGACAGCCTCAGCACCGCCCAGCAGCAGATGAGCTCCCTCACCAGGCTCCGCTCCGGCCGGGTCCGCGTCTGTGCCTTCCCGAGCGCCAGCGCCACCCTGGTGCCGGAGGCCCTCGCGGGCCTCGCCGCCGCCCACCCCGGCGTACGGGTCGAACTGCTGGAGGGCGAGCCCCCCGACTCCATACACCGCCTGGTGCGCGGCGAGTGCGACATCACCCTCGCCTTCACCTACCCCGGCCTGCGCGAACAGGTCCCGGACGAGGTGGTCGAGACCAGGCTGATGGAGGATCAGCTCACCATCCTGATGCCCACCGGGCACCCGCTCGCCCGCCGCCGCGCCGTCCAGCTGGCCGACCTCACCGAGGAGCGCTGGATCGCGGGCTGTCTGCGCTGCCGCACCAACTTCCTGCACGAGTGCGCCGAGCTGGGCTTCGCCCCCGACATCGCCTTCACCACGGACGACAACCTCGTCGTGCAGTCGCTCGTCGCCGAGGGGCTCGGCGTCGCGATGATGCCGGGGCTCGTGCTGTCCTTCCTCCGCCACGAGAAGATCACCGGCCGGGCCCTGGACCCCGCGAGCCGCCGGCAGGTCTCCGCCTACGTCCTCCGCGAGCACCTCCGCGTACCCGCCACGGCCCTCGTCCTCGACGAGCTGCGCGCCGTCGCCGCGCGGCGGGTGGGCTGCTGAACGACCACGGGAGGCGACGGGACCGCAGGGGCAGGGGTCCGGGGCGCTGACGTGTATTTGCGGGCCCCAGGAGGGGGTTCCCTCGCGGTTCCGGGCTCCGGGCCCGTAAATATACGGCCCCGGACCCCTGCCCCGGAGGGCCCGGCGCCGCACCCCGGACGGCCCCGCCCGGACACCCCTGCCCGGACACCCCGCCCCATCCATAAGCCGGCGTTGGCCCCCCGCCAACAGACTGTCGTTGGACCGATGGATCAGGCCACCTCGACGCTGCTCGTATGACCACTCCCACCGCAGCCCCCACGACCGCGCGCCTCGGCCAGCTCGTCGACGACGTGCGCGAGGCCGTAGGCCGCGGCCTGCCGCCCGACACGACGGCATACCTCGTCGGCGAGCGGCTCGCCGCGCACCTCGGCGCCGCCGACCTCCTCACCCCGGAACAGCGCGAGGGCCACCCCGACCGCTACCGGCAGCACATCCTGCACGCCGAGTCCGACGGCAGCTTCTCCGTCGTCGCCCTCGTCTGGATGCCCGGCCAGCAGACCAGCGTCCACGACCATGTCTCCTGGTGCGTCACAGGAGTTCACGAGGGCACCGAGAGCGAGCGCCGCTACCGCCTCGTCCCCGACGGCACCACCGCCCGGCTCGTCGCCACCGAGGACGTCGTCAACCACCAGGGCGACATCTGCGGCTTCGCGCCGCCCGGCGACATCCACCGGGTGCGCAACGCCTGTTCCACCACCGCCATCTCCCTCCACATCTACGGCGCCGACATCGCCCGCCTCGGCTCCAGCGTCCGGCGCGTCTACGACCTCCCGGCCGACGAACTCTGATGGCCCTCCTCACCGCGCGGACCGGCCACCGCCCGGCCCCCGCCACCGGGCGCGGGCCCGGCCCCGGCAAGCTCCCCGGCCTGGCCATGGCCGGCGGCGGCGTCGCCGTCGCCTGGGCCGTCCACGAGCTCGTACCGGCCGTGCCGATGCTGACCGCCGCCGTCGTGCTCGGCATCGCGTCCGCCCACCTGCCCGGCGTGCGGGCCGCGGTGCGCGGGGCGGCCCGGCCCGGACTGACCCTGGCCGGCAAGCGGCTCATGCGGATCGGCGTCGTCCTGCTCGGCCTCAAGCTGAGTCTCGACGACGTGCTCGGCCTCGGCTGGGCCACCGTCGCCATGGTGGTCGCCGTGGTCGCGGCCACCTTCTGGGGGACGCTCCGGCTCGGCCGCCGGCTGGGGCTGCGCGGCGACCAGCCGCTGCTGATCGCCACCGGCTACTCCATCTGCGGCGCCTCCGCGATCGGCGCGGTCAGCGAGGTGTCCGGCAGCGACGAGGAGGACGTCGCGACGTCCGTGGCCCTGGTGACGCTCTGCGGCACCCTCGCCATCGCCGTCCTGCCGCTCCTGCACCACCCCCTCGGCCTCGACGACGCCCAGTTCGGCCGCTGGGTCGGCGCGGGCGTCCACGACGTCGGCCAGGTCGTGGCCACCGCGCAGACCGCCGGGCCGGCCGCGCTCACCGACGCCGTGCTGGTCAAGCTGATGCGGGTGGCCCTGCTGGCCCCGCTCGTCGCGGCCGTCGCCGTCTCGGTCCGCAACCGGCGGCGAGGGCCTGCGAAGGCGTCCGGCAAGCGGCCTCCGCTCGTCCCGCTCTTCGTCCTCGGCTTCCTCGCCATGGTCGCCGTCCGCACCACCGGATGGCTGCCGGGCGGTGCCCTCGACCTCGCCGGGCACGCCCAGGAGCTGCTGCTGGCCGCGGCCCTCTTCGGCCTGGGCAGCGCCGTGCACCTGCCGTCGCTGGCGCGGACGGGTGGGCGGGTGGCGGCGCTGGGGCTGTGCTCGTGGGTGGTGATCGCGGGGGCGTCGTACGGCGGGGTGCTGCTGACGACGTGAGGCGGCGGGCTGTGCGGCGCCGGACGATCACTTCGGCCCGGTGCGTGTCCTGCGGGCGGCCCTTCCCCAGCCCCGCCCCTTCCCGACCGGGGCTCCGCCCCGGGCCCCGGTCCTCAGACGCCGGACAGGCTGATTCCCGACCCGGCCCGGGAGGGCCTTCGGCCTAGGGCTCACGGATGACGAGATTCCGGTCGCTCGGCAGGCGCCGCACACCCCCCTCCCTCCCTACCCTGACACCCATGACCGCTCCCGACGCCGGCGCCGACGGCGCCGAACTCGCCGTATCCGCCCCCGTCCCCATATCCGCCCCCGCCCCCGGCGAAGGCGTCCTCGGCCGCCGCTACCGCGCCCTCACCCTCGGCATCATCTCCGTCGTCTCCCTCATCGCCTTCGAGGCGAGCGCGGTCAACACGGCGATGCCGGTGGCGGCCCGCGCGCTCGACGGGATCGAGCTGTACGCCTTCTCGTTCTCCGCCTTCTTCACCGCCAGCCTGTTCACCATGGCGCTCTCCGGCGAGTGGTGCGACCGGGCGGGCCCGCTCACCCCCCTCTTCACCGGCATCGCCGCGTTCGGCACCGGCCTGGTCCTGGCCGGCTCCGCACAGCAGATGTGGATGTTCGTGGCCGCGCGCGGCGTCCAGGGCATCGGCAGCGGACTGGTCATCGTCGCGCTCTACGTCGTGGTGGGCCGGGCCTACCCCGAGCAGCTGCGCCCGGCGGTGATGGCCTCCTTCTCGGCGGCCTGGGTGGTCCCCGTGATCGTCGGCCCGCTGGTGGCCGGCACCGTCACCGAGCAGCTCGGCTGGCGCTGGGTGTTCCTGGCGATCCCCGTGCTGATCCTGCTGCCGCTCGTGGTGATGCTGCCCGCGCTGCGCGCCCTCCCGCCCGCCGAGCGCGCGGGGACGATGGACGGCCGACGCATCCTGCTGGCGCTCGCCGTCGCGGCGGGCGCGGGGCTGCTCCAGTACGCGGGGCAGGACATCGCGCCCGTCTCCCTGCTGCCCGCGGCCCTCGGGCTCGCCCTCCTCGTCCCCTGCGTCCGGCTGCTGCTGCCCCGCGGCACCTTCCTGGCAGGCCGCGGCCTGCCCGCCGTCGTCCTGCTGCGCGGCCTCGCCCAGGGTTCCTTCCTGGCCGCCGAGAGCTTCGTCCCGCTGATGCTCGTCACCGAGCGCGGTCTCTCCGCCACGCTGGCCGGGCTCTCCCTCACCGGCGGCGGCCTGACCTGGGCCCTCGGCTCGTACACCCAGAGCCGCACCCGCGCCGAGCCGTACCGCGAGCGGCTGATGAGCCTCGGCATGGGGCTGATGGCGCTCGCCATCGCGCTGATGGCGACGGTCCTGGCCGACGGGGTGCCGGTGTGGACGGCGGCCCTGTCCTGGGTCGTCGGCGGCTACGGGATGGGCCTGACGATCTCCAGCGGCTCGGTGCTGCTGCTCAGGCTCTCGAAGCCGGGCGAGGAGGGCGCGAACTCGGCCTCCCTCCAGGTCTCCGACGCGCTCGGCAGCATCACCCTGGTCGGCCTCGCCGGTGTGCTCTTCGCCTCCTTCGGCGGCGGCTCGGCGACCGCCGGGGGGCACGGCTCGGCGGCCCCGCCGGCCGCCTTCGTCGCGGTCTTCGCCCTCGCGGCGGCGTTCGCGCTGGTGGGCGCGTACGTCGCCACGAGGCTCACGCCGCGCGACGCCTGACCGGGCCGCCCGGGGGTGTGTGACGTCGGTCCCACCCCGGGTGTCCCCGGGGCGTAAGCCGGGGGAGCGGACCCCGCCGCAGGTAGGCTTGCGCGGTTGCCGATCGCCGAACCAGCCGACGGAGACCGTGACTACCACCACCACAAGCCACCATCTCTCGCCCGCCTTCCCCGGCCGGGCCCCTTGGGGTACCGCGAACAAGCTGCGCGCCTGGCAGGAGGGCGCGATGGGGAAGTACATCCAGGAGCAGCCGCGCGACTTCCTCGCCGTGGCGACCCCCGGCGCCGGAAAGACCACCTTCGCCCTGACCCTCGCCTCCTGGCTGCTGCACCACCACGTCGTCCAGCAGGTCACCGTGGTCGCGCCCACCGAGCACCTGAAGAAGCAGTGGGCCGAGGCCGCGGCCCGGGTCGGGATCAAGCTCGACCCCGAGTACAGCGCCGGCCCCCTCGGCCGCGAGTACCACGGCGTCGCCGTGACCTACGCCGGTGTGGGCGTCCGCCCGATGCTCCACCGCAACCGCTGCGAGCAGCGCAAGACGCTCGTCATCCTCGACGAGATCCACCACGCCGGTGACTCCAAGTCGTGGGGCGAGGCATGCCTGGAGGCGTTCGAGCCCGCGACCCGGCGCCTCGCGCTGACGGGCACGCCCTTCCGCTCCGACACCAACCCCATCCCCTTCGTCACGTACGAGGAGGGCAACGACGGCATCCGCCGCTCCGCCGCCGACTACACGTACGGATACGGCAACGCCCTCGCCGACGGCGTCGTCCGCCCGGTCATATTCCTGTCCTACAGCGGCAACATGCGCTGGCGCACCAAGGCCGGCGACGAGATCGAGGCCCGCCTCGGCGAGCCCATGACCAAGGACGCCGTCTCGCAGGCCTGGCGCACCGCCCTGGACCCGCGCGGCGACTGGATGCCGAACGTCCTGCGCGCCGCCGACCGCCGGCTGACCGAGGTCCGCAAGGCCATCCCGGACGCCGGCGCCCTGGTGATCGCCGCCGACCAGGAGTCCGCCCGCGCCTACGCCAAGCTGATCCGCGAGATCACCGGCGAGGGCGCGACGGTCGTGCTGTCCGACGACTCCGGCGCCTCGCAGCGCATCGACGACTACGCCGGGTCCGACTCCCGCTGGATGGTCGCCGTCCGCATGGTGTCCGAGGGCGTCGACGTGCCCCGCCTCGCCGTCGGGGTCTACGCGACGACGATCTCCACCCCGCTGTTCTTCGCCCAGGCGGTCGGCCGCTTCGTGCGGTCCCGGCGGCGCGGCGAGACGGCGTCCGTCTTCCTGCCGACCGTCCCCGACCTGCTGACCTTCGCCAACGAGATGGAGGTCGAGCGCGACCACGTCCTCGACAAGCCGAAGAAGGGCGACGGCGAGGAGGACCCGTACGCGGAGGAGGACAAGCTCCTCGCCGAGGCGGAGCGGCAGCAGGACGAGGACACCGGCACGGACGACCAGCTCTCCTTCGAGGCGCTGGAGTCCGACGCGGTCTTCGACCGGGTGCTCTACAACAACGCCGAGTTCGGCATGCAGGCGCACGCGGGCAGCGAGGAGGAGCAGGACTACCTCGGCATCCCCGGGCTGCTGGAGCCGGACCAGGTGCAGATGCTGCTCCAGAAGCGGCAGGCCCGCCAGATCGCGCACAGCCGCAAGCGGCCGGACGCGGAGGCGGACCTCCTCGAACTGCCCGCCGAGCGCCGCCCGGTGGTCACCCACAAGGAGCTCCTGGAGCTGCGCAAGCAGCTGAACACCCTGGTCGGGGCCTACGTCCACCAGAGCGGCAAGCCGCACGGTGTGATCCACAACGAGCTGCGCCGGACGTGCGGCGGCCCACCGAGCGCGGAGGCGACGGCGGGCCAGCTGAACGAGCGCATCCGCAAGGTCCGCGAATGGGCGACCCGGATGAAGTAGGGCGCACCGCGACCGCGATCGCCGGCCGGGCCGGAATTCCGCCGCACAGGGTCACCGACCCGCGGCGGGGGTCCGGCCCGGTCCGCGTCCGGGGCGCGCCGCCGCGGGCGCGCCCGGTCCATGACAGCCTCGCGCCCGGCCCACGGCGGTCCGCCCCCGGTCCGCGACGGCCTCGGCCTCCCTGGCGTCCGCATAGTGAAATCCCGCCCCCGATAATCGCCAAAACCCCGCGCCGCGCCCGGATCGCGGGCAGACTCTTCCGCTGAGCGGACCGGCGGCGCTACGGTGCCGGTCACGCACACGCCCCGTGGCAGCGCCGCCGCGGAGCGCAGCCGGTGCCAAGCGAAAAGCGGCCGGCGGCCTCTCCTCGCGCGCTGCCGGAACGGGACCGGCGGCGCACCCCACCGCGACGAAGGGCCGCCACTCATCGGAGGAGGGGCGCCGTGACCGCGGAGACCTCGCAGACACTCGACCGGGGACTGCGTGTCCTCAAACTGCTCGCCGACACCGATCACGGGCTGACCGTCACCGAGCTGTCCACCAAGCTCGGGGTCAACCGGACGGTGGTCTACCGACTGCTCGCCACCCTGGAACAGCACGCGCTCGTGCGCCGCGACATCGGCGGTCGGGCCAGGGTCGGGCTGGGGGTGCTGCGGCTCGGCCGCCAGGTGCACCCGCTGGTCAGGGAGGCGGCCCTGCCCGCCTTGCGGTCCCTGGCCGAGGACATCGGGGCGACCGCCCACCTCACGCTCGTCGACGGCACCGAGGCGCTCGCGGTGGCCGTCGTCGAGCCGACGTGGACGGACTACCACGTGGCCTACCGGGCCGGGTTCCGCCATCCGCTGGACCGGGGGGCGGCCGGCCGGGCCATACTCGCGGCCCGCCGGGGTGAGACCGACAACCCCGGGTACGCCCTCACCCACGGCGAACTGGAGGCCGGGGCCAGCGGGGCGGCGGCGCCCCTGCTCGGCGTCCTGGGCATCGAGGGCAGCGTGGGCGTCGTCATGCTCTGCGACTCCATCCCGGACCGCGTGGGCCCGCGGGTGATGGAGGCGGCCAAGGAGGTGGCCGACGCGCTACGGTGAGCGCCGGGCGGGCCGGGGCACGTCCCGGCCCGCCCGTACCGCGTGGGTTGCCTGTCACGGCAGGGGCTGGAGTGAACTAGATTCGCTTGCATGCCAGCTCAGACTCTGACCGCCCGGTTCTCCCGCCCGTCGGGGCGCGCCCGGACCCTCGCGGTCTGTGCCGCGCCCGTCGTCGCCCTGTTCGCGGTGGCCGCGCTCGTCCCCCTGCCGTTCTCGCTCGCCCAGCCGGGCTCGACCGTGAACGTCCTGGGGGCGGACAAGGGCAAGCCGGTGATCACCGTCGACGGCGCGGGCACCCGCCCGACCAGCGGTGAGCTGCGCATGACCACGATCGTGGCGACCGGGCCGCACGTGGACGTCAGCCTGGCCGACGTCGTGCGCGGCTGGTTCCGCTCCGACCGCGCCGTGATGCCGCGCGACTCCGTCTACCCCGTGGGCGACTCCGACCAGGAGGTCTCGGAGCACAACGCCGCCGAGATGAAGCAGTCGCAGGACGCCGCCTCCCAGGCCGCCCTGCGCTATCTGCGGAAGTCCCCGAAGGACGTGAAGGTCGGGCTCAGCCTCGCCGACATCGGCGGGCCCAGCGCGGGGCTGCTCTTCACCCTCGGGATCATCGACAAGGTCGACGGCGACGGCCGCGGCGGCGACCTCACCGGCGGCCGGACGATCGCGGGTACGGGCACGATCGAGCCGGACGGCACGGTGGGCGCGGTCGGCGGCGTGCCGCTGAAGACCCAGGCGGCCCGGCGCGACGGCGCCACCGTCTTCCTGGTGCCGAAGGACGAGTGCTCGGACGCGCGGGCCAACCTCCCGAAGGGGCTGCGGCTGGTCCCCGTGAAGAAGCTGGACGACGCGGTGACGTCCCTGCGGGCCCTGGCGTCGGGCCAGGAGGACAAGGTCCCGGCCTGCTAGGCGCCCGCCCGCGGGGGAGGGAACCCGGCCGGGACACGCCCCGGCCCGCCCCGGGCTGCCCCGGGCCGCGACGGCCTGCCCCGGCCCGCGACGGCACGCGCGCCCGGCCTCCGCGGGCGGACCGGAGGTCCCGGCCCTCGCCGGGGCCCTCACGGCACCCGCGCTCACCCCTCGCGGATGAACCCCTCCCGCACCAGCCAGTCCTTCGCCACCGTGTGCGGGTCCTCGCCCTCCACATCCACCTTCGCGTTGAGCTCCCGCGCCACGTCGTCGGTCAGCTTCGCCGTGATCGGGTCCAGCACCCCCTGGATCGCCGGATACTTCCGCATCGTCTTGGCGTTGATCTCGGGAGCGGCGTTGTAGTTGGGGAAGAAGTGCTTGTCGTCCCGCATCACCACGAGGTTCATCGCCTTGATCCGGCCGTCGGTGGTGAAGACCTCGCCGAAGGTGCAGGAGGAGCCCCCGGAGACCTGGGTGTAGACGATCCCGCCGTCCATCTTCTGCACGCTCGACGCCGGGACGCGCATGCCGTACTTCTTCGCCATGCCCGGCAGCCCGTCGTTGCGGGCCGCGAACTCGCTCTCCACGCACAGCGACACCGCCCCGGGGTCGGTCCGGGACAGCCGGGCGACGTCCGAGAGCGTCCGCGTGCCGTACTTCTTCTCGTTCGCCCGGTTCAGCGCCAGCGCGTACGTGTTGTCGAGCCTGGCGGGCGGCAGCCAGACGATGCCGTTGCGGACGTCCGCGTCGGCCACGGCCCGCCACTGCTCCTGGGGGTCGGCGATCGGCTTGTCGTGACCCAGATAGGTGATCCAGGCGGTGCCGGTGTACTCGTACATGGCGTCCGCGCCGCCGGACCGGATCGCCTCGCGGGCGCCGATCGAGCCCTGGATGTTGGTCCGGTCGAGGACGTTCGCGCCGGCGGCCTCGAAGGCCAGGCCCATGATCTGGCCCAGCACGATGTTCTCGCTGAAGTTCTTGGAGGTGACGGTCAGGTCGGCGCCCTTGAGCGGCAGGCCCTGGCCGACGGAGCCGGGCCGGACGTCGTCGACCATCGGTGAACCGCTGGTCAGCCCGCAGCCGGCGAGCACCAGCGGGGAGAGCAGCATGCCCACGAAGGCCGCCGCCGCGGCCGTGCGCCATCTCATCCCCGGCCTCCCTTCGGTCGTCCCGTCCCGCCCGGTTCCAGCCCGCGCGGCCGCAGCAGCACCTCCGCCAGCGACGCCAGCCAGTCCACCAGCAGCGCCAGCGCCACGGTCAGCACCGACCCCAGCACCAGCACGGACATCCGCTGGTTGGTGATGCCGGAGGCGATCAGGTCGCCGAGCCCGCCGCCCCCGCCGAAGTAGGCGAGCGTCGCCGTGCCCACGTTGAGGACGAGCGCGGTGCGCACCCCGGCGAGGATCAGCGGCACGGCCAGCGGCAGTTCGACCTTGCGCAGCACCCCGGCGGCCGACATGCCGATCCCGCGCGCGGCCTCCACCAGCGTCGGGTCGATGGCCCGCAGCCCGGCGACGGTGTTGGAGAGGACGGGCAGCACCGCGTAGACGACGATGCCGATCAGCGCGGCCCGGGTCCCGATGCCCAGCCAGATCACCAGGAGTGCCAGCAGGCCGATCGCGGGGGTGGCCTGGCCGATGTTGGCGAGGGCCATCACCAGGGGAGCGGCGGGCCGCAGCCGGCGGCGGGTGAGCAGGACGCCCAGCGGGATCGCGATGATCAGGACGAAGAAGGTCGAGATCACGGTCAGCGAGATGTGCTGGCGCAGCCGCAGCCAGACGTTGCCGTTCGCCAGGGAGTTCTCGGCGATGGAGTCGAGTTCGGCGCCGCGGAACCACAGCCAGGTGGCCAGCAGGACGGCGGCGACGACGGCGGGCAGGACGACGAGCCGCTGCCAGGTGATCCGCCGGCCGGGGCCGGCGAGTTCCCCGGCGGGCGGTCCCGGCTCGTCGGCCGGCTCCGGTTCCACGGCCTCCCCGGGGTCGCGGAAGGCGATGCCCCGCACCTCGTGCTCCCCGGCGGGCCTACGCTCCCGCGGCGGCCGCTCGTCGCCACGCCGCCTCATGCGCGGACCTCCCGCGCCGGGGCCGCGCGCCTCACGCCCCGTCCTCCGGTCCGGCCGAGGACGTCCCCTCCTGCTCCTGCCGGGTCTGCTGGGCGCGCTGCTCCTCCAGCCGGTGCTGGTGCTCGACCGCGTCGAGCCGGTCCTCCTCCAGCAGCTCGTGCACCGAGTTCATCAGCGTCTCCATGTCGACCACGCCCTCGTACTCGCCGCGCCGTCCCGTCACCGCGACCCGCCCGGCGTTGTCGGTGAGCACCGCCTCCAGGGCGTCGCGGAGCGTCGCGTCGCGGGTGACCGTGTCGTGCACGAGGGTGCCCGCCCGCGCCAGCGAGCCCCGGGCGCGCATCAGGTCGCCCCGCCGCAGCCATTTGTACGGGCGGCGGTGGCGGTCCAGGAGCAGCACCTCGTTGGTGGTGCCGGCGCGCAGCTTGTCGAAGATGGACTGGAGCGGGTCGTCGACGGTGGCCGTCGGCACGTCCACGATCTCCACGTCCCGCACCCGGGTGAGGTTGAGCCGTTTGAGCGCCGCGCCCGCGCCGACGAAGCCGGAGACGAAGTCGTCGGCGGGGTTGGTGAGGATCGCCTCGGGGGTGTCGAACTGGGCGATGTGCGAACGCTCGCGGAGCACCGCGATCCGGTCGCCGAGCTTGATGGCCTCGTCGAAGTCGTGGGTGACGAAGACGATCGTCTTGTGCAGCTCGTGCTGGAGCCGGATCAGCTCGTCCTGGAGGTGGTCCCGGGTGATCGGGTCGACCGCGCCGAAGGGCTCGTCCATCAGGAGGACGGGCGGGTCGGCGGCGAGCGCGCGGGCGACCCCGACGCGCTGCTGCTGCCCGCCGGACAGCTGCCGCGGATAGCGGCCCCGGAACTCGCCGGGGTCCAGCCCCACCAGGTCGAGCATCTCCTCCACCCGGGTGTCGATCCGCCCCTTCGACCAGCCGGTCATCCGCGGTACGAGCGCGATGTTCTGCGCGACGGTCATATGGGGGAAGAGCCCCGAGGACTGGATCGCGTAGCCGATCTTGCGGCGCAGCTTCACCGGGTCCATGTCGGTGACGTCCTCGTCGTCGATCCGGATCCGGCCGGACGTCGGCTCGATCAGCCTGTTGATCATCTTCATGGTGGTGGTCTTGCCGCAGCCGGACGGGCCCACGAAGACCACCAGCTCACCCGCCTTGATCTCCATGTTGACGCAGTCGACGGCGGGCGTGGGGTTGCCGGGGTAGCGCTTGGTGAGGTTCTCCAGCTCGATCGTGGCGCCGGAGGGCTTCCCGGCGGCGGGCGCGGCCCCGGGCACGTCGTCGGGCGCGGGCGCGGGCGCGGACTCAGGCACGGATCCCCCTCGGGATGGTCAGCCGTCCGATCAGGACGTACGCGGCGTCGAAGAGCAGGGCGAGCACGATGATGCCGAGCGTCCCGGCGAGCACCTGGTTGAGCGCGTTGGCGCTGCCCAGGGACGAGATGCCGCGGAAGATCTCGTTGCCGAGCCCCGGCCCGGAGGCGTACGCCGCGATCGCCGCGATGCCCATCAGCATCTGGGTGGCGACCCGGATCCCGGTGAGGATCGGCGGCCAGGCGAGCGGCAGCTCCACCCGGAACAGCCGGGCGAACCGCGACATGCCGATGCCCGTCGCGGCGTCCACCAGCGAGGGGTCCACGCCGCGCAGCCCGACGATCGCGTTCCGGACGATCGGCAGCAGTCCGTAGAGCACCAGCGCCGTCACCGTCGGGGCCACGCCCAGGCCGGTGACCGGGATCAGCAGACCGATCAGGGCCAGGGAGGGGATGGTGAGGACCGTCGCGGTCGCGGTGACCGCGAGGTTGCCCGCCCACTCGCTGCGGTAGGTGAGCACCCCGATCGCCACCCCGATCAGCGTGGCCACGACCATGCACTGGAAGACGGCGCTGGCGTGCTGGTACGTGTCCGCCAGCAGCTGCTCGTGCCGGCTGCCGACGTACTCCCAGAAGGTCACCCGGCACACTCCCGCCGTTGTCGGTCCTCGGCTCCCGGCCCCGGAAAGGGGCCGTCGGCCCTCGGTCAGTCCTCCGACGCCTGCTTCACCAGCGGGATGATCCTCAGCGGCACCGCGTTCTCCATCACGATCGCCGTGGAGGCCCGCACGATGCCATCAAAACCCACAACCCGGTCGATCACACGCTGGAGGTCGGCGTTCGAGCGGGCGACCAGTCGGCAGAGCATGTCGCCGTGCCCGGTGGTGGTGTGCAGCTCCAGCACCTCCGGCACGGTCGCCAGGTGCGTCCGCACGTCCGCACCCTGCCCCTGCTTGATCTCCAGCGTGGCGAACGCGGTCACCGGATAGCCCAGCGCCGCCGGGTCCACCTCCGGCCCGAAGCCGCGGATCACCCCCTGCGCCTGGAGCCGGTCGAGTCGCGCCTGCACAGTGCCGCGTGCCACGCCCAGCCGGCGCGAGGCCTCCAGCACCCCGATCCGCGGCTCCTCCGCGAGCAGCTCGATCAGCCTGCCGTCCAAACGATCGATCGCCATACCCGTCTCCCCATAGTCATCATGTACAGAACGTCCGGGGTAACCGTACGTACGCTATGCAACATGCCCAGGGAATTCGCAAACTATTGCGCACCTTGTGGATCGGCGGGACGCTGCGGCCATGACACAGACCACGGATCACACCCTTCACACCGCACGGCAGGCCGACCCCTTCCCGGTCAAGGGGATGGACGCGGTGGTCTTCGCCGTCGGAAACGCCAAGCAGGCCGCGCACTACTACTCCCTCGCCTTCGGCATGAAGCGCGTCGCCTACTCCGGGCCGGAGAACGGCAGCCGCGAGACGGCCAGTTACGTCCTGGAGTCGGGCAGCGCCCGCTTCGTCTTCACCTCCGTCATCAAGGCCGCCACGGACCGCGGCCGCTTCCTCGCCGAGCACGTCGCCGAGCACGGTGACGGCGTCATCGACCTGGCCATCGAGGTGCCGGACGCGCGCGCCGCCTACGCCTACGCCGTCGAGCACGGCGCCACGGGCATAACGGAGCCCCACGAGCTCACCGACGAGCACGGCACCGTGGTGCTCGCCACCATCGCCACCTACGGACAGACGGTCCACACCCTGGTCGAGCGCACCGGCTACACCGGCCCGTACCTCCCCGGCTTCGAGGCCGCCGAGCCGGTCGTCACGCCCGGACCCCGCCGCTTCCAGGCCATCGACCACTGCGTGGGCAACGTCGAGCTCGGCAAGATGGACGAGTGGGTGAGCTTCTACAACAACGTCATGGGCTTCACCAACATGAAGGAGTTCGTGGGCGACGACATCGCCACCGAGTACTCCGCGCTCATGTCGAAGGTCGTCGCGGACGGCACCCGCAAGGTGAAGTTCCCGCTCAACGAGCCGGCCATCGCCAAGAAGAAGTCCCAGATCGACGAGTACCTGGAGTTCTACAACGGCCCGGGCGTCCAGCACATCGCCCTCGCCACCAACGACATCGTCGCCACCGTCCGGGCCATGCGCGACGCCGGCGTGCAGTTCCTGGACACCCCCGACTCGTACTACGACACCCTCGGCGACTGGGCCGGCGAGACCCGCGTCCCCGTCGACACGCTCCGCGAGCTGAAGATCCTCGTCGACCGCGACGAGGACGGCTACCTGCTCCAGATCTTCACCAAGCCGGTCCAGGACCGGCCGACGGTCTTCTTCGAGATGATCGAACGCCATGGCTCCATGGGCTTCGGCAAGGGCAACTTCAAGGCGCTCTTCGAGGCCATCGAGCGCGAGCAGGAGAAGAGGGGGAACCTCTAGCCGGTTCACGGGGCCCGTAAAGGCAGGTGCCCCCGGGCGGGGGCGGGCCTCCGAGCTGTCCTCAAACGCCGGACGGGCTGGATTCCGCCGAGGCCGGCCTTTCCCGGAAGGTCCGGGCGGGATCCAGTCCGTCCGGCCTTCGCGGGCCGGGGTCCGGGACGGAGCCCCGGTTACGGGGAGGGGCGGGCAGGGGAAGAGAACCCCCATGGGCGATCTGATCAAGCTGCTCCGCGAAGGCCTCCCCGACGAGGCCGTCCTCACCGACCCCGACGTCATACGCGCGTACGCCAAGGACATGGCCAGCTTCTGCGACGCCGGCACCGCGGCCGCCGTCGTCCTCCCGCGCACCGTCGAACACGTGCGGCACGTCATGCGCACCGCCACCGCCCTGCGCGTCCCCGTCGTCCCGCAGGGGGCCCGCACCGGGCTGTCCGGCGCGGCCAACGCCACCGACGGCTGCGTCGTCCTCTCGCTCGTCAAGATGGACCGCATCATCGAGATCAATCCCGTCGACCGGATCGCCGTGGTCGAGCCGGGCGTCGTCAACGCCGAGCTCTCCCGGGCCGTCGCCGCACAAGGTCTCTACTATCCGCCCGATCCCTCCAGTTGGGAACAGTGCACCATCGGGGGCAACATCGGCACCGCCTCCGGCGGCCTGTGCTGCGTGAAGTACGGGGTCACCGCCGAATACGTCCTCGGCCTCGACGTCGTCCTCGCCGACGGGCGGCTGCTCACCACCGGCCGCCGCACCGCCAAGGGCGTCGCCGGCTACGACCTCACCCGCCTCTTCGTCGGCTCCGAGGGCAGCCTCGGCGTCGTCGTACGGGCCGTCCTCGCCCTCAAGCCCGCGCCGCCCGAACACCTCGCCCTGGCCGCGGAGTTCCCCTCCGTAGCCGCCGCCTGCGAGGCCGTCTGCGAGATCATGGCGCGCGGCCACGCGCCCTCCCTGCTGGAGCTGATGGACCGCACCTCCGTCCAGGCCGTCAACGCCATGGGCCACATGGGCCTCCCGGAGAGCACCGCCGCCCTCCTCCTCGCCGCCTTCGACACCCCGGACCCCGCCGCCGACCTCGCCGCCGTCGCCGAGCTGTGCACCGCCGCCGGTGCCACCGAGGTCGTGCCCGCCGACACGGCCGCCGAGTCCGACCTCCTCCTCCAGGCCCGCCGGATGACCCTCCCCGCCCTGGAGTCCCTGAAGTCCGCCACGATGATCGACGACGTCTGCGTGCCCCGCTCCCGGCTCGCCGCCATGCTCGACGGCACCGCCGCGATCGCCGACAAGTACGGGCTGCTCATCGGCGTCTGCGCACACGCCGGCGACGGCAACACCCACCCCGTCGTCTGCTTCGACCCCGCCGACGCCGACGAGGCCCGCCGCGCCCGCGAGTCCTTCGACGAGATCATGGCCCTCGGCCTGGAACTGGGCGGCACGATCACCGGCGAACACGGCGTCGGCGTGCTGAAGAAGGACTGGCTGGCCCGCGAGCTGGGCCCGGTCGCGCTGGAGCTCCAGCGCTCGCTCAAGCAGGTCTTCGACCCCCTGGGCCTCCTCAACCCCGGCAAGCTCTTCTGAACGACCGGGACTTGCCCCCGGGCCACCCCGGACGCCCGTACCACAGGAACCCCGGCCCTCACGCCCCCAGCAGCTCGCGCAGCGCCTCGTCCAGCGCGAGCCGCTCCGGCTCCGACCCCGGCGCCACCGCCCGCAGCGTCCGCTCCAGCCACGCCGCCACCGGCGACGCGGGCGCCTCCAGCAGCGCCTCGCCGTCCGGCGACGACAGCGCCATGCACACCAGGCTGCGCCCGTCGGCATGCGTCGGCCACACCCGCACGTCCCCGTGCCCGGACGGCCGGAACACCCCCTCCACCAGCAGCTCCCGGGCGAAGGTCCAGTTCACCGGCGAGTCCGAGGTGACGTGGAAGGAGATGTGGACGGCGTACGGATCGGCCGACCGGTAGCTGAGCCGGGCCGGGACGGGGATGCTGCGGTCCGGCGACAGCACCAGATTGAGCTCCAGCTCTCGTTCCACCACGGTGTGCATGATGCGCCCTCTCTGCTCTGCTTCTCTCGCTGCGTGGCACCTCGCGAAACGGGCCCGCACCGGAGGGAGCGCACCGACCCCCACACCATTACGCGACTTCGCCCGATCGATCCGAACTTTTCAGCGGCGGGTACGGCGCGCTGACGCCGTGCCACCGGTCGCACGTGTGAGTGGTCCCGCCCGCGGGACGGCCGCAGAGTGGAGAGCCGTCTGGTAGACCTGTCTGGAGCGCCCCGGGTTGCCTTTTGTGCATTGAGGTCACGGAGGACCGGAGCCGCGCACAGGATGCACGCGCGCGTGCGGCAGACTGCTCAGTGCCAGCCGCCCGCCCCGACATGACACCCAGTACGGCCGAGCAGATACGGGACACCGGACACGATGAGCGCTCCTACCTCAGGATCCGCCGACAGCAGCCCCGTCGAAGGTTTCTACCCGGATCCGTCCATTCCTGGCTATATCCGGTACTGGAGCGGCACCGCCTGGGTGCCCGGTACGAGCCGGCCCGCGCCCGCCGAGGGCGAGCCGATGCCCGCGCCGCCGCCCGGAGTCGCCCCCGCCGCCCCCGCGCTCGCCGCGCCCGTACCGCCCACGCCCAGGCGCTCGTCGTCCCCTTCCTCCTCGTCCCCCTCTTCTTCCTCTTCTTCCTCCCCTTCCTCCGCTCCCGCGGAGACGCCGGGAGCCTCGGGCCCGTCCGCGGCCATGCCCCCGGCCCGGCAGTCGGCCGAGGAGACCGGGCCCATGTTCCTGGACGAGGAGCCCGCGCTGCGCGACGCCCGCGCGGAAGCGGCGGATCCGCGCGCCGGGTTCGGCGGTCCGCCCGACCGCCGCGGCGGCTGGGCCGAGCCCGCCGTCCCGGCCGCCCGCGACCCCCGCCAGGACGGGACCGCGCCCGGCGGCGCCCCGGACGGCGCGGCCCCCGAGGGCCCGCGACCCGCGCGTGCCGACGGCACCCTGACGATCCGTCCGGAGCGGCCCGTCGTCCCCTCGGCGCCCTCCGCCCGCTCCGCCCCCGCCACCTCCGGCCGGGGCACCATCCAGCTGCGCACGGCCGCGCAGCCCCAGCAGGCCCAGCCGGCCGCCGCCGCGCCCGCCCCGCAGGTGTGGCCCGACGCCCGGGCCCGGGAGGCCGGCCCCGCACCGCTGCCCGCCGCCCCGGAGCGCCAGGCCCTGCCCGCCTCCCCGAAGCCCGCCACGGACCGCTCGGCCCCCGACCGCCCGGTGTCCGACCGGCCCGGCTCCGACCGCTCCGGCGCGCCGGCCGGCGGCTGGGCGCAGCAGGTGCAGCAGCTCGCCCGCCAGCAGCCCCAGGGCGGCGACGCCGCCGCCCCGTGGAAGCCGCCGAAGGACGACCCCTTCCTGCGGGCCGCGCAGGAGCAGGGCCGGCCCGCAGGGCTCGGCCGGCGGCTCGCCGCGCGCCTCGTCGACTCCGCCGTCCTGGGCGCCGTGGTCTCCGCCGCGGCCGTGCCCCTGTGGGCCAAGGCCACCGAGCACATCGACACCAAGGTCGAGCAGGCCAAGCAGTCCGGCCGGACCGTCACCGTCTGGCTGCTCGACGGCACCACCGGCACCTACCTCGGCATCGTGCTGGCCGTGCTCCTCGTGGCGGGAGTGGTCCTGGAGGCGCTGCCCACCGCCAGGTGGGGCCGCACCCTGGGCAAGAAGCTGTGCGGCGTGCGGGTCCTCGACATCGAGTCGCACGACACCCCCGGCTTCGGGGCGGCGCTCCGCCGCTGGCTGGTGTACGGGGTGCTGGGCGTCCTGGGCGCCGGGGTGCTGGGCGTCCTGTGGTGCCTGTTCGACCGGCCCTGGCGGCAGTGCTGGCACGACAAGGCGGCCCGTACGTTCGTCGCCGCGAAGAGCGGCTGACCGCGGGCAACTCGAACGGCATACGGCCGGATGCGGTCACCGGAAGCCTGGGTTCTACTCGGGCCATGAGCACCGACCAGCCGCGCGACGACGACCCGTTCCAGAAGCGGCCCTCCGAGCCGCCGCCCTACGGCGGCGCCGGCGGAGGCGCCTCACCCGGAGGCGGGCAGGGCGCCGGTGCCCCGTACCCCGGCGGTACGGGCGGCACCGGTGGTACGGGCGGTGGGCCGGGCCCCTATCCGGGCGCCCCCGGTGGCGGTCCCGGCGGTGGTCCCGCCTCCTACCCCGGTGCCCCCGGCAGCGGCCCGGGCGGTGGTACGGGCAATCCTTACGGCAACAGCTTCGGCGCGGCCGACCCGCTCGCGGGCATGCCGCCGCTGGCCAGCCGCTGGAAGCGGCTGGTCGCGCGGATCATCGACGGCCTGCTGGTGGCCATCCCGGTGAGCGCCGTCTTCTCGGCCGCGACCTGGGGCTGGGACCCCTGGGACGACAGCGGCAAGTCCACCGGGCTGTCCATCATCATCGCGGTCGTCTACTTCGTCTACGAAGGCCTGATGCTCACCAAGCGCGGGCAGACGGTCGGCAAGATGGCCATGCAGATCCGGGTGGCGATGCTCGACAACGGGGCGGTTCCCGAGGGGCGGCCGGGCTGGACGCGCGCCGCCGTCTACTCCCTGCCCGAGGTCGTCCCGTGCTGTGGCTTCGTCTTCTGGCTGATCAATGTGCTGTGGTGCACCTGGGACGACCCGTATCACCAGTGCATCCACGACAAGGCCGCCAAGACCGTGGTGGTGTCAACGGTGCAGTGAGTGCTCTCCCACCCTGGACTCCGCGGGCTGCGGCGCACGCCGCGCACGCGCGCCGGCCGCTTCCCCACGGGGGACGCGGCCGGTCGGGCGTGACACCGGCACCGTGAGGGCGACGAGGAGTCCGAGCGCGAGCGAGACAAGGGCGATGAGGGCCGTCCCGAACCCGGCGCCGGGCTGCGCGAACAGCAGCATGGCGAGGGCGGAGAAGACGACGGTGGCCGATCCATAGGCTATCTGTGCGGGAGTCGGACGCGGCATGGCGGGATCCGTCCTCGGGGCTATGAACAGGGGGGTAGCGGAGTCGGCTGGTACGTACAGCAAAACGACTCTACGGTCCTGTCTGCCCGAGCGGAACTCCCGGTAAGCGTGACCTAACCCACGGTACCGGAGCACGGGGGGCGCACGGCGGCATCGCGCCGTCCAACTGGTGAGATCAACGCGCCGGTTGATGTCCGAAATCCGCAACTTAAAGGTCGGATAACGTACTTGCTCTAGCGGCTTCAGTCAAGGTCTGTCTTTTCCGGAGCCTCTCCGGTCAAATACCTCCACAGTTGTTACTGGGGAGGACAGACACAAGTGAAAAGCAGCCAACGGAGGGTCGCCAGATCCGCGGCCGTGGCCACGGCCGTCGTGCTGGGCGCTACGACCCTTTCGGCCGGATTCGCTCAGGCGGCCGGTGCCACGGGCGACAGCGGGACCGACCACCCCGCCGGCGTCGTCCGCAGCGACCCGGAGCAGGCCGGGCGCGGCGTCGAGCACGACCTCAAGGGCCCGTTCACCAAGAAGCGCGAGGCGGAGCGCAAGGCCGCGCTCGACAAGGTGATAGCCGGTGACGCCCGCACCGAGCAGCGCGGTGGTTCGAAGGTCGTCCAGCTCGGCAAGGGCAAGTACGTCGAGCTCGCCCGCGAGAAGACCGACCGCATCTTCACCGTCCTGGTCGAGTTCGGCGACAAGGTCGACGACACCACGATGTACGACCCGGACGGCCCCGACGGGCCCAAGCCGCCCGTCAAGAAGTTCGGCGGCGCACCCGGCCCCGCCCACAACCGGATAGACCAGCCGGACCGTGCGAAGGACAACAGCACGGCCTGGCAGAAGGACTACAACCGGCAGCACTTCCAGGACCTGTACTTCTCGAAGGACAAGAGCAAGGAGTCCCTCGCCAAGTACTACGAGAAGCAGTCCTCGGGCCGCTACTCGGTCGAGGGCCAGGTGACCGACTGGGTCAAGGTCCCCTTCAACGAGGCCCGCTACGGCTCCAACTACTGCGGCTCCACCAACTGCCCGAGCGCCTGGGACCTGGTGCGCGACGGCGTCAACCAGTGGGCCGCGGACCAGAAGGCCGCCGGCCGCTCCGACGCCGAGATCAAGGCGGAGCTGGCCAAGTACGACCAGTGGGACCGCAACGACTTCGACGGCGACGGCAACTTCAACGAGCCCGACGGCTACATCGACCACTTCCAGATCGTCCACGCCGGCGAGGACGAGTCCGCCGGCGGCGGCGCGCAGAAGACCGACGCCATCTGGGCCCACCGCTGGTACGCCTACGGCGCCGACACCGGCCGCACCGGCCCCTCGGGCAACAAGGCGGGCGGCACCCAGATCGGTGACACCGGCATCTGGGTCGGCGACTACACCATGCAGCCGGAGAACGGCGGCCTCGGCGTCTTCGCCCACGAGTACGCGCACGACCTGGGCCTGCCCGACGAGTACGACACCTCCGGCAAGGGCGAGTCCTCGGTCGCCTACTGGTCGCTGATGTCCTCCGGCTCCTGGCTGGGCAACGGCAAGGACTCCATCGGCGACCTCCCCGGTGACATGAGCGCCTGGGACAAGCTCCAGCTCGGCTGGCTCAACTACGCCAAGGCGAAGGCGGCGACGAAGTCGACGCACAAGCTGGGCGTGGCCGAGTACAACACCAAGGACAAGCAGGCGCTCGTCGTCGACCTGCCCGCGAAGGCCGTGAAGACGGACGTCGTGAAGCCGGCCGAGGGCGGCAAGCAGTGGTGGGGCGGTCAGGGCGACGACCTGAAGAACACCCTCACCCGCTCCGTCGACCTCACGGGCAAGTCCAAGGCGCAGCTGGACCTCTCCGGCTGGTGGGACATCGAGGCCAACTACGACTACCTCTACGTCGAGGCCTCCACGGACGGCACCAACTGGACCCCGCTCGACGGCACCGCCGACGGCAGGTCCATCCCGCGCGACGGCGCCGACAAGCCGGCCCTGACGGGTGTCTCCGGCGCGTACAAGAAGCTCGCCTACCCGCTGGACGCCTACGCGGGCAAGAAGTTCGACCTGCGTCTGCGCTACCTGACGGACGGCGGCACCTCGGGCAAGGGCTTCACCGCCGACGCCATCACCCTCACCGCCGACGGCGCCCCGCTGTTCACGGACGGCGCCGAGGGCGACGACAACGGCTGGACGGCCAAGGGCTTCTCGCGCATCGGTGAGTCCTTCACCAAGGAGTACGCGCAGTACTACATCGCCGAGAACCGTCAGTACGTGTCGTACGACAAGACCCTCAAGGTCGGCCCGTACAACTTCGGCTGGCGCAAGGACCGTCCGTCCTGGGTGGAGCACTTCCCGTACCAGAACGGCCTGTTGATCTGGAAGTGGGACACCTCCCAGATCGACAACAACGTCAGCGCGCACCCCGGTGTCGGCCGTATCCTGCCCGTCGACGCGCACGCGAAGGCCGAGAAGTGGGCCGACGGCTCGCTGATGAAGAACGGCATCCAGGCGTACGACTCGACCTTCAGCTGGTTCCCGACCGACGGCTTCACCCTGCACCGGGACGGCGTCGCCGCCCGGGTCAAGGGCAAGCTGGGCACGCCGGTCTTCGACGACCGCAAGGGCTCGTACTTCGACAGGACGAACCCGACCGGCGGCGTGCAGCTTACTGACACCAACACCCGGATCAAGATCCTCACGGAGGCGCCGAGCGGCTCCACGATGACCCTCCAGGTGGGCCCCTCCGGCAAGTGATCCCCGAGTAATCGGCGTCATCGCAGGTCAGAGACGTATCGGCCGTCGCCCTCTAGCGGGCGGCGGCCGATCGCGTTTAGATGACCGGCGGGGGGCCGTTATTGACACTCCCGCCCGGGAGCCGGTTTCCGGCGGGGCGTGAGCGGCCCCTGACCGGTCCTGACCGGCACCGGGACGACGAGGGGAAGAGGTGGCGCGGGTGGCCGGAGGCGGATTCGCCAAGCTCCCGGGCGGCAGCGTGGTCGTCGCCCTGTCGCTGCCCAGCCCGCCCGGCGGCAGCGGGGCGCCCGGCGGGCGGGTCCGGGTCCTGGTGCACGCCGCGAACCGCCAGCGGGCCCTCACCCGGCTCCGCAACCTCGGCCTGCGCGCGGTCTACCTGCGGGGCAACACCGAGCCGCCCACTCCGGACGAGATAACGGCGGTCCTGCACCACCCGGACGGCCTGGTCTGGCGCGCGGCCCCGGACGACGACACGGAGTCCTGGCATCCGATACGGAGCCTGCTGCGGAGGCCCGCCGGTTCCGGCGCCTCCGGGGGCTGACGGCCGTACCGGCCGCGGTCGCGCGGGGCTCAGGGCCCGGCTCAGCCGCCCTGGACGACCGGCTTGCCGCTCAGCTCCACGCCCGCGTCCCGGAGCTCCTCCAGGGCCCGCTCCGTGGTCCGGGGGGCCACCCCGGCCGTGAGGTCCAGCAGGACCTGCGTCGCGAAGCCCTCCCGGCGGGCGTCCAGCGCCGTGGCCCGTACGCAGTGGTCCGTGGCGATGCCCACCACGTCGACCTCGGTCACGCCCCGCTCCCGCAGCCAGTCGGCGAGGGAGACGCCGTTCTCGTCGGTGCCCTCGAAGCCGCTGTAGGCCGCGGTGTAGGCGCCCTTGTCGAAGACGGCGTCTATGGCGCCGGAGGCGATCACCGGGGCGAAGTTGGGGTGGAAGCCGCTGCCCTCCGTGCCGGCCACGCAGTGCGCGGGCCAGGAGTGCTCGAAGTCCGGGTGGTCGGAGAAATGATCACCGGGGTCTATGTGGTGGTCGCGGGTGGCGACCACATGGCGGTAGCCCGCGGAGGCCTCGCCGACCAGGTCGGTGATGGCCGCGGCGACGTCGGCGCCGCCGGCGACCGCGAGGCTGCCGCCCTCGCAGAAGTCGTTCTGCACGTCGACGACGATCAGTGCACGCTGCATAGTGCGGATCCTTAAGGGAAGGGCCCTCGGCCGACAGTGCGGATCAAGTCGCTGTGTGACCGAGGGTAGTGACTCCTCCGGCGTAATGGGAGAGGGTGTCCGGCGCACCGGGGGCGCACGGCCCCCTCTCCCATGGTCGCCCCGGGCGTCGTTCCGGCGTCCGTCAGGGGCGGGGGCTCAGAGGTATTCCGTCGGCAGCACGGCCTCGCCGCGCGAGAGCTGTATCGCCGACATCGGCAGCCCCGCCAGCGCCGCCCGGTGCCGGTCCCGCGCCGCGTCCAGGGGCTCCCGGGCGACGGTCTCGCCGCCCCGGACGAGCTGGACGAGCAGCTGCCGGTCCGCGAGCTCCGCGGGCACCGGGCCGGTGCCCACGACCTCGGCCTCGGCCACGCCGTCGGCGTCCGGCCGGCGGGCCGCCCACTTGCGGCCGCCGATGGAGGTCTTGCCGCCCATGGACTTCTTCGCCACCGGCCGCAGCGGGGCGTCCGGGCCGGCCGCGTCCGCGCGGGCCACGAGCTTGTAGACCATCGAGCAGGTGGGGTGGCCGCTGCCGGTCACCAGCTGGGTGCCGACGCCGTACGCGTCCACGGGCGCGGCGGCCAGCGAGGCGATGGCGTACTCGTCCAGGTCGCTGGTGACGACGATCTTCGTCTTGACCGCCCCGAGCTCGTCGAGCTGCTGGCGCACCCGGTGGGCCAGCAGCAGCAGGTCGCCCGAGTCGATCCGGACGGCGCCGAGCTCCGTCCCGGCGATCTCCACGGCCATCCGGACGGCCTCGGTCACGTCGTAGGTGTCGACGAGCAGGGTCGTGCTTCCGCCGAGGGAGTCGACCTGTGCGCGGAAGGCGTCCCGCTCGCTGTCGTGCAGCAGTGTGAAGGCGTGCGCACTGGTGCCGACGGTCGGAATGTTGTATCGGAAGCCGGCCGCGAGGTCGGACGTCGAGGCGAAGCCGCCGACATAGGCGGCGCGCGCGGCGGCGACGGCCGCCAGCTCGTGCGTGCGCCGGGCGCCCATCTCGATCAGCGGCCGGTCGCCGGCGGCGACGGCCATCCGGGAGGCCGCGGCGGCGACGGCCGAGTCGTGGTTGAGGATCGACAGGATGACGGTCTCCAGGAGGACCGCCTCGGCGAAGGTGCCCTCGACCCGCAGGACGGGGGAGCCGGGGAAGTAGACCTCGCCCTCGGGGTAGCCCCAGATGTCCCCGCGGAAGCGGTAGTCGGCGAGCCACGCGAGCGTCGGCTCGTCCACGATCCGCCGGTCGGCGAGGAAGTCCAGCACCCCGCTGTCGAAGCGGAAGTTCTCGACGGCGTCCAGCACCCGGCCGGTGCCCCCGACGACGCCGTAGCGGCGGCCCTCGGGCAGCCGGCGGGTGAAGACCTCGAAGACCGAGCGCCGGTCGGCGGTGCCGGCCCGCAGCGCGGCCTGGAGCATCGTGAGCTCGTACCGGTCCGTGAAAAGGGCCGTCGACGGCACGTCCACCGGCAGCCTCAAGTCCGCAGCGTTCATGGTCCAGATGCTACCCCCAATACTCGTCAGAGTGACGATTTCTGTGATCGACATGACGGGGAGCCCGGCGGGGACGGGCCCGGCGCCGGACACGGTGCCGGGTGGGGACCCCTTTGTGCATCGCGCGGCCGTGAGTGGCAGCATGGGAAGCGTGAGTGTTGCACCGGTCGAGATCGAGCGACCCGAGACGGGCGAATCCCCCTTCGCCGTGGCCGAACCCGATGTCCCTTGGGTGACCCTGGTCCACAACGATCCCGTCAACCTCATGAGTTATGTGACGTATGTGTTCCAGGCCTACTTCGGCTACTCCAAGGACAAGGCGCACAAGCTGATGCTCGACGTCCATCACAAGGGCCGCGCCACCGTCTCCAGCGGCAGCCGCGAGGAAATGGAGCGTGACGTGCAGGCGATGCACGGCTACGGGCTGTGGGCGACCCTGTCGCAGGACCGTTGATGGCCGGGCACTTCGAGCCGCTGCCCGGCGGCGGGGCCGCCGTCGCCCTGGACGAGGTCGAGATCTCCATCCTGCGCAGCCTGGCCGTGCAGCTCCTGGAGCTGATCGGGCCGGGCGAGAGCCAGGGCCCGGACGAGGCCGATCCGCTGGCCCGGCTGTTCGCCGAGGGCCCGAGCGAGCCGCCCGCCGACCCCGCGCTGGCCCGCCTCTTCCCGGACGCCTACGGCGACCCCGGCAGCGAGCAGGACCAGCGCGAGCGCGCGTACGCCTCCGAGTTCCGCCGCTACACCGAGAACGACCTGCGCGCCCGCAAGCGCGAGGACGCCCTGGGCGTCGTCGGCTCGCTGGACGCCCTGTCCCTGGCCGAGGGCGGCGCCGTGCTGCGGCTGTCGCCGGAGGAGTGCCGGCGCTGGCTCGGCGCGCTGAACGACCTGCGCCTCGCCATCGGCACCCGGCTGGAGGTCCGGGAGGACGACGACACCGAGGAGCTGTTCCGGCTGCCGGACGAGGACCCGCGCAAGCCGATGGTGATGGCCTATCTCTGGCTCGGTGGCTTGCAAGAGACGTTGATCGAGGCGATGACGGGGTAGGGGCGGGTCCCCCGAGGGGCGGCGCGAGCCCCCGGCGGACCCCTATGTCATGAATTCATAGGGCAATTTTCATGAACATGACATGAGTGTCCGCTCAGCGAACGCTCATTTTCGGATAACGATCGCGTCACTGTGGTGGCGGCCTATGGCCGCCACTTTTACTTTTGTCCTACTTCGCTTGTGGTGTGCCTCACACCCGCCCGGACGATCTCCGTGTCACTCGTGATAAATCTTCACGACCTGCCTCCGTGACGCCACCCATGTCACGGCGGGAGCGCTCCGCCGACCGACCGTCGGCATGCAGGACTCCATTTCCGGGGGGATCTGGACCCGATCCGCAATGGCCGGATCGGTATGGAGAAAGGCGCACCACCATGACCTCTGAGAAGGTCGCGGACCGTACCGCCAGCGCGGCGGCCGCACGGCAGAACGGAAGCGGACATGGCGCTTCCGAGGGTTACCAGCGGGGACTGGGCAACCGACAGATCCAGATGATCGCCATTGGTGGCGCCATCGGCACCGGCTTGTTCCTCGGCGCGGGCAAGGCCATATCCAAGGCCGGACCCAGCCTCATCCTGGCCTACGCCCTCGCGGGCCTGGTCATCTTCTTCATCATGCGCGCTCTCGGTGAGCTGCTCATGTACCGACCGGTGTCGGGCTCCTTCTCGGAGTACGCACGGGAGTTCCTCGGCCCGTTCTTCGGCTATGTGACCGGATGGACGTACTGGCTCTTCTGGGTCGTCACCGGGATCACCGAGGTGACCGCGGCGGCCACCTATGTGCACTACTGGGACAAATCAATCCCGCAATGGGTGTCGGCGCTCATCTTCACCGTCGTCCTCTACCTCGCCAACCTGATCTCCGTGAAGCTCTTCGGTGAGCTGGAGTTCTGGTTCTCCATGGTCAAGGTCACCGCCATCATCGGCATGATCCTGATCGGCATCGGCGTCCTCACCCTCGGCTTCTCCGACGCCGGGGACACCGCCTCCGTCAGCAACCTCTGGTCCCACGGCGGCTTCTTCGCCGGCGACGACGGCATCACCAGCATGCTGATGACGCTCCAGATCGTGATGTTCGCCTTCCTCGCCGTCGAGCTCGTCGGCGTCACGGCGGGCGAGGCCAAGGACCCGAAGAAGACCCTGCCCAAGGCGATCAACACCGTCCCGTGGCGGATCGCCGTCTTCTACATCGGTGCGCTGATCATCATCCTGTCCGTGGTCCCGTGGACCGCGTTCGAGGCCGGCAAGAGCCCCTTCGTCGAGGCCTTCGCCCGCATCGGCCTCCCGGCCGGCGCCGGCATCGTCAACTTCGTCGTCCTCACCGCGGCGCTGTCCTCCTGCAACTCCGGCATGTACTCCACCGGCCGCATGCTGCGCGACCTCGCGCTCAACGGCCAGGGCCCGAAGTTCTTCGGACAGCTGACCAAGTCCGGCCTGCCGCTGCGCGGCACCACCTTCTCCGCCGTGCTCATGCTCGTCGGTGTGTGGATCAACTACCAGTGGCCGGGCGAGGCGTTCAACTACGTCGTCTCCTTCGCGACCATCTCCGGCATGTGGGCCTGGATCATGATCCTCGTGGCCCAGCTCCGCTACCGTCGCAAGGCCGACCGCGGTGAGCTCCCGCAGTCCGAGTTCCGGGCCCCGGGCGCACCCTGGACCAGCTACTTCGCACTCGCCTTCATCCTGATGGTGATCGTGCTGATGGGCATCGACGAGGGCTCGCGGGTCTCCCTGTACTGCGCCCCCCTCTGGGGCCTGATCATGGGCGTCTCCTACCTCGTCCTCAAGCGCCGCAACCCCGCGGCCTTCGAGCGCAAGTCCACGGAGCACTACGCGAAGCTGGCCGCCGACGCGCGCGCCGAGGCCGAGCACGCCGCCTGACGCACCCCGCGTCACGGCAGCATCCCGCAGTACCCGCAGCACCGGGCCCGCCCGTACCACCCCCCTCGGTACGGACGGGCCCTCTGCTTATCCTGTCGGGCATGCTGACCCTCACCCAGGCCCTGTACGACCAGATCGTCGCGCACGCCCGCGCCGACCACCCCGACGAGGCCTGCGGCGTGGTCGCCGGCCCGGCCGGCACCGACCGCCCCGAGCGCTTCGTCCCCATGCTCAACGCCGCCCGGTCGCCCACGTTCTACGAGTTCGACTCCACCGACCTGCTCAGGCTCTACCGCGAGATGGACGACCGCGACGAGGAGCCCGTGATCATCTACCACTCGCACACCGCCACCGAGGCCTACCCCTCCCGCACGGACCTCACCTACGCCAACGAGCCGGGCGCCCACTACGTCCTCGTCTCCACCGCCGACACCGATGACGCCGGACCCTTCCAGTTCCGCTCGTACCGCATCGTCGACGGCGTGGTGACGGAGGAGGACGTGAAGATCGTCGACAGCTACTGAGGCCGCTCACCGGGTGCCACGTCCTGAGACGGGAGGGTCCGCATCGCGGGACGAACTTCCGGGGCGCGCACAAGGAATCGATACGATGCGCCCATGGTTCTCACGATGTGAGCCCCCGCGTCCCGCGCGATTCGACCCCGCACTCCGACAGGAGCACAGCCATGGCCATCGAGGTCCGCATCCCGACCATCCTCCGCACCTACACCGACGGCAAGAAGGCCGTCGAGGGCAGCGGCGCCACGATCGACGAGCTCTTCAAGGACCTGGAGACCCGCCACGCGGGCATCCGCGAGCGCCTCGTCGACGAGGCCGCCGGCGGCGAGCTGCGCCGCTTCGTCAACGTCTACCTCAATGACGAGGACGTCCGCTTCCTGGCCGGCATCACCACCGAGCTCACCGACGGCGACAGCGTCACCATCCTCCCGGCCGTGGCCGGCGGCATGGTCTGAGCGCCGTGCGCTACGACAGCCCCCTGGCCGCGGTGGGCAACACCCCGCTCGTCCGCCTGCCGCGCCTCTCCCCGTCCGGCACGGTCCGGGTCTGGGCCAAGCTGGAGGACCGCAACCCCACCGGCTCGGTCAAGGACCGCCCCGCCCTGCACATGATCGAGCAGGCGGAGAAGGACGGCCGGCTCACCCCCGGCTGCACCATCCTGGAGCCCACCTCCGGCAACACCGGCATCTCCCTCGCCATGGCGGCCAAGCTCAAGGGCTACCGCATGGTGTGCGTCATGCCGGAGAACACCAGCGAGGAGCGCCGCGCGCTGCTCGCCATGTGGGGCGCGGAGATCATCCCCTCGCCCGCCGCCGGCGGCTCCAACACGGCCGTGCGCCGGGCCAAGGAGCTGGCGCAGCGCAACCCCGACTGGGTGATGCTCTACCAGTACGGCAACCCCGACAACGCCGGCGCGCACTACGCCACCACCGGCCCCGAGATCCTCGCCGACCTCCCCGAGATCACCCACTTCGTGGCCGGCCTCGGCACCACCGGCACCCTCATGGGCGTCGGCCGCTATCTGCGCGAGCACGTGCCCGGCGTGTCGATCGTCGCCGCCGAGCCGCGCTACGACGACGTCGTCTACGGCCTGCGCAACCTCGACGAGGGCTTCGTGCCCGAGCTCTACGACGCGTCCGTCCTCACCACCCGCTACTCCGTGGGCTCCGAGGACGCCGTCCGCCGCACCCGTGAACTCCTCGCGCGGGAGGGCATCTTCGCGGGCGTCTCCACCGGCGCCGTCCTGCACGCCGCCCTCGGCGTGGCCCGCAAGGCCGAACGGGCCGGGGAGCGCGCCGACATCGCCTTCATCGTCGCCGACGGCGGCTGGAAGTACCTGTCCACGGGCGTCTACACCGCCGCCACGGACGAGGAAGCGGTCGAGACGCTGCACGGGCAGCTCTGGGCCTGACCGCGCCCGTACGCCGTCCCGCCTCATGGCCCCCTCCGCCCCCGGCCGGGGGGCGCGCGGGCCGGGCGGGGCCGCCCGGCCGTGCCGCCGTACCGGTGACTTCAACCACAACCCCAGCTCGTGGAGGAGCGACCGCCGGATCCGCGCCTTACTCTCGACGGACCGCATGGCCCCCCGTACCCGGCCCACGGAGGTTCAGGCCCGTATGAAGCTCACCGTCGTCGGATGCTCGGGGTCGTTCCCGTCCGAGGGATCGGCCTGTTCGAGCTACCTCGTAGAGGCCGACGGCTTCCGGTTGCTGCTCGACATGGGCAATGGAGCCCTGGGCGAGCTGCAACGCCACATCGGTCTCTACGACCTCGACGCCATCCTGCTGTCCCACCTGCATCCCGACCACTGCATCGACATGTGCGGGTACTTCGTCGCCCGCTACTACCGGCACGAGGGCGGCCGCGCCGGCCCCCTGCCCGTGTACGGGCCCGAGGGCACCGAGCACCGGCTGGCCACGGCCTACGGCGACGTACCCGACGAGCGCTCCATGGGGGAGGTCTTCGACTTCCGCACCCTCACGCCCGGCGCCTTCGCCCTCGGCCCGCTCACGGTCCGCACCGACCGGGTCCGCCACCCCGTCGAGGCGTTCGCCTTCCGCGTCGAGCACGACGGCCGCTCGCTCGTGTACTCCGGCGACACCGGCCCCTGCGAGGCGCTGCACACGCTCGCGCTCGGCACGGACCTGCTGCTCTGCGAGGCGTCGTTCACCTACGGCAAGGAGGACATCCCCGATCTCCATCTCAACGGCCGTGAGGCGGGGGAGCACGCGGCCCGCGCCGGGGTCGGCCGGCTGGTGCTCACGCATATCCCGCCGTGGACCGATCCGCTGACCAACCTGCGTGACGCGCGGGATGTCTTCGACGGTCCGACGGAACTTGCGCGTACGGGCGCGGTGTATGAAATTTAGTTGTTCGCTGGGCCGTTATGGCCGCCATTAAAGGTGTGCAACGGAAATGCCCCCGGAATCCAAGGGATTCCGGGGGCATTTCTTCATTTACGGTTCAGAACCGCGTCCTGGGGTCACGCCTTGAGTTCGGCGGACTCCTCCTCCGACTCACGGCCCGGCGTCTTCAAGTTGAACTTGAGGATCGCGAAGCGGAAGACGACATAGTAGATCGCGGCGAAGCACAGACCCACCAGGGCGAGCAGCCACGGCTTGGACGCGATACCCAGGTTCAGCAGGAAGTCGATCGCGCCGGCCGAGAAGCCGAAGCCGTCCTTCATGCCGAGTGCCCAGGTCAGAGCCATGGAGACACCGGTCAGCACCGCGTGGATCGCGTACAGCACCGGCGCGACGAACATGAAGGTGAACTCGATCGGCTCGGTCACACCGGTGACGAACGCGGTGAGCGCGAGCGAGAACATCATGCCGCCGACGACCTTGCGGTTCTCCGGGCGGGCGCAGTGGGTGATCGCCAGGCAGGCCGCGGGGAGCGCGAACATCATGATCGGGAAGAAGCCGGTCATGAACTGGCCGGCGTTCGGGTCACCGGCGAGGAAGCGGGCGATGTCGCCGTTCACGGTGCCCTTGGGGCCGTCGTACGAACCGGCCTGGAGCCACGGGAAGGAGTTCAGCAGGTGGTGCATGCCGACCGGGATCAGACCGCGGTTGGCGACACCGAAGATGCCCGCGCCGATCGCGCCGGAGCCGACCAGCCACTCACCGAAGCTGTGCAGACCCGTGCCGAGGACCGGCCAGATGTAACCGAAGACGACACCGAGCAGCAGACCCGCGAAGGACGACAGGATCGGCACCAGGCGGCGGCCGCCGAAGAAGCCCGCCCAGTCGGGCAGCTTGGTGCGGTAGAAGCGCTGGTAGATCAGCGCGACCACGATGCCCATCACGACACCGCCGAGCACCTTGGCGTCGACCGCCTGCTCCACCATGGCGACCTTGCCGTCGACCACGGCCGCCTTCTTCGGGAGGCTGCCGTCGGTGAAGGTGGCCAGCACCTTCGAGAAGACCAGGTAACCGGCGACGGCGGCCAGCGCCGTCGAGCCGTCCGACTTCTTGGCGAAGCCGATCGCGACACCCACGGCGAACAGCAGCGCCATGTTGTCGAGGATCGCGCCACCACCGGCGGACATGAACTCGGCGATCTTGTTCAGGAACGCCGGGAAGGACTCCTTGCCCAGCATGTCGCCCTGGCCCAGGCGGACCATCAGCGCGGCGGCGGGAAGCACCGCGACGGGCAGCATCAGGCTGCGGCCGATGCGCTGGGCGATCGCCATCGCGCCGGCGCCGAACTTCTTCTTCTCCGGCTCGGCGGCGACAGGCGCCGTCTTCGCCGCCTTGGCGCTCTTACTCATCGGATTCCTCCAGGTGAGGCGGGCGCTCGGGGGGTAAGGGGGGACGGCCCGCAATCTGGTCTACACCACTCAGTGGTTTAGACCTGTTGTAGCACGTGAGTCCGGGATAAAGGAATCCGTAGTTCCCCGTGGTCTCGCCCACAGGAGCCGCGCAGCGGAAACGGCCCCCGAGCCCAAGGCTCGGGGGCCGTCGCGCCGGGAAGCGAATCCCGGCGCAGCGTCACTGACCCCTTACTTCACGTTCTCCTGTTCGATCTCCTCCGCCACCTCTTCCGGTTCCCGGCCCGGCGTCGGCAGATCGAACTTCGTAATCGCGAAGCGGAAAATCGCATAGTAGAGGACGGCGAAGCACAGCCCGATCGGAATGATCAGCCACGGCTTCGTCGCCAGCCCCCAGTTGATCACATAGTCGATCAGGCCGGCCGAGAAGCTGAAACCGTCGTGCACCCCGAAGCCCCAGGTCACCGCCATCGACACACCCGTGAGCACGGCATGGATCGCGTACAGCACCGGAGCGATGAAGAGGAAGGAGTACTCCACCGGCTCCGTGATGCCCGTGACGAACGACGTCAGGCCCACCGAGAGCATCATGCCGCCCACCACCTTCCGGCGGTGCGGCTTCGCACAATGCGCGATCGCCAACGCCGCCGCCGGCAGCGCGAACATCATGATCGGGAAGAACCCGGTGGTGAACTGCCCCGCGTCCGGGTCACCCGCCAGGAACCGGTTGATGTCACCGTGCACGACCGTCCCGTCCGGCTTCGTGTAGTCGCCGAACTGGAACCACATGAACGTGTTCAGGAACTGGTGCAGCCCCACCACCAGCAGCGCCCGGTTCGCCACGCCGAAGACACCGGCGCCCGCCGAGCCCAGGTCCGACAGCCACTCGCTGAAGTCCGTGAGCGCGTCGCCCACCGGCGGCCACACGAACAGACAGAGCACCGCGAACACCAGCGCCACGAACGACATCAGGATCGGCACCAGCCGCCGCCCGTTGAAGAAGCCCAGCCAGTCCACCAGCCGCACCCGGTGGAACCGCATCCAGAACCAGGCGCTCAGCAGCCCGATCACGATGCCGCCGAACACCCCCGGGTTCTGGAAGCTCGCCGGGGCCGCCGTGCCGCCCGTCGAGACGCACACCCCGCTCCACAGCCCCGCCCCGCCGAACACCGTCTCGCGCGGGCAGTCCTCGGGGAACTGGTGCAGCACCGAGAAGTAGACGAGGAAGCCCACGACCGCGGCCAGCGCCGTCGAACCGTCCGACTTCTTCGCCATCCCGATGGCCACGCCCACGCAGAACAGCAGCGGCAGCCCCAGCCCCGAGTCCAGCAGCGCGCCGCCCGCACCCGCGAAGACCTTCGCCACGTCCGTCCAACCCAGGCCGTCCTTGCCGAACACGTCCGGCTGCCCGAGCCGGTTGAGGATGCCCGCCGCCGGCAGCACCGCGATCGGCAGCTGGAGGCTGCGCCCCATCTTCTGGAGGTTCTGGAAGAGGACCTGCGTCCACTTCTTCCCCCGGGGCACCGCCGCGGCGTTCGAACTCATCTGCGTCCTCCCGGCCTGCCGCCCCGGCGACAGTCACTCGGTGCTTTGCCGCATACTGGTGTAGACCACTTGCGGTGTGTTGTCCGGCCCCCGGAGCGCAGCGCCGGGTGATCGCCATTGTGGACGCCATCTTTCGTCAGATGGCGGACATACGCCCGCGTAGTTGGGCTGAACGTGGGTTACCGTGTGAAAGCCGGTCGGCGGGATCGCCGAAGGGCCGAGACAACCAGGAGTGGACATGGCCACCAAGGCTGAGAAGATCGTCGCCGGGCTCGGCGGCATCGACAACATCGAAGAGGTCGAGGGCTGCATCACCCGCCTCCGCACCGAGGTCGCCGACCCGGAACTCGTCGATGAGGCCGCCCTCAAGGCCGCCGGCGCGCACGGCGTCGTGAAGATGGGCACCGCCATCCAGGTCGTCATCGGCACCGACGCCGACCCGATCGCCGGCGAGATCGAAGACATGATGTGAGCCACTGAGCTCCCGCCGAGGGCCCCGCGCCCGGTTCGCCGCAATGAACCGGAGCGGGGCCCTTCGCAATGCCGCGGTGCCGATAGGCTCATCACCATGTCTCGCATCGACGGCCGCACCCCAGACCAGCTCCGCCCCGTGACCATCCAGCGTGGCTGGAGCAAGCACGCCGAAGGATCCGTCCTCGTCTCCTTCGGCGACACCAAGGTCTTCTGCACCGCCAGCGTCAGCGAGGGCGTCCCCCGCTGGCGCAAGGGCTCCGGCGAGGGCTGGGTCACCGCCGAGTACTCGATGCTGCCCCGCGCCACCAACACCCGCGGCGACCGCGAGTCCGTCCGCGGCAAGATCGGCGGCCGCACCCACGAGATCTCCCGCCTCATCGGCCGCTCCCTGCGCGCCGTGATCGACTACAAGGCCCTCGGCGAGAACACGATCGTCCTCGACTGCGACGTCCTCCAGGCCGACGGCGGCACCCGCACCGCCGCCATCACCGGCGCCTACGTCGCCCTCGCCGACGCCGTCACCTGGGCCCAGGGCAAGAAGCTGATCAAGCACGGCCGGCAGCCGCTGACCGGCACCGTCAGCGCCGTGAGCGTCGGCATCGTCGACGGCACCCCCCTCCTCGACCTCTGCTACGAGGAGGACGTCCGCGCCGAGACCGACATGAACGTCGTCTGCACCGGCGACGGCCGCTTCGTCGAGGTCCAGGGCACCGCCGAGGCCCAGCCCTTCGCCCGCGCCGAGCTCGACGCCCTCCTCGACCTCGCCGTCGCGGGCTGCGGACAGCTCGACGCCGCCCAGCGCGAGGCCCTCGCCCGCACCCTCTGACGGGCAACCGTAAGGCCCTGTACGAGCGTTCCTAGGGATACAGACACGGGCGTACGACCGCGAAGCGCCGCGGCCGTACGCCCGTGGCCACGCACCGGAAGGGAACCGCCATGCCCGCACGCCACCGCACCAGGGCCGCCGTCGTCCTGGCCGCCGCCGCGCTCGCCCTGCCGCTGGCCGCCGGCTGCTCCGCCGCCCAGAAGGCCGTCGACTGCGCCCGCCTCGGCGTCGAGATCACCAACGACGTCGACGACCTCCAGCGGGCCGTGACGGACGCCGCCCAGGACCCCGGCAAGGCCGACAAGATCCTGGACACCCTCGACAAGGACACCAGGAAGCTCAAGGACAAGACGGACGACACGGATGTGAGCAAGGCCCTCGACCACCTCCAGACGGCCGTGGCCAACGTCCGCGAGGCCGAGCGGCAGAACAAGGCGCCCGACCTGACACCGGTCAAGGACGCGGCCGGCGAACTGGCGAAGGTCTGCACGTCGAAGTGAGCGGGCCCCGGGGGACACGGCCGGAGCACCCGGGATAATCCCACCCATGAAGCGCCTGATCCTCGCCACCCGCAACGCCAACAAGGTCACCGAGCTCCGCGCCATCCTGGAGGAGGCGGGCCTCGACGTCGAGCTCGTCGGCGCCGACGCCTACCCCGAGATCCCGGACGTCAAGGAGACCGGCGTCACCTTCGCCGAGAACGCCCTCCTCAAGGCCCACGCCCTGGCCCGCGCCACCGGCTTCCCGGCCGTCGCCGACGACTCCGGCCTCTGTGTCGACGTCCTCAACGGCGCCCCCGGCATCTTCTCGGCCCGCTGGGCCGGCACCCACGGCGACGACAAGGCCAACCTCGACCTCCTCCTCGCCCAGCTCGGCGACATTGCCGACGAACACCGCGCCGCGCACTTCGCCTGCGCCGCGGCCCTCGCCCTCCCGGACGGCACGGAGCGCGTGGTCGAAGGCCGTCTGGAGGGCACCCTGCGCCACGAGCCGTCGGGCACCGGCGGCTTCGGCTACGACCCGGTCCTCCAGCCCCTGGGCGAGACCCGCACCTGCGCGGAACTGACCCCGGCGGAGAAGAACGCGATCAGCCACCGGGGGAAGGCGTTCCGGGGCCTGGTGCCGGTGGTCCGGGAGCTGCTGGGGTGATGAACGCGAAGTGCGCGGCACCGATCGGCGCCGCGCACTTCCGAAGTGGGCCCGGTGGGACTCGAACCCACGACACACCGGACCTAAACCGGCGCCCTCTTGGCCAGCTGGGGTACGGACCCGTGGCGCCCACTGTACTGTGCCTCGCCACACGCCCGCGAAGGGACTGTTGTACGGGATGACCTGTTCGAGAACGTGCGGGTCTGGCTGTGGCAGGACGGGCACAGATACCGCAGATTCTCGGTGCGGTTGTCCAGGCGGTCGCCGTTGATGTGGTCGATCTCCAGGACGAGTCGCTTGCCTTGCCAGGTGCCGCTGATACCGCATGCGCCACAGACGTGAGGGACGCCGAGCTCGTCGAGCGACCGCCGGAGGAGAACGGTCTTTGTCCGAGGCGAACCTGGCGGCAGTCTCCGGAGGATCTCCGAGGCGTTCTTCCGGTTGTGCGAGGGCCGTCCGCGTTGATGCCCCTGCCCGACGAAGTGCGATGTGGAGATCCCGTACGTCGCGATGCTCCGCTTGGCCAGTGCGCGGCCCGCTCCACCGTTGGGCCGCCCCAGCGTCCGCATCACCCCGGCCAGACTGTAGGACTCGGCGACCGCTTTCCGTAGCTCGATCTCCGGAATCAGCGTCGCCCCACGGTTTCCCCGCCTGCCTGTGAAGTGCGAGGTGTCGATACCGTAGCGCTCAAGCTTCCTGCCGAGGTGGCTGTACGCGCTGTCATACGGCGGAACGCCCATGTACTCGAGCATCTCCCGGATGCTGTGACAACGGGTGGCCGCCTCCTCCAGTAGTTCCTTGGAGTAGCTGCGCCGCGCACGTGGGGGGAGAGGTTCCTCGACGAAGTGCCCGGTGGCTATGCCGTAGTGGTCGAGACGACTGCGGAGGTATCTGAGCGGCCCACTGCCGAGAGGGGCATCGAGTCTGCGCAGCATGTCGATGAGGCTGGTGGACGTAGCGGCCGTCCTGGTCAGCCGGTCCTCGGTGTACGAGGCGCGCTGTGTCACGCTGGGTTCCTTCGCTTCCGGCCGCGGTAGGTATCGGTCACCGCATGGCAGTTGGGGCAGAGGAAGCGGAGGTTCTCCGGCCGGTTGTCCCACCAGTCACCGTTGAGGTGGTCCACCTCCAGCCGGAGGGGTTCGCCGTTCCATACAGTGCCGTTCCCGCACTCGGCGCACGATTCGTCCGCACCGGTCTTCAGCAGTGCCCGGCGCAGTCTCTGGCCCGAGACGCGTCCGTCCGACGGTGAGCCCATCGTGAGCAGGCTCCTGGAAGCCCGCTTCGGCCCGGTGCGAGCCGCCGAGAAGTGAGAGGTGTCGATGCCGAGCGCCGCGATTCGCCGCCCGATATGAGCCTGGTTCCCGCCCACCGGGCTGATGCCGAGTCGCCGCACCACCTCCACGACGCTTCCCGAAAGAGCGACCAGCTCCCGCAGCGTCGCCTCTGTGTGGCGGACCCGGCTCGTCGTGAAGTGCGAGGTGTCCACCCCGAGCTCGGCCATCCTGGCCCGGATGTACGTCCGGCTGCCCGGTGTCGACGTGCCACCGCACCGGCGCACCGCCTCGTCGTACGACGCCGAGGCGCGTGCGACCTCGACGAGCATCTCGCATGTGTACCTGACCGGCATGGTTCCCCTCCGTACGGACCGGCGGAGGGTTCCCGGACCCGCGGCCGCGTCCGGGAACCCTCACTCACCGGTAATGGCTTCAGAGTCCTGGGCACGGCCGCGTCCACACGTTCGCGGCCTCGAACTCCTCAACGAAGGGATCATCGGACAGTTACGCCGAAGGCTGGACGTGTCAGAACTTCGGGTCCGGCGCCCGGGACGTCACTATTTCCGCCGCCTCCTCCTTCGTGGAGACCGACGGCGGGGAGCCCTCCAGCGGCTGGCGGGCCGTCTCGCGCATGCAGGCCACCGCGACCATGCCGACCAGCGCCGCGGCCATCGCGTAGAAGGCCGGGGCCATGTCGCTGCCCGTGGCGTGGATCAGGCCCGTGACCGCCAGTGGGGTCGTGCCGCCGAAGAGGGACGTCGAGAGGTTGTAGCCGATGGACAGCGAGCCGTAGCGGACCGGGGTGGGGAAGAGGGCGGGCAGGGCGGAGGACATCGTGCCGAGGAGGCAGACCAGGGGGAGGCCGAGCATCAGCATGCCGCCGGAGACCGCCACCAGGCCGCCCTGCTTGAGGAGGAGGAACGCCGGGACCGACAGCAGGAAGAAGCCGCCCATGCCCGCCATCAGGAGCGGCTTGCGGCCGAGGCGGTCGTTGAGCCGGCCGACGAAGGTCATCAGCAGCATCAGCAGGACCATCGTGACGATCAGGATCACCAGGCCGTGGGCGTCGTCGTAGCCGAGCTCGTCGGTGAGGTACGTCGGCATGTAGGACAGCAGCATGTAGTCCGTGATGCCGTACGCGCCGGCCAGCACGACGCACAGCAGCAGCCGCGACCACTGGGTGACGAAGATCTGCTTCAGCTCGGCGCTCTCGCTGCTGAGCGGCTCCCCGGCCGGGCTCCCGCTCTCCTCCTCCAGCTTCTGGTAGGCCGGGGTGTCCTCCAGCCTCAGCCGGAGGTAGAGGCCGACGAGGCCGAGCGGGCCGGCGACCAGGAAGGGCACCCGCCAGCCCCAGTCGGCCATGGCCGCCGAGCCGAGCGTCGTGCTCATGAGGGTGACGAGGCCGGCCGCGCCGATGTAGCCCGCGAGGGTGCCGACTTCGAGGAAGCTGGCGAAGAAGCCGCGCCGCTTGTCGGGCGCGTACTCGGCTATGAAGGTGGACGCGCCGCCGTACTCGCCGCCGGTGGAGAAGCCCTGGAGCATCCGGAAGCAGATCAGCAGGACCGGTGACCAGAAGCCGATGGTCGCGTAGGAGGGGATCAGGCCGATCGCGAAGGTGCCGGAGGCCATCAGGATCATGGTCAGGGCCAGTACGCGCTTGCGGCCGACGCGGTCGCCGAGCGGGCCGAAGAACAGGCCGCCCAGGGGCCGGACGAGGAACGCCACGGCGAAGGTGGCCAGCGAGGACAGCAGCCGGACGGTGTCGTTCCCGGAGGGGAAGAAGACGTCCCCGAGGGTCACGGCCAGGTAGCTGTAGATGCCGAAGTCGAACCACTCCATCGCGTTGCCGAGGGCCGCCGCCTTCACCGCGCGGCGGACGGTCGCCTCGTCCGTGACGGTGATGTCGGTGCGCCGCAGCGGGGGGTTGCGGCGCCGGGCGACGGCCCGGAACAGGGCGGGGTGGCGTCTGACCGCCGCCGGGTCGGTCGTCGTCTCGGTCTCCGCCTCGGGGCTGCTGCCGGTGGACACGGCTCGGCTTCCTCTCGTTCGGCTCGGCCGCGTGGTGCGCCGACAGTGCTCGTACGGGTGGGCGTGATGCGTCTGCGCGCTGTGCGACGGCTCAAACCGGTGGGGTGGGGGTGAGGGAGATAGGTCACTCGGGCGAGGCAGGGCGGGAGGGAACCTGATATAGGCATGAAGGGAACGCGTCGCCCGAATTCACCGTCCTCAGAGCTGAGGGCGGGCAGCACCCCCTCATCAGCACGTCCCCACCCAGGAAGAGAGGCCGATGGCCGACCGTGCCGAGTCTCGCCGGGCCAGACCGCGTACCGTCGTGGCGGTCTTCGCGGCGGTGACCGCCGTGGCGTTCGGTGGCGTGTGGTTCAGCCAGGCGCAGGACCGTGCGAGCGCGGTGTCCGACGCCCCGAAGACGGCGGCGGCCCAGAAGTCGAAGGCGCCGCGCGGGGTGGGCGAGGCGAAGGTCGACGCCGCGCCGGCGAAGACCCCGGGGGTGCGCGAGTGCGGGCTGGGCGAGCCGGTCGTGGAGCCGGAGATCATCACACTGACGTGCGCGGACGCCGGGATGGTGGCGAGCGGGATCACCTGGGCGCACTACGCGCTGGACGGCGCCGAGGGCAATGGTGTGGTGCAGGTGTCACGAGGTGCGAACGGGGCGGGTGTGACGTCCTTCCCGGCGCGTTTCCGGCTCTACGGCGCGAAGAACGTCGACGGGAAGATGGCGTTCACCGGCCTGGAGGTCGACTACACGGGGGCCACGCCCCTCGGTGAGTCGCGGGAAACGTACTCGATCGCGTGATGGGAATCCGTGGCCGGATCGCGCTCGCGATCTCCTTCGTCACCGCACTCGCCGTCGTCCTCCTCGGCCTCGCCGTCCACCACATCTCGGCCGTGGAGCGCGCCGGGCAGGCGCAGTCGTACCAGGACAGCCTGCTCAGCTCGGCGCTCCAGGTCTACCAGCGGGACAGCCTGCTCGCGCTCGGCGCGCAGCTCGACGACTCCACGCTGCCGCCGGTGCTGATGGAGGCGGTCCGCGAGGGCCGTTCCGGTACGTACATCAGCGGTGGCGGCGACCCCCGGGTGTGGGCGGCGACGGAGGTCGACGGCGGCAAGGTGCTGTCGGTGTCGGCGCCCTACCCGGACCGTGACCCGCTCCAGCGGGCGCTGGACAAGGCGCTGGTGGTGGCCGGCGCGGCCACGGTGGCGCTGATGGCGGTGGTCGCGTGGTTCGTGGCGCAGAGCCTGTCGCGGCGGCTGCGGCACAGCGCGGCGGCGGCGCGCCGGATCGCGGCGGGGGAGCCGCCGGACCCGGAGGCGCTGGCGGCCGGCGGCCGGGACGAGGTCGCGGAACTGGGCCGGTCGGTGCACCACATGGCGGCGTCGCTGGCGGCGCGGGTGGAGGCGGAGCGCGAGTTCACCGCGGACGTGGCGCACGAGCTGCGGACGCCGGTGGCCGGCCTGGTGGCCTCGGCGGAGCTGCTGCCGCACCCGCGGGCGGTGGAGATGGTCCGGGAGCGGGCGCAGACGATGCGGGTGCTGGTCGAGGATCTGCTGGAGGTGTCGCGGCTGGACGCCGGCCGGGAGCGGGCGCAGCTCGACGAGGTGGAACTGCCGTCGCTGGTGCGCGGGATCGTGAAGCGCGCGCAGGGTCAGCGTGGGGTCGACGAGGTGTCGGTCGAGGTGGCCGGCGAGGGCCGGATCGTGGCGACGGACGCCCGCCGGGTGGAGCGGATCCTGGTGAACATCCTGGGCAACGCGGCGAAGCACGGGAAGCCGCCGATCGAGGTGCTGGTGGAGGGCACCCGGATCACGGTGCGCGACCACGGTGACGGCTATCCGCCGGAGCTGGTGGACCAGGGGCCGCGGCGGTTCCGCACGGCGGCGCCGGAGCGTGGCACCGGGCACGGCCTGGGGCTGACGATCGCGGTGGGCCAGGCGGTGGTGCTGGGGGCGCGGCTGGAGTTCGGCTCGGCGGAGGGCGGCGGCGCGCAGGCGGTGCTGGACCTTCCGGAGGCGGAGGCGCCGGCGGAGGGCCGGTAGCCGTACGGGCCGGGGGAAGCCGGCCCGCACGGCGTGCGGGGGACCGGGCGGCTACAGGCCCAGGTCCTTGATGATCTTCGCGACGTGGCCGGTGGCCTTCACGTTGTAGAGGGCGCGCTCGACCTTGCCCTCCTCGTCGACGATGATCGTCGACCGGATGACGCCCGTGACGGTCTTCCCGTACAGCTTCTTCTCGCCGAAGGCGCCGTAGGCCTCCAGCACCTTCTTCTCCGGGTCCCCGACGAGGGTGACCGCGAGCTCCTCCTTCTCGCGGAACTTCGCGAGCTTCTCCGGCTTGTCGGGGGAGACGCCGATCACGTCGTAGCCGTGGCCGGCGAGGAAGTCGAGGTTGTCCGTGAAGTCGCAGGCCTGCTTGGTGCAGCCCGGGGTGAGGGCGGCCGGGTAGAAGTAGACGATGACCTTGCGGCCCTTGCGGTCGGCGAGCGAGACCTGCTTGCCGTCCGCGTCGGGCAGGGTGAAGGCGGGGGCGGTGTCGCCGGGCTGAAGTCGCTCGCTCATGACTCTCCTCGTCGTGACCTGGGGGCGGCGCCGTGGTGACGGGCGCCGCTCCCCGAGACTAGCCACCGCGTGGATCGGGGGTGCCGCGGGGCACGGCGTCCGGCGAGCTGACAGACTGTCGTCATCACTCATCATCACTCTTATCGAGACGACGGAGGCAGCGCGGTGTCGGAAGCCAGGACCCCTGCGCAGATCGAGGCGGACATCGCCCGCAGGCGGGAAGAGCTCGCCGTGACGCTCGACGAGATCGGGATGCGGATGCACCCGAGCACGATCGTGGGCGATGCGAAGGCCAAGGTGGCCGCGAAGGTGGACGCCACCGCGGGCCGTGCTTACGTGGCGGCGAACCGGCTGGTGTCGGACGTGCGGGCGCGGTTCGTGACGGAGGAGGGCGCGCCGCGGCTGGACCGGATCGTGCCGGTGGCGATGGTGGCCGTGGGTGTGATCGGGCTGCTGACGGTCTCCTCGCGTCGTCACAAGGCGTAGTGCCGGTACCCCCGGGTGCCTTCGGGTACCGGGCGTAACCGGGAGGATCCCGGCGGATCCTGGCGGATCCCGGCCTGAGGCCTCGGGGGGCGGGCGCGGCCAGGTACGGTCAGGGGCGTGAGTACCCATACCACCCACGACAAGCTGCCCATCCGGATGCTGCACGATCGCGTGCTGGTCCGGACCGACATTCCCGAGGGCGAGCGCCGGTCCACCGGCGGCATCGTCATTCCGGCGACGGCGGCGGTGGGCCGCCGGCTGGCCTGGGCCGAGGTCGTGGCGGTCGGGCAGAGCGTGCGCACGGTGGAGCCGGGCGACCGGGTGCTGTACGACCCGGAGGACCGCGCCGAGGTGGAGGTGCGCGGTGTCGCGTACGTCCTGATGCGCGAGCGGGATCTGCACGCGGTGGCGGCGGAGCGGCTGGAGGGGTCGGACGACTCCACGGGTCTCTACCTCTGACGCCTCCGGCGGCCTCCGGCGACTGTGACTCCTTGACGTCCCATGGATCCGGGCACGTCCCCGCTACCCGCGTTTCGTCCTTTTTGATACGGTCGTAAGAGCCCGACGAGACGCGCCGTACCGGGTCAGGACAAGACGACGCACCCCTGTAGGTAGATTCCACGGAGGTGCCGTCATGGCATGGGTCCTGCTCGCCGTCGCCGGTCTGCTCGAGGTCGGCTGGTCGATCGGCATGAAGTTCACCGACGGGTTCACGCGGCTGTGGCCGACCGTGTTCACCGTCGCGGGTATCGCCGCCAGCATGCTGCTGCTGTCGCAGGCCGCGAAGTCGCTCCCCATCGGCACCGCCTACGGCGTGTGGGTGGGCATCGGCGCGGCCGGCGCCGCGGTGCTGGGCATGGTGGTGCTGGGCGAGCCGGCGACCGCCGCGCGGATCTTCTTCGTCGTGCTGCTGCTGGTGGCGGTGGTGGGCCTGAAGGCCACCTCGGGCCACTGACGCCCGGCGGAGCCCGTATAGATACGGAGGGGCGGCCCGGAACCTCGGTTCCGGGCCGCCCCTCCGCGTGTCTCAGTAGTCGTAGCCCAGCAGGTCGCCCTTGTCGATGCCGTGCTTCCCGCTCAGGCCGCCCCGGGGCTCGCCCGGCTCGAAGGTGAAGATCGGCGGGATCGTCGGGGGAGTCGGCGGGCCCGGGAACGTCGGCGGCCCGGTGGGCGGCACCGGCGGCGCGGAGGTGCGCGGCGGGACCGTCGGCGGCGCGGTGGTGGGCGGCGGGGCGCTGGGCGACTCCGGGGGCTCCGAGGTGGCGGGCGGCTCCAGCGGCGGGACGGTGCCGCCGCTCGCGGTGTCCAGGTCGAAGTCCTTGACGGGGGTGCCGGACAGGGCGGCGGCGGTGTACGCCCCCCAGATCTCGGCGGGGTAGCCGCCGCCGTTGATGCGGTCGAGCCCGGTCGCCCCGTAGAGCGGCTTCTGGTCGCCGGTGTCGGAGTCCTGGCCCATGACGGCGACGACGGTGGCGAGGTCCGGGGTGTAGCCGGCGAACCAGGCGGCCTTGTCCTCCTCGGCGGTGCCGGTCTTGCCGGCGGCGGGGCGCCCGGCGGCCTGGGCGGCGGCGCCCGTGCCGTTGTCGACGACGCTCTGGAGGATCGCGGTGGTGGTGTCGGCGGCCTCGCGGGAGACGGCCTGCTTGGTGTCCTTGCCGGGCAGGGAGACGCTCTCGCCGCCCTTGGTGACCTTGTCGACCAGGGTGTAGGCGCCGTGCCTGCCGTGGTTGGCGAGGGTCGCGTAGGCCTGGGTCATGTCGAGGACGCTGGCGGTGGCGACGCCGAGGGCGATGGACGGGGTGGCGATCAGCTCGGGCGTCTTCTCGGGGATGCCGAGGGCGACGGCGGTGTTCTTGACCTTGGCGGGGCCGACGTCCTGGGCCATCTGGGCGTAGACGGCGTTGACGGACAGGTCGGTGGCCTTGGTGACGGTGATCCGGCCGTAGGAGCGGTCGTCCTCGTTGGCCGGGGCGAAGCCGACCGGTCCGCCGGGCCCGCGCACGGGGCGCTTGTTGGTGCCGTCGTAGACGGTGTTGGGGGTGATCGCGCGGCCGTCCTGGGTGGTGGAGTCGTTCTCCACGGCCGAGGTGAAGACGAAGGGCTTGAAGGTGGAGCCGACCTGGTAGTCGCGGCGGGTGGCGTTGTTGACGTACTGCTTGGTGTAGTCGATGCCGCCGTAGAGGGCGACGACCCGGCCCGTCCTGGGGTCGATGGAGGCGCCGCCGGCCCTGACGTACCGGTCGACCGTGCGGCCCTCGCTCAGCTCGTCCATCAGCCGCTTCTGCACGGCGTCGACGAAGGCGTCCTGCTTCTTGCGGTCGATGGTGGTGGTGATGCGGTAGCCGCCGCGGGCCAGGGTCTGCTCGTCGACGAGCTTGTTGTTGGTGAGGTGGTCCTTGACGGCCTCGACGAGATAGCCGCGCTGCCCGGACATGCCGACGCGCGGCTTGGACTTCCCGGGCGCCGGGAAGCTCATCTTCGCCCGGTCCTCGGGGGTGAGCCACTTCTTCTTGACCATGCCGTCGAGGACGTAGTTCCAGCGGGCCGTGGCGCGCGGCTTGTTCTCCGGGTGGGCGCCGACGTCGTAGGCGCTGGGGGCGTTGAGGAGGGTGGCCAGGTAGGCGCCCTCCGCGGCGTTCAGCCGGTCGGAGTCCTTGCCGTAGTAGGCCTGGGCGGCGGCCTGGATGCCGTAGGCGTTCCGGCCGAAGTAGCTGGTGTTGAGATAGCCCTCGAGGATCTCGTCCTTGCTCTGCTCGCGGTCGAGCTTGATCGCGATGAAGAACTCCTTCACCTTGCGGGTGACGGTCTGCTCCTGGCCCAGGTAGTAGTTCTTGACGTACTGCTGGGTGATGGTGGAGCCGGACTGCTTGCCCTTGCCGGTGGCGGTGTTCCAGGCGGCGCGGAGCATGGCCTCGGGGTTGACGGCCGACTCGGAGTAGAAGTCGCGGTCCTCGGCGGCGAGGACCGCGTGCTGGACGTCCCGGGGGACCTTGCTCAGGGAGACGCTCTCGCGGTTGACCTCGCCGTCGCGGGCGAGCTGGGAGCCGTCGGAGTAGAGGTAGACGTTGCTCTCGGCGACGGCGGCCCGGTTGGCCGCGGGGATGTGCACCAGCATGTAGCCGGCGACGAGGGCGCCGGCGATGAGCAGGACGATCAGCAGGAAGCCGCCGAGCACCATGCGCCAGGTCGGCAGGAGGCGGCGCCATCCGGTGCGCTTGGGGCGGCCGGGTCTTCCTCTGCGGCCGGGCCCGGTGCCGTCCTTCGGCGACCAGCCCGCCGGCCGGGTGTGGTCACCGCCGGCCGGCCGCTGCTGTGACTGCTCGTCGCTCATGTCTGTTGGGACTCCTCGGCCGCCACCGGGGTTGTGCGACCGCGGTGAGGGCGGTGTTGTGTCGGGCGGTCCGCCGTGCGGCTTACGCCCCGTAAAACACTTTCGCATCATGCGTTCCGCGCCAAGGGGGCGTAGCGCACCTGCGACGGCCCGGTAAGGGCCGTCCGGGTCAGGCCGACCACTCCTTGGGGTGAAAAAGCCGTGGTCGGCGGCTGAACAGGGCCGCTAAGCTCCCTGGGCTCCGGAGGCGGCGGACTATCGAGGTTCAACGACGGGAGGTGCCCCGGGATGCGGCTCTACGCGGCCGTGGCCGTGAGTGGTTTCCGGCGGTATGCCACGTATCGCGTCGCGACGGCCGCGGGCGTCTTCACCAATACGGTGTTCGGCTTCATCATCGCCTACACCTTCCTCGCGCTCTGGGACGAGCGTCCCCACCTCGGCGGCTACGACCAGTCGCAGGCCCTCACCTTCGTCTGGGTGAGCCAGGGGCTGCTGGCCGCCGCGGCCCTGCTCGGCGGCGGCTTCCAGGAGGAGCTCCAGGAGCGCATCCGCTCCGGGGACATCGCCGTCGACCTCTACCGCCCCGCCGACCTCCAGCTGTGGTGGCTCTCCGCCGACCTCGGCCGGGCCGTCTTCCACCTGCTGGGCCGGGGCGCCGTCCCGCTCGCGGTCGGCGCGCTCGTCTTCGACCTGACGCTGCCCGCCGACCCGCTGCGCTGGCTCGCCTTCCTGCTCTCGGTGCTGCTCGGCGTCGTGGTGGGCTTCGCGCTGCGCTTCCTGGTGGCCCTGTGCGCCTTCTGGCTGCTCGACGGCGCCGGCGTCAACATGATCAGCGCACTGATGTGCATGTTCTTCTCGGGAATGCTGTTGCCGCTGACCGTCTTCCCCGGCCTCTTCGGCGAGGTCGCCCGGCTGCTGCCCTGGGCGGCCATGCTCCAGGTGCCCGTGGACGTGCTGCTCGGCATGCACGCCGGGCCCGGCCTCGCCCGCGCGCTGGGCTTCCAGGCCCTGTGGGCGGCGCTGCTGCTGGGCACCGGGCGGGCGCTCCAGTCCCTGGCGACCAGGAAGGTGGTGGTGCAGGGTGGCTGACGCCCTCTCCCGGGTCCGGGGCGTCCCCGCGGGACTGCGCGCCTACGGCCTGATCGTCGCGATGTGGGTGCGCTCGACGATGGCCTACCGGGCGTCCTTCCTGATGACGACGGCCGGCAACTTCGCGGCCAGTGTCCTCGACTTCGTCGCCATCATGATCATGTTCTCGCACATCGACCGGCTCGGCGGCTTCACCCTCCCCGAGATCGCGTTGCTGTACGGGGCGACGAGCACCTCCCTGGGCCTCGCGGACCTCGCCCTCGGCAACATGGACCGGGTCGGGCAGCGCGTCCGCGACGGCACCCTCGACACCCTGCTGGTCCGCCCCGCGCCCGTCGTCGTCCAGGTAGCCGCCGACCGCTTCGCGCTGCGCCGCCTCGGCCGGGTCTGCCAGGGCCTGCTCGTCCTCGGCTGGGGCGTGGCGCGCACGGACCTCGCCTGGACCCCGGCGAAGGCCCTCTTCGCGGTGGTGACGGTGGTCGCCGGGGCCGCGATCTTCGCCGCCGTCTTCATCGCCGGCGCCGCCTTCCAGTTCTGGGCGGCCGACGCCTCCGAGGTGCAGAACTCCTTCACCTACGGCGGCTCGACGATGCTCCAGTACCCGCCGGCGGTCTTCGCCCGGGAACTGGTGCGCGGGGCGACCTTCGTGGTGCCGCTCGCCTTCGTCAACTGGATCCCGGTGCTGCGCCTGCTGGGCCGGGACGACCCGCTGGGCCTGCCGGGCTGGGTGGACTTCTGCGGGCCGGCGGTGGCGCTCGCGATGCTCGCGGTGTCGGGACTGCTGTGGCGGGTGGGGCTGAGGAACTACCGGAGCACGGGAAGCTGAGAGGTGGCTGGGGACGCGTTGTCCGAGGACGGGTTCATCGAACTGGACGGTGTCGAGAAGGTCTTCGACGTCCGTCGCAAGGCGGGCTTCCTGCGCCGCGAGCGGCACCGGGTGCGGGCCGTGGACGGCATCGGCTTCCGCGTCGGGCGCGGCGAGATGGTCGGCTACATCGGCCCCAACGGCGCCGGGAAGTCCACCACCATCAAGATGCTCACGGGCATCCTGACACCCAGCGCGGGCCGGCTGCGCGTCGCGGGCATCGACCCCTCGCGCGACCGCACCAGGCTCGCGCACCGGATCGGCGTGGTCTTCGGGCAGCGCACCACCCTCTGGTGGGACCTGCCGCTGCGCGACTCGTACGGCCTGGTGCGCCGCATGTACCGGGTCCCCGAGGCCCGCTACCGCGCCAACCTGGAGCGCTGCGTGGAGCTCCTGGACCTGGGCGCCCTCCTCGACGTGCCGGTGCGCCAGCTCTCCCTCGGCCAGCGGATGCGCGGGGACATCGCCGCCGCCCTGCTGCACGACCCCGAGGTGCTCTACCTCGACGAGCCGACCATCGGCCTGGACGTGGTCAGCAAGGCCAAGGTCCGCGGCTTCCTGCGCGAGGTCAACGCCGAGCGGGGCACGACGGTCCTGCTGACCACGCACGACCTCACCGACATCGAGCAACTGTGCAAGCGCGTGATGGTCATCGACCACGGCCGGCTGGTCCACGACGGCGGCCTGGCCGAGCTGCACGCGGCCGGGGAGAGCGAGCGCACGCTCGTCGTCGACCTGGAGCGCGAACTCCCGCCGATCGAGGACGTGCCCGGCGCGCGCCCGGTCAGGGTGGAGGGGCCGCGGCAGTGGCTGGCGTTCGGGACGGGGCAGAGCGCGGCGCCGATCGTGGCGGTGGTGGCGGAGCGGTATCCGCTGGTGGACCTGTCGGTGCGGGAGCCGGACATCGAGGACGTGATCGCGCGGATGTACGCGGGCGGGCGGGGGTTGTAGCCGGGGTGGGCGGGGTCCTTGAGCGCCGGACTGCCCGGCGCTCGAGGACCGGAGCCCCGTGCGGCGCGCCCGTCAGTGGTGGACGGACACCCGCTCGTCCGACGGCCGCGGCGCCCGCTCCCCGGAGTGCCGGCCGCCGGGCCGCACCGGCCACCAGATCCCCCGCCCGAGCAGGGCGGCGAGCGCCGGGACCAGCACGATCGAGAGGACGAACGCCGAGAGCAGGATCCCCAGGGCCGTCGCGAAGCCGATCTGCTGCGTGGACGGCTCCGCGTTGACCGCGAGGCTGCCGAACGACGCGGCGAGGACGATCCCCGCCGTCGCGATCGCGGGCGCCGTGTGGCGCACGGCGCGGGCGACGGCGGCGCGGGCCGGGCCGGGGCGGGCCATCTCCTCGCGGATGCGGTCGCTGATCAGGATGTTGTAGTCCGTGCCGAGGGCGACGACGAAGAGGAAGAGCACCAGTGGGAGCACGAAGTTGACGCCCGGCTTGTCGAGGAGGTGCTGGAAGAAGAGCGCGGAGGCGCCCAGCGTGGCGGCGAAGCCGAGGCCGACGGCGACCATGAGGACGGCCGGGGCGAGCAGGCTGCGCAGCAGGACGAGCAGGATGAGGGCGATCAGCACGGCGGCGACGGGGAAGACGATCCGGAGGTCGTGGCCGACGGCGTCGGAGATGTCCGCGAAGACCGCGGCGGTGCCGCCGACGTGGGCCTCCAGGCCGGCGGGGGTGTGCCGGGCGACGGTGTCGCGGACGGGTCCGGAGACGAGGTCGCGGGCCCGCTGGGTCTGGGAGCCGGCGGTGAGGTAGAGGTCGAGGCGGGCGGCGGTGCGGTCGCCGTTGAGGGTGGTCCGGCCGACCTGGCCGACGCCCTCGACCCCGGCGAGGGCCTTCGACAGGGCGCCGAGCTCGCCCGCCGCGAGGGTGCGGCCGCCCTTGGCGGTGACGTAGACGGCCGCCGGGTCGGACACCCCGGCGGGCAGCGCGCGGGAGATCTCGGCGGCGGTGACGGCGGCCGGGGTGTCCCGGCTGCCGGAGCCCTGGCCGAAGTCCATGCGGATGCCGGACAGCCCGGCGGCCAGCGCGCCGAGCAGGGCGACGGAGGCCAGGACGAGGGCGACCGGGCGGCGGGCCACCAGGTCGCCGATCCGCCCGGCCGCGCCGGGGCGCGGCTCGTGCTTCAGGGCGCGGGAGGGCCAGAACATCTTGCGGCCGGTGACCGCGAGCAGCGCGGGCATGAAGGTGAGGCTGGCGAGCAGCATGACGAGCACCGAGACGGCGATGGCCGGGCCGAGCACCTGGAACTGCCCGAAGGTCGCGATCCCGAGGGTGGCGAACGCGGCCACGATGGTGAGCGCGGCCGAGGTGATCGCGGTGCCGACCCGGGCGGCGACGTCGGCCGCCACGGCGCGCGCGGGCAGGTCGGGGCGGGCCCGCAGCTGTTCGCGGAAGCGGAAGAGGAGGAAGAGGAAGTAGTCGACGCCGATGCCGATCAGCACCACGCCGATCATGCTCGGGGTGGAGGGGTCGAGCATGACGCCCGTGAGCTTCGCGCCGCCGACGACCGCTCCCGCCGCCGCGCCGCCGACGAGGACCACCGCGAGCAGGGGCACGAAGGCGGCCAGCGCGCTGCGGAACACCAGGACGTTGACCAGCACGATCAGACCGACCATGAGCCCGCCGACGACCTTCTGGGTGGTCTCCTCGGCGTCGGCGGTGTCCACGAGGTCGGCCAGCCCGCCGGTGAAGCCGGTGCGCATCCCGGCCTCGGCGAACTCGTCCTTCGCCCGGTCGCGGAACGCGCGGTAGAGGTCGTGCATGCCCGGGTCCGTGGAGTTGCCTGCCAGCTGGACGGAGAGCAGCTCGAAGGCGCGGTCCGGCGCGAGGACGCCGGGGCTGACCTTGGGCGTCTGCGAGTGGTCCTGGACCAGGAAGGCCGGGGGGTCGTCCTTGGGTCTGGGCATCTGCACGCGCCGGCCGCCCAGCTCGCCCGCGACGCCGGCGACGCGGCGGCGGTCGGGCTCCGTGAGCGGCGCGCCGTCGGCGCGGGCGACGAGCACCGTCACCGCGTTGGCGTCGGGCTTGGTCCCGAACCGCTCCTCGGCGATCTTCAGCGCGGCGGCCGAGTCGTACGTCGCCGGCAGGAAGTCGCCGCTCTGGGTCTGGGTGACGCGGTAGACCAGCGCCTGGCTGAGCCCGGTCAGGAAGATGCCCAGCACCGCCCAGAGGGCGATGACCTTCCATGGGTTGCGGGTGGAGTACCCGGTCAGGGCGCGGATCACGTCGTCCTCCGGCAGTGGGTGGAGCGCCGGGTGCTCCCGGGCCTCGTCCAGCTCATCAGCGCGGAACGCGCGGATCGTCCGAGCGCGGGACGAGATGCGGCCTGGGAGCGGGGGCCGGGCGCGGCCCCGGCCCAGGACCGTGGTCCCGGGTCGGGATCGGCTCCGGGGCCGGGGGCGGGTCCGTGCGGCGCTGCGAGAATGGATCACCGGAGGACCGCCGTGGCGCGCCGGCAACGGCCGGTGGGCGGGCGGCTGACGGGGGAGGACCACAGATGCCGACGACGCGCCCCGCACCCGGGGCCCACGGGGCACCGCCGGGAGGCGACGGGCTGCTGTGGACGCGGAACGACGCGCTGGTCGCGGTCGGGGCTGCGGTCGTGGACCTGATCGGCTTCACGCTCACCAGCCAGGCCGACCGGGGACACGTACCGGCGGCCGGGTACGTGCTGCTGGTGGTGTCCGCGCTGCCGCTGCTGGCCCGGCGCCGCGCCCCCGTGACGACCCTCGTGGCCGTCCTGCTGCTCGGCCTGGTGCTGAACTTCAGCGTGCCGATCGAGCAGCACTTCAACGCCGTGGTCGTGGTCGGGCTCTACACGGTCGTACGGTCCCGGGGCCCGGCCGTGGCGGCACCGGCGGCGCTCGCGGCCGTGGCGGTGCCGCTGGTGGGGCTGGCGTCGTGGCCGGAGCCGAGGCTCGTCGAGATCGTGGGCAGCGCGGCCTCCGGGCTGCTCGTGGTCGGCGCCGCGGCCGCCGTGAACCACTGGCAGCGGGACGCCGAGGCCAAGCGCCGGCTGCTGGCCGACCGCGCGGTGGCCGACGAACGGAGGCGCATCGCCCGCGAGTTGCACGACATCGTGGCGCACCACATCACCACCATGCAGCTGATGGCCGGGGGCGCGCGGGCCAACCTCGCCCGCCCGGAGGTGGCCAGGGAGGCGCTGGTCACCCTGGAGGGCTCGGGGCGGATCGCGTTGCGCGAGATGCGGCAGCTGCTGGACGTGCTGCGGGCCGGGGACGAGGCGGACGGAGCGGACGGTCCGGGCGGTACGGAGGGGGCGCCCGCCGCCCCGCAGCCCGGGGTCGGGGACCTGGAGCGGCTCGTCGCCGAGTCCTGCCGGGCCGGGCTGCCCACCACGCTCGACGCCCGGGGCGAGGAGCGCCCGCTGCCGCCGAGCGTGGGCCTGACGGTGTTCCGGATCGCGCAGGAGGCGCTGACGAACGCCCGCAAGTACGCGGGCGGGGCGCGGGCGACCGTACGCCTGACGTATGCGGGGGACGGGGTGACGGTGGAGGTGTCGGACGACGGCGCGGGCCCGCCCGACGGCTTCGGCAGGCCCGGTCCGGGGTCCGCCCCGGGGTCCGGCTACGGCCTGGTCGGGATGCGGGAGCGGGTCGTGCTGCACGGCGGGACGCTGGAGGCGGGCCCGGGGACGAGGGCGGATTCCGGGTGTCGGCCCGGCTGCCGCTGAAGGCGGGGGAGGGGGCGCTGCGATGAGCGGGCCGAGGGACGGGCGGACGGACGAGCTGACGGGCGGGCCGGCGGGCGGGCCGGCGGGCGAGCTGACGGGTGGGTCGATGGACGGCTTGGTGGACGGCTTGACGGACGAGGGGACGGGCGGCGCGGCCGCCGGGCGGCCGATCAGGGTCCTGATCGCGGACGACCAGCCGCTGGTCCGGCGCGGGCTGGCCCTGATCCTCTCGCCCGACCCGGCCTTCGAGGTCGTGGGCGAGGCGGGCGACGGCGAGGAGGCGGTGGCCCTCGCGCACCGGCTGCGGCCCGACGTCGTCGTGATGGACATCCGCATGCCGGTGCTGGACGGCGTCGCCGCGACCGGGCGGCTCGCGCGCGAGGTGCCCGGGTCCCGGGTGCTGGCGCTGAGCACCTTCGACATGGACGAGTACGTGGTGGCGGCCCTGCGCGCGGGCGCCTACGGGTTCCTGCCCAAGGACATCTCACCGGAGGAACTGGTCGCCGCGGTCCGCGTGGTGCACACCGGCGAGGCGGCGGTGGCCCCCCGGCTGATGACCCGTCTGATCTCCACGTACGTCAGGACCCCGCAGCGCCCCGCGCCGGTGGCGGACCCGGCGGGGCTCACGCCGCGTGAGCGGGAGGTGTGGCGGCTGATGGCGACGGGGCTCGACAACGCGGGGATCGCGGGGGCGATGGACATCAGTGTGTCGACGGTGAAGAACCACATCACGGGGGTGTTCGGGAAGCTGGGGGTGCGGGATCGGGCGCAGGCGGTGATCGCGGCGTACGAGGCGGGGGTGGTGGCGGTGGGTGGGGGTGGGTAGGGGTGCGCCTGCGGCGGGCCTTTCCCCGGCCCCGCCCCTTCCCGAACCGGGGCTCCGCCCCGGACCCCGGCCCTCAATCGCCGGACGGGCTGATCTGTTGCCCGGAACCGGGGCCCGGGGGCTTGCCCCCGCCACGCGGCGGAGCCGCACATCGGATACAGCGGGAAGGGGCGGGGCCGGGGAACAACCTCCCACGCACCCACCGTTCACCGAGCCGCCCGAGAAGCCGTACCCCACCCCCACGACCTACTCTGTTCCGCATGATGAGCGAACTTCCTGACATGCGGGCCTCCGACGCCGAGCGAGAGCGAATCACCGAAGCCCTGCGCGAGGCCGTCGCCGAGGGGCGGCTCGACATGGAGGAGTTCGAGCAGCGCCTCGACGCGGCGTACAAGGCCCGTACGCGCGGCGAGCTGGAGCCGCTCGTGAGGGACCTCCCCGTACCCGGCTCCGTGGCCCCTTCCGTCGCCCCGGTCACGGGCACCTGGCGGGACCGGATCGGCGGAACGGGCACTTCCAAGGGTGCGATCGGCATTTGGGGCGGCTTCCACCGCAAGGGCGGCTGGACGGTGCCGCGGAAGTTCACCGCCTTCGCGATGTGGGGCGGCGGTGAGATCGACCTGCGGGAGGCCCGCTTCGAGGACGGCGAGATCGTCATCCGGTGCTTCGCCCTCATGGGCGGCATGAGCGTGGTCGTGCCCAAGGACCTGGACGTCCAGGTCAGCGGCGTCGGCATCATGGGCGGCTTCGGCGACCAGGCGACCGGCCCCGGCACCCCGGGCTCCCCGCGCGTGCGGGTCACCGGCCTGGCCGTCTGGGGCGGCGTCTCCGTGGAGCGGAAGCTGACGAAGGCGGAGAAGGAGGAGAGCAAGCGACTCCAGCAGGCCGACCGCGAGGAGCGCAGGCTGAGCCGCGAGGACCGCCGCGAGCAGCGCCGCCTGGACCGCGAGGAGCGCCGCAAGTCGCTGGAGTAGGACCGGGGCGGGACCGGAACGGGCCCGGTGGGAGCCGCCCGGGAGGGCGCCCCGGCCGGGCCGCGCGCGCCCGTGGGCGGAAGGCCGCAGGAACTGCCCCCCAGCGGGCCTGGCGGCCCTGCCGTAACCCGCCCGCCGCGGCCCTCACCCCCGGCCATCCGGCCGCCCTGCGACCCCCGCCACGGCCACAGCCCCCTCAGAGCCGCGCCGCCGCCTGCCCCTTCAGCGTCTCCAGGTTCAGGGCCCGCGCCATCGCCGCGTACCCCGCGTCGCTCGGGTGCAGGTGGTCCCCGGAGTCGTACGCCGGGAGCAGCTGCCCCGGGTTCTCCGGGTCGCGCAGTGCCGCGTCGAAGTCGACGACGTCGTCGAAGACGCCGCCCGCCCGGATCATCGCGTTCACGCCCTGCCGGGTGACCTCCTGGCCGGGCACCGCGCCCTTGTGCCCCTCGAAGGGCATCAGCGTGGAGCCGACCACCCGCATGCCGCGCGCGTGCGCGCGCGCCACGAGCTGCCGGAGGCCGTTGACGATCTGCTGCGGGTCCTTCTGCTGCGGGCGGCGGAGTATGTCGTTGATGCCGAGCTCCATGACCACGACGCGCGCGCCCGTGCGGGAGAGGACGTCGCGGTCGAAGCGGTCGATGCCGCTGGGGTTGTTCACCGGGGCCGGCCCGGAGTTGCCGAGCAGGACGCGGTTGCCGCTGATGCCCTCGTTGAGGACGCCGTAGCGGGGCGCCCCGGCCTCCGTGCGCAGCCGGGCGGCCAGGAAGTCCGTCCAGCGGCGGTTGGCGCCGAGGGTGGAGGTCACGCCGTCCGTGATCGAGTCGCCGATGGCGACGACCGCGCCGTGCGACTCCTGGGTCCAGACGTCGACGGCGGTGAGGTACCGCCAGTAGGGGCCCTTCGCGGCGAAGCCGAGGCCCTGGGTGTCCTCCGTCCGGTCGCCGCGCGCCATGAAGGAGAGCTGACGGGCGTGCGGGTGGTACGTCACCGGGCCCGACGGGGTGGGCGAGTACGTGGTGACGAGCAGATCGGCCGCGGCCGGGACGAGGAGCCGGACGGGGTCGCTGAGCAGCGAGCGGCCGGCCGGGATGGTCACCGTGGGCTGCCCGCCGAAGGTGAGCCGGCGCATGCTGCCCGGGGCCGCGGCGGGGGAGCCGGGGGCCGCCGCGAGGGCCAGCGAGGCGTGGGTGACGGCCAGCGGCTGCGCCCCGTAGAGGTTGGAGAGCTGGATGCGGGCGCCGGTGCCGCCGATGCTGGTGTGCACCACATTGCGGATGGACTGGCCCGCGTAGCCCTTGGAGGTGTTCGGCTCCGCCGCCGACGGGGAGGTGGCCCAGGAGCCGATCCACTCGCCGGACGCGGCCGGCTCGGCCGTGCCATGGTTGTCGCGCGTGCTCGTCGTGGCCTGTCCGTCATGGCCACCGACCCCGATGAATATCGCGGTCGAGACGAGTATCACCACGGCCGCCAGCGCGGCGAGGACGGCGTACGCCGCGCCGCGGGGCAGGGGTGGCCTGTTCATGGCGGGAGTCTCCTGGGAATGGCGGAGCGGTGAGCTCCGGGTGCGGAACCGGGGACGAGAACAGCGACTGATCAGCAACAGCGCCCTCGCGGTCCGATCGCCGTTCCATGATCCCACGATGGCTTCGGGGCACGCCTGTCGGCCGATGGGATCACGCAACGTGTCACATGCGACTTGTCAGACGCCGGGAACTCCCGGTGCGTTCCCGGAGTACGTCGAGTAGGGACAATGCACGTGAGGACGGCTGGAACGGGTGGTGCGGATGGAACGGTCCCCAGGTGACGATTCGGCAGCCGCCGAAAGGGTGATGCCCACTGCGGTGGGCGGTCTCACCTATAGCGCCGCAGATGAGGAGAAACGCCGCGGAGTGCGCCGGATGAAGACCCTCGCGACGGGCCTTCTGCTCCTCGTCGCGCTCGTCTACGCCCTTGCGAAATGGGGGCAGTCCTCGGGCGCGGGCGCCTGGTCCGGCTATGTCGCCGCGGCCGCGGAGGCCGGCATGGTCGGCGCGCTGGCCGACTGGTTCGCGGTCACCGCGCTCTTCCGGCGCCCGATGGGCCTGCCCATCCCGCACACCGCGATCATCCCGACCAAGAAGGACCAGCTGGGACAGAGCCTCGGCGAGTTCGTCGGCGAGAACTTCCTCTCCGGCGACGTGGTCCGGGTCCGGCTGCGCGCCGTCGGCATCTCCTCCCGCCTGGGCGCCTGGCTGGCCGACCCGGCGCACGCCGACCGGGTGACGGCCGAGCTGGCCACGGCCCTGCGCGGCGCGCTCACCGTGCTGCGGGACTCCGACGTCCAGGCGGTCGTCGGGGAGGCCATCACCCGGCGCGCCGACGCCCAGGAGATCGCCCCCGGCATCGGCACGATGCTGGAGAAGATCGTCGCGGACGGCGGCCACCACCGCGTCGTGGACCTGGTGTGCGTGCGGGCCCACGACTGGCTGGTGACGCACGGCGACTCGGTGATGGGCGCGGTCACGGGCGGCGCGCCCGGCTGGACGCCCCGCTTCGTGGACCGCAAGGTCGGCGAGCGGGTCTACAAGGAGCTGCTCCGCTTCGTCACGGAGATGCGGGACATGCCGGACCACCCGGCGCGCGGGGCCGTCGACCGCTTCCTGTCCGACTTCGCGGGCGACCTCCAGTCCGACACGGACACCCGGGCGCGCGTCGAGCGCCTGAAGTCCGAGGTGCTCGGCCGGGGTGAGGTCCAGGACCTCATCGCCTCCGCCTGGGCCTCGGTCCGCGCCATGATCGTCGCCGCCGCCGAGGACGAGCGCAGCGAGCTCCGCCTCCGCGTCCGGGCCGGCCTGCTGTCCCTCGGGGAGCGCATGACGGCCGACGAGCACCTGCGCGCGAAGGCCGACCGCTGGCTGGAGGACGCGGCGGTGTACGTCGTGACGACGTACCGCGACGAGATCACGGCCCTGATCACGGACACGGTGGCGAGCTGGGACGCGGAGCACACGTCCCGCAAGATCGAGGCCCACATCGGCCGGGACCTCCAGTTCATCAGGATCAACGGCACGGTGGTGGGCGCGCTGGCCGGGCTGTGCATCTACACGGCGTCGAGGCTGATGGGGGCGTAGCGCCGGCGTCCGGGGGCGGGTGGCCGGGGGCGGAGCCCCGCACGCGGCGGGGCGGTGTGAGGGAAATACCTCCGGTCACGACCTAGTGTCGACCCGTGCTGAAACGTCCCACCTTGCTATGGCTGCTCGCCCCTTACGTCCTCTACCTCGCCACACTCCCCCTCACTAATCGCATTCACCCCACCGTCCTCGGTCTCCCCTTCCTCTTCTTCTGGCTGCTCCTCGCCACCCTCCTCACCCCCCTCGCCGTCTACCTCGCCTGGCGGGGCGACAAGCGACGAGGCCGCGTATGAACAGCGTCGTCCTGAGCGCGAGCGCGACCGACACCACCGTCGCCACCACCGTCTTCGTCGTCTTCATGCTGCTCACCGTCGCGCTCGGCCTGCTGGCCGTCCGCGGCCGGGGCGCGGGCGGCGGCCTCGCCGAGTGGTCCGTGGGCGGCCGCAGCATGGGCACGGTCTTCATCTGGGTGCTGATGGCGGGCGAGGGCTACACCAGCTTCAGCTACCTCGGCGCGGCCGGCTGGGGCTACAACCACGGCGCGCCCGTGCTGTACGTCATCGCGTACATGTCCTGCGGCTACGCGCTCGGCTACGTCGTCGGCCCCACCCTCTGGTCGTACGCGCGCGAGCACGGCCTCGTCACCATCACCGACATGGTGGCCCACCGCTACAACCGGCCGTGGCTGGGCACGCTGGTCGCGGTCCTGGCGACGGTCTGCCTGCTGCCGTACATCCAGCTCCAGATCACCGGCATGGGCGTGGTCGTCTCCACGATCTCCTACGGCGCGATCAGCCTGAACTGGGCGTACTTCATCGCCTTCGCCGTGACGACGGGCTTCGTCGTGGTGAGCGGCCTGCGCGGCAGCGCCTGGGTGTCCGTTCTCAAGGACGTCCTGGTCATCGGGACGCTGGGCTTCCTCGCCGTCTATGTGCCGCTGCACTACTTCGACGGCTACGGCCCCTTCCTGGACCGGGTGGTGGCGGAGAAGCCGGACTGGCTGACGTTCACCGGCCACGGCGGCAGCGGCCTGGGCGGCAGCTGGTTCGTGACGACGAGCTTCCTCAACTCCCTGACGGTCGTCATCTTCCCGACGACCGTCGCCGGCTACCTCGGCGCCCGCAACGCCGACGCCCTGCGCCGCAACGCGGTGCTGCTGCCCTTCTACAACGTCCTGCTGTTCGTGCCGATGCTGCTCGGCATGGCGGCGATCTTCGTGGTGCCGGGGCTCACCGGTCCGTCCTCCAACCTGGCGCTGTTCAAGCTGGTGGTGGACTCGCTGCCGGCCTGGACGGTCGGCGTGATCGGGGTCGCCGCGGCGCTCTCGTCGATCGTGCCGATGGCGGTGTTCATGCTGGTCATCGGCACGATGTGGGGGAAGAGCGTGCTCGGTGCGATCCCGCGGCTGGCCGGCCGCCCGGACCGGCAGCGGCTCGCCGCGCAGGTCGTCGTGGTGGTCGCGGGCGTCCTCGCCCTGATCCTCACCTATGCCACGCCCAACACTCTCGTACGCCTCTCCCTCATCTCCTACGAGGGCATGGCCCAGCTCGTCCCCATGATCCTGCTGGGGCTGCTGTGGCGGAAGCTGAATCTGTGGGGCGCGCTGAGCGGTCTCGCCGTGGGCGGGACGCTGGTGTGCGTGCTGGTCTTCACCGAGAACGATCCGGTGTGGGGCGTGAACGCGGGGGCCGTGGCGCTGGTCGCGAACGTCGCGGTGGCGCTGGCGGTGTCCTGGCTCGTCCCGGCGCCGGCCGACGCGCGGCCGGACGAGGAGGTACTCGCGAAGGACCCGGGACCGGAGGAGTCGGTCCCGGGCCGGGTGACGGTCTAGGTGCCGTCGAGGGCGGCGGCCGCCGTCAGGGGGCGCCGCCGCCCTGGCCGGGGGGACCCTGCCCCTGGCCCAGCAGCCCGATGACGCGGCGGCCCAGCGCGCCCAGGGCGTGGGTCGCCGGCACCTTCTTGAGCATGAAGATCGAGGCCACGGAGGTCACGGGCAGTCCGCACAGCACCACGCACCATCCCGCCTGGTCCCTCAGGACCATCTGGTACCCGACCCAGAGATAGGCCAGGACCAGGCCGCCGGAAATGAAATGGCTCAGCGCCATGACGGCATTTCCCAGCACGACACCCCGGAAATGCAGCCGGGCGTCGAGGGTGATGGCGCGTATCGCCCTCCTCAGGGTCCGCTGATTGACGTTCTCCAGGTTCTTCGACAGCTCGATGATCTGGGCTGTGTCGACCTTTACGCTGATGGCTCCCCCGTTTCTGGCCATCAGCTCGTCCCGCTCACATCCGAGGCGATCCTGCGGAGGGTGCGGGTTATTAAATGGTTCTGATGGGCGGGTTTCGCGGCGTTGCCCACCAGGCTGGAGAAGGTGCGCTGTCTCTCCGGCTGCACCTCGGCGGGGGGAGACGTGCGCGACCGCTCGGCGTCGGTGTACTCGCGGACGATCTCCACGAGGATGGCGTCGGCGAGCTGGGGATCGCGCTCACTGCACCGCAGGAGGCGCGCGGCCTCCAGGTTCGACACGTGCTCGGCGGCCATGCCGCGCAGGGTGTCCTTCATCGGCGGGGCGGTCTGGAGCCGGAGTGCCCGCCGGGCCACGGACCGCCGGAGCGCGGCGTAGAAGATGAGGATGGCCGCGGTGGCGGCGGCCGAGACCGTGCACACCCCGATCAGCGGCCACTTGGCGTCGCTCGCGAAGGCCAGCGAGCAGAATCCCAGGGTCGAGACCGCCGAGAGGAAGCTGCCGGCCACCGCCACCAGACGGAGCCTGGTGAGGTCGGGATTTCTTTCGGCGTCATCGCGCCGCCGCGCGCTCGCGGCCTCGGCGATCTGCTTTCCTTCTTCTTCCCGCAGGGCGGCCAGCAGTGCGGCGGCCCCTTCGTCGAAGCTTCGCGCCCGCGTTATTCGAGAGCCCTCCCGGTCGGAATTCATCCGGCCCGGTGGATCGAGAACGCTGAGCACGCCTAAGGCGAATTCTTTTCTCCGCATGGTGCCCCCAGAGGTATCTTGAGCCTACCCAACGTAGCAGATCGTCAACCTTCGGTGAACCTATGTGGAAAGGTCTGTCGAAGCCTGTAGTACGTGTATGGGAGGCGTTCCGGTTGAGCTTAGGGATTACTCGACCGTAAGGAGTTCTTCCGTTCCCGGCGGAACGATTCTTCTCATGTCGCGGATCGATTTTCCGCTCGAATGTTCGGGGTGTGGTGGGTGGGTCGCGGGGGTGCGAGGTGAGGGGGAGGGGCGGCGGAGGGGTACTGGGTGGGCGCCCGGCAGGCCGCTGACGGGCGTCCGGTGCGGGCGACGGCCGAGTCGGTCGCTTGTCAGTGCGGTGGTCTAACATCGGGACGAGTGTGTGGAGTGACGTGAAGTCATGTGACAAGAGGGAGGGGGTCCTGGTGAGCGCTGCGGTCCGTGCGCACGCCGGCGTGCTCCTCTTCCTGCTGGCGGAGCTCCTGCTCGGCCAGAGCGGCCTGATGGGCGCCGTAGCCGTCGCACTCACCGCGAGCGCCGTCGCGGTCTCCGCCGTCTCCGCGCTCCTGCTCTACGCCGCGGTCGCCGCCGCCCGCACGGGCGGCCCCCTCACGCCGACGCGCATACGCACGACGATGCGGGACCGCGAGCTGCGCACGGCGTTCCTCGCCCAGCGCGACCCCGATGCCAGGGGCCGCCGCAGGCCCCGCGCGCCCGGCCGTCCCCTCCGGACGGGCCGTACGGGCGCGCTCTGCTACTGACCGGGCGATTCCGGATCCACTCCGGTTCCGCTCCTGTCGGTGCCACGACGAAGCGCCGGCCCCTACGGCTCGTCATGTCGACGAATTCACTTTTCCCGACACGACGAGACCCCCGGAGGGCTCTCCATGTCCGCGTTCACCTTTTCCGTTTCGCTTTTTCCCACGCTCTTCTCCTCGCTCGGTTCGCTGCTCCTGAAGGTGGGTGAGGAGCTCGCTCCGCTCTTCGGCGCCTCCGGCACGGCGGCGGCGGTCGTCCTGCTCACCCTCCTCGTGCGGCTCGCCCTGCACCCGCTGGCCCGGTCCGCGGCCCGTGGTGACCGGGCGCGGGCCGAACTCGCCCCTCGCGTCGCCGAACTCCGCCGGAAGCACGCCCGTGACCCCGAGCGGATGATGCGGGCGGTGCGCGAACTCCACGCGAAGGCGGGCGTCTCCCAGTTCGCGGGCATCGGGCCGGTGCTCGCGCAGGCGCCGGTGCTGTTCGCGATGTTCCACCTGTTCTCCACCGGCTCCGGCGGTGCGGAACTGCTGGACCGCACGCTGCTCGGCACCCGGCTGGGCGGCCGCTGGGCGGACGCCCTCGGGGCCGGCGGGCCGTTCGGGGCGCAGGGCCTGGTGTACGTGGGGCTGTTCGCGCTGGTCGCGGCCGTGGCCACCTGGACGTACCGGACGGCGCGCGCGGCGGCGAAGGCCGGCGCCGGAGCGGATGCCGGTGCCGGGCCGGACGCCCTGCCGGGCATGGCCGGGTTCGCCAAGGTGGCCCCGCTGCTGTCCTTCGGCATGCTCGTCACGGTGGCCCTGGTGCCGCTCGCCGCCGGGCTCTACCTGGTGACCAGCAGCACCTGGACCGCGGCCGAGCGGGCCTTCCTGCGCAAGCTGCGCACACCGGACGCGACAGCGCCCGCCGGGGGCCGGGGACGCCGTCACGGTTCCGCCACGTAACCGTCCACAGGCCGAAAGGGCTCTTGCGGAGAGCTCCTCCGTTCTTGCACGATCAAGCGGTCGCTCGATGGCCGTCCCCATCGGCCGGCCCGGACGGGCCTGTCCGGGCCGACCCTACGACCTCGGGAGACGTCACCATGAAGCTGCTGCGTGTGGGACCCGCGGGCGGCGAACGCCCGGCGCTGCTGGAGGACGACGGGACGCTGCGCGACCTGTCGTCCGTCGTGCCCGACGTGGACGGCCGGCTGCTGGCCGACCGGGCCGCGCTGGAGCGCGTACGGGCCTCCGTCGGCGCCCGGATACTCCCCGTCCTCGACCCCGTCGGCCTGCGGACCGGCCCGCCCGTCGCCCGTATCGGCAAGATCGTCGGGGTGGGCGTGAACTACCGCGACCTCGCCGCCGAGACGCGCGTCCCCATACCCGCGGAGCCCGTGCTCTTCCTGAAGGCCCCCGACACGGTCGTCGGCCCGGACGACACCGTGCTCGTCCCTTACGGCAGCGAGAAGACGGACTGGGAAGTGGAACTGGCCGTCGTCATCGGCCGCACGGCCCGCCTCCTGGACACCGACGAGGAAGCCCTCGCCGCCGTCGCCGGCTACACCGTCGTCCACGACGTCACGGAGCGCGCCTTCCAGTTCGAGCGCGGCGGCAGCTGGGACAAGGGCAAGAACTGCGAGACCTTCACCCCGCTCGGCCCCTGGCTCGTCACCCCCGACGAGATACCCGACCCGCAGGCCCTCTCCCTGCGCCTGTGGGTCAACGACACGCTCATGCAGGACGGCACCACCGCCGACCAGATCTTCCCCGTCGCCCACGTCGTCCGGTACGTCAGCCGGTTCATGACCCTGTACCCCGGCGACGTCATCACCACCGGCACCCCGGCCGGCTCCGCCGTCGGCCGCCCCGAACCCAAGCCGTTCCTGAGGGCCGGGGACGTGGTGGAGCTGGAGGTCGAGGGCCTCGGCCGCCAGCGGCAGGAGCTGAAGGACGCGCGTCCGGGCGAGTGAATGGGGCGTGCGCCGCGTTCTGAATTGTCTCCAAATCGGCATATAGCCGGATATGCATAGGAGCGTGAGAGCAACGCCCCGCCGCCACCGCCGCCGGCCCTGCCGCGTCGGTCCGGCCGCCGCGGTACTGGTGGCCGTCGCGGCCACGTTCTTGTTCTGCGCGTTCACCATGCCGGGGCGGGTGCGGGCGCCCGAACCGGTCGTGGTGCGGATTCCTATGCCGGCCCTGGTCTCGGACCCGGCGCCGGAGCCGGAGCCTGTGCAGGCACGCCTGCCCGGCATGCCGCACAGTGGCCCGCCGATGGGGCGGCACATGATGGTGGGCGGGGTGCTGGTGGTTCTGGGGGCGGCGGTGGGGGCGCTGGGGTTGTATCAGGCGCGCCGGGACGATTGAGCCCGGAGGGCTCCGGTGCGTATGGAGTGCAGGAAGGTTGCCCAGGCGTGGGGTGTGAAGACGAACGCGCCTCGGAGGCGGTCTTTGCTGTCGCCTATGGCGACGAGGTCGTTGGCGATCAGCTGTGCCTCGACGCAATTGTCACCCTCGTCGATGCTGTACGAGGACTTGCGCCACCCGCAGTGGGGAAGATTGTGGACTGCCACAGGACCTACCTCACTCCCGTTCCAGTTCGTGTGAGACCGAGGCGATTAGCTCGGCGGACTTCCGAGGCGACAGTGCGGAAGCTTGCAGTCGTTCGAACGCCTTCCTGTACTTCGCCGCCGTCTCATCCTCCTCCGAGTACAGGTCGCCATGAAGGTAGGCCACCTGCACAACATCGAAGTCCAATGGGTCGGGGTAGGAGTACAGGACGAAGGACCCGCCTGCGCTCGTGAACTCGCTCTGGGAGTAGGGGATGATCTGGATCGTGACGTCCGGGGTCTCGCCCAGCGTCAGCAGGTGCCTGAGCTGCTCGATCAATACCTTGGGGCCGCCGATCTGCTGTCGGATGACGCCTTCCGTCATGACTGCCGTGTAGCGCGGTGGGTTCCCTCTGAGGAAGATGCTCTGTCGACTCATCCGGATGTCAACATGGAAATTGAGCCTCTGTGCGGACAACTCCGGTGAGCTGCCCGCGATTACGGCGGTTGCATATTCCTGGGTCTGAAGCAGCCCGGGGATCACTCGCGACTGGAACACCGCGATTCTCGCCGCGTCGGACTCCAAGGTCAGCGCTTCCTTGAAGTCGTCGGTGAACGTATCGCCGTGCTGGCGCCACCAATTGCGCCCGGTGCCTTCGGCGGAGAGCGCGATGAGCCATTGACGAAGCTTTTCGTCCTCGGCCCCGTAGAGGGTGAACAGGGTCTCAAGCTCAAGCCGGGTCACCCGGTGCCGCCCGGTCTCCTGGCGGCTGATCTTCGTGCGCTCCCCGTGGATGGCTCTCGCCGCCTCTTCGATCGAGACGCTGGCCGCTTCGCGGAGGGCTCTCAGCTCGGCGCCCAGCTTCCGACGGCGGGCTGTGCGGCGTGCTGAATACCCCATGTCCATCCTCCCTTGCCGACTGTGCGCTGCCCAGTTTGGTGCAGGGGTGCCGGGTGGTTCGAGCACGGATGTGGTCGTCACTCACAGGGGTGAACTACTCCCCTGTGCAGTGGAATTGGTTGCGGTTGGTGAACGGGCAGGGGCATTGTGGGAGGGCGGACACGGTGCGTGACGACCCGACGGGTTGGGGGAAGGCGAACAGTGATGTACAGGAACGGTGCATTCGTGGTGGACACCCGTGAGGGGCGGCTCGCGCAGGTGATCGACGGTGTGGGGAAGCGCGTCAACGTGCGCCGGCCGGGTGGAGGAATGGAATGGGAAGTCCCCTTCGCCGACCTGCGGTTGGCGACGCGCGAGGAACGTCAGGCCGCAGGGCTCTGGCCGCCGGAACCGGTCGGCGCGCTCTATGGATGCCCCACCTGCCCGGAACTGATGGCCGCTTGGCGGGAGGCCAACGCCGGTGGGGACGAGGTCAAAGCGGGAGACGCGCTCGTAGCGCAGCGTAGGCACTGGCGGGCGCACATGAGGACGGGAAACGTGGCGTCGACGGGAGGGATGGCGTGAGGAAGTGCGAACACAGGGGCCGGTGGACCCACCGCGCAGGCGAGTCACGGTGCGAGGAGTGCGGAACGGTCCGTTTCACGGACTACGGGCCGCTGCGGCTGCCGGAACCGCCGGACGCCGTCAAGCCGGACCCGGCGCGGGCAAGAAGAACGGACGTCGCGGCAGCGCTATGGGTGGCGAGGATGCCGAGACGCAGGGAGTGGTGGAGCGTCGTCACGCCGACGCCGACGTGGGCGCTACAGACGGCCTGACGGCGGCGAACCGTACCGTACCCGTGCGGCTTCAGCCGGCGCCCGCGCCGGCCTCGTACGACTCGCGGGCGTCGAGGAGTTCGTCCCAGTGCTCCTCGGCCCAGGCGCAGGCCGCGGCCATGGGCTGGAGCATGCTGCGGCCGAGCGGGGTCAGCTCGTACTCGACGTGGGGGGTGGCCTCGTCGAAGACGGTGCGCTTGACCAGGCCGTCGCGTTCGAGGGAGCGGAGGGACTGGGTGAGGACCTTGGGCGTGACGCGGGCCAGGGGCACGCGCAGTTCGGAGAAGCGGCGCGGGCCTTGCTCCAGGCAGCGGATGACGAGCGCGGCCCACTTGTCGCCGAACCGGATCGGGTTGAGCGTCGACGGGCACAGTTCGGCGTCGAACATATCGGCGGGCAGCGGCTCCTTCATGGCCTCACGATAGCCGGTATCCGGGAGGTAACCGGGGCCGTGGATAACGTCCGGGGTACCGGTCGGGCGCACGGCTCCGGCCCTGGTGAGAGGCGGTTCGTCATGAACATAGTGATCTTCGGCGCGGGCGGCCGGGCCGGACGGCAGGCCGTGGCCGAGGCGCGGCGGCGCGGGCACCGGGTCACCGCCGTGGTGCGCGATCCCGGGGCTCACGCCGGGCTGGCCGGGCTGACCGGTGTGCGGGTGGTGGCGGGCGACGTCACAGACGCGGCGGACGTCGAGCGGGTGGCGGTGGGGCACGACGCCGCGATCAGCGCGGCCGTGGATCTGACGGCACGGCCGGGGGAGTTCTTCACGGCCGCGTCCCGCGCGCTGACCGCAGGACTGGCGGAGGCGGGGGTGGGGCGCCTGGTGGTCGTGGGGCTGGCGTCGATCCTGCCCGGGGCGTCCGGCGTGCCGCTGATGGACGAGCCGGGCTACCCGAACGAGTACCGCTCATTCTACCTCGGCCACGCGGCGGGCCTCGACGAGCTGCGGACCGGCGACCTGGACTGGGCGTACGTGGCCCCGGCGGGCGACTTCGACCACGAGGGCGGGCCCGTCGGCGGCTACCGGTTCGCGGAGCACGGCGACCCGGGCAGCCGGATCACCTACGCGGACTTCGCGCCGGCGCTGGTCGACGAGGCCGAGGCGCCGAGCCGCCACCGGGAGACGGTCACCGTGCGGAAGGCGTGACGGCTGTGCCCCCATGACGGGTCTCACGTGGGCTGGGCCCTTGACGTCCAGGGGTGCATTGTGGCTGGTCAGGGCGGTGTTGGAGGGGTTTTTGGCCTCCCTCATAGTGGGCGCCATGAACTATGACGTAGTGGTGTCCGGGGGCGGCCCGGTCGGACTGATGCTGGCGTGCGAGCTGCGGCTCGGGGGTGCGCGGGTGGCCGTTCTGGAGCGGCTCACCGAGGTGGACCAGACGGTCAAGGGCGGGGCGATCACCACGCCCAGCGCCGAGGCGCTCTACCGGCGGGGCATGCTGCCCGCGCTGGCCGAGGTGCAGCGGCAGTCGATGGAACGCTTCCGGGCGTTCATGCGGGAGAGGAGCGACGGGGGCGGGGGCGAGGCCCCCGGCCAAGGGCTGGGGTACGTCGGTCACTTCGCCGGGATCATGCTGCGGGCCGACCTGGTCGACCGTACGGGGCCGGACTTCGGTGACGCCGGGCCCGCCGCCGACATCATCCTCGTGTCGCAGCAGGAGATCGAGCGGATCCTCGGGGAGCGGGCGGACCAGCTCGGTGTGGAGGTGCGCCGGGGGGTGGAGCTGACGGGCTTCGACACGGACGACGAGGGCGTCACCGTGCGGACGAGCGGTGGAGCGATACGCGCGGGCTGGCTCGTGGGCTGCGACGGCGGCCGCAGCACGGTCCGCAAGCTCGCGGGATTCGAATTCCCGGGTACGGACCCGGAGATCACCTGTCACCAGGCGGTCGTGGAGATGACGGGCGCCGAGGACCTGACGGTCGGCTGGACCGCCACGGACACCGGGGTGTACGCCCACGGGCCGATGCCGGGCCGCATCGTCACCGTGGAGCTCGACGGGCCGCCCGCCGACCGGAACGCGCCGGTCACCGCCGAGGACCTCCAGGAGAGGCTGCGTCGCGTCTCGGGCGTGGACGTCACGATCACCGAGGTGCGGACCGCGACCCGCTTCACCGACCACGCCCGTCAGGTCACCGAGTACCGCAAGGGCCGGGTGCTGCTGGCGGGCGACGCGGCGCACGTGCACTCGGCGTTCGGCAGCCAGGGGCTGAGTCTGGGCGTCGGGGACGCGATGAACCTCGGCTGGAAGCTCGCGGCCGTGGTCGCCGGCCGGGCGCCTGAGGGGCTGCTGGACACGTACACCGCCGAGCGGCACCCGGTCGGCGCGGGGGTCCTGGACTGGACCCGGTCCCAGATCGCGGCCATGCGCCCGGACCCGCAGTCGCGGGCCCTGCGCAAGATCGTCAGCGACCTGGCGGAGACGGTCACGGGCACCACGTACCTCGCCGCGCGGCTCGCCGGCGCCGTGGTGCGGTACGAACTGCCGGGCGAGCACCCGCTGACCGGCCGCAGCGCCCCTGACCTCGGACTCGCGGACGGCAGCCGCCTCGCGGACCACCTCCACGGCGGCCGGGCGCTGCTGCTCGACCTCACCGACGACCCGGAGCTCCGGGCCCGCGCCGCCGGATACGCCGGCCGTGTCGACATCGTGACGGCCCGCTGCCCGTCCCGTCCGGAACTGGCGGGGATCCTCGTCCGGCCGGACGGCTTCACGGCCTGGGCGTCGGACGCGGGGGCTTCGGGGCTGGCGGAGGCGCTGGGGGAGTGGTTCGGGGTGCCGGAGAGGGTGGTGGTGGCGGGCTGATCCGGCCCGGGGGTCGGAGGCGGGGGCTGCCGCCTCCGTCCCCGGAGTCCGGGCGACTCCCTACGTGTTCGGTGTGTCGTACGTCAGCTCGCCCCGCATGTCGCACTCCACCGAGCACTGGGCGGCGATCGCGACCGCCCCGGGTGGTGCGTGGTACCAGCTCATGGCCTGGCCGGGATCGAGGGAGACCAGACCCTGATGGATCGGGAAGCCGTTGCGGTCCACACCGTGGAGATAGAGCTCGCAGTCCCCGGTGTTGGCCGGATGGCCCACGCCGCCGGGGGTCGTCACCTCATTGGTGAGCCGCACGAAGTTGGCGCCGTTCCCCGGGCACGGGACCCGAACGCTGGTCCTGTCGGCCATGATTCACCGCCCATATCGGGTCATGTCAGCATGTTTTCACGGTTGCGGGGGCGGCGTCGGCGCGGCAAGGGCCCGTCGGGCCCGGGGTGTTGCGGGTGCCCGTCCGTGCGCTTGACCTTGCCCTCAAGGGCAAGGTTTAGCGTCGGTGGAGAAGCGAGGCGAGAGGCGGGCGGCATGAGGATCGGCGACCTGGCGCGCCGGGCCGGTGTGACCACCAAGGCGGTGCGGTACTACGAATCGCTGGGGCTGATCACGCCGGGCCGGCTGGCCAACGGGTACCGGGACTACGCCGAGGGCGACGTCCGGCTCGTACGCGAGATCAGGAACCTCGGGCAGCTGGGGATCCCGGTCGAGCGGACGCGTCCGTTCCTGGAGTGCCTGGCCGCCGGGGGCGAGCACGGCGACGACTGCCCGTCGTCGATGGCCGGATACCGCGAGGCCATCGACGACCTGACGCGGCGGATCGACGGGCTCGCGGCTCGGCGGGAGGCGCTGGTGGCGCAGCTGCGGACGTCCGCCTATCGCAACAGCATCGCCACTTGTGACGGAGGAGGACCTATGGACCGTACGAACGGTGTGAACGGCGTGAACGGTGGGCACGGCGTGAACGGCGCCCACGAGCGGCTTCCGGCCGGGCTGCCCGTGCCCGAGGACGACGGCGCGGCCGACCACCTGCCGGGTCTGGTCCTGCCCCCGCTCGAACTGGCCGCCACGGACGGGTCGACGGTCCGCCTCGACCGCCTCGGCCCCGGCCGCACCGTCCTCTACCTCTACCCGCTGACCGGCCGCCCGGACGTCGACCTCCCCGAGGGCTGGGACGCCATCCCCGGGGCCCGGGGCTGCACGCCGGAGGCGTGCGGCTTCCGCGACCACCACCAGGAGCTGCTGGAGGCGGGGGCGGAGCGGGTGTTCGGGCTGTCGAGCCAGGACAGTGCGTATCAGGGGGAGGTGGTGGCGCGGCTGGGGCTGCCGTTCTCGATGCTTTCGGATCCGGGGTTGGGGGTGGCGGGGGCGTTGGGGGTGCCGACATTTTCTGCGGGTGGGGTGGAGTTGTTCCGGCGGTTGACGATGGTTGTTCGGGGTGGGCGGGTGGAGCATGTGTTTTATCCGGTGTTTCCGCCGGATGAGCATGCGGGTCAGGTGGTGGAGTGGTTGCGGGGGCGTGGCTGAGCGGGGCGGGTGGGGGTGCGGGGGTGCGCCTGCGGCGGGCCTTTTCCCCACCCCGCCCCTTCCCGCTGCATCCGATGTGCGGCTCCGCCGCGTGCGGGGCTCCGCCCCGGACCCCGGTCCTCAAACGCCGGACGGGCTGATTCGTTGCCCGGAACCGGGCGAGATCCAGCCCGGCTGGGGGCACCTCCCAGCGGTAGCCGGGGGAGTTTGAGGACACCGCGCGGCAGCGCGGAACGGGGGCCGGGGGCCCGCCCCCGGTTCGGGTAGGGGCGGGGTGGGGAACAAGCCGCCCGCAGGGTCGGCCCCCACCCCCGCCCCCCTTACCCCAGGAACCGCCCCAACCCCTCCACCACCAACGCGTGGTCATCCCCCTGCCGCAGACCCGACACCGCCACAACCCCCACCACCCCGGTCCCCCGCACCCGCACCGGGAACGCCCCGCCGTGCGCCGCGTACCGGTCCGGATCCAGCCGCGACGACTCCTCGAACGTGCGGCCCTTCGCGCGGAAGCGGGCTCCTACCAGGTACGACGACTCCGCGTAGCGCTCGACGACGCGGGACTTGCGGTCGATCCAGGCGTCGTTGTCGGCCGACGTGCCGGGGAGGGCGCAGTGGAAGAGGCGCTGGGGGCCGCGCCGGATGCCGACCGTGACGGGCGCGCCGCGCTCGCGCGCCAGGCCGACGAGGAGGGAGCCCAGCTCCCAGGCGTCGTCGTTGCCGAAGTGGTCGAAGACCAGCCGCTGTTCGTCCGCCTCCAGGCGGGAGATCTCGTCCTCCGCGCCAGGGTCCTCCACTCCGGGGGCCTCGTTCTCCACGCGGGACACCTCCGCACTCATACCGCGCTCACCTCCTCCCGCACCCGGACCGTGCGGCCCTCCGTCGCCGACACCCGCGCCGCCTCCAGCACCCGCAGCGCCTCCGCCGCCTCCCGCGCCGTCACCGGCGGCTCGCCGCCCGTGCGCAGGGCCTCGGCGATCGCCGCGTAGTAGGCCGGGTAGTCGCCGGGCAGGGTCCGCACCGGGTCGCCGCCGCCCGTCAGGGGCGACTCCCCGGAGCCCAGCCGGCCCCACGCGCACTCGGGCTCCACGCCCCACGCCGCGCGGTCGTCCGCCGGGCGCCTGCCCTCCCGCAGCGCCGCCTCCTGCGGGTCCAGCCCGTACTTCACATAGCCGGCCACGCTGCCGAGGACCCGGAACCGCGGCCCGAGCTGGGCGGTCGTGGCGCTGACCCACAGGTGGGAACGGACGCCGCTCGTGTGGGTGATGGCGATGAACGTGTCGTCGTCGGCCTCGGCCCCCGGCCTGCGCACGTCCGTCTCCGCGTAGACCGTGGCAGCCGGGCCGAACAGGGCCAGTGCCTGGTCGACGACGTGGCTGCCCAGGTCGTAGAGCAGGCCGCCGATCTCGGCCGGGTCGCCCGACTCCCGCCAGCCGCCCTTCGGCCGCGGCCGCCAGCGCTCGAACCGGGACTCGAAGCGGTACACCTCGCCGAGCGCACCGTCCCGGACGAGCCGCTGGACGGTGCGGAAGTCGTTGTCCCAGCGGCGGTTCTGGAAGGCGCTGAGCAGCAGCCCGCGCTCCTCGGCCAGCTCCGCGAGCTCCTCCGCCTCGGCGGCCCTCGCCGCGAGCGGCTTGTCGACGACGACCGGCAGCCCCGCTTCGAGGGCCGTGCGGGCCAGCGCGACGTGGGTGCGGTTGGGCGAGGCGATGACGATCAGGTCGAGTTCGGCCGCGCGGGCGAACAGCGCGTCCGTGTCCGGGACCGTCCGCACCCCGGGGTGCTCGGCCGCGGCCTGGCGCTGCCGGTCGGGGTTCGCGGTGACGACCGTGTCGAGGACGAGGCCCTCGGTGCCGGCGATCAGCGGGGCGTGGAAGACGGAGCCCGCCAGGCCGTAGCCGATGAGGCCGACCCGGAGGGGCGTACGGGGGGTGTCGGGGGTGCCGTCGGTGTCAGGGGTGCCATCCATGCCTGCCACTTTGGCAACGCTGTTGCGATAGTGCAAGCGGTGGCGACAATGGGGTGGTGAACAGGCCTCCCCTTCCCGCTTCCCGCACCGTTCCCACACGGCCCATCGGGCCCGCTCGTCCTGCCCGTACCGCCTCTGCCGCCCTTCCCGCGCCCGGCGCCAACCTCACCGCCCTGCGTGATCACAACACCGCCGTCGTGCTCGGCCTGCTGCGCGACGCCGGCGCGGAGGGCGCCAGCCGCGCCGAGCTGGCCGCGGGGACGGGCCTGACCCCGCAGGCCGTCAGCAAGATCACCGCACGGCTGCGGGCCGCCGGACTGGCCGCCGACGCCGGGCGCCGCGCCTCCACCGGCGGCAAGCCGCCCGTGGTCCTGCGCCTGGTCCCGGGCGCCGCCCACGCCGTCGGCCTGCACCTCGACCGGGACTCCCTGACGGCGACCCTCGTCGACCTCACCGGCGCCGGGATCGCCACGCGCACGGCTCCGCTCGCGTTCGGGGCGGGCGCGGAGGCGGTGCTGGAAGTGGTGACGGGGGAGGTCCGGGCGCTGCTGGTGGAGGCGGGGGCGGCGGGCGCCGGCGCGGGTGCGGGTGGCGCCTCCGGTGCGGTTCCCGGCGGGGCGTCGCGCGCGGGCTCCGGCCCTGGCTCGGAGGGTGGCCCGGATCTTGGCGCCGGTCCTGGCTCGGACGGCGCGCCGGGCGGGCTCGGCGCCGCCTCCGGTCCGTGCGGCGGTCCGGGTTCCGGCACCGCCTCCGGTCCGGCCGCCGTGCCGGGACTCGGTGCCGGTCCTGGCTCGGACGGCGCGCCGGGCGGGCTCGGCGCCACCTCTGGTCCGTGCGGCGGTCCGGGTTCCGGCACCGCCCCCGCCCTCCTCGGCATCGGCGTCGCCGTCCCCGGCCCCCTCGACCACCGCGCCGGCGTGCTGCGCAAGGTCACCGGCTTCCCGCAGTGGGACGGCTTCCCGCTGCGTGACGCCCTCGCCGAACGGCTCGGCGTGCCCGTCGTCGTCGACAAGGACACCAACGCCGCCGCCCTCGGCCTCGCCCCCCGCGCCGCGGACTCCTTCGCCTATCTCCACCTCGGTACGGGCCTGGGCGCCGGCCTCGTGCTCGGCCGGAACCTGCACCGGGGCGCGCGCACGGACGCGGGGGAGTTCGGCCACCAGGTGATCCAGGTCGACGGGCCCCCGTGCCCCTGCGGCGGTCACGGCTGCGCCGAGGTGCTGTGCCTGGCCGCCGTCGCCGCCGGCGACACCGCCCGCGCCGCCCGCCTCCTCGGCATCGGCGCCGCCAATCTCGTACGGCTCCTGGACATCGACCTCGTGCTCCTCGGCGGCCGCACCGTGCTGGCCGACCCCGGCCCGTACGTGGCGGGGGTACGGGCCGTCCTGGCCGGCGCGGTGCCGGTCGGCGTCACCCCGAGCGGCGACCGGACCGTCGTCGAGGGCGCGGCCGAGCTGGTGCTGGCGCCCCTGTTCGGGCGGGCGGGGGCGCCCGGCGCCACGGCCTTCACGTCGCGGGACGGCGGACCTTCCGTCCCGCCGTCCGTATGAAACGAAAATAGTCACATCAGGTGGTATGTGACGGCCAGTCGGCGTCAGCGGGCCGCGCCGCGCCGTGGCGGGCCGTCCCGCGGTGGAAGGGTCCGGAAGTCCAGAAGTTCGGAAGTCCAGAAGTTCGGAAGGTTCGGAGTTCGGGAGTCCGGAAGGGCCGGAGTCCGTCGCGTTCTTCAGGCTCCGGAGTCCGGACACGCCGGAGTTCTGGCACCCCGTCCGCACGCCCCGAGCCCCACCGCGGATCCTCCCGGATCCCCCTTGCCCCCGTCGCCCCACCCGTAAAGGCCCTGTGATGTCCCTGCCCCGCGCGCTCGTCGTCGGCGCCGCCGCGCTCGCGGTCTTCACGACGGCGGCACCCGCGTCCCCCGTGCACCCCGACGACCGCCCTCCGGACGCCGCCGCGGCCCCCGGCCGCCCCCGGGACCGCGCCCCCGTCGAACCCGGCTGCGCCGCCCCCGGCAGCTCCGCGTTCCCGATCGCCGCGCGGCTGAGCGGCGGCCCCGACGCGTACGAGCGCGGCGGCGCCCCGCACACCTGGCAGCTGGAGCTCCGCAACACCACCGGCGTCGACTGCCGGGGCGTGCACCCCGTCGCCGTCCTCGCCGACCGCGGCCGCCTGCTCCAGCCGTCCGACGTCCGCCTCGACTTCTACGACGACGCCGCCGCGCGCTGGCGGCCCGTGACGCTGGAGCGCACCGACGAGGCCGAGAACGTCGGCGTCTTCGAAGGCCGTTCACCCGACTTCGCGGGCTTCGCCGTGCCCGCGCACCGCTCGGTCCCCGTGCGCGTACGGCTCGGCTTCACGGGCCGCGCCCCCGAGGGCCCGGTCACGCTCAACGTCACCGCTGTGCAGCGGCGGGCGGGGGACGGGGACTGGGTGGGGGAGTCGGAGGACTACACCTTCGGGGTGGAGCGGTCGGCTGCGCGGGAGGCGGTGCCGTCCGCCGGGGCGGGGCGTGGTGAGGATGCGTCGCGGACGCTCGCGGACACGGGGTCGCAGCGGCCGTTGTTCGCGATCGGGGCGGCGGCGTTCGCGCTGATTCTGGCCGGGGGGTCGTTGCTGTTCGGGTCGCGGAAGCGGTGACGGGGGCGGGGTGGGGTTGAGGGGTGGGGGTGCCGCTGCGCGGGGCCTTTCCCCAGCCCCGCCCCTTCCCGCATATCGGATACAGCGGGGAGAGGCGGGCAGGGGAAAACCCCTCGCCCCGCCCAAGTGCGAGGATCGCGCCGTGAACGTCACGGACCACCCTGGCCCCCCGCACGATCAACCCCCCGGCGCCCCCATCCGCGCCGGCATCCCCGAGCACGGCCGGATCCCCAAGTACTACGCCGTCAAGACGCGGATCGCCGCCCTCCTCGACGAGCTGGGCGAAGGCGGCCCGCTGCCCGCCGAGCGGGAGCTGGCGGCGCGCTTCGAGGTGTCCCGCGAGACCCTGCGGCAGGCCCTGCGTGAGCTGTTGCTGGAGGGCCGGCTGCGCCGGATGGGGCGCGGCACGGTCGTCGCGGGGCCGAAGCTCGAACAGCCGCTCGCGCTCGCCAGCTACACCGAGGGCGTACGCCGCCAGGGCCGCCGCCCCGGCCGTGACCTCATCGGGCTGGACCGGTTCGCCTGCCCGGCGGGCCTCGCCCCCGACCTCGGCGTCGAACCGGGCGCGTCCGTCTGGCACATGGAGCGGGTACTGCTCGCCGACGACGAGCGGGTCGGCCTGGAGAGCACCTACGTCGCGGTGGAGCGCGCGCCACGGCTGGCCGCCGACTTCGCGCCCGACTCGTCCTTCTACGGCTATCTGCGTGAGCGCCTCGGCATCCGCTTCGGCGACGCGGACGAACGGCTGGAGACCGTCCTCGCCACCCCCCGCGAGGCGCTGCTCATCGGGACTCCTCCCGCGCTCCCGATGCTGCTCATCCACCGTGTCTCGCGGGACACGGAGGGGCGCCCGCTGGAGCGGGTGCGGTCGCTGTACCGGGGGGACCGGTTCTCGTTCACGACGCATCTGCGGGGCGAGGGGGGCGAGGGGGACTCCTCGGGCGGTTCCTGATCCCGGCCGTGGTCCGGCGGGGACCACGGCCCTGGTCCCCGCCGGGTTCCCCCCGCCCGCCCTCCGGCGATTTGGTAACAGAAAGATAACGGGTCTAGTCCAACTTTGGGTGCCGGTTCACCACCCCGTCGCCGCCCCGCCTCCTCCCCGACACCCGCCCCCACGACCGTTCCAGGCATGCGAGTCATAGTCGTCGGAGCCGGCGTCCTGGGAACGATGCACGCCTGGCAGGCAGTCCAACGCGGCCACGAGGTGGTCCACATCGAGCGCGAGCCGGAGGCCCGGGGCGCGTCCGTCCGTAACTTCGGCCTGGTCTGGGTCGGCGGCCGGGCGGGCGGCGAGGAGCTGGAGACCGCGCTGCGCGCCCGCGAGCTGTGGGAGGAGATCGCGGCCCGCGTCCCCGGACTCGGCTTCCGCGCCAACGGCTCCCTGACGCTCGTCACCGACGAGGCCGAACTGGCCGTCGCCCGTGCCGCCCTGGCCCGGCCCGACGCGGCGGCCCGCGGCTTCGAGCTCCTCGCGCCGGACGACGTCCGCGCCCTCAACCCCGCCCTGCGCGGCGAGTTCGCCGGCGCCCTCCGGTGCGCCCGCGACGCCGCCGTCGAACCCCGCACCGCCCAGCGCGCGCTCAAGGACGCCCTGCTCGCCTCCGGCCGCTACACCTACCTCGGCGGCCGCGAGGTCCGCGACGTCGTCGGCGGCGACGCCGTCCGCGACGACCACGGCACCACCCACACCGGCGACTCCGTCGTGCTGTGCACGGGCGCCTGGCTCGGCGGCCTGGTCCGCGAGCTCGCCCCCGAACTCCCCGTACGGCGCGTCCGGTTGCAGATGATGCAGACCGCGCCCCTGGGCGAGACGCTCACCACCTCCGTCGCCGACGCCGACAGCTTCCGCTACTACCCCGCGTACGGCGGCGCCGCCCTCGACGCGATGGCCGCCGCCCGGCCCCAGCCGCCGGTGGCCGCCGCGCACAAGATGCAGCTGCTCATGGTCCAGCGCGCGGACGGTGGCCTGACGATCGGCGACACCCACGAATACGCGGAACCCTTCTCCTTCGACGTCACGGAGGACCCGTACGAGCACCTGACCGCCACCGCCGAGGCGCTCCTCGGCCGCCCCCTGCCCAAGACCGAACGGCGCTGGGCCGGGGTGTACGCGCAGTGCCGGGACACCTCCCGCGTCGTGCACCGCGAGCGGGTGCGCGACGACGTCTGGCTGGTCACCGGGCCCGGCGGGCGCGGCATGACCTGCTCCCCGGCGATCGCCGAGCGGACCGCCGACGAGCTGGGCTGGTGAGGGCATGACCGACCACGACTTCGGTACGGCGAGTGCCGGCTCCGGCGGCCCCATCGGCCTCGTCGTGCTCGACATGGCCGGTACGACCGTCGCCGACGACGGCCTCGTCGAGCAGGCCTTCGCCGCCGCCGCGCACGTCCTCGGCGCCGGGCCCGGGACCCCGGAGCACGCCCGGCAACTCGCCTACGTCCGCGCCACGATGGGCGAGTCCAAGATCTCCGTCTTCCGGCACCTCGCCGGCGGTGACGAGGAACGGGCCCGGCGCGCCAACGCGGCCTTCGAGGCCGCCTACGGGGACTCGGTCGCCGCCGGCCGCTGCGTGCCCCTGCCGGGCGCCCGGGAGGCGATCGAGCGGCTGCGCGCCGACGGCCGCGCCGTCGTCCTCACCACGGGCTTCGCCCGGGTCACCCAGGACGCGATCCTCGCCGCGCTCGGCTGGACGGACCTGGCGGACCTCACGCTCTGCCCGGCCGACGCCGGCGGGCGCGGCCGCCCGTACCCGGACATGGTGCTCACGGCGCTGCTGCGCACCCGGGCCGTGGACTCCGTCCGGCGGGTCGCGGTGGCGGGCGACACCTCGTACGACGTGCTCTCCGGGCGCCGGGCGGGCGCGGCCGTGGTCGCGGGCGTCCTGACCGGGGCCCACGACGAGGCCGCGCTGCGCGCCTCGGGCGCGACCCACGTCCTCGCCTCGGTCGCGGAGCTGCCCGGGGTGCTCGCGCGGGTGGAGGACGGGTCGTGAGGCGGGCCGGCGCGGAGGCCCGTACGGGTCCGGCCGCCGTCGCGGACACCGGGCCGGGCGCGGCCCGTCGCACCGGCGCGGCGCCCGGCGGCCGTACCGCCACCGGGATCCGCCTCGAAGGCGTCACCGTCTCCTACGGCGGGAACGTCGTGCTCGACTCCCTCGACCTCACCGTCGGGCCCGGCGAGTTCATGGCCCTCCTCGGCCCCTCCGGCTCCGGCAAGACCACCGCGCTGCGGGCGGTCGCCGGCTTCGTCCGACCCGACGCCGGGCGGGTCCTCCTCGGCGACCGGGACGTCACCGCGCTGCCGCCGCACCGGCGCGGCGTCGGCATGGTGGTGCAGCAGTACGCGCTCTTCCCGCACATGCGGGTCGACGCCAACGTCGCCTTCGGGCTGAAGGCGCGGCGGACCCCGCGCGCCGAGACCGCCGCGCGGGTCGCCGAGGCCCTGGAGACGACCGGCATGGCCGCGTACGCCCGGCGGTACCCGCGCGAGCTCTCCGGCGGACAGCAGCAGCGCGTCGCCATCGCGCGGGCGCTGGCCGTCCGCCCGGACGTCCTCCTCCTCGACGAGCCGCTGTCCGCGCTCGACGCCCGGCTGCGCTCCGGGATGCTCGCCGAACTCGCCCGCCTGCACCGCGAACTGCCCGGCGTCTCCATGCTGTACGTCACCCACGACCAGGTCGAGGCGCTGACCCTCGCCGACCGCGTCGCCGTCATGGACCGGGCCCGCCTCCAGGACTGCGGCACCCCGCACGACCTCTACCGGCGCCCGCGCACGTCCTTCACGGCCTCGTTCGTCGGCGACGCGAACCTTCTGCCGGTGACGGTCGCGGCGGGCGGGGGCGTGGAGTTCGCCGGGACGGTGCTGGACGTGCCCGTGCCCGACGGCGCCACCGCCGCCGTGCCCGGGGCGTCGGCCACGCTGTGCGTACGCCCGCACCTGGTCGGGCTCGGCGACGGACCGAACACCCTGCGCGGCACGCTCACGGAGGTGCAGTGGCGCGGCGCGACGCACCGCCTGTACGCCGACGTGGGCGGCCACCGTGTGAAGGCGGACGTACGCGAGCTCCGCGAGACGCCGCCGCTGGGCACGGAGGTGTCCCTCCACTTCGCCGCGCGGGACGCGGTGCTGCTGCCGGGCGGGACGGACGGCACGGATGGCAGGGACGACCTGAGCGACCTGAGCGACCTGGGCGACCTGGACGAAGGGGGTGCGGCGGATGACCGGAGCCAGATGGGCTAGCGGGTCCCGGTCCCACGCTCGGACCCGGCGCCCCCTCCCCGGATGGGCCTTCGCTCTTCCGCCCCTGTTCGCGCTCGGGCTCGTCTTCCTCTATCCGCTCGCGCTCGTCGTCCGGCAGTCCGTCTCGCCCGACGGGGGCGGCCACTCGGTCGCCGCCTACGGGGACGTCTTCGCCGAGGCCGCCTTCCGTGACGCGCTGCGGAACACCGTGCTCCTCGCCGTCGGGGCCACCGCCGGCGCGTTGCTGCTCGGCTTCGCGCTCGCGCTGGTCGTCGCCTTCGTCCCGTTCCCGGGCGGGAAGGCGCTGAGCCGGTTCATCGACGTCTTCCTCTCCTTCCCCTCCTTCCTCATCACCCTCGCCCTCCTCTTCGTCTACGGGACGGCCGGCATGGCCAACGGCCTGTGGACCGGGGCGACCGGCGCCGCCGAGGGCCCGTTCGACTTCCTGCACACGCCCTGGGGCGTGCTCCTCGCCGAGGTCACCTACTTCACGCCCTTCGTGATGCGGCCGCTCCTCGCCGCGTTCTCGCAGGTGGAGACCGCACAGCTGGAGGTCGCCGCCTCGCTCGGCGCCAAGGCCCCGCGGATCGTGCGGCGGGTGATCCTGCCCGAGGCGCTGCCGGCCCTCGCGGCGGGCGGCTCGCTCGTCCTCGTCATGGGCCTCAACGAATTCGGGATCGTCCTCTTCACCGGCGCCAAGGGCGTGACGACGCTGCCGACGCTCGTCTACGGCAAGGCGATCCTCGACGGCGACTACACGGGGGCCTGCGTCGTCGCCGTCGTCGACATCGCGCTCTCCGTGGCGCTCTACAGCCTCTACCGCGTCCTTTCCTCCCGCTCCTCACGCCCCTCCCGCTCCTCACACCCCTCCCGTTCCTCCCGTACGGACGGAGTCCGCCGTGCTCGTGCATAGCCGCCGCGCCCACGCGTGCGTGTGGGCCGCCTTCCTCGTGGTCTTCCTCCCCGTCTTCGCGCTGCCCTTCCTGGTGATCGTGGCCGCGTCCTTCGCCACCGGCTGGAGCGGCGCGCTCCCCTCCGGTCCGACGCTCGGCCACTACCGGGACGTCGTCCGGGGCGACGCGCTCGACGCCCTCGTCACCAGCCTGCTGACCGCCGTCATGGCGAGCGCCCTCGCCCTCGCCCTCGGCACCTGGGCCGCGCTCTCCGCCCACGCCCTGCGCGGGCGCGCCCGCCGGGTGATGGACGTGCTGTTCATGCTGCCGGTGGCCGTGCCGTCCGTGGTCGTCGGACTGTCGCTCCTCGTGGCCTTCTCGCGGCCACCCGTGCTGCTCAACGGCACCCCCGCGATCGTCGTCCTCGCGCACACGGTCCTGGTGACCGCCTTCGCCCACCAGTCCGTGACGGCCGCGGCCGCCCGCCTCGACCCGGCGTACGAGCAGGCCGCCGCGAGCCTCGGCGCGAGCCCGGCCCATGTGCTCTGGCGCGTGCGGCTGCCCCTGCTGCTGCCCTCCCTCTCGGCCGCCGCCGGGCTCTGCTTCGCCCTGTCCATGGGGGAGCTGAGCGCCACGATGATGCTCTACCCGCCGGACTGGCTGCCCCTGCCCGTGAAGGTCTTCGCGGCCACCGACCGCGGCGCGCTCTTCTCCGGCGCGGCGCTCGCCGTCGTCCTGATGGCCACCACGCTCCTCGTGCTGTCCGCCGTCGCCCGGATCCGTACGAAGGCCACCTACCGATGAGCCCCCGACCGGTCCCTCCCGAAGAAGGCTGCCCCGTCATGCCCGTCACGCACCGCTCCCGTCGTCCCCTCCGGCCGGCCGCCGCCCTGGCGGCCCTGGCCCTCGGCGCCACCGCCCTGACCGGCTGCGGCGCCTCCGCCGGCGGCGACGCCGAGGAGATCACCCTCTACAGCGCCGACGGCCTCAAGTCCGAGGACGGCGCCGGGTTCTACGACAAGGTCTTCAAGGACTTCGAACGCGGCACCGGCATCAAGGTCAAATACGTCGAGGGCGGCTCCGGCGAACTCGTGCAGCGCCTGGCCCGGGAGCGGTCCCGCACCAAGGCCGACGTGGTCGTCACCCTGCCGCCGTTCATCCAGCAGGCCGACGGCAAGAAGCTGCTCGACACCTACAGGCCCAAGGGCGCCGAGAAGGTCGCGGACGGCGACAAGGACCCCGGCGGCAAGTGGACGTCGATCGCCGACAACTACTTCTGCTTCGTCTACAACACGGACAAGCTCAAGGACGCCCCGCCGAGGACCTGGAAGGACCTCCTCGACCCGAGGTTCAAGGGCAGGCTCCAGTACTCCACCCCCGGCGTCGCGGGCGACGGCACGGCCGTACTGATCAAGGCCATGCACGACCTCGGCGGCAAGGAGCCCGCCATGGCCTACCTCAAGGAGCTCCAGCGGAACAACGTCGGCCCCTCGCGCTCCACCGGCCAGCTCGCCCCCAAGGTGGACAAGGGGGAACTCCTGGTGGCCAACGGCGACGTCCAGATGAACTTCGCCAACATGAGGTCCATGCCCCACCAGGGCATCTTCTTCCCCGCCGGTGACGACGGAAAGCCCACCACCTTCGCCCTCCCCTACGCGGCCGGCCTCGTCAAGGGCGCCCCGCACGCCGCGAACGCCAGGAAGTTCCTCGACTTCCTCCTCACCGAGGGCGTGCAGCGCGACGTCTCGGCCGTCGGCGGCGGCTTCGCGGCCCGTACGGACGTGAAGGCGGGTGACCCGTCCGCCCGCGCGCTCGCCGGCCTCCTGCGCGGGGTCGAGGTCTTCCGGCCCGACTGGGCCGACATCGACGAGAACCTCGGCTCCTACGTCGCCGCGTGGAAGGCCGCCACCGGCAGCTGATTAGGCTGGGGGGTGCCGGGACGGCGCACGAGCGGTGCCGCCCCGGTGTCCCCAGCCCCAGCGAGGGGCGCATACGGCAGGAGTCCCACCGTGGCAGAGCGCAAGCCGATCGAATCCTGGCTCACCGACATGGACGGTGTGCTGATGCACGAGGGCATCCCGGTGCCCGGGGCCGACGCCTTCATCAAGAAGCTCCGGGACTCCGGCAAGCCCTTCCTGGTGCTCACCAACAACTCGATCTACACCCCGCGCGACCTGCACGCCCGCCTCGCGCGCATCGGGCTCGACGTGCCGGTCGAGAACATCTGGACGTCCGCCCTGGCCACCGCCAAGTTCCTGGACGACCAGCGGCCCGGCGGCACCGCGTACGTCATCGGCGAGGCCGGGCTCACCACCGCCCTGCACGACATCGGCTACGTCCTCACCGACCACGACCCCGACTACGTGGTCCTCGGCGAGACCCGGACGTACTCCTTCGAGGCGCTCACCAAGGCCATCCGGCTGATCAACGCCGGTGCCCGCTTCATCGCCACCAACCCCGACGAGACGGGCCCCTCGGCCGAGGGCGCCCTGCCCGCCACCGGCTCCGTCGCCGCCCTGATCACCAAGGCGACCGGCCGCGAGCCCTACTTCGTCGGCAAGCCGAACCCGCTGATGATGCGGGCCGGGCTCAACGCCATCGGCGCCCACTCCGAGACCAGCGCCATGATCGGCGACCGGATGGACACCGACGTGCTGGCCGGCCTGGAGGCCGGGATGGAGACCTTCCTCGTCCTCACCGGGCTGACCCGCGCCGAGGAGGTCGACCTGCACCCCTTCCGCCCCTCCCGTGTCGTCGACTCCATCGCGGACCTCGTCGACCTCGTCTGACGGCGCGGGGCTCCCCGGCACCGGGCGCCCCGGCGCGCCGCGGCCGTTCCGGCACCGGATGGAGCAATGCCGCCACGGAGCGGATGCGCCCGCCGGGCCGCCCGGGTGAACCTTCTGGTGTACCAGGAGGTTCACCGTGGCCCATTCCCGAACGGTCCCGTCCCGAACGGCCCCCGACCGCCCGTACCGCCGCCGCCCCGCGCTCTCCGTCCGCGTGGCCCTCTGCGGGGCCCTGACGGCCGTCGCCGTGTGCGTCACACCCGCGCACGCCCACCCTTCCGGCTACCCCTCCGCCCCCTTCCCGGACCGCACCGGCGCCGACTACGGGCCCGTCACCATGTCCGGGACGATCGAGATGACCCCGGTCACCAGCCACCCCGGCGCCCAGGTCCAGCTGCGCCTCGGCGGCTGCGGCGGCGACCGGGGCATCGCCACCTCCGAGGCGTTCGTGGCCGACACCCGGCTGAACAGGGACTCCGCCGGCCTGTTCGCCGAGGCGACCGTCCGCTCGACCGTCGCGCCCGGCACCTACGCCGTCCGGGTGCACTGCGACGGCCACGACGCCGTCGCCGAGGGCCGGCTGACGATCGTCGACGCGAACGAACCCCTGCCACGGCCCGACAACCGCACCCTGAACACCGGGACGGGGACCGGAGCCGGGACCGGGACCGCCTACAGCGACCGCACCGGCCGCGCCGAGCACCCCGACGGGCCCGCCCACCCGCCCCAGGGCGAGCCGGGCGACGGGACCGACCGGCGCACCTCCCACGACGCACCCGTTTCCCCCGTCCCACCTGTCTCCGCGGTGCCCGCCGGCGGTGGCGGCGCCACCCTCGCCTCCGACGAGCCCGGCACCCCGGGCCTCGTCCTCGCGGGCACCACCGCCCTGATCGCCGCCGGGCTGATCTGGCACCGCCGCCGCAACGACGCGGCGGCCCGCCGGCGCTCGGAGGACGACCAGTGAGGCGGGCGACCGGGGCGACCGGAGCGGGCAGGGCGGGCAGCGGTGTCGGGTGACGGAAAGGCGGCCGATGTCATGTCCGAATCGCGCACATCCCCACCGCGTACGTCCCCGCCACGTACCCCCTCGCCACCTGCCTCCCCGCCACGCCCCTTTCCCCCGCGCACCGGAGGCCGCGGCCGCCTGGTGACCGGCGTCGCCTGGGCCCTCCTCCTGCTGGCCCTGTGGCTGTGGGGGCGGCAGGCCACCGACGGGCACGGGGCCGCCACCCCCACGGCCGGTGACGTCGCCGCCGCGGGCCGCCCCGCCGACCACCCGCTGCCACCCGCCCACGCCCCGCTGCCCGGGGCCCGCCCGCAGCGCCTCGCCATCGAGGCCGTCGGCGTCCGGGCCCCCATCGAGGACCGCGGCCCGGCCCCCCTCGGCGACCTCGGCCCGCCGCCCCACGGCCGGGCCGGCGCCGTCGGCTGGTACCGCGCCGGCCCCCAGCCCGGCGCCCCCGGCGCGGCCGTCCTCGTCGGGCACCCCGGACGCGGCGGCACGGGTCACGCGCCCGCCCCCGCCGCCCTCCACGACCTCACCGCCCTCGAACCCGGCGAGGGGATCACCGTCACCCGTGCGGACGGCACCACCGCCGAGTTCACCGTCGAGGACGTCTCCGTCTACACCAAGGACCACTTCGACGCCCGCAAGGTCTACGGCCCCCGCGAACGCGACCGCGCCGAGCTGCGCCTCATCGCCTGCGACGGCGACTACGACCGCGCCCGCCACGCGTACAGCGCGAACGTCGTCGTCTCCGCCTACCTGACCGGAGCCGGGCACTCCTGAAACATGGCGCCGTCCTCGCGGTCCCCGCGTACCTCCCGCGGCCCATCAGCTGCTCCATCGGGGCGACTTGACACCCGGTCGTCGGCGTACCGCACTCCGCGGCCCGGCTCTCTGTGCAAGCATTGAAGGGACCGGTCATGTCCCGATGGGGCATGGGCAGAACCCCTAATGGAAGTACACCCGAGGGGGAGTGGATGTACGGCAGCTACACCGGCCGCACACGCGGGGCCCGCGCGGCCCTGGCCGTGGCAGGAGCCGCGGCGGGAGGCCTCCTGGTCCTCGCCGGCTGTTCGTCCTCCTCGTCGTCGGCGGCTCCGCCGAAGGGCGCGCCACCACCCCAGGCACCCGCCCAGCAGCCCAAGGCGCGTGCACCCTTCTGGGTGAATCCGGAGTCCACCGCGGCCAAGCGGTCCGGCGAGCTCCGCAAGGGCGGCAAGAGCGGGAAGGCCGAGCTGCTCCGCAAGATCGCCGCCCAGCCGGTCGCGGAGTGGATCGGCCCGGACGACCCCGAGGGCCAGACCCGCGGCTACACCGAGGCGGCCGCCAAGGCCGACCGGGTCGCCGTGCTGGTCCTCTACAACATCCCGCACCGCGACTGCGGCCAGTACTCCCAGGGCGGCGCCTCCGACGGCAACGCCTACCGGCAGTGGCTGGACCAGGCCGCCCGGGGCATCGGCGACCGCGGCGCGACGGTCATCCTGGAGCCCGACGCCCTGCCGCACATCGAGGACGGCTGCACGCCCCAGCAGTTCCACGAGGAGCGCTTCGCCCTCCTGAAGGAAGCCGTCGACAAGCTCAAGCAGCTGCCGCGCACCAAGGTCTACCTCGACGCGGGCAACCCCAGCTGGGTGACGCCCGCCGACCGGATGGCCGGCCCGCTGCGCCGCGCCGGCATCGACCGCGCCGACGGCTTCGCGCTCAACGTCTCCAACTTCCAGACCACCCGGTCCAACAAGGAATACGGCCGCAGGCTCTCCCACCTGCTGGACGGCAAGCACTTCGTCATCGACACCAGCCGCAACGGCAACGGCCCCCTCAACGGCGCCGACCACGAGAAGGCCTGGTGCAACCCCTCCGGCCGCGCCCTCGGCGAACCCCCGACGACCCGCACGGGCGACCGCCTGGTCGACGCGTACCTCTGGGTCAAGCGCCCCGGCGAATCCGACGGCACCTGCAAGGGCGGCCCCGGCGCGGGCCAGTGGTGGGAGTCGTACGCGCTGGACCTGGCCCGCAATTCCCGCTGAGGCGGGTCGTTCCGGGCAGTCGTTCAGCCCGTCCGGCGCTTGAGGACACCGCGCGTCAGCGCGGCCGGGGTCCGGGGGCTCGCCCCCGGTATCGGGAAGGGGCGGGGCTGGGGAAAAGCCGCCCGCAGGGCCCGCTTACTCCTCCTCCGACTCCTCCTCGGACTCCTCGCCCGCCCCCTTCCCGTCCGTCTTCGCCGCGGCCTCCCCCTCGGCCTTCGGCACCCGCACCCACACCGCCTCCGCCGGCACCCCCCGGTCGTCCACGACCGTCAGCATGTACCACCCCGGCGGCACCAGCGAGGAGTCCTTCGGCAGCGTCACCGACACCCCGTCCGCCTCACGCGTGAAGTCCAGCGCGATGGAACGCTGTTCGATGTTGGTGACGTGCGTGAACGACCCCGGCCGGATCAGCCGCACCTTCGCCAGCGGCCGCTTCTGCACCGTGCGGAGCTTCGTCTTCCCGCCCAGCTCCACCGTCCGCGGCGCGGTGTCCTTGATCTCGGGGCGCTTGCCGCCCTGGTGGAGGTAGGGCGGGGTGTAGAGGTCGATCTGCTGCTCGAACGTGGCGGGCTTGCTGTTGGCCTTGTCCCCGAAGAGGGAGTCGGAGCCGAAGGTCATCACCCTGCCGTCGGGCAGCAGCAGCGCGCCGGAGTGGTAGTTGCGGCCGACCAGCGGGTCGGCGACCGCGTGCCCGCGGTTCTTCCCCGGGTCGTAGATCTCGGCCCGGAGGACGTTGGAGTCGCTGCGCCCGCGGTAGTCGCCCGAGCCGTTGGTGGTGAGCACGGTGTCGTCGGGGAGGATGACGCTGCTGGGGTAGCGGGCCTTGGCGTAGAGGTCGGGGCCGTCGCGGAAGCGCGGCTGCGCGGCGCGCAGGTCGACGATGCGGGTCTTCGCCGTGGACTTCTTGTCCTCGCCCACGCCGCCGCCGCCGAGGACCATGTACCGCTGGTCCTGGGCGGGCGGGAGCAGGACCGACATCGAGGTCTCCAGGACGTCCGGGTCGCTCATGCCCGGCACCTCGGTGAAGTCGTTGCTCGTCAGATCCCAGACGCCCGGGACGCGGCCCTTGTCGGCCGGGCCGTAGCCCGCGTTGGAGCCGGTGTAGAAGATCCGGCCCTTGTCGGTGAGGAAGAGGGCCGGGTAGGTCGGGAAGAACCGCTCCTTGGGGAGGTACGTCCACTTCTTGGTCTTCGGGTCGTAGATCTCGTTCTTGCCCGGGACGACCTGGCCGATCTCGTCGAGGCCGGAGACGGACAGCACCCTGCCGTCCTGGAGGGTGGTCAGCGTGGGGTACCAGCGGGCCTCGTTCATCGGGTCGACCGTGACGTAGCGCTCGGCGACCGGGTCGAACTCGTAGGAGTCCTTGATGCCCTGGAAGTCCTTCTTGTCGAAGGAGAGTTTGTTGGCGATGCCGTAGATGTTCCGGGCGTCGGTGCCCTTGAGGCCGCGGACGCTGTAGTTGTCCGTGAGCCCGGTCTCGTACTCATGGCCCTTGCCCAGGGCTTCCACATAGACGCGCGCGGTGCTGACCGTGACGGTCACCTTGCGGGTCTCCTCGTCCTGCGTCTTCTTGGCGCGGGGGACGAGCACGGGGTCCTTGGACTCGAACGTCTTGCCGTTCTTCTTGCCGGTGAACCGGGTGCCCGCGGGCAGGGTCATCGGCTTGTCGGGGTCCTCGTTGTGGACGACCATCAGGCCGCCGGCCTTGGTGACGTCGCCGCCCAGCTTCTCGTAGCGCTGGGTGCCGCCGGCGACCAGGAGCTTGCCGTCGGGCAGCTGGGTGTGGCCGGCGCAGAAGAGGTCCTTGGGGGTGGGGACGTTCTTGAAGCTGTTCTTCACCGGGTCCCAGAGGACCGTGCGGAAGGACTTGGCCTTGAAGTTGGCGGCGTTGTTCCCGGAGCCGGCGATCAGCAGGATCTTGCCGGTGTGCAGCAGGGCCGCGTGGATCGTGTTGATCCGGTATTCCTCGGGGACGTCGACGACGGTCCAGTGGCCGTTCTTCTCCTTGTACCCCGGCTGATTGATCTTGTACTCGTGGTACTGGTCGGAGGCGTAGCCCCAGATCGCCGGCCCGTTCATCCCCGCCAGGACGAGCACGACCGCCGACCCGACCGCCATGCGGCGGGTGCGGCGGCTGACACGGTAGCGCCGGTAGTTCATCGGCGGGCCTCCACGGCTTGCTCGGGACGGCGCAGCGTCCAGCACCACGCGAGGATCGGCGCCAGGGTGATCACGAGGGCCAGTGACGCCCAGGTGCGCATCGCGACGTGGGTGTGGCCGAGCCAGAAGGAGGCCACGAGCGAGCCGCCGAACACCAGCAGGAAGAACAGGTGGATGCGGAAGGTGCCGAAGAGGGTGTCGGGGCTGGCCGAGTCGCCCTTGGGTGTGACCACGAAGCCGCTCTTGCGCCGGAGCACCGCGTCGAGCAGCGAGCGGGCGTAGATCGGCGCGGACAGTGCGGACATCACCATGCCGGCCAGCCCGCCCGAGCCCTCCGGTTCGTGCGGCGAGACATTGTGCCGGCGGTTCCAGATGTAGAGGCCGATCTGGAGGGCGGCGGCATCGCTGTAGAGCATCATCCAGATCTCGGAATTGATCTGGATCCCGGAGGCGCCGAGCCCCAGGAAAAGCGCGCAGCTCAAGGCGCCCAGCATCCAGTTGAGTGCGGTCATCGGATAATAGATGACCATCAGGCTGTAGTTGAGGAATTTGCCCGGGGTGAGGGTGAAGGGGCCTTTCCAGAACTGCTTGATAATGGTTTCGTACGTGCCGCGCGACCAACGCAGCTGCTGGGTGAAGAAGTCGGTCCAGGCGTTGGGACCCTCGCCGACCGCGAGGACGTCCGGGGTGTAGACCGAGCGCCATTTGTGACCGGTGGCGGGATTGCGGTGCCGGTGCAGCTCGAAGCCGGTGGCCATGTCCTCGGTGATGGAGTCGTAGAGGCCGCCGATGCTCTTCAGGGCGCGGATGCGGACGGCGTTGTTGGTGCCGACGAACATGGGTGCGCCATAGCGGTTCCCGGCGCGTTGGATCAGGGCGTGGAAAAGGAACTGCTGGCTTTCGGCGGCCTTGGTCACGGCCGCATCGTAGTTCCCGTACACCTGTGGTCCAACGACAAACGCGATATCGGGGTCACGGAAGTATCCGAGCATCCGCTCCAGGAAGTTGGGCAGCGGCACGTGGTCGGTGTCGACGGAGGCGAAGAAGTCGTAGTCGTCGCCGTGTGCGTCGAGCCAGGCGTTGTAGTTGCCGTGTTTGGTGCGGGCCCGGTGCGGGCCCTTCGGCTGGTTCCACTTCTCGACGCCCTTGCGGGAGAAGTGGTGGACGCCGAGCCGCCGGCAGACCTCCTTGACCTCGGGGTCGTCGCCCTCGTCGAGCAGCCAGACGTGCAGCGGGCCGCGGTGGCGCAGCCGGACGGCCGCCTCCAGGGTGCGGGTGACCATCTCGATCGGCTCCTTGCCGGGCACGAACGAGGTGAGGAAGGCGACCTTGGTGCCGGTCTCCGGGACGACCGGGACCGGATCGCGCGCGACGAGCGTCGCATGGGCGTTGGACGTGACGTTCAGCGTGCGGAAGAGCTCGATCAGCCCGATCGACACCAGCATCACGCCGTCCAGCACCCGCATCAGCGTGGTGGCGTGATCGCGGTGGGTCCAGTGGGCGGGCTGCATCAGCCACACCAGCAGCCCCAGCGAGACGACGGGGGCGGCCCCGAGCAGCAGGGCGCCGAGGACGCGGTGCGTCTCGTCCGCCAGCAGGCTGCGGTAGCGCACCCGGTAGGGGCGGTCGGGATCCGGCTCGGTCAGCGGGCCGGCCAGCCGGCTGTAGTGCTCGTAGTCGAACCGGGGGCGCTCTCTGCCGGGCGGCTGTGACGGCGGTGGCGGCAGGGGCGGCTGTGACGGCCGGGGCGGCGTGGAGGCCCGGCCGGGGCCGGGCTGGAGCGGCACGCCGCCGGGCAGGCCCGGCGGGCGCGGCGGTGCCGGCACCGCAGGTTTCTGAGCGGACTGCCGCCGGGCGCCGGCAGGCGTGGACGTCATGAGTCATTCCCCCCGCACACATACTGACCGCGTGTGTCAGTCGGTCCATGAGTCCTGGCGGCCCCCCTCGGCCGTACGGACCCAAGGGCACCGGCCCCCCCCGGCGCCACCCCAACTCATTGCTCACAGAATGACGTTGGGCGATCGCTCCCGGTTCAGGATCTCCGACCGCGGCTCATGATCGCAAGGGTGAAACAAGGTGTTTACCGGGCAAAGCGGTGCGCTGGTCGGAGAGGCGTACGAATGGGGGTGAAGTGTTCGCGTGTGCCGTAAGAACGAGGAAGACCCCCTCACCAGTGGTGAGAGGGTCTTCACTCTGTCTGTGCGCCGCCAGGGACTCGAACCCCGGACCCGCTGATTAAGAGTCAGCTGCTCTAACCAACTGAGCTAGCGGCGCCTGCTGACAGAGAAAACTCTACCTGATCCTGGCGGGTGCTCCTGACCATCCACTCGGCTGAATCGTGCAAAAAGTGCATTTCATGACATGAAGCTGGTACGCGCGGTTGAGAAGCTGTGCCCCGACCCCGAGGGGAGGCAGCTGCGCCGTGCGGACTACGGGATCCACCGAGGGGGTGCCCGGCGGTCGCCGCCGGTGTGCCGTCCGGGGCCTGGTCATGGCCGCGGTGGGCGCCCTGGTGCTGGCCGGGTTCGGGCCGGTGGGGCCCGTACCGGCGGGGGCGGTGCCCGCGGGAGCGCGGCCCCGCGACCCCGGGCCCGGCCTGGACCCCGGGCCCGCGGCCCAGGGGCAGCAGACCCAGCAGGCGCAGACCGGGCCCGGCGGCGGTGAGGGGACGGCGGCCGCCACGCCCGCCGCCACCGGGACCGGCGAAGCGGCCGGTGCGGTGGCCGTCCCGGCCGGCACCGCGACGGGGACCCCGGCCGATGGCACGGGCAGTGGCACGGGCAGCGGCACGGGCGGGGGCGTGACCTCGGTCGCCCTGGAGCAGTCCGGCAGCTTCATCGGCCCGGACCAGAACGCCGTGCCGGCCACGCCGGTCATCCCGGGCGTGGCGCCCGAGACGCCCGGCCGGGACCCGGACGTGGTCCTGGAGGACCCGGCCCTGAAGGACCCCTCGCTCAAGCTCCCGCCGGTCGCCGGCCGGGGGACCGAGGAAGCGCGCCAGCCCACCCGGCCGGCGGACGCCCTGACGCCGAAGCCGCCGGACGGCGCGACGCCGAAGCCGCAGGGGCCGGGGAAGCCCGCCCCGAGGCCGCCGGTCACCCGTGGCCACGACCTGGAGGCCGCGATCAGCTTCGCGCTGGCCCACATCGGCGACCCGTACGTCCTCGGCGGCACCGGCCCGCGCCGCTGGGACTGCTCCGGGCTCATCCAGCAGGCCTACCGCCGGGCCGGCGTCCGGCTGCCGCGGATCGCGGCGGACCAGTACCGCGCCACCGTCCGGATCACCCGGAGCGCGCTGCGCCGCGGGGACCTGGTGTTCTGGACGAACAACGGCCGGATCTCCGGGATCCACCACGCCGCGATCTATCTGGGCGGCGGTCGCTACATCGAGGCGCCGCGGCCCGGCCGCAAGGTCCGCATCTCGACGTTCTCGTACTACAACCCGAACCTGTACGGCCGCGTCCGCTGACCGGGGCGCACCCCCGGGCACCCGCCCCCCGCCCCGTGGGCGCCCTTGCGGGGAGCAGGACAATGGAGGGCGGTGCAGACGATCCTGGAGGTATGTACATGTGCGAGCCGAAGCCGGCTCCCGGCGCGCGCGACAGTGGTCCGCGCCGCCTGAAGCCCGCGCAGCTGCTCTTCGAGCCGCCCGAGGCCGTCGCCGATCCCGAGCACTTCTTCGACCTGGAGTCCATCGAGGACCCGCGTGAGCTGCTGGCCCGCTCCACCGAGCTGGCGCTGGCCTTCCGTGCCGCGGCCGACCGGGCGACCGAGTTCCAGGCGGTGGCCGCCGCACAGCTCGCCGACCCCCGGCGCTTCGACCGGCTGCCGACCGCCGTGATCGCGGAGCGTGCCGAGTGGAGCGAGGACTACACGAAGAAGATGGTCGAATTCGGCCGTGACCTGCTGCGGGGCAGCCGCACGGTGGAGTGAGGCCGGACGGGGCCGTGGGCCGGGGAGGGCGCCCGGGGTGGCCGCGGACGGCCCGGGGGAGGGCCGGGAGGGAAAAGAGGGGCCCGGGAGGCCCCGGGGAGCCCGGAGCGCCCGGAGTGAGGACCTCCGACCATGGGCCTTTGGCATATGCGCGGCGGAAGATAGCGCACCACCGGCGCCCGTGTCCCGAATTCCGGTAACTACCGCGAGCGGGCGGGGTGCCGCCCCGGAACATGGTGGTCATGAGCTCCTGGCCGCACGATCCGCGCCCCTCCCTCCCCACCGCCGCCCTCCCCTCCCCGCCTCTTCCCGCCGCCCCTGTCGCGCCCGTCGCCCCCTTCCCCGCCTCGCGCTCCTTTCCCACCGCGCACCCCTTCGCCCCCGACCTCCCCACCCGGGCCGCCCTGCCGCAGCGGCCCAGGATCCCCGCCCAGCGCCGTTCCGGCCCGCCCGGACCCCGTACGCAGCCGCCCGCCGCCGCGTACGTCACCCTCGCCGGCGCCGACTGGCTCGCGTCCGCCAGCCGGTTCCCGCGCAGCGTGCACGCCCTGTGGGCCGACAACCCCGCCGCGCCGATCGTGCTGCCCTGCGGCACCGTCTTCGACGTCGTCGGCGTCCCCGCGCTCTTCGGCCGCCGGGTGCTCGACCGGTTATGGGCCGACGGCCCCGGCTCCGGCCCGGTCGCCGTGCAGCGCGGCCGGCTGCTGCTCTTCGCCGCCCCCGGCACCGCCCAGCGGCTGCCCGCGCTGCTCGGCTGGGAGGAGTGGGCGCGCGCGATGCCCCCGCTGCTGTGCCACGGCACGGGCGACGCGGTGACCCTCCCCCCGCTCTACCCGCAGGGCGAGGACGAGCCGGTGCCGCCCGCCTCCCGCTGGCTGGTCGCTCCGGAGGTCCGCCACCCCTGGCTGCCCGACGCCGAGGTACTGCTGTGGGCCTGTGTGCGGGTCGCCCGCACGGCCGCCGAGGCCGCCCCGGCGGTGCCCGAGCCCCCCGCCCCGGGCGCCCGGCCGCTCGACCGTCCGGCCGCCCAGTCACCCACCCCCACCCCTGTGACCAGCACGAGCCCGCTTTCGCCCCGCTGAAACGTATGGATTTTCGTTCCACCGGATCAGGGTGCTAAAGTCTTCCACGTCAGCAGGCGCCGCTAGCTCAGTTGGTTAGAGCAGCTGACTCTTAATCAGCGGGTCCGGGGTTCGAGTCCCTGGCGGCGCACAGACAGACCGAGGGCCTCCCACCAATGGTGGGAGGCCCTCGGTCGTTCTGCTTCTAGCGGCGCCGGGTCACCCCGACCGTCCAGGAGCCGCCCGCCGTCCGGCCCCGCACCGTCACCCGGACCTTGTCCTCCTCCGAGGTCAGGGACTCCCCGACGCCCAGCGGGGCGTCCGCCAGCGCCGGGTAGACCGACTCGCCCCAGCAGGCCTGCCGCCCCGGGTGCCCGTCCAGCACCTGGACCGGCCCGCCGCCGGAGGGCGTGTCGCTCAGCACCCGGTAGACCAGCACGCCCTCGGTGCAGGTGGCGGAGTCGTTGCCGTACGCCGCGCGGGCCTCGATGGCGACGGCGCTCTCCGGGCCCGTACGGACCACCACCATCCGGGTACGGGCGTCGCCGCCCGGCAGCATCGGCGTCTCCAGCGGCTGGAGGGTGTGCAGACTGCTGCCGGGCTCGCGGACGCAGGCGACCTGGGCGGAGGAGAGCCAGCCCAGCTTCCACTTGTGCCAGCCGAAGGGGTCCGAGGCCAGCCCGAACTGGCTGCCCATGAGGTCCCAGTCCCCGACATGGGTGTCCCAGTCGCCCTTTCCGTCCGTGGGCCGGTGGTAGAGGTCGGGCAGGTCCATGACGTGCCCGGTCTCGTGGGCGAGGACGTTGCGGTCGGGCGGGTGCCGCTCGAAGACGGTGACGACGCGGCGCAGCGCCGTGCCGTCGGCCATCAGCGGGCGGTCGAGGTTGACGACCTTGGTCGCGTCGGAGTCCACGCCCGGGGCGTCCGGGTCGGCGACCAGATAGACGAGGTCGTAGCGGCTGAAGTCCACCTCGGCGTCGGCCGCGGCGATGGCGTCCCGCAGGTACTGGGAGCGCTGCTCGCTGTCCCAGTCGCGCTGTATGCGGTACGAGGCGGCCGAGCGGGGCATCCGCAGCCAGCGCTTCTGGGGGTGGGCGTGCAGGGCGAAGCGCCCGTAGGAGGCCCGGTCGAAGAAGCGGGTGGTGCCGGGGAAGTGGTCGGCCGCGAGCCGGTCGGGCTCCACCTGGGGGCGGGCGTCCGGGAAGGACAGGAAGATCATCACGGCGTCGAGCCGGCCGGCGGGCCGTGGATAGGCGGGGTTCCAGCTGTCGAGCCCCTCGGAGTGGTGGGCCTGGCTGCGCGGCAGCGCGCAGGGGCCGCCCGGCCCGGCGGCCCGCGCGGGGACCGCGACGACGGTCGTGGCGATCGCGCAGAGAGAGGTCACCACGGCGCCGAAGCGGCGCAGCCGTGACCGGTCCACTCCCATGGGTGTCTGCGGACGCACCACGTCGACCTCCCGGGACGGATTCGGGACACCTCATCCACCCTCAGTGGTTCTGTGGTGATATGCCCTGTTCCGTTACCCCGGTCGAGTGACTAAGCCGACTTCTGGGTACATCACACTCAGTCACTGATGGTCAATCGACATGGCGCCACACAACAGGCTCAGCCAGGGGCGCGCACGGTCGTGCAGAAATGGACAAACGGGAGAAGGCGACCGGGGTGCTGCGGGCCGGGCCGCTGGAACGGTCCGCAGCAGCGCCCTATGATCGCCACATTTCCAGCACGGATTCCCCGGGCAGGTGGCCGTACGCCCCCGTCCGGCCACGCGTACGAGATCCACGAGACCCTTACGAAGCCAGTGCGGAACGAATGCCATGCGGGAGCGAGCGGTGAGCGGAACCCTCGACGGCCAGGGCGGCATGCCCGGCTCGACGCCTACTGTGGTCACGCAACGTAACGAATCAAGTGATTTCCGTGCCGCCTTCAACGCCGCCCAGCTCGCCATGGCCGTGGTGGGCCGCGACGGCCTGGTGCGTAGCGCCAACCACGCGCTCGGCGAGCTGCTGGGCACCGATCCGGCCCGGCTCGCCGACGCCCCGGCCGCCGACTTCACCGGGCTGCGCGAGGACCCGCGCACCTGGACCGCGTACCGCGAGGTGCTGCTCGGCCGCCGGGAGCGGCTGCACTGCACCCGGCGGCTGAAGCGGCGCGGCGGCCGCCAGGGCGTCTGGGCGGAGGTGATCGTCACCCCGCTGCCGGACAGCTGCGACACCCTCCTGTCGGTCGCCGACATCAGCGACCGGCGCGATCTGCGGGCCCGGCTGCGGCATCTGCGGATGCACGACCCCGTGACCCGGCTGCCCAACCGCAGCCTGTTCTTCGAGCGGCTGACCACGGCGCTGACCACGGCGGCCGAGGGCCGGGGCAGCGGCCGGATCGGCCTCTGCTATCTGGACCTCGACGGCTTCAAGGCCATCAACGACACCCTCGGCCACCGGGCCGGCGACCGGCTGCTGGGGGCGGTGGCCAGACGGCTCTCCGAGTGCGCGGCGCCCGGCGGCCACCTGGTCGCCCGGCTGGGCGGCGACGAGTTCGCGCTGCTGGTCGAGAACTCCACCGGCACCCAGCAGCTCGTCGACCTCGCCGGCTGCGTCCAGGCCGCGCTCCAGCGGCCGTTCGACGTGGCGGGCCACCGGCTGGCGGTGTCGGCGAGCATCGGCGTCGTCGAGCGCCCGGCCGCCGGCACCCACGCCACCGAGCTGATGCAGGCCGCCGACACCACGCTGTACTGGGCGAAGGCGGACGGCAAGGCCCGCTGGACGCTCTTCGACCCCGAGCGCAACGCCCACCGGATGACCCGTCAGGCCCTGTCCAGCACGCTGCGGCCGGCGGTCGAGCGGAACGAGTTCGTCCTTCAGTACCAGCCGCTGGTGGGCCTGGGCGACGGCGTCGTGCGGGGCGTGGAGGCGCTGGTGCGCTGGCACCACCCGCAGTTCGGGATGCTGGCGCCGAACCGGTTCATCGGGCTGGCCGAGGAGACCGGCGCGATCGTCCCGCTCGGCCGCTGGGTGCTGGCCACGGCCTGCCGCCAGGCGCGGCGCTGGCAGCTGTCCCACCCCGCCGAGCCGATCGTGGTCAGTGTCAATGTGGCCGTGCGGCAGGTGTGGGACTCCGACCTGGTCGCGGACGTGGCGGCGATCCTCACCGAGACCGGTCTGCCGCCGCGCCTGCTCCAGCTGGAGCTCACCGAGTCGGCCGTGATGGGCTCGGCCGGCCGGCCGCTCCAGCAGCTCCAGCAGCTCAGCGACATGGGCGTGGCCATCGCCATCGACGACTTCGGCACCGGCTACTCCAACCTCGCCTACCTCAGCCGGCTGCCGGTCTCCACCCTGAAGCTCGACGGCTCCTTCGTCCGGGGCTTCCACTCGGAGGAGCCGCCGAACCCGGCGGACGAGACGATCGTCGAGGCGCTCGTCCAGCTCGCGCACCGGCTCGGCATCAAGGTCACGGCCGAGTGCGTGGAGAGCGCGGAGCAGGCGGAGCGGCTGGGCCGGATCGGCTGCGACACCGGCCAGGGCTGGTTCTACTCCCGCCCGGTGCCCCCCGACACGATCTCCGCCCTGCTCGGCGCGCCGGGCGTGCGGCCCTGAGGCCCTGAGGGACGTCCCGCCGCCCCCGGTGGAAAGAAGGGGGGCGGCGGGACCCGCCGGCCCCACCCCCGTAGGAACCGGCGGAGACGGCCGGGCCGCCGCCGTCAGGCGTCCGGCAGCCCGTACGTGTCGGCGATGAGCCCGTAGCTGCGCAGCCGCGCCGCGGGGTCGTGCGCGTTGGTCGTGATCATCAGTTCGTCGGCGCCCGTCCGCTTCACCAGCGCGTCCAGTCCGCCGCGCACCTCGTCGGGCGTGCCGTGGACGACGTTGCCCAGCCACTCGTCGACGAAGTCCCGCTCGGCGGGGCCGTACTCGTGGGCCGCGGCCTCCTCGGGCGTCGGGACCAGGCCCGGCCGGCCGCGGCGCAGCCGCAGCATCGCGAGCGCGCCGGTGAGGACCTGGCGGCGGGCCTCCTCGGCGTCGTCGGCCGCGAAGGCCTGCACGCCGATCTTGGCGTACGGGCGGTCGAGGACCTCGGAGGGCCGGAAGGAGTCGCGGTAGAGCTGGAGCGCGGGGACGGTGTTGGCCGCCGAGAAGTGGTGCGCGAAGGAGAAGGGGAGGCCGAGCGCGCCGGCGAGCCGCGCGCTGAAGCCGGAGGAGCCCAGCAGCCAGACGGACGGGCGGTCGGCCCGCTGGACGCCGCCGGGGACGCGGCCCTGGACGGGGCCGGGCACGGCGTGGATACGGGCGTAGGGGTGGCCGTCGGGGAAGTCGTCGTCCAGGAAGCGGGTGAGCTCGGCGAGCTGCTGCGGGAATTCGTCGGCCCCCTCGTGGAGCCGGTCGGTCCGGCGCAGGGCCGCGGCGGTGGCGCCGTCCGTGCCCGGCGCGCGGCCGAGCCCGAGGTCGACGCGCCGGGGCGCGAGCGCCTCCAGGGTGCCGAACTGCTCGGCGATGACCAGCGGCGCGTGGTTGGGCAGCATCACCCCGCCCGAGCCGAGCCGGATCCGGTCGGTGTGGGCGGCGAGGTGGGCCAGGACCACGGCGGGGGAGGAGCTGGCGATGCCGGGCATGGAGTGGTGCTCGGCGACCCAGAAGCGGTGGTAGCCCCTGCGCTCGGCGAGCCGGGCGAGCTCCACGGTGGTGCCGAGCGCCTGCCGGGCGGTCCGGCCGCTGCCGACGGTCGCCAGGTCCAGCACGGACAGCGGCACGGGGGCGCTGCCCAGGGCCGTGCCCCGGATGGTGTCGTCCTGTACCTCGGCCACGGTGGGTCCGCCTTCCTCGTTCTTCGGCTCGTTCGCGGTCGCGCGGCGCCGCCCAAGGGGGGCGCTCGGGAGCGTTCGGGGGCGCGCGGACCTCGGTCTCCGGGCTCCGCCTCCCCGATCACCCCAAGCCAACCGGAGCACCTCTCCGGTTATTCCCGGCCCACGCTCAAGCCGCTCCCTCCGCTTTTCCGGCCAGCTCTTTCCGGCCACACCGCCGCACCCCCTATGACATGGACATATGCCAAGGTGGCGCGGTGCAGGACAACGGCTCACAGGTCGGCGCCGTTCTCTTCAACACCCTCTCCTTAGCGACACTTTCGCCGTTATCGTGGTGAGCGGGACACTCGCTGGAAAGCCCGCAAGGGGGAAACCGTGGCGCTCAAGCCCGACCCGACCGCGCCGTTCCATTCGGTGCAGTACGCACTGCGCGTATTGGAGACGGTCGTCAAGCACACCGGCGGTGTGACCGAAACCCAGATCGCGCGCGAGACCGGCCTGCCCGCCGCCCACCTCGCCCATCTGCTGCTCATGCTCCGCCGCGAGGACTATGTGGAGCGGGTGAGCGACGGCGCCTATGTGATCGGTGACGCCCTGGTCCTGCTCGGCTCCGGCGGCGACCGGCAGAAGGCGCTCCAGCGCAAGCTCCAGCAGTCCCTGACGGCGCTGCGCGACTCCCTCGGCGCGGCCGTCTACCTCAGCCGCTACATCGACGGCGAGGTCCGGATCACGCAGTACGCGGACAGCCCGCACACCCCGAAGGTCAACGAATGGGTCGACTTCCGCTCGGCCGCCCACGCCAGCGCGATCGGCAAGTGCCTGCTCACCCAGCTCGACCACGACGACCGCCGCGACCACCTCGCGCGCCACAAGACCGCCCGGCTCACCTCCCGGACGATCACCAACGAGCAGATCCTCTTCCGCAAGCTCGACGCCCAGCCCGCGACGGTCCCCGTGCTCGACCTCCAGGAGTACGCGGTGGGCACGGTCTGCGCGGCCGTCCCGGTCACGGCCGGACTCGCGGTGGGCTGCGTCGCGCTCTCCCTCCCGCTCGCGCACGCCCACCGGCTGCGCCACGCCGCCGCCACGCTGAACCGGCGGGCCGCTCCCCTGGTGCTGTCGATGGCGCTCTGATCACGCCTCCGGCGGCGGGTGGTCACGGGCACCCCTCCGGACCAGGTATATTTATCTCTGTCAGCAGGCGCCGCTAGCTCAGTTGGTTAGAGCAGCTGACTCTTAATCAGCGGGTCCGGGGTTCGAGTCCCTGGCGGCGCACAGACAGACGAAGGCCTCTCACCGATGGTGAGGGGCCTTCGTCGTTCCCGGGCGCCGGGGCGCCGGACCGATGACATAAGTCATCGCCGACCGGTGATCGGCGGATCTGCCCGCGGGCCCGCGCCGCCGACAGACTTCTTGCCATGGACACCGCGACGCTCGCCCCCGCCCCGAAGGCCACCTCCCAGGCTCCGGCCGGCACCCGTACCGACGCCGGGACCGGCGCCCGTGCCGACGCCGCCGCTCCGGATCTCGGCGGGATCAAGCCGCTCCCCGTGTGGTTCTTCGCCTTCGAGGGCCTGATGTCCGCCGCCTTCGACCTCTACCGGGCCTACCCGCAGGCCCTGGGGCTGATCGTCGCCGCCGGCCTGGTCAATCTCGTCGTCTCCCTGACGGTGCTCCGCTCCCGGGTCCGGCTGGCCAAGCGGCTGTGGCGCGGCAAGAGGACCCGCAAGCTCGCCCTCGGCCTGGTGGCGCTCCGCATCGCCTGCCACTCGGCGCTGGCCGCGGTGGGCCTGGGAGTGGTCTCGACCGCGGGCCACCTCGCCTTCGCGGCCGTGATGGGCGTCACGACCGTCACCCTCCTCTGGTTCGTCCAGCGGACCGCGCTGCGGGCGGTCGCGGCCGACGCGGCACGGACGGCGTAGCGGGGGAGACGCCGGCCCGGCCCGTAGCATGGGGGACCGGCCGCGCGCGGCCCGGACCCGTCCGGGAGCCCGGTCACCCGCCCACGAAAGGAGAGAGCACATGACGTCGCACCGTCGCCCGACGGCCGTCGCCGCGCTGCTGCTCCTCCTCTCGGTGGTCCTCGGCCCGTCCCTGGCGGTGGCGGCCACCGCCTCACCCATGGCGACGGGCGCCGCGCGGGCCGCGCGGCCCGCCGCGGCGGCCTCCGCCGTTCCGGCCGGCGAGCGGGGCGAGCGCGTCCCCGAGGCCCGGCCCGCGGCCGGATCCGGTGACACCGGCGGCAGCTGCCGCCCGCAGGACGTCCCGCTCAAGGGCGCCGAGGCCGTCGCGCCCGGCAGCCACGCCGATCCGCTCACCGCCCCGGGCACCTCCCGCACCACGCTGACCCCCGCCCCGGCGCCCCGGCCGGGCGCGCCCCGGGCCCCGCCCGTACCGGTCGCCGGCTGCGCCGAGCTCCTCCCCGTCCTACGGATCTAGGTCCGCCCCGCACGGCCCGCGCACCGGGCCGCGCTTCGGCATGCCATGCGTCCGTTCGCCCCAGGAGCTCCTTCACCCATGTCCCGTACGCCTTCCCGCCCCTCGTCCGGCCCCGCCGAGCGCCCGTCCGGGCAGCCGTCCAAGCGGTCGGCCCTCACGCCCCGCCGCCTCGCGGCCGCCGGCGCGGTCCTCGCCCTCGTCGTCGCGCTCGTCGCCGCCGGCATCGCCATCGGCGAGAACACGGGTTCCGGCACCCGCCACGCCTCCGCCTCCGACGGCGCCGCGCCCGCCGCCGACCCGCAGCAGAAGCTCTACACGGAGCTGGACCGGGCCGCCGCCCGCCGCCAGGACGGCGACGCCCTCGCCGTCGGCAAGGCCGACGCGCCCGTCGTGCTCGTCGAGTACGCCGACTACCAGTGCTCGTACTGCGGCAAGTTCACCCGCGACAGCCAGCCCGAGCTGATCAAGAAGTATGTGGACGAGGGCGTGCTGCGCATCGAGTTCCGCAACTTCCCGATCTTCGGCAAGGACTCCGAGCGGGCCGCCCGCGCCTCCTGGGCCGCCGGCCGGCAGGGGAAGTTCTGGCAGTTCCACGACGAGGTCTACGCCAAGACCCGCAAGGGCGACGCGCTCGCCGAGGACAAGCTCACCGACATGGCCCGCACCGCCGGGGTCGCCGACCTCGACCGGTTCCGCGCGGACCTGAACGGCCCGGAGTCCGCGGCCGCCGTGAAGAAGGACCAGGAGGAGGGCTACTCCATCGGCGTGAAGTCCACCCCGTCGTTCCTGGTGGGCGGGCAGCCCGTCGCGGGAGCCCAGCCCCTCGACGTGTTCGAGTCGGCGATCGCGCGGGCCAAGGCCGCGAAGCAGAGCGGGAAGTGACCGCGCCGTGGCCGACATCGGTTACCTCGCCGCCTTCCTCGGTGGCGTCCTCGCCCTGGTCAGCCCGTGCAGCGCGCTGCTGCTGCCGGCCTTCTTCGCCTACTCGCTGACGAGCCCGGGCAGGCTCCTGGCCCGGACCTGCGTCTTCTACCTGGGGCTCGCCACGACGCTCGTCCCGCTCGGCGTCGCCTCCAGCGCGGCCAGCAGGCTCTTCAACGGCCACCGCGAGCTGCTGATCACCATCGGCGGCTGGACGGTGATCGCGATGGGCGCCGCGCAGATCCTCGGCCTCGGCTTCGCCTCCAAGCGGGCCCAGGCCGCGGCCGGCCGGATCACCCCGCGCTCGGCCGCGTCGACCTTCCTGCTGGGCTGCGTCTACGGACTGGCCGGATTCTGCGCCGGGCCGATCCTGGGCGCGGTGCTGACCATGAGCGCGGTCGGCGGCAACCCCTTCCTCGGCGGCTCGCTGCTCGCGGTCTACGCGCTGGGCATGGCGCTGCCGCTGTTCGTCCTGGCCCTGTGCTGGGACCGCTTCCGGCTCGGCGGCAGGCGCTGGCTGCGCGGGCGGGAGCTGCGTCTGGGCCGGCTGCGGCTGCACACCACCTCGCTGCTGTCCGGCCTGTTCTTCATCGGCATCGGCCTGCTGTTCCTCGCCTACGACGGCACGACGGGCCTGCCCGGCCTCCTGGACGCCGACCAGGAGTCGCGCCTGGAGGAGCTCGCCTCGGCGGTGGGCGACGCCGTGCCGGACTACGCCCTGCTGGCGGTGGTCGCGCTGGTCGTGGCCGGGGTGCTGGCCCGGATCGCGCTCCGGCCGGAGGAGCGCGGGGAGGAGGGCGCGGGGGACGCCGGGGAGGACGCCGCGAAGGGCTGAGCCCCCGCGCCCGGGAAGGCCGGCGGGCCTCCCCGGGTGGGGGCCGGGAAGGCCCTGGGCCGGCAAGCGCCGCCGGCCGGCGGCCGCCGTCAGAACTGGACGTCGGAACAGGCGTAGAAGGCGTTGCCCGTGTCGGCGATCGTCCAGACGGCGAGGACGAGCTGCTTGCCGGTCCGGCCGGCGGGGAGGGTGCCCTGGTGGGTGACGGTGGCGTCGGGCACCCGTCCGCCGTAGGGGACGGTCAGGAAGGGCTGGGTCTCCAGGTCGGCCCTGGTCAGGGGTTTACGGGGGTCGTAGCCGCTCTTGGTCAGGTAGTAGCGGAAGTCCGTGGTCGCGTGCCGGGCGGTGAGCTTCCACCGGAAGCCGAGGCTCTGGCCCGCCGTGACCTTGGTGGCGGGCCACTGGCCCGCGCGCGGGTCGTCGAGCTCGCGGAAGCGGGTGTTGCCTCCCGCGCAGATGGTGCCGTCGGCGGGGCCGCGGGCCGGGAAGCCCTTGGCGCCCTCGACGCTCTGCGGCTCCCACTGGATCTCGCCGCAGTTCTTCACCGTGCCGTTGGCGCAGTACACCTGCCTGCTGGTGGGGGAGTCGGTGTAGCCGTGGCCGCTCGCGCCGCCGGTGGAGAGGGCGGAGGCGGCGACGATGCCTATGCCGATGACCGCCGCACTGATCTTTTTGCGCATGCTGTCGCTCCTCGGAAGAACGTGGGGGGTTCTGTGAGCCGAGTGAAGTGCGGTCTAGACCAAGTCGGAGGCTAGTACCGGCCGTTAGTCATGTCCAGGCCAACGGTGGGAAGAATCCGGTCGCAGTTCGGTCGCGAGACCTTCACCCGCTCGCCGTTCGGGTGGTCGTTGCCCTGCACCCACGCCCGTGCGGCGGCCTCGTCCCGCCCTCCGGTCCTTTGTCTTTCAAGCAGGCGTCCTTGACGTACTTCGTCAGGTGTCTCCAGGTACCAGACCTCGGCCAGCAGCCCGCGGGCGTCCCGCCAGCCCGGCTCGTCGCAGGCCAGATAGTTCCCCTCCGTCACCACCAGCCGGGCCGTGGCCGGCACGACGTGCCGCGCGGCGACCGGCTCGTGCAGGGTGCGGTCGTAGTCCGGCACGTACACGTCGCGCCCGGTCGTCGCTTCCGCGAGGACCCGGCGCAGCAGCTCGACGTAACCCCACACGTCGAAGCTCGGGGCGGAGCCCTTGCGGTCGGTCAGCCCCAGGCGCGCGAGCTGGGCGTTGGACAGGTGGAAGCCGTCGAGCGGCAGATAGGCCGCCGAGCCGGGGCCGTGCCGGGCGTCGACCTCGGCGACGAGCGCCCCGGCGAGGGTGGACTTGCCGGCGCCGGGCGGACCCGCGATGCCCAGGGCGGCGCGGGGGCGGGCGGCGGTGAGCCGCCAGGCGTCGGCGGCGAGTTCGGTGATCCCCATGGGCGCACCTTAGGGGGACCGGTGACGGCCTTCCTTCCCGGGCCGGGGCCGGGGTCCCGCGGCACCGCCGCGTGCCTCCACGCGCCTTCGGCTCCGGCGGCATCCGGCCCCACCGCTCACGGCCGCCACGCCACCCGATGCTCCTTCAGATGCGCCAGCACCGCATGATTGGCCTCCCACCCGTCCGGGAACTTCACCGTCACCCCCAGCCGCACCGGGTCCGTCGACGGGTGTTCGTCCAGCAGCTCCTCGACGCCCGCCCGGCACACCACCACGCACGCGTGCCGGTGGCGCGACGCCAGCACGCACAGCCGGCCCGTCTCCAGGTGGAAGGCCGTCGCGTCCGGGCGGCCGGACAGCGGGTGGAGCACGACCGTGACGTCGAACTCCCGGCCCTGGAGGCGGTTGGCCGTGTCGACCGTGACGCCGTCCACGCCGAGCCCGGCCAGGGCCGCCCGTACGGCCGCCGCCTGGTCGCGGTGGGCCGTGCCGACCGCGATGCGCTCCGCCGTGAGCGGCACCGGGTCCGGGGAGAGCTCGCTGGTGGCGGCCCCGCCCCGGTCCAGCATGCGCCGGACGACGACGGCCACCGCTCGTATCGCCTCCGGGTCCGTGCGCGGCGTCCGGCGGGCGGGCAGCTCCAGCAGGCCCCAGCCCGACGCGGCCGCCTCGTCCAGCACCCGGTCCGGGCCCGAGCCGTCGGACGGCACGCCGAAGGCCAGCCGCCGGTCGCCGTGGCCCGTGCCGCTGCGGAACGGGGTGTACGGGTAGAAGGCCGCCGACACCAGCGGCGCGGCGGACGCGGGCAGCCGCCAGGAGACGGGCAGCCGGTGCTGCGGCAGTTCCGGGTTGTGCGCGAGCAGGGTGCTGACGGCGCTCGCCGACGGGTCGTACGACAGGCCGGCCCACTGCGCCGCGCCGTCGGGCCCCACCACGCTGAACGGGTCGAGCTGCCCCGGGTCGCCCACGAACAGCGCCCGCTCGAACAGCCCCGCCACGGCAAGCAGGGCGTCCGACCGCATCTGGTACGCCTCGTCGACGATCGCGTGGCCCCACGGCTCGGTGACCTTGGTGTGCGCCCACTTCGCCGCCGTGGAGACCACGACGTCGAGCCCCGCGAGGTCCGCGGCCTTCGCGGACGTGACCACCGACGGCAGCGCGTCCAGCGCGCGGTCGTACGGGCGCGCCTCGCTGCTGTGCAGCCGGCCGACCGGCAGCTCCGGGTCCTTCGCGGCCAGCCGCAGCACCAGGTCGTCGACCTGGGCGTTGGTCTGCGCGACGACCATCAGCGGGCGGCCCGCGGCGGCCAGCTCCCGCGCGGCCCGGACCACGAGCGTCGACTTGCCCGCGCCCGGCGGGGAGTCGACGACGACGCCGCGGTGCGGGCCGCGCAGGGTGTCGCGGAGGATCGCGTCCGTCGCGGCGGCGGCCGCGGCGGACGGGTCGAAGGCGTTGGAGGCGCGGGTGCCCGGCGCGCGGACGATCACGGCCGCGCCCCGTACGGCCGTGCGTCGCGCGGCCGTGCCTCGCGCGGGCTCACGGCGGCGGCCGCTCCGCCCGTGGGCCCCGTGGTGGATCCGGTCGTGTTCACAGCAGGTCCTCCGCGGTCAGCGGGTCGGGGGCGTCGGCGGTCCCGTCCGGCGGGCCGCCGTGGGTCCAGGGCGTCCGCTCGGGCTCGGGCAGCTCGGGGCCACCGCGCGGCGCGTGCTCGAAGAGCGTCCAGCAGACGCGGTCGCCCTTCTCCGGCACGGAGCCCCCGTCGGGCACCTTGCCGCGTCCCATGCCGCCCGTCAGCCGGACCGTCAGCGCGCCGCCGCCCTCCGGGACATGGCCGACGAACTCCGCCGTCTGCGCCCTGCCGTCCGGCAGCACCCGGTGCACCTTCACGCCCTCCGTCAGCAGCGGGCCGTCGTCCGTGAGCACCGTCACCAGCGGGCGCGGGCGCGGCACCTTCGCCTCCGAGTACTCCATCACCACCTCGGTGACCTCCCCGCGAACGCCTCGCCGGCCAGCCGCCGGCCCGCCATGACCAGCGGGTCGTCCAGCGCCTCCTGCGCCTCCAGCCGGGCGTGCGCCGTCTCGCGCGCCGCGAGCTTGCGGGCCGCGGTCACCGCGTCGTCCCGCCGGGGCTGCGGCGGCTCGCCGGCCGCCACCTTGTCCCGGTGCGAGGTGTACGACCAGCGGTCGCGCTTCCACCGCTCGGCCACGCGCTCGCCCTCCGGGAGCGCGCGCAGCAGGTCGACGCCCTGCCACACGGCGTCCCACGCCGGGCGGAGCTGCGACTCCAGGAGATCCCTGATCTCCCGCTCGGCGCGGCGCAGTGCGGCCCGCGCGGCCTGCGGGTCCTTCGGGGAGCCCGCCGCCTCGGCGCGGGCGCGGTCGTAGCGGGCGGTCGCCGGGGCCAGCCGCCTGTTGTCGAACACCGGGTCCGTGGCCGGGCCCGCCGGCGGGCACAGCAGCAGGCCCTCCGCGTCGCGCGCCAGCTCCGCGCGGAGGGCCGCCTCCGCGCCCGTCATGCCCGGCGGCGGCGCGAGCCAGCCGAGCAGCGCCCCCAGGTGCTGGTCCTCCGCGCCGCTCTGGCCCGTCGCCCAGTGGCGGGCGAGCACCTGCGTCATCGGCAGCAGCAGCGACGAGCCGGGCAGCCGGGCCCGCTCCCCGAAGTGCGTCAGCCAGCGGCCCAGCAGGGGGACGCGCGGCGGCGCCGGGTAAGGGGTCCCGGGGTCCTGCTCGGCCGTCCGCCGGAACCGCATGGACCGCCCGAGCAGCCGGACGTACTCCACACCGGCCACGCTCGGCACCAGCAGCTGCGGGGCGTCGGCGCACAGCTCGACCTCGACCGGGACCTTCTTCCCCGTCTCCGGGTCGGTCTCCTTGCGCTGCTCCCGCTCCACGTCCCCGGCGAACCCCTCGACGTACGGCAGCACGGCGTCGGCCAGCTCCGCGAGGAAGGCGAACCGCAGGTCCCGGTCGCGCGGCTGCGCCACGACCAGCAGCCGCGGGGCGTCCCGCTCCGTCCCGACCAGCGCGCCCAGCGGGGCGCCGGCCTCACCGGCGGTGGTCAGCGGCACGAAGACCATCGGCCGCTCGGCCAGATGCCGGTGGCGCACGGTCGCCAGGGGCCGCGCCCGGCCCTCCCGGACGGCCTCCATCCGGGCGAGTGCGGTGATCAGAGACACGGGCCCCTCCCTTCGGACGTCCGGGTCCCGGACCCGGGCGGTGCCGCCAGCGCCTCCGCGCGCAGGGCCGCCGCGCGGCGCAGGGCGGCGACGGCGGGATCCGCCGGATCGCCCTCCTCGCCCCGGGCGGCGGCGAGCACGGCCCCGACCGTGGCCAGCCCGCCCAGCTCACCGCGCACGCCGCGGCCCAGCGTCTCCACCACGTCCGCCGCCCGTGCCCGGGCCCGGCAGTGGAAGGCCAGCTCGCACGCCGCGAGGCACTCCGGGGCATACGCCGCCGGGGCCGCCTCGACCGCGGCCGCCAGCTCCGCCACGGGCCGGGTCGCCGTCCGCCCGTCGTCGGCGAGCCGGAGGTCGAAGGTGGTGCCCTCGGGGAGCGCGGCGGCGATGTCCTCGACGCGCGTCAGCCGGGCGAGCTGGCGCCGCGTGGTGGCGAGCTGCTTGCGCACGTCGACGAGCTCGGCGTCGGGGAGATTGGAGAAGTCCTTGGGGCAGACGAGCAGCACGCGGTCCCGCACCCGGGGGAGGGCGGGGAGGCCCCGGGCGCGGCCGGGCCGGGGACATGGCCGGCACCCGGGGCGCGGGCCGGGAGCGCGGTTCCGGGCCCGTCCCCGGCCGGGGAAGCGCCGTCGGCCCGCGGCGTGGCCGGGGCCTCCGCCGCGTGGCTGCCGTCCCGAGGGGCGGCACTGCCCTCGTCGTGCGGGGTGCGGGTCGGAACCGCCCCCGCATCCGCCCGGGGAGCGGCGTCCGTATCCCGCGCGGCCGCGGCCTCCGCCGCGTGGCCGGCATCCGGGGCGGGCGACAGGCGCGCCGTACCGCCCGCGTCGCCCGGGACGCGGGCCGCCGGCACCGCCCCTGCGGTGGCCGGTGACGTGGGCGTGGCGTCCCCGGAAGTCCCCGGCGGCATCGCCGCCCCGTCCCCGGCCGCCCCCGGCCCTCCGCCCAGCCGCCCCGCCACCCCCTCCAGGGCGAGCGCGTACACCGCCGCCTGCCGGGCCGCCGCGCCGACCTTTCCCGGGTCCGCCGCGCCGTCGATCATCGGGAAGGACTTGATCTCCACGATCGTCCAGTCGCCGTCCGGGTGGACGACGATCGCGTCCGGCTCCAGGTAGGCGGGGGTGCCCGCGACCTCCAGGGTCAGCAAGGGGTGGTCCAGGACCGTCCAGCGGCCGGCGGCGGTGGCCTCGCGGAGGGCCAGGGCCGTGCGGGCCGTGCGGCCCTCGGGGCCGGCCGCCGACAGGTCGGGGGTGGCCGGCGGGAACGCGGGGCCGGGCGCGGGGGAGTCGTCGCGCAGGCGGTCGTGGAGCAGGCGGACCAGGGCCTCGCCGCCGTCCGCCTTGACCCGTGCCTCGAAGACGTTGCCCCGCGCTATGGCGAACTGCGACTGCCCGTGCGTGGCCGGGGCGCCGAGGGCGCGGGCCAGCGCGCCCTTGTCCACCCCGGCGCCGTCGAGCAGGACCCGGCGGCGGCAGCCGGGGTTGGCGGCCAGGGCCGCCAGGGCGCGCGCGTCGAGCGGACGCGGCGCGGCGGCGGGGCCGCGCAGCTCAGCGAGCCGCCGCCGCAGCGTCGTCGGCCCGGCTGTCGCCCGCGCCGTCGCGTGCCTGCTGTCGGGGGATGTGCTCTCGGGGAATGTGGTCACCGGCGCCCGCCTCGCGAGATGTCTCCGGCGCCCCCGGCCGGCCGGCTCCGGCCCCGGAACCGGAGGCCGCCGCCCGGGAAAGCGCTGTACCCGCCGAAGTCTCGCATCCGGCACCGACATTCGCGGGGGTCCCGGCCGTTTCCTGACGGGAGGCGCTGGCGAAACGTTCCCGTACGCGGTCGGCCAGCCGCACCGCCGGCTTGGCCAGCAGCAGTCCGACGCCCATGACGGCGGCGCCGGCCACGGCGTCCAGGAAGTAGTGGTTGGCGGTGCCCATCACGATCAGCGTGATCGCCGCCGGGTAGACCACACCGGCGATCTTCGCCCAGGTCGTGCGCCCGTAGCGCCACATCACGACGCCGCACCACAGGGCCCAGCCGACGTGCAGGCTCGGCATCGCGGCGTACTGGTTGGTCATGCCGCCGAGGCCGCGCGGGGCGCTGGCCTCGCCGCCCCACCAGCCGTAGGAGCCGTACTGGGCCATCGTGTCGACGAAGCCGTACGTGTCGTCCAGCAGCCGGGGCGGGCAGGTGGGCAGCAGGGTGAAGCCGATGAGGCCGATGAGGGTGGAGATCATCAGCCAGCTGCGCAGGAAGCGGTAGTCGCGCGGGCGGCGCCGGAAGGCCCAGACGAGGATCGCGGGCGTCAGGATGTAGTGCAGGGAGGCGTAGGCGAAGTCGGCGGGTATGCCGAGGGACGCGTGCTCCGTGAACAGCCGGTTGAGCGGGTGTTCGAAATTTATTCGGAAGGTCTTCTCAAGATCGAGGATCGCCAGACCGTGGTCGATCGCCGGCTGCACGTTGCCGCGGACCAGCAGCCTGCCGGCCGAGTACACCGCGTACACCACGGCTATCAGCGGCAGCTCGGTCCACCAGCGCGGCCGCTTCCCCAGTGGTGTGCGGTACATCGGGACGCTCTCCATGTGTTCAGGCGGCCAACAAGCGCGCATGCAACCGTACGGCGTACGCCACATTGCTCGCACACCGCCCCGCGGCTTACCGGAAACCCCGAGTTCGTCCCCCGTTCCGTCATAGCCGCTAGGCGCGAGGGACGGATGAGGCGGGACAGGAGGGGAGACGTCCGGATTGACCTGCGGGTTGCCTGATACCGGTGTGAGCGATGATGGAAAAGCGAACAGATCGTCGCCGCCGGTGCCTTGCCGGTGCGCATGGCGATCTGTAGTGAAAATCACCGAAATCTTCTGAAGGGTCTGGGTCCTCCATGGCTTCGACGACCTCGCGCATCCTGCTGGCCCGGCACGGACAGACGGAGTGGTCGCTCTCCGGCAAGCACACCGGCCGCACCGACATCCCCCTTCTGGACGAGGGCCGCCGCGGCGCCAAGCTGCTCGGCGAGCGCCTGCACCGCGCCCCCTGGGACGGGCTGCCGGACGTCGAGGTCCGTACGAGCCCGCTGGTGCGCGCCAAGGAGACCTGCGAGCTGGCCGGCTTCGGCGACCGGGCGGCCGACTGGGACGCCCTGATGGAGTGGGACTACGGCGCGTACGAGGGGATGACCCCGGCCGAGATCAAGGCGGGCCGCCCCGACTGGCTCATCTGGCGCGACGGCGTCCCCGAGGGCGAGAGCCTCACCGAGGTCGCCGCCCGCGCGGACCAGGTCGTGGAGTGGGCCCGCTCGGCCGACCGCGACGTGCTGATCTTCGCCCACGGCCACATCCTGCGCACGATCGGCGCCCGCTGGCTCGGCCTGGACATCTCCTTCGCCTCCCGGATCCGCCTCGACCCCACGTCGCTGTCCATCCTCGGCTGGGCCTACGGCGCGCCGGCCCTCGAACGCTGGAACGACACCGGCCACCTCGCCTGAGCCCGGCAGGGCCGCGCCGGACCCTCAGGCGCCGGCCGCGGCCCCCTGGTGCCGGTCCAGGAACGACGCGACCACCGAGTCCGCGCGGTAGCGGCGCAGCAGCCGGGCCGTCGCCGCCAGCATCGTGCGGACCCGGGTCGACCGGACCTCCGCCAGCAGGTCCAGGGCGCGCTCGCCCTGGGCCGCCGCCGCGTCGGGTGCCCCGCCGCGCGCCAGGTCGCCCGCGAGCTGGGTGGTGAACAGCGCGGTGTTCCGGGCGAAGTGCGGGTCCTGGAGATCCACCGCGTGCCGGGCGTGCCCGGCCGCGCGCGCCCACTCGCCCAGCGCCGACCAGCACTGCGCCTCCAGCCCCTCCAGCTCGGCCGGGCCGAAGAACGACATCCACTCCGGGTCGGCCGGGCCCGGCCCGCGCTCGAAGAGGTCGCGGGCCCGCAGCAGCGCCGTCTCGCAGGCCGCCCGGTCGCCGAGCCCGGCCCAGCCGCCCGCCTCGCGCAGGGTCAGCAGCGACATCAGCCGGGGCGACGGCAGCCTGCGGGCCGCCCGCTGCGCGGCCTGCGCGGCCCGCACGGCTTCCCGGGGCCGCCCGGCGTCGCGGGCGAGGAAGGCGGTGTTGCAGAAGGCGTGCGCCTCCAGCGCCGCGTCCCCGGCCACCCGCGCCGTGGCCAGCGCCTCCGCGTAGTGCGAGCGGGCGTCGGCGAAGCGGCCCGAGTCGTGGGCCAGCCAGCCGACGGACAGGGAGAGCTCGCCCGCGCCCGTGTACAGGCGGTCCGCGACCGACTGCCGGCGGGTGTCCGCGTCGAGCAGCTCGTAGGCCACCCGCAGTGGGCGGGCGGCGCGCCGGTAGATGCCGTCGGCGCCGTGGCGGTCGTCGAGCAGCCGGATCCGGCGTACGGCCTGTTCCACGGCGACGGCCTCGGCCTCGCCGGCGCGGCGCCGGTCGCGGGCGGCCGCCGCGGGGGCGGCCCACGCGGTGCCGAACGAGGCGCCCAGCGAGGCGCCCAGTGAGGCGGTCGCCACCGCGGCCGTGCCGCCGGTCATGAACGCGCGACGCAACACGTCGCTCTCCTTGTGACGGTCGGGAGTACGGGCGGGAGTGCGGGCGGAACCGGGGGCGGAGCTGTCCGCGGGGCCACCGGCGGATCCGGCGGACGGGCCGCCGGGCGTCGGCGACGCGTCGGCGTTCTCCCGCGCCCCCCGACCGCGTACCACGTCTCGCGGAACGAAACCCATGTCCGCCGGTTCGCGACCGGGGAACATATGCCTGAACACTCGCTCGTAGGCGTAGTTGGGGCAGCGGATCTCCCCCGATTCGACCCGCCCGATGTAGCGCGCGTCGCACGAGACCTGCTCACCGATCTCGCGGGCCGCCCGCCGGACGGCCGCCGCGAACTCGCCCGGCGACCGCGCTCCGCGGAGCTGCCGGAAGGCCGTGTTCGGGTGGTGCGCTTGGGACGACGCCATGGCCGGACCCTCTCCCTGGCGAGCGCGCGCCTTCGCGCGGGTGCGCGCGTGGCGTGCGGCTGTGCTGGCCTCTGTGCTGCCTGTCGGCTGCCGTGTCGGCGGAGAAGACCGTACCGGCTGACGGGGTCCCACTACACCCTGTTTGGCTACAAACGGGATATCTCACCCGTGATCCGCCATGAACTGCCATCCTTTGTGACGGCATGGCACCGTAGCCGTTGACGCTCCCGAGCGTTGAACTCCTTGGAGCGCGCTCGACGCGGAGTGGCACGGCGGAGGAGGGGTTTCCCTTGGTGGAGGCCGGAGTGGACATCAGCAGCTCGCGGACGACGGCCCTGCACCAGCCGCGTCAGGACCACAGCCCGTCCCCCCGCGTCCCCCAGGTGACCCTGGACGCGGGCCCGTGCGACCTCGTCACCGTCCCCGCCCGGCAGGGCCTGGAGGCCGTCGACATCCTGCGGCTGCGCGACGGCGTCGGCCCCGTGCTGCACGACGGCGAGTGCGACACCCTCGGCTTCCTCGTGCCCCCCGGCACGGCCGACGCCTGGGACGTGCCGGGCAGCGCCTGCACCCAGACGTTCGGCCAGGGCGAGCAGGCGGGCCTCGCGGAGCCCCCGCTCCTGGGGACGGGGTGGCTGGTCGCGCCGGAGGCGGCGTTCTCGGAGGCGACGGACCCGGCGGTGCTGCGCGCCGCGCTGGGCGAGGCGGCCCGGACGATCGAGGCCGTGGACCGCTGCCGCTAGGGGTCTCCCGCCTGTTCCCCGGCCGCCTTTCCAGGGCCCCGGCCACGGCAGGCGATACTTGCCATGTGGCTAAAGGCAAGCAGAAGCAAGGGCGCGGGCGCGCCGCCGAGGCGGTGTCCGAGCAGGTCGGAGGCGGTGTCGCCGAGCTGCGGCCCGACCGTGACCGCCCCCGTGGCTTCACGCTGCTGATCGACGGCGCACCGCAGTCCCATGTGGACCTCGACGACCCCGCCTACCTCGACTTCGCCTACCAGCGGCGCCTCGGCCACATCGCCGACCTCGTCGCCGCGCCCGGCAAGCCCGTCCAGGCCCTGCACCTGGGCGGCGGGGCCTTCACCCTCGCCCGCTACGTCGCCGCCACCCGGCCCCGCTCCACCCAGCAGATCGTGGAGATCGACGCCCCGCTCGTCCAGTTCGTCCGCCGCGAGCTCCCCCTGGACGCCGGCTGGCGGATCCGGGTGCGGGGCGGCGACGCCCGGGAGGGGCTGGCCAAGGTGCCCGACGGGTGGGCCGACCTGATCATCGCCGACGTCTTCGCCGGCGCCCGCACCCCCGCCCACCTCACCAGCGTCGAATTCGCCGGCGAGGTGCGGCGCGCGCTGCGCCCGGGCGGCTTCTACGCCGCGAACCTCGCCGACGGCCCGCCCCTCGCCTACGTCAAGGCGCAGATCGCGACCGTACGGACCGTCTTCCCCGAGCTGTGCCTGACCGCCGACCCCGCCGTGCTGCGCGGCCGCCGCTTCGGCAACGCCGTGCTGCTCGCCTCCGACCGCGAGCTGCCGGTCGCCGAGCTGACCCGGCGCGCCGCGACCGACCCGAACCAGGGCCGGGTCGAACACGGGCGCGCCCTCGACGACTTCACCGGCGGCGCGGCGCCCGTCACCGACGCGGCCGCCCGCCCCTCGCCGGCCCCGCCGCCGTCCGTCTTCGAGTGAGACCCGGGTCACCGGCCCCGGCTCAGTACGGCGGGAGCTGGCCCGTCCGGGCGACCTGGGCGTACCAGCGGGCGCTGGACTTGGGCGTGCGGACCTGGGTGGCGTAGTCGACGTACACCGCGCCGAAGCGCTTGCTGTAGCCGTACGCCCATTCGAAGTTGTCCAGCAGTGACCAGAGGAAGTAGCCGCACACGTCCGCGCCGTCGCCGATCGCCCGGTGCACCGCGTCGAGGTGGGCGTGCAGATAGGCGATCCGTTCCGGGTCGTGCACCGCGCCCTCGCCGTCCGGCTTGTCGTCGTACGCCGCGCCGTTCTCGGTGACCACCAGCGGCAGCCCGGGGACCTCCCGGGTGAAGCGCGTCAGCAGGTCGTGGAGGCCGGTGGGGTCGACCGACCAGTCCATCGCGGTCCGCTTGCCGGGCGGGCGGTGGAAGACGACGCCCCCGGCGCCGGGCCACGGCGAGGGCTCGCCTCCGGCCGCCCCGCCCGCAGGGGTGCCGGGGGCCGGCCCCGACACCAGGAAGGGCGCGTAGTAGTTGACGCCCAGCGAGTCCAGGGGGTGGTGGACAGCCGCCGCGTCGCCGCCGTGGACGAAGGACCAGTCCGTGATGCCCGCCGTGTCGGCGATCAGGTCCGCCGGGTACTCCCCGTGCAGCATGGGCCCGGTGAAGATCCGGGTGGCCAGCGCGTCGATGCGTCGCCGGGCGTCGAGGTCGGCCGGAGAGTCCGTGAGGGCGCGCACCGCACCGGGGTTGAGGGTGACCGAGACGGCCGCCCGGGAGGGCAGCGCGGCGCGCAGCGCCTGGGCGCCGAGGCCGTGTGCCAGGTTGAGGTGGTGGGCCGCGCGCAGGGCCGCCACGTCGTCCGCCCGGCCGGGCGCGTGCACCCCGGAGCCGTAGCCGAGGAAGGCGCTGCACCAGGGCTCGTTGAGGGTCGTCCACAGCTCCACCCGGTCCCCGAGCGCCTCGGCGACCAGATGCGCGTAGTCCGCGAAGCGGTGCGCGGTGCCGCGCTCCGGCCAGCCGCCCGCCGACTCCAGCTCCTGGGGCAGGTCCCAGTGGTAGAGGGTCAGCACCGGCTGGATGCCGTGGGCGAGGAGGTCGTCGACGAGCGCGCGGTAGAAGTCGAGGCCCGCCTGGCAGGCCGGGCCGCGCCCGCCGGGCTGGACGCGCGGCCAGGAGACGGAGAAGCGGTACGCGCCCAGGCCCAGGTCCGCCATCAGGCGCACGTCCTCGGCGCGGCGGTGGTAGTGGTCGGCGGCGACGTCCCCGGTGTCGCCGCCGAGGACCTTGCCGGGGGTGTGGGAGAAGGTGTCCCAGATGGAGGGGGTGCGGCCGTCCTGCTGCGCCGCGCCCTCGATCTGGTACGCGGCGGTCGCGGCGCCCCAGAGGAAGCCGGGCGGGAAGTTCACGGTCATGGATGCGCTCTCGGTGTGGGGGAGGGACGAGAAGGAGGGGAGTCAGCCCTTGACGGCGCCCTGCATGATGCCGCCGACGATCTGTCTGCCGAAGAGGGTGAAGGCGAGCAGCAGCGGCAGGGTGCCGAGCAGCGCGCCGGCCATGATCACGGCCTGGTCGGGCACATAGCCCCGGCCGAGGCCGGTGAGGGCGACCTGGACGGTCGGGTTCTCCTGGGTCAGCGCGATGATCGGCCAGAAGAAGTCGTTCCACGCCTGGACGAAGGAGAGCATCCCCAGCACGGCCATGGCCGGCCGGGCCACGGGGAACACCACGTGCCACAGCACGCGCAGGCTGCTCGCGCCGTCGACGCGGGCCGCCTCGACCAGCTCGGTGGGGAGCGCCTCCACCAGGTACTGGCGCATGAAGAACACGCCGAAGGCGCTGACGAGGGTGGGCAGTACCACCGACTGGAGCTGGTTCGTCCAGTGCAGCTCGGCGACGACCATGAAGAGGGGGACGACGCTCAGCTGCGGCGGCACCATCATCGTGCCGACCGTCGTCAGCAGCAGGGCGGTCCGGAACCGGAACCGCAGCTTGGCGAAGGCGAAGCCCGCCGTCGTGGCGAAGAGGACGGTGCCAAGCGCGACCGCCCCGGCCACCAGCACCGTGTTGAACAGCGCCAGGCCCATGTGGGCCTCGCTCCAGGCCGTGCCCAGGTTGGTCAGCAGCCTGTCGCCGAACCGGAACGGCGGCGGGGTCCGGGCGAGCCGGGCGTTGTCCCGCGACGCGGTGACCGCCGTCCAGACCAGCGGGAACAGCGAGCCGGCGGTGAACAGCGCCAGCACGGCGTAGGTGACCGGCCCGGCGCGCAGCTGCCTTCCCGCGCCGCCGCCCCTGGCCTTCGCCGGGCCCCTCGCCCCTTCCCTCCCCTTCGCGGGCCCCGTCGGCGGGCCCTTCGTCCGGTCGGCGGGCCGTCCGGTGGTCGTCGTCACATCAGCCCCTCACCGGCTCTTCCGCATCCCTCGCGCGATCAGGAGATTGACCGCGCCGATCAGCAGCAGGATCAGGAACATCGTCCAGGCGACGGCGGAGGCGCGCCCGAGGTGGAAGTTGAACCACCCCTGCTCGTAGAGGTAGAGCCCCAGCGTCTGGAACTGGTGCGAGGCCCCGCCCTTCTGCCCGCCCGCCCCGCCGAACAGCAGCGGCTCCCCGAAGAGCTGGGTCGCCCCGATCGTCGAGACGACCACCGTGAAGAGGATCGTCGGCCGCAGCGCCGGCACCGTGACGTGGCGGAACTGCTGCGCGCGCGAGGCCCCGTCCAGCGCCGCCGACTCGTACAGCTCGTCCGGCACCGCCTGCATCGCGGCCAGGTAGATCAGCGCGTTGTAGCCCGTCCACCGCCAGATCACGATCGAGGAGACCGCGATCTGCGAGGACCACGTGGAGCTCTGCCAGTCCACCGGGCCGGCGCCCACCGCCTCCAGCGCCCAGTTGACCATGCCATAGTCGCGCCCGTAGAGCAGCACGAAGACGAGCGTCGCGGCCGCGACCGAGGTGGCGTACGGCGTCAGCAGCGCGACCCGCCAGAAGGACGCCGCGCGCAGCCGGTAGTGCAGCAGATGGGCGAGGCCCAGCGCCATCAGCAGCTGGGGGACGGTGGAGAGGACACCGATGGTGAAGGTGTTGCGCAGGGCGTTCCAGAAGAAGTCGTCCCCCAGCAGCCGCGCGTAGTTGTGCAGCCCCACCCACTCCAGCTGGTCCGGGGCGTACAGCTCCACCCGGTGCAGCGAGGCCCAGCCCGTGTAGAGCAGGGGGAAGATGCCGAACGCCGAGAAGAAGAGGAAGAACGGGGCGACGAAGACGTACGGGCTGTAGCGCACGTCCCAGCGGTAGAGGCGGCTGCGCCACGGGCGTGGCCCGCTGCGCGGCGGGCGGTCGAGGTCCTCGGGCGGCGGTGCCGGCCGGTCGCCCACCGCCTCGGTCGCGGCCGTCATTCGTCCACCGCGTTGTGGATCTCCTTCTGCGCAGCCTTCCAGGCCGCCGCGGGGGACCGGCCCTGCTGCTCCACCTGTGGGATCCCCACATCGGTGAAGGCGGTGCCGATCTGCTGCTCCCGGGGGCCGATCACCAGCTTGGGCACCGACCGGGCCGCCGCCGAGAAGATCCGCCCGGTGGGCGCGTCGCCGAAGTACGGGTTCCGCGCGTCCCTGACCTGGGGCATGGCGTACGAGGCGGGGGTGGAGGGGATGCTCGCCTGCCGGTCGAAGAGCCTGGCCTGCTGCTCCGGCGCCGTCAGCCAGACCGCGAGCGCGACGGCCGCTTTCCGGTGCCGGGCCGCCTTCGGCACGGTGATGAAGGAGCCGCCCCAGTTGGCGGGCCGGGGCGCGGGGGCGATGTCCCACTTGTCCTCGCCGGCCGGGCCCGCCTTCTCCTTGATGTAGCCGAGCATCCAGGGCGGGCAGGCGACGGTGGCGAAGCGGCCGTTGGCGTACGCCTGGTCCCAGGGCTTCTCGAACTGTTTGAGGCGGGCGGTCAGGCCGTCGCGCGCGGCCCGCACCGCCAGGTTCCAGGACTCCCGGACCGCGGGGCTCCGCCCGACGACGCGGTGGCCCCGGCGGTCGTAGTAGCGCTCGGCGTAGCCGTGGATCGCGGCGTTGTAGATCCCGGCCGCCGAGTCCGTGAAGACCGTGCCCGCCGGGGCGCGCCTCCGGTAGGCCCGGCCGGTCTCCAGGTACTTCCGCCAGTCGCCGGCCCAGAGCCGGCCGACGCCCGCCCGGTCGGTGGGCAGCCCGGCCTTGGCGAAGAGGTCCTTCCGGTAGCACACGGCGATCGGCCCGATGTCCGTGCCGAGGCCGATGGTCCGGCCGTCCGGCGAGGTCGCCTGCGCCCACTTCCAGTCCAGCCAGGTGTCCGCGCGGACGCCGGCGGCCCGGGACAGGTCCACGAACCGGTCGGCCTGGGTGGTGGCGACGTCGTGGATGTTGCCCACCTCGACGGCCTGGATGTCGGACAGGCCGCCGCCGGCCGCGAGGTGGGTCAGCAGCTGGGGGTAGTAGGCGTCGTTCCGCTCGATCACGCTCTCCTTGATCGTGATGCCGGGGTGCAGCCGCTCGTACTCCTCGTAGAGCCCCGCCTGCTTGTAACCGAAGACGCCGAAGGTGCCGATGGTGACGGTGGTCCTCCGCCCGCCGCCGCCCCCGGGCCCCTCGCCCGCGCTCCCGACGTCCCGGGCGCACGCCCCGAACAGCCCCATACCGAGGGCCGCGACGGCGGTGACGGCCGTCACCCGGCGCGGGGGCGTGCGGAAGCGTCGGCGCATGGGCGTCTCCTGGTGCCTCGGCGTACGGGACCGGCGTACGGACTCGGCGTACGGACTCGACGTGGGGACTCGGCGTACGGACTCGTGGGGCTCGGAGTGGCGAGGGGCCTTCGTCGGGCGTGCCGCCCGTCCGGCGGAACACGGCATACGGCATACGGAGTAGAGGGCCGGGCGGGTGCCGGGGGACGGAGAGGGAGGAGCCCCGGGCCGATGTGATGAAGAGTCGTCGGATCCCGGCGGAGAGTCAAGGAAGCCCTGGCGCGTCGCGCGATGCCACCCGCGCGCCGCGAAATATGACGCGGGTCACAGCCGCCCCGCGCCGCCCGTACGGCTCACGCGCGGGCCCACGCCCCCTGTGCGGGCGGGGCGATGGCGGGCCGCGTACGACAGAGGCCCCGGTCCGCTTCCGCGGACCGGGGCCTCCGATCAGGGTGAGTAACGGGACTTGAACCCGCGACATCCTGGACCACAACCAGGTGCTCTGCCAGCTGAGCTATACCCACCATGTCGTCCGGTGCGTTTCCCACCGGCCGAGAAAAAGTGTACAGGGTTTTCAGGGGTGCTCGCTCCCAGGTGACCCGCGTCCTGGGAGCGAGCTGCGTCACTACGCCTGAACGGGCAGGACGTGCTTGGCCGCGATGGCCTTCGCCGCGTCCGAATCCGGGCCGGGCTGCGGCACGAAGATCGCCTCGCGGTAGTAGCGGAGCTCGGCGATCGACTCGCGGATGTCGGCGAGCGCCCGGTGGTTGCCGCTCTTCTTGGGACTGTTGAAGTAGGCCCGCGGATACCAGCGGCGGGCCAGCTCCTTCACCGACGACACATCGACGATCCGGTAGTGCAGATAGCTCTCCAGCGCCGGCATGTCCCGCGTGAGGAAACCGCGGTCGGTGCCGACCGAGTTTCCGCACAGCGGGGCCTTGCCCGGCTCCGGGACGTGCTCACGGACGTACGCCAGGACCTGGGCCTCCGCGTCCTCCAGCGTCGTGCCCTTGTCCAGCTCCGCGAGCAGCCCGGAGGCCGTGTGCATCTGGCGCACCACCTCGGGCATGGTGACGAGGGCCTCGGCGGGCGGGCGGACGACGATGTCCACACCGTCGCCGAGGATGTTCAGCTCAGAGTCGGTGACCAGGGCGGCCACCTCGATGAGCGCGTCGTCCGACAGCGAGAGCCCGGTCATCTCGCAGTCGATCCACACCATGCGATCGTTCATGCGTCTCACCCTACGGGGCGTTCCCGCTGGCCGGGCAGGCGTGGGCTGTAGAGGTCGGACTCCGGCTTGCCCGGATCCGGACCGCCGGGAGTGTTCCCGGCGTGTCCGCCACCGTGCCCGCCGTGCCCGGCGGGGTGCCCGCCGTGCCCGCCGTGTCCGCCGTGCCCGGTATGGGGTGGCGGTACGGACATGGCGGCTCCGGTGACGGCGTGCGCCGTGGTGGCCAGGGCCGCCCTGCGCAGCCCCATCACCGAGGCCTCCCCGCTCCGCTGCTCCACCGGGTCCGGCCGGTCGAACCGGTCGTGGCGCTCGGTCCGGTCCGTACGGTCCGGCCGTTCACCCCGCTCCGGCCGCTCGGCCGAGCCGTTCTGCGGCCGGCGCGCGCGGTACGCGGCCCGGTAGGCGGCCGGGGAGGACCCCAGCTGCCTGCGGAAGTGGCCGCGCAACGCCACCGGCGAGCGGAAGCCGCAGCGCCCGGCGACCTCGTCCACGGAATAGTCCGAGGTCTCCAGGAGCCGCTGTGCCTGGAGCACCCGCTGGGTGATCAGCCACTGGAGCGGCGCGCTGCCGGTGAGCGAACGGAACCGCCGGTCGAAGGTGCGACGGCTCATATAGGCACGGGCGGCCAGGGTCTCCACGTCGAACTGCTCGTGGAGGTGCTCCAGCGCCCAGGCGACGACCTCGGCGAGCGGGTCGGCGCCGATCTCCTCCGGTAAAGACCTGTCGAGGTAGCGCTCCTGTCCGCCGCTTCGGCGTGGCGGCACGACGAGCCGGCGGGCCAGGGCCCCCGCGGCGTCGGCGCCGTGGTCGGTGCGGACGATGTGCAGGCACAGGTCGATGCCTGCCGCGGTGCCCGCGGACGTCAGTACGTCACCGTCGTCGACGAAGAGCTCCCGCGGGTCCACATGGACCGACGGATAGCGCTTGGCGAGTGTCGGCGCGTACATCCAATGGGTGGTGGCGGGCCTGCCGTCGAGCAGTCCCGCGGCAGCCAGTACGAAGGCACCGGTGCACAAGCCCACGATGCGGGCGCCCTCCTCATGGGCGCGGCGCAGCGCGTCGAGTGCGGCGGTCGGTGGCGGCTGGGTGATCGACCGCCAGGCCGGTACGACGACGGTGCCGGCCCTGGAGAGTGCCTCCAGGCCGTACGGTGCGGTCAATTCCAGGCCGCCGGTTGTTCGCAATGGCACATCTTCGCCCGCGCACACCAGCAAGCGGTAGCGGGGGACTCCAGCGTCCTGTCGGTCGATACCGAACACTGAGAGCGGAATGGAGCTTTCGAAGATGGGTCCGCCGCTGAAAAGCAGCACAGCGACGATCTCCCGGCGGCGGCGTCCGGAGAGCTTGCGCGTGGTCTCCGGTACGGTCGTGGAGTCCTGGCTCATGGCGCTAAGCCCCCCTCGGCGGTCGAGTCCTCTCGGTCCTGCACGTTTCCCCTCGGTCCTGAACGGTTCCCCCGCCGGTCATGGCCAAGATCGAATCTACTGCGTCGCATGGAGTCGCGGTGACCAGTTCACCACCCGGCTCTATGTCGACATGACAACTTGGCGCGAAGCGTTCGATCACGAAGCGTTGCACTTGCAGGGCTCGGTGAAAAGTACGCCTCTCGCCCATGCCCAATCCCCGTAGGGTGCAACCGCCCCCCGTGGTCCTTTCCTTGCTGGTCGACCGGCTGTTGGGGGCTGCTCAGGCCAAGGTGAGGGGTTCGGCCTGAAGTTGGCTGAAAAGCAACGGGTCCATGCGTACGAAGACGTCATTCACCGGACGTACTACCGGGCGTATCACCCGGTCCGGAGGCGCCCTGATGGCGTCCGCCGCGGTGTGCGCCGCCGCCCGTGCGGCCGTGCCGGCCCCGGTGCGGAACGCTTTGTTCCGCAGACAGCCGTGCGGCGGTGCGCTCGGACTGGCGCAGGAGGGCCCGGCAGGCGCAGGTGAGGGCGACCAGTCCGGCGGCCGTGCCCGCGGCGCCGCCGAAGGACTGACCGCACATCAGCAGGACGACGGGGACGAGGACGCAGCTGAACGCCGCCCAGCGGACCACGTCGCTCACCGGATCGGGGGAGTCTGCCCCGGTGTCGTCGGCACGGTGGTGATCACGGGTTCCGGGCACGGAGCGGCTCCCTGCTGACGGCGGCTGACGGTGGTACAACGCCCGGCCGGCCGCCTGGGTCACTGCGGGAGAGGCATCGGGGGGACGCGGCGGTGGGCCGGGAGGGGCCGTGCCGGGGCCGCCGCGGGGGTCCGGCGGAGGCGCGGCCGGGGCGCCGGGGCGGTGCCGGGAAGGTACGGATGGGACGCTCCGGGGCCATTGCGCTACGGCCCGGGCTCGTGCATGCTCCGGGGAACGCCCTGGCGGCTCCGCCTGCCCGGCGGGCCCTGGGCAGGCGATGAGTGTCGCCGTACCCTTATGGGTAAGTGCTTGAAAAGATGAATCCCGGACGGATTTTCCGTCCTTGATCCACCTGGGCGGCGTCCCTCCGACCTCGCCCGACAGCCCCTGACAACTCCAACCAGCCCACCGCCCTTCCCCTCCGCACGAGGACTCCCTTCGCCGAGACACCGATGGCCGGTCACGAATTCTCCGAACCCGCGGACCGCAAGCGGGTCGCCGATCACGCGGCGCACCCCGAAGCGGCGGAAGAAACACGCCATTCCTGCGATCCGGCGTTCCAGCACGGTGTCGTGGTGGGCTTCGACGGTTCCACGTCCAGCGAGCGAGCGCTTGCGTATGCAATCGGGATGGCCCGGCGCTCCGGCTCGGGCCTGATCATCGTCCATGTGGCCAACCGGCTGCCGACGACCGTGTGGGCGGGCTGTGAGCCGCCGGTCTTCGTGGACGTCCCCGACCACCGCACCGAGGTCCTCGGCCTGGAACTGGCCTGCGCGGACCACCTGTCGGAGGTGCCGTGGATCCTCGTCGAGCGCGGCGGGGACATCTGCCACGAACTGGAGGAAGTCGGGCGGGAGTACTCGGCGGACGCCATCGTCGTCGGCTCCACGCACGGCCTGGTCGGCCGGATCTTCGGCTCGGTGGCGGGGCGGCTGGCGCGGCGTGCCCAGCGGCCCGTCGTGGTCATCCCCTAGCCGGTCCGGCGCGTCAACTTCGGCACCTTGTGCGGGTGATGATCGCGCACGGCGCTTTTGACGGCCCCTGAATATACCTGTGGAATCTACCCGCGCGTAGAAGGTGGGGAGCGCCCCGGTGACGGGTAGGTACCGCTCGGGCGACGTGCTGCCGGACGGGAGGTGACGGTTCCCGGAACCGGCGGCATCACCGCCGGCGGGAGGGCGACGCCGGCAAGGGGAACAGCCCTCCCCGCGCGCCGGGTGGTACGCGTGGGGAGGGCTGTCCTGTACGGACCCGCCGCAGACAGGTGAGCGGATCCGGGTCGTGCGGGCCCCGTTCGCGGGGCCGGGTGGCGCGCCGGGCGGACGGTGGTCCGGCCCGGCGGCGGCCGGTCCTACTCGACCGTGACGGACTTCGCCAGGTTGCGCGGCTTGTCGATGTCACGGCCCATGGCCTTGGCCGTGTGGTAGGCGAAGAGCTGGAGCGGGATGCCCATCAGGATGGCGTCGAGCTCGTGCTCGTTCTTCGGCACCACGATGGTGTGGTCGGCCTTCTCCTGCACCTGGTGCGCGACGGCGAGGATGCGGCCGCTGCGGGCCTTGATCTCCTCCAGCGCGGCGCGGTTCTTCTCCAGCAGCTCGTCGTCCGGGACGATCGCCACGGTCGGCATGGCCGGCTCGATCAGCGCCAGCGGGCCGTGCTTGAGCTCGGAGGCGGGGTAGGCCTCGGCGTGGATGTACGAGACCTCCTTGAGCTTCAGCGAGGCCTCGCGGGCCACCGGGTAACCCCGCACGCGGCCGATGAACAGCATCGACTTGGCGTCGGCGTACTCCGCGGCCAGCTTCTCGATCTCGCCCTCGTTCGCCAGGATCTCGGAGATCTGCGCGGGCAGCTTGCGCAGGCCCTCGATGATCCGCTTGCCGTCGGCGACGGACAGGTCGCGCGTGCGGCCCAGGTGCAGGGCGAGCAGGCCGAAGGAGACCACCATGTTGGTGAAGCACTTGGTGGAGACGACGCAGACCTCGGGGCCGGCGTGGACGTAGATGCCGCCGTCGGTCTCGCGGGCGATCGCGGAGCCGACCACGTTCACCAGGCCGAGGACGCGGGCGCCCTTGCGCTTGAGCTCCTGGACGGCGGCGAGCACGTCGTAGGTCTCACCGGACTGGGAGACGGCGATGTAGAGGGTGTCGGGGTCCACGACCGGGTTGCGGTAGCGGAACTCGGAGGCCGGCTCGGCGTCCGCGGGGATGCGGGCGAGCTCCTCGATCATCTGCGCGCCGATCTGGCCCGCGTGGTACGAGGTGCCGCAGCCCAGGATCTTCACCCGGCGCACGGCGCGGGCGTCACGGGCGTCGAGGTTCAGACCGCCCAGGTGCACGGTGGAGAAGCGGTCGTCGATGCGGCCGCGCAGGGCGCGGTCCACGGCGTCGGCCTGCTCGTAGATCTCCTTGTGCATGTACGTGTCGTGGCCGCCCATGTCGTACGACTCGGCCTCCCACTCGACGGTGGTCGGCTGGGCCGAGGTGCGGGAGCCCTCGGTGGTGTACGTGCGGTAGTCGTCGGCCTTGAGGGTGGCCATCTCGCCGTCCTCAAGGGTGACGACCTGGCGGGTGTGGCTGACCAGGGCGGCGACGTCGGAGGAGACGAACATCTCCTTCTCGCCTATGCCGAGGACGACGGGCGAGCCGTTGCGGGCCACGACGATGCGGTCCGGGAAGTCGGCGTGCAGCACGGCGAGGCCGTAGGTGCCCTCGATGTGGCGGACGGCCTCGCGGACCTTCTCCTCCAGGGTCTCGGCCTGGGAACGGCCGATGAGGTGCGCGAGGACCTCGGTGTCCGTGTCGGAGAGGAAGGTGACGCCCTCGGCGGTCAGCCGGGCGCGCAGCTCGGAGGCGTTGTCGATGATGCCGTTGTGGACGACGGCGACCTTCTCGTCGTTGTCCATGTGCGGGTGGGCGTTGATGTCGTTCGGCGCGCCGTGGGTGGCCCAGCGGGTGTGCGCGATGCCGGTGGTGCCCGCGAAGCGCTTGGGGAGGCGGGCCTCCAGCTCGCGGACGCGGCCCTTGGCCTTGGCGGTCTTCAGGCCGCCGGCCTTGCCACTGGCGTGCAGGGCGATACCGGCGGAGTCGTAGCCGCGGTACTCCAGGCGCTGGAGGCCCTCCAGCAGCAGCGGCGCGACATCGCGCTTACCGATATATCCGACGATTCCGCACATGGTGTTGACCCTCCCAGGCAAACGATCAGTGATGCTCGGCGGCGGCAGGAGCCGCCGTTCTCAGCCGTAGACGATGCGGCGCAGCTGCCGCAGCGAGAGCTCCGGCGGAGCCACCGCGCGGTGCGGCAGCTCTGCCGCGATCCGCTCGAAGATCTCCGCGTTGTGCAGACCGCCCGACTGGAGCTCACGGTGCCGGCGGCGCACAAAGGTCTCGGTCGTCTCGTCGAAGTACGCCAGGACGTCCAGGACCACCCGGGCGGCCTCGCCGCGCTGAAGCGGCGTGCTGCGCACCAGGTGGTCCACCAGGTCGTCATGGGTCATACGGCGTTCGAGCACCCGTTGATATTGATGGGAAACGGGGCCATTGGCAAGAATCCTGCCCGATATCGGGCAGGGATCCATGAAAACAGGGGGATGAGTGACTAGAAACGCTTCAAAACGGCCTGTTTCGCCGCGCTGAACTCCTCCTCCGTGAGCACACCGGCGTGGTGCAGCTCACCCAGCTCGCGCAGCCGGCGCAGCAGGGCGTCATGATCGGCGTCCTGGTTCCCGGCCGGAACGGGCGCCGCCGCCTCCTTCCCGCCCGGGGCGAGCGCCGGCGCGGCCGGCTCCGCGACCGGGGCCACCGGCGCGTACGGATGCGGCATCCGGACCGTGACCGCTGATGCGGCCAGCGCCATCAGCGGGTCCTTCTTGAAGCCGAAGAGCTCCACGGCGTACGGATCGTGCTTCGGCGACAGCTTGGGCTGCGCGCCTGTCACCGTGAACCGCAGATAGCCGTTCTCCAGCCCGGCGGACGGCAGCCACTCCACGGAGGCGATCTGCGCGAGCGGCAGCTCCTGGGGGCCCGCCGAGCTCTTGCTCTCCTCCGTCGTCCAGTTCCACTCCAGGCGGACCCGCTCCCCGTCGAAGGCGACCGTGCCGTCCCCGGCGCCCACCGACAGCGGCACCGCCGGGCCCGGCAGCAGATAGCGGTCCGTGGGGCCCGCCGGCACCTGCTCCAGCAGCAGCGCGTTGCGGACCTCGTCCACGAAGTACTCCGCGACGCCCGAGCGGTCGGACTCCACCACCAGCTGGTACGGGTCCGCGACGTCCGCCAGCCTGCCCCGGGTCACCTGCGACAGCGGGTCGGCGCCGTCCCGCAGCCGCAGTCGCAGCCGCCCGCTCTTACGGCCCGGTTCGAAGGCGATGCCCGCCACCGCCACCAGCGGCACGGCCAGCTCCCCGACCGTCTGCCGCATCACGTGCACGCCCCGCTCGCGGCCCGGCACGATGCGTATCGTGTCGCCGTCGAACGTCCACATGCCGTCCTTCTGAAGGATCTCAGCCATGGGGGAATTCTCGCAGGCGGGCACCCGGCGGACGGGGGCGCGGCGCGCCTGCCGCCGGCCCCTCCGCACGGCAGGGAGGCTTGACGCCGGGCGGGGCGGGCGGTAGCCAAGTGGTCGTCCACGCGCGCGATTTCCGCCGATCCCCCTGAGCCTTCCGCCCGAGATCCTCCTCCGAGCAGCTCACCGAAGGGACCCTCGTGAGACGACGCCCCCGCCCGGCCCGCCCGCCCCGTCTGCTGTCCGCCCTGCTGCTGGCCGCCGCCGCCCTCGCCGGCACCGCGCAGGCCCGCGCGGCGGACGGCACCCCCGGCCCCGCCGGTCCCGTCCCGCTCACCCACGTCATCCCGGCACCCGCGTCCGTACAAGCCGGTGGCGACCCCTACGAGATCACCGCGCGCACCCGCATCCAGGTGCCCCACGGCTCACCCGAGGCGCGCCGGATCGCCGGACAGCTCGCGGCGCTGCTGCGCCCCTCCACCGGACACCCCCTGCCCGTCACCACCGCCGGTGGCCGGGGCGGCGACGACGGCATCCGGCTGCTCCTCGGCGACCGGGACCCGGCGCTCGGCACCGAGGGGTACCGCCTCACGGTGACCCGCCGCTCCGTGACCCTCGCCGCCCGGGAGCCCGCCGGGCTCTTCCACGGCGTGCAGACCCTGCGCCAGCTGCTGCCCCCGCGTGTGGAGCGCGACCACCGGCAGCCCGGCCCCTGGACCGTCGCCGGCGGCACCCTCACCGACGCGCCGCGCTACGCCCACCGGGGCGCCATGCTCGACGTCGCCCGCCACTTCTTCCCGGTCGAGCAGGTGAAGCGCACCGTCGACCAGCTCGCGCTCTACAAGATGAACACGCTGCACCTGCACCTCTCCGACGACCAGGGCTGGCGCCTCGCGATCGACTCCTGGCCCCGGCTGGCCACGTACGGCGGCAGCACCCAGGTGGGCGGCGGCCCCGGCGGCTCCTACAGCAAGGACGACTACCGCGAGATCGTCCGCTACGCCGCGAGCCGCTACGTGACCGTCGTGCCCGAGATCGACATGCCCGGCCACACGAACGCGGCGCTCGCCTCGTACGCCCGGCTGAACTGCGACGGCGTCGCCCCTCCCCTCTATACGGGCACGTCCGTCGGCTTCAGCTCGCTGTGCGTGGGCAAGCCCGGCACGGACGAGTTCGTGGACGACGTCCTCGGCGAGCTGGCGGAGCTGACCCCCGGGCCCGCCCTGCACATCGGCGGCGACGAGGCGCACTCCACGAGCCACGCCGACTACGTGGCCTTCATGGAGAAGGCGCAGCGGGCCGTCGCCCGGCACGGCAAGCGGGTGATCGGCTGGCACCAGCTGGCCGGCGCCCGCCCCGTGCCCGGCGCGCTCCTCCAGTACTGGGGCTACGACCGCACCGGCGCCGCCGAACGGGCCCAGGTCGTGGCCGCGGCCCGCGCGGGCGCAGGGCTGGTCCTCTCACCCGCGGACCGGGCGTACCTCGACATGAAGTACACCAAGGACACCCCGCTGGGCCTGGACTGGGCCGGTCTCGTCGAGGTGCGGAGGTCCTACGACTGGGACCCGGGCAGCTACCTGCCGGGCGTGCCGGAGGGCGCCGTCGCGGGGGTGGAGGCGCCGCTGTGGACGGAGACGCTCTCGACGGGCGCGCAGCGCGAGTACATGACGTTCCCCCGGCTGCCGGGGATCGCGGAGCTGGGGTGGTCGCCCCGCTCCACGCACGGGTGGGACGGGTACCGGGTGCGGCTGGGTGCGCAGGGGGCTCGGTGGGACGCGATGGGTATCGCGTACTACCGGTCGCCGCAGGTGCCGTGGGAGGGGTGAGGGTTTCCCCTGCCCGCCCCTTCCCGGATGTCCTCAAGCGCCGGACGGGCTGATCTTCCGGCGCCTGAGGACCCGTCGGGCTAGCTCGCGAAGCCCAGCTCGCGGGCGATCAGCATGCGCTGCACCTCGCTCGTGCCCTCGCCGATCTCCAGGATCTTGGAGTCGCGCCACATCCGGGCCACCGGGTACTCGTTCATGAAGCCGTAGCCGCCGTGGATCTGGGTGGCCTCGCGGGCGTTGTCGACCGCGACCGTGGAGGAGTAGAGCTTGGCGATCGCCGCCTGCTTCTTGAAGGGCTCGCCGAGCACCAGCCGGGACGCGGCGTCGCGCCAGGAGACGCGGGCGGTGTGGGCCTTCATCTCCATGTCCGCCAGCTTGAACTGGATCGCCTGGTTGGCGCCGATCGGCCGGCCGAACGCCTCGCGGGTCCGCGCGTACGCCACGGACTCGTCGACGCAGCCCTGCGCGAGGCCGGTCGCCAGCGCCGAGATCGCGATCCGGCCCTCGTCCAGGATCTGGAGGAACTGGGCGTACCCGCGGCCCGGCTCGCCCAGCAGGTTGGCGGCCGGGACCCGGACGTCCGCGAAGCTGAGCTCACGGGTGTCCGAGGCGTTCCAGCCGACCTTGGAGTACGGGGCCGCGACGGTGAAGCCGGGGGTGCCGGAGGGCACGATGATCGAGGAGATCAGCGGCTTGCCGTCGGCGGTGCGGCCGGTGACGGCGGTGACCGTGACCAGGCCCGTGATGTCCGTGCCGGAGTTGGTGATGAAGCACTTGGTGCCGTTGATCACCCATTCGCCCGTGGCCTCGTCCAGCCGGGCGGTGGTGCGGGTGCCGCCCGCGTCCGAACCGCACTCCGGCTCGGTCAGGCCGAAGGCGCCGAGCATCTCGCCGGAGCACAGCCTGGGCAGCCACTCCCGCTTCTGCTCCTCCGTGCCGAAGCGGAAGACGGGCATGGCGCCGAGGGACACGCCCGCCTCCAGGGTGATCGCCACGGAGGAGTCCACCCGGGCGAGCTCCTCCAGGGCGAGGCCGAGGGCGAGGTAGTCGCCGCCCATCCCGCCGTACTCCTCGGGGAAGGGCAGCCCGAAGAGGCCCATCCGGCCCATCTCGCGCACGATCTCGTACGGGAACTCGTGGCGCTCGTAGAATCCGCCGATCTTCGGTGCGACCACGTCGTGGGCGAACTCCTCCACCGTCCGGCGGAGTTCCTCGTGCTCGGGGGTCAGTCGGTGGTCCAGCGACATGGCTCAGTTCTCCTGGGGGGCGAGGGCACGCACGGTGCGGGACGGGCTGGGGCGGCCGAGCCGGTCGGCCATCCACACGCTGGTGGCGGTGAGCCGGCGGAGGTCGACGCCGGTGTCGATGCCGAGTCCGTCGAGCATCCACACCAGGTCCTCGGTGGCGAGGTTGCCCGTGGCGCTCTTCGCGTAGGGGCAGCCGCCGAGGCCGCCCGCGGAGGCGTCGACGGTCGACACGCCGTGCCGGAGCGCGGCGAGGGTGTTGGCCAGTGCCTGGCCGTACGTGTCGTGGAAGTGCACGGCGAGCCGGCCGGCCGGCATGCCCGCCGCGTCGAGCGCGGTCAGCAGGGCGCCGACGTGGCCGGGGGTGGCGACGCCGATGGTGTCGCCGAGGCTCAGTTCGTCGCAGCCGAGGTCCATCAGACGGCGGGCGACCCGCACGACCCGCTCGACGGGGACGGGGCCCTCCCAGGGGTCGCCGAAGCACATGGAGAGATAGCCGCGCACTCCGGCGCCGGCCTCCTTCGCCCTGGCCACGACCGGGGCGAACATCTCCAGCGACTCGTCGACCGTGCGGTTGAGGTTGGCCTTGGCGAAGGACTCCGTCGCGCTGCCGAAGACGGCGACCTCCCGGGCGCCCAGGGCCAGGGCGCGCTCCAGGCCGCGCTCGTTCGGCACCAGGACCGGCAGGCGGGCCGCGACGCCGTCGAGCATCGGGAACAGCTGCTCGGCGTCGGCGAGCTGGGGCACCCACTTCGGGTGCACGAAGCTCGTCGCCTCGACGGTGCCGAGGCCGGCGTCGGCGAGCCGGCGGATGAACTCCGCCTTCACCTCGACCGGCACGACCGTCTTCTCGTTCTGGAGACCGTCGCGCGGGCCGACCTCGTGGATCCGGACGCGGGCCGGGAGGCCGGGCTCCGGCACGGGCATCGGCAGTCCGTCGGTCATGACTCCTCCTGCGGGGTGACGACGGCCAGGACCTGGTCCATGGCGACCGTGGTGCCGGCGGTGACGTCCAGCTCGGTGACGGTGCCGTCGTGCGGCGCGGAGATGACGTGCTCCATCTTCATCGCCTCGACGACGAGGAGGCTCTGGCCCGCGGTCACGGTGTCGCCGACGGCGGCCTTGACGACGGTGACGGTGCCGGGCATGGGCGCGGTGAGCGCACCGGCGTGCGCGGCGCCGGTCCCGCCGAGGGCCTCGACGGGGTCGTGGTCCTGGAGGTGCCAGGCGTCGCCGTCCCGGCCGAGCCAGGTGCCGGCCGGGCCGCGGGCGTGGGTGAAGGTATGGGTGAGGCCGCCCAGCTCGACGGTGAGGGTGGTGGGCGTGAGCTGGACGATCCGGGCGGCGGACACCGCGCCGGGGCCGGGTTCCCCGGAGCCTTCCGGGGCCGCCGGCAGGGCGACCTTCGTGCCGGGGCCCGTGCCGCGCACGCGCACCGTCACCGGGTCCCGGCCCGGCGCGCGCACGTGGTGCGGGGTCCACGCGGGCTCGCCGCCCAGGCGCCAGCCCGTCGGGACGGAGAAGGGGTCCACCCAGGCCGCCGGGCCGCCGGCCGGGGAGGCCGCCGGTGCCAGCCCCGCCTGCCGGAGCAGGGCCGCCGCCGCGTACACCTCGTCCGGGACGGACGTCCGCACCAGCGACGCCGCGTCGCGGTCGACGAGCCCCGTGTCCAGGGCGCCGGAGACGACGGACGGGTGCGCCAGCAGCCGCCGCAGGAAGCCCACGTTGGTGTCGACGCCCAGGACGACCGTCTCGGCGAGCGCCGCCCGCAGCCTGCGCAGCGCGGTGGGGCGGTCCGGGCCGTAGGCGATGACCTTGGCGAGCATCGGGTCGTAGGAGGTGCCGACCTCGGTGCCCTCGGAGAGGCCCGAGTCGACGCGGACGCCCTCGCCCGCGGGCTCGCGCAGCAGCCGCACGGCGCCCGCCGACGGCAGGAAGTCGACCCGCTCGCCGGTGACCCGGGCCGTCTCCGCGCAGACGCGCGCCTCGACGGCGTGCCCGGTGAGCGTGACGTCCTCCTGGGCGAGGCCCAGCCGCTCGCCGGCGGCGACCCGCAGCTGCCACTCGACCAGGTCCAGGCCGGTGACGAGCTCCGTCACCGGGTGCTCCACCTGGAGGCGGGTGTTCATCTCCATGAAGTAGTACGCGGAGGGGTCCTCGCCGGGGACGATGAACTCCACCGTGCCCGCGCCCGTGTAGCCGCAGGAGCGCGCCGCCTGCGCGGCCGCCTCGCCCATCGCGGCGCGGGTGGCCTCGTCCAGGAGGACGCTGGGCGCCTCCTCGACGATCTTCTGGTGGCGGCGCTGGAGCGAGCACTCGCGCTCGCCGAGGTGGAGGACGCCGCCGTGGCCGTCGGCCAGCACCTGGATCTCGATGTGGCGCGGGCGGTCGATCCAGCGCTCCACCAGCAGGGTGTCGTCGCCGAAGGAGCCGCGCGCCTCCCGCCGGGCGGCGGCGATCTCCTCGCCCAGCAGGGCCTCGTCCCGGACGAGCCGCATGCCCTTGCCGCCGCCGCCCGCCGAGGGCTTGAGCAGGACGGGCACACCGATCTCCCGGGCGGCGTCGATGAGCTGGGCGTCCGTCAGACCGCTGCCCGTGGAGCCCGGCACGACGGGCACGCCCGCCGCGCGCACCGTCTCCTTGGCGCGGATCTTGTCGCCCATCAGCTCGATCGCCCCGGCGGGCGGGCCGATGAAGACGAGCCCCGCGGCCTCGCAGGCGCGGGCGAAGGCGGCGTTCTCGGCGAGGAAGCCGTAGCCGGGGTGCACGGCCCGCGCACCCGTGCGGGCGGCGGCGTCGAGGAGCCGGTCCACCGAGAGGTAGCTCTCGGCGGCGGCCGCCGGGCCGATCCGGACGGCGGTATCGGCCTCCCGGACGTGCCGGGCGTCCGCGTCGGCGTCGCTGAAGACGGCGACCGAGCGGATGCCGAGCTTCCGGAGCGTGCGGATCACCCGGACCGCGATCTCGCCGCGGTTGGCGACCAGGACGGTGTCGAACACTGTGTGCATCCCCCTACATCCGGAAGACGCCGTAGCCGGGCGCCATGGGGTCCTTGGCGGGCAGCGGCGCGTTCGCGCACGCCGTAAGGGCGAGACCGAGCACGGTCCGGGTCTCCAGCGGGTCGATGACCCCGTCGTCCCACAGCCGCGCGGTGGCGTAATAGGCGCTGCCCTGCGTCTCGTACTGCTCCCGGATCGGGGCGCGGAAGGCGTCCTCCTCCTCGGTGGCCCACTTCTCGCCGCGGGCCTCCATCTGGTCGCGCTTGACGGTCGCGAGCACCGAGGCGGCCTGCTCGCCGCCCATCACCGAGATCTTGGCGTTGGGCCACATCCACAGGAAGCGCGGCGAATAGGCGCGCCCGCACATCGAGTAGTTGCCCGCGCCGTAGGAGCCGCCGACGACGACCGTGAGCTTGGGGACGCGGGTGCAGGCCACCGCCGTCACCATCTTGGCGCCGTGCTTGGCGATGCCGCCCGCCTCGTACTGCCGGCCGACCATGAAGCCGGAGATGTTCTGGAGGAAGAGCAGGGGGATGCCGCGCTGGTCGCACAGCTCGATGAAGTGGGCGCCCTTCTGCGCGGACTCGGCGAAGAGGATGCCGTTGTTGGCGACGATGCCGACGGGGTGGCCGTGGATCCGGGCGAAGCCCGTCACCAGGGTCTGCCCGAACTCGGACTTGAACTCGGCGAACCGCGAGCCGTCCACCAGCCGCGCGATGATCTCCCGCGCGTCGTACGGCGTGCGGGGGTCGACGGGCACCGCGCCGTAGAGCCCCGCGGGGTCCACGGCGGGCTCCTCCACCGGCTCCACCGGCCAGGGCGGCGCGGCGCGGCCGGGGAGCGTCGAGACGATGGTGCGGACGATCCGCAGGGCGTGCGCGTCGTCCTCGGCGAGGTGGTCGGTGACGCCGGAGACCCTGGAGTGGACCTCGCCGCCGCCCAGCTCCTCCGCCGTGACGACCTCGCCCGTGGCGGCCTTCACCAGCGGCGGGCCGCCCAGGAAGATCGTGCCCTGGTTCCGCACGATCACGGCCTCGTCGCTCATCGCGGGGACGTAGGCGCCGCCGGCCGTGCAGGAGCCCAGCACCGCGGCGATCTGCGGGATGCCCGCGCCGGACATCCGGGCCTGGTTGTAGAAGATCCGGCCGAAGTGCTCGCGGTCGGGGAAGACCTCGTCCTGCATCGGCAGGAAGGCGCCGCCGGAGTCCACCAGGTACAGGCACGGCAGCCGGTTCTCCAGGGCCACCTCCTGTGCGCGCAGGTGCTTCTTGACGGTTATCGGGTAATACGTGCCGCCCTTGACCGTGGCGTCGTTGGCGACGATCACCGTCTCGCGGCCCGAGACCCGGCCGATCCCGGCGATCACCCCGGCGGCCGGCGCGGCGCCGCCGTACATCCCCTCGGCCGCCAGCGGGGCCAGCTCCAGGAACGGCGAGCCCGGGTCCAGCAGGGTGTCCACCCGCTCGCGCGGCAGCAGTTTGCCGCGCGCGGTGTGCTTCGCCCGCGCCCTCTCGCCCCCGCCCAGCCGGGCCGCGGCGAGCCGCTCCCGCAGCCCCGCGGACAGCTCGCGGTGTGCGGCCTCGTTGGCCCGCCAGGCGTCGGACGCCGGATCGGCGGCGCTCCCCAGCGCCGGTGCCTGCTGCATGTACTCGAGCTCCCTTGCTCGGTTAATGAGCGTTAACACGTTTCCTTCAGGTTAACGACCACTAACGCCGCTGTCTAGAATCACTTTCGTGAATGACGTAGCGACCCGCACCCCGACCGCCGCCCCCACCCGCCGGGAGCGGATCCTCCAGGAGGCCGCGCGGCTCTTCGCCGAGCGCGGCTTCCACGGCGTGGGCGTGGACGAGATAGGGGCGGCGGTCGGCATCAGCGGCCCCGGCCTCTACCGCCACTTCGCCGGCAAGGACGCGATGCTCTCCGAGCTCCTGGTGGGCATCAGCGAGCGGCTCCTCGCGGGTGGCCGGGAGCGGGTGGCGGCCGCCACCGGCGACGGCGGCGGCCCGGCGGCCGTGCTGGACTCGCTCGTCGACGGGCATATCGACTTCGCCCTCGACGACCGCGCCCTGATCACCCTCCACGACCGTGAGCTGGGCCAGCTGAGGGACAGCGACCGCAAGCTGGTCCGCTCCCTCCAGCGCCAGTACGTCGAGCTGTGGGTCGAGGTCGTGCGCGCCCTGCACCCCGGCGCGGCCGAGGCGGAGGTCCGGGCCGCCGTCCACGCCGTCTTCGGCCTGCTCAACTCCACCCCGCACCTCGGCCGCCCCGGCGCCCTCCCCGGCCGCGACGCCACCGCGGCCCTGCTGCGCAGGCTGGCGCTGGGGGCGCTCGCGAGCCTCACCGGAGGCGCGGAGGAGTGAGCCGCCGGTGATCCGCCGACTCTGGACAGCCGAGGTGACCCCCGGGTAACTTGCCGCCTGAGCGAGCGCTTAGACATGTCCGGACGGGCATGCGCGACGAGGGGGCAGGATGCGTCGGACGGTGTACAACGAGGACCACGAGGCGTTCCGGGAGACGATCCGCGACTTCGTCGCCGCGGAGGTCGTGCCCGTCTACGACGAGTGGCGCGAGGCCGGCGCCGCGCCCCGCGACTTCTACAAGAAGCTCGGCGAGCTGGGCGTCTTCGGCATCGAGGTGCCCGAGGAGTACGGCGGCGCCGGCGAGAGCAGCTTCAAGTTCCAGGCCGTCGTCGCCGAGGAGTGCGCCCGCGCCGGCGTCAGCTTCGGCGGCAGCAGCGTGCACACCGCGCTCTGCCTGCCCTACCTCCTCACGTACGGCACCGAGGAGCAGAAGCGGCGCTGGCTGCCGCCCTTCGTCTCCGGCGACATGATGACCGCCATCGCCATGACCGAGCCCGGCACCGGCTCCGACCTGGCCGGCATGAAGACCACGGCCAAGCTCTCCGAGGACGGCACGCACTACGTCCTCAACGGCGCCAAGACCTTCATCACCGGCGGCGTCCACGCCGACCGCGTCCTGGTCTGCGCCCGCACCGCGCCGCCCACCCCCGAGGACCGCCGCTCCGGCATCTCCATCCTCGTCGTCGACACCGCCTCCGAGGGCTACGCCGTCGGCCGCAAGCTGGAGAAGCTCGGCCTGCACTCCTCGGACACCGCCGAACTCTCCTTCACCGACGTCAAGGTGCCCGTCGAGGACCTCCTCGGCGAGGAGGGCAAGGCCTTCGGCTACCTCGGCCACAACCTCCCGCAGGAGCGCCTCTACATCGCCGTCGGCGCGTACGCCCAGTCCGCGGCGGCCGTCGAGTTCGCCAAGGCGTACTGCCGGGACCGCACCGTCTTCGGGCAGTCCGTCGCCGCCTTCCAGAACACCAAGTTCGTGCTCGCCGACTGCAAGGCCGAGGTCGACGCGATGCAGGCGGTCGTCGACCGCGCCCTGGACGCGCACGACGCGGGCGAGCTGACCGCCGCCGACGCCGCCTCCGCCAAGCTCTTCACCACCGAGCGGGCCGCCGTCGTCATCGACAAGTGCCTCCAGTTGCACGGCGGTTACGGTTACATGATGGAGTACCCGATAGCCCGGCTCTACGCGGACACCCGCGTCAGCCGCATCTACGGCGGCACCAGTGAGGTCATGCGCTCCATCATCGCCAAGTCGATGGGTCTGTAGACGGCGTGCGATGAACGAATCCCTCCAGGACCTGCTCGACCTCCTCGACCTCGAACGGATCGAGCGGGACATCTTCCGCGGCACCAGCCGCCCCTCCGTCGTGCCGCGCGTCTTCGGCGGCCAGGTCGCCGCCCAGGCCCTGGTCGCCGCCGGCCGCACCGTCCCCGCGGAGCGGCTGCCGCACTCGCTGCACGCCTACTTCCTGCGGCCCGGCGACCCCGGCGCGCCCATCGTCTACACCGTCGACCGGATCCGCGACGGGCGCTCCTTCACCACCCGCCGGGTGGTGGCCGTCCAGCACGGGCAGCCGATCTTCCACCTCTCCGCGTCCTTCCAGGCGTACGAGGAGGGGCTGGAGCACCAGGAGCCGATGCCGCCCGCGCCGGACCCGCTCTCGCTGCCCACCGCCGCCGAGATGCTGCCCCGCCACGCCCACCGCTTCGTCGACCCGCAGGTCGCGGAACGGCTGTCGGACGCGCGGGCGGCCGTCGACCTGCGCTACGCCGACGAGCCGCCGTTCGCCAGCGTGGGCGAGCCCCGCGAGCCCAAGTCGCAGGTGTGGTTCCGGACCAACGGCAAACTGGCGGACGACCCGCTGCTGCACGTCTGCCTGGTCACCTATGTCTCCGACATGACGCTCCTGGACTCCGTGCTGCTCGCCCACGGGCGCGGCGGCTGGACGGTCGGCGACGTCGTCGGCGCGAGCCTGGACCACGCGATGTGGTTCCACCGGCCGTTCCGCGCCGACGAGTGGCTGCTGTACGACCAGGAGAGCCCCACCGCGCAGGGCGGCCGGGGCCTCGCCAGGGGCCGGATCTTCACCGAGGGCGGGCAGTTGGCCGTCTCCGTCATCCAGGAGGGCGTGGTGCGGGTGCCGCGCCCCCGGACGGGGTCCTGACCGGCCACGTTTCCCCTCCCGGACGGCCCCGGACGGTTTTTCCGGGGCCGCGTCCGCCATCTGCCGGGTAACATCGGCGGGTTGTCACACGGGGTGGCGGGAACGAGGGGGCGCGCGATGGCCGGCACGACGGGAACACCCATGGCGGGAGCCTTCCGGGCCCTGCTGCTCGTCGGCGGCGCGCTGCTGATCGTCACCGCCGTCGTCCTGGGGTTCCTCCTGCACGGCAGGATCCTGGACATGGTCGGCACCGCCCGGCTGCTGAGCGGCCTCGCCCTGCGCCTCGGCGAATTCGCCCTGCTCTCGGCCGGCGCGTGGTGCGCGGTGCGGGGCTGGAACGGGCGGATGGACTGAGGCGGGCCGGGCGGGACGGCCCGGCCGGCCCCGCCCGCTACGCCGTGAGACCCGCCGCGTCCAGCAGGTACGCCGTCATCGGCTCGTAGTACCGCGGGTCGACGACGTGGTCGTCCATCGGCACCGCCACCTGGAGCGTGCCCTCCGCCTCCGCGAGGAAGAGCGCCGGGTCGTTGCAGTCCGCGTAGCCGACGGCGTCGATGCCGCGCTGGGCCGCGCAGCCCGCCCAGCCGTGGTCGGCGACGACCAGCTCCGGCAGCGGGCGGCCCTCCCGCAGCAGCCCGTCGAGGATCGCCGTCATCGGGTGCGGGGAGTGGGTGTGCCAGAGCGTCGCCCCGCCCTCGTAGACCGCGACGTCCGCGAACTGCACGACGCAGCCGTCGTCCGCCCGCAGCCCGCCCGGGATCCGCACGACCTCGCAGCCGGCCGCGCGCAGCGCCCCGGCCGTCATCCGGTGCACGTCCAGCAGCGCGCCCGGGTGTCCGGTGGCGAACAGCACCCGCCGCCGGCCCTCCGCCGCCTTGCGCAGGACGTTCGCCATCCGGTCCAGCGCGTCGACGGTCAGCTCCGGGTCGATGGTGTCCTGCCCGGCCCGGTGGTCGAGGTCGTCGCTCACGCCGCAGCGCTCCGCCATCACCGCCAGCACGTCCTGCTCGTCCGCCCAGCGGTCGCCCAGCTCCAGGCCCAGCCAGTACCGGCGGTCACCGTTCGCGAGCCGGCGGTAGTGATCGAGGTTGTTCTCCCGGGGGGTCGCCACGGCGCCCGCGATACGGGTCCGGACGAGGTGGTCGATCAGTTCGGCGCGGCTGGGTGCGTGGCTCGGTATCGGCATGCGGCTCATTGTCTCCCCCGAGAGCGCTTCGCTGGACGTGGTGTCCATATGGCGGGGCCGGACTCACGGATACGTACATGTGCGGAATCCGCCGCCCTGCCTACCCTCGGGTACGTCCAGCGCGGCCGGGCCCGCGTTGGTACGACCGTAACGCGTCCGTGATTTCGAGAGGTTTTCGCATGACCCCCCAGAACGGCTCCGCCCCCCGTGAACCGCGCGGCCCGGTCGACTCCTCCCGCATCCCGCGCTACGCCGGCCCCGCCACCTTCGCCCGGCTGCCGCGCCTGGACGAGGTCGGCACCACCGACGTCGCCGTCGTCGGCGTGCCGTTCGACACCGGCGTCTCCTACCGCCCCGGCGCCCGCTTCGGCGGCAACGCCATCCGCGAGGCCTCGCGCCTGCTGCGCCCGTACAACCCGGCCCAGGACGCCTCGCCCTTCGCCCTCGCGCAGGTCGCCGACGCCGGTGACATCGCCGCCAACCCGTTCAACATCGACGAGGCCGTCGAGACGATCGAGGCCGCGGCCGACGACCTGCTCGGCACCGGCGCCCGCATGATGACCCTCGGCGGCGACCACACCATCGCCCTGCCGCTGCTGCGCTCGGTCGCCAAGAAGCACGGCCCCGTCGCCCTGCTGCACTTCGACGCGCACCTGGACACCTGGGACACCTACTTCGGCGCCGAGTACACCCACGGCACGCCGTTCCGCCGGGCCGTCGAGGAGGGCATCCTCGACACCGAGGCGCTCTCCCACGTCGGCACGCGTGGCCCGCTATACGGCAAGAAGGACCTCACCGACGACGAGAAGATGGGCTTCGGCATCGTCACCTCGGCCGACGTGATGCGCCGGGGCGTCGACGAGATCGCCGACCAGCTGCGCCAGCGCGTCGGCGACCGCCCGCTGTACATCTCCATCGACATCGACGTCCTGGACCCGGCCCACGCGCCCGGCACCGGCACGCCGGAGGCGGGCGGCCTGACCTCCCGCGAGCTGCTGGAGATCATCCGCGGCCTGTCCTCCTGCAACCTGGTCTCCGCCGACCTGGTCGAGGTCGCCCCGGCCTACGACCACGCCGAGATCACGTCCGTGGCCGCGTCCCACGCGGCGTACGAGCTGACGACGATCATGTCGCGGCAGATCGCGGCGTCGCGCGGCTGACCCGCCACGCTCGTCGAGCGCCGGAAGGGGCCGCGCCCGGCCCTTCCGGCGCTCCGGCATGCCGTGCGTCAAGGGCCCGTCAGGCCCGGGCCGCCCGGCGACAAGGCCCCGTAAGGACCCGGAAACCCACCGTGTCCGGGCGGTTGGCTGAGGTGATCACCCACCTCCGTCGAAGGCCACGCCGTGCCCCTGCACCTGCTCCCCGACCAGGACGTCACCCCGCCGCGCCCGGCCGCCCCGCCCCCGCCCGGCCGGGCCCGGCGACGCCACCGCCAGGTGGCCGGCGGGGCGCTCGACCCCAAGCTGCTCATCGCGTCCCTGCCGGACGCGGTCCGCAAGCTGCGGCCCCGGGTGATGGTCAGGAACCCGGTGATGTTCGTCGTCGAGGTGGGCTCCGTGCTCACCACGCTCTCCGCGCTGCTCGCCCCTTCCGTCTTCGCCTGGCTGATCAGCGCCTGGCTCTGGCTCACCGTCGTCTTCGCCAACCTCGCCGAGGCCGTCGCCGAGGGCCGCGGCAAGGCGCAGGCGGAGACGCTGCGCCGGACCCGCTCCGGCACCGTCGCCCGGCGGCTGCGGCGCTGGCGGGTCGGCATGGACCGGCGCGACTGGGAGGAGGAGAGGGTACCCGCCACGGAGCTCGCCCCGCAGGACTTCGTGGTCGTCACCGCCGGTGAGACCGTCCCCGGCGACGGGGAGGTCGTCGACGGCGTCGCGTCCGTCGACGAGTCCGCCGTCACCGGGGAGTCCGCCCCCGTCATCCGCGAGGCGGGCGGTGACCGCTCGGGTGTGACGGGCGGGACGAAGGTGCTCTCCGACGGCATCGTCGTCCGCGTCACCTCCCGCCCCGGCCACACCTTCCTCGACCGCATGATCTCCCTGGTCGAGGGCACCACCCGGCAGAAGACCCCCAACGAGCTGGCCCTGAACATCCTGCTCGCCTGCCTCACCGTGATCTTCATCCTCGCCGTGGTCTCGCTCCAGCCCATGGCCGCCTGGGCCGGCGCCCCGCAGACGATCACCGTGCTGGTCGCCCTGCTGGTGACGCTGATCCCCACCACGATCGGCGCGCTGCTCTCCGCCATCGGCATCGCCGGCATGGACCGGCTCGTCCAGCGCAACGTCCTCGCCCTGTCCGGCCGGGCGGTCGAGGCCGCCGGTGACGTCAACACCCTGCTCCTCGACAAGACCGGCACCATCACCCTCGGCAACCGGCGGGCCACCTCCTTCGTGCCCGTCCGGGGCGTGCCGCACGAGCTGCTGGCCGACGCCGCCCAGCTCGCCTCCCTCGCCGACGAGACCCCCGAGGGCCGCTCGATCGTCGGCCTCGCCCGCAGCCACGGCATCGACCACGACGCCGCCGACTTCGCCCACGGCCGCTTCGTGCCGTTCTCCGCGCAGACCCGGATGAGCGGCGCCGACTTCGCCTACGAGGGCGAGTTCCTCCGCATCCGCAAGGGCGCGGGGAGCGCCGTCACCGCGTGGGTCGCCCGGCGCGGCGGCCAGGTCCCCACCGAGGCCGGCTGGATCGTCGACTCCATCGCCGCGGGCGGCGGCACCCCGCTGCTCGTCGCCGTCGAGGACCGGGCGGGCGCCCGGGTCCTGGGCGCCGTCCACCTCAAGGACATCGTCAAGCCCGGCATCGCGGAGCGCTTCGCCGAACTGCGCGGCATGGGCATCAGGACCGTCATGGTCACCGGCGACAACCCGCTCACCGCCCGGGCCATCGCCGCCGAGGCGGGCGTCGACGACTACCTCGCCGAGGCCACCCCCGAGCAGAAGCTGGCCCGGATCCGCGAGGAGCAGGCGGGCGGCAACCTCGTCGCCATGACCGGCGACGGCACCAACGACGCCCCCGCCCTCGCCCAGGCCGACGTCGGCGTCGCCATGAACTCCGGCACCTCCGCCGCCAAGGAGGCCGGCAACATGGTCGACCTCGACTCCGACCCCGCCAAGCTCATCCAGATCGTCGAGGTCGGCAAGCAGCTCCTGATCACCCGTGGCGCGCTCACCACCTTCTCCATCTGCAACGACGTCGCCAAGTACTTCGCGATCGTCCCCGCCATGTTCGGCGGCGTGGCCGGCTACGAGGGCCTGGAGAAGCTCAACGTCATGGGCCTGCACAGCTCCACCTCGGCCATCGCCTCCGCGATCATCTTCAACGCGCTCGTCATCGTCGCCCTGATCCCGCTCGCCCTCCGCGGCGTCCGCTACGCCCCCGCCGGGGCGCACGCGCTGCTGCGGCGCAACCTCGGGGTGTACGGGCTCGGCGGGCTCGTCGCGCCCTTCATCGGCATCAAGCTCATCGACCTGCTGATCCAGTACCTCCCCGGGATCTGACGCCGCCGGGCCGGGGGCGTACGGGCGCGCACCGGAAATTCGCACGGACGTCTCCGTCACTCCGCCGGGAGTCCTTCCGGCCCCTCCGCCGGACCCCTACCGTCGGCCGCAGCCGGTTCAGGGCCGTACACAGGAGGGGCAGCCGTGCGCATCCGACCCGCGCTCGTCACCGTCACCGCCGGCGCGCTGCTGGCGGCCGCCCAGGCGGCCGGCCCGGCCGCCGCCGCGCCGCCCTCGCGCGCCTGCTCCCCGTACGTCCGGATCGACGGCTACGGCGACGGCCTCGACAAGACCACGTTCGAGGGCTCCTACGTGGGCAACCTCTCCGGCCTCGCCACCGACACCGACGGCACGGTCGCCGCCCTCTCCGACCGCTCCCGGCTCTTCGCCCTGGACGTCCGGCGGGGGCCCACCGCCGCCCGGCCCGTACGCGCCCTGGCGCTCGCCGACGAGCAGGGCGGCGAGCTCGACGCCGAGGCCCTCGCCGTCGACCGCGACGGCACCCGGCTGATCGCCTCCGAGACCGAGCCGTCCGTCCGCCGCCACACCCGCGACGGGACCCTCCTCGGGCGGCTGCCCGTCCCCGGCGCGCTGCGGCCCGCCCCGGCCGGCCGGGCCCTGCCCAACCAGACCTTCGAGGGCCTCACCCTCCGGCCCGGCGGCCGGACCCTGCTCGCCGCGATGGAGGGGCCGCTGGCCGGGGACGGGCGGATGGTCCGGTTCCAGACGTGGCAGCGGCCCCGTACGGGCCCGGGCGCCCCGGAATTCCGGCTCGGCCCGCAGTACGGCTACCCCGTCGACCCCGGCCTCGGCGTCTCCGAGGTCGCGGAGGCGGGCGACGGCCGGCTGCTGGTCCTGGAGCGCGGGTTCACGGCCGGGGTGGGGAACACGGTGCGGCTGTACCTCGCGGACGCGCGCGGCGCGAGCGACACGTCCGGCGTGGAGACGCTGCCGGGCGGGCCCGGCACCCGGCCGGTCGGCAAGCGGCTGCTGGCGGATCTGGGGGAGTGCCCTTCGCTGGGCGCGCCGGCGAAGCAGCCGCAGCGGAATCCGCTCCTGGACAACGTGGAGGGGGTGGCGGTGCTGGGGTGGGGGCCGGGGGGTCCGCGGCTGCTTCTTGTCAGTGACGACAACGGGAGTGTGCGGCAGACGACGCGGTTGTACGGGCTGAGGGTGCGGCTGCCGTGACGTTCGGGGCGCCGCTGCGCGGGGCTTTTCCCCAGCCCCGCCCCTTCCCGATACCGGGGCTCCGCCCCGGACCCCGGTCCTCAAGCGCCGGACGGGCTGATTTCAGCCCGTCCGGCGCTTGAGGACACCGCGCGGAGCGCGGAAAGGGGGTCCGGGGGCTTGCCCCCGGTTACGGGAAGGGGCGGGGCTGGGGAAAGTCCCTCCACGCCCGCCCCCACTTTGTTGCCGCGGGATGAAATCCGCAGCCCACGGCGTTGGGCCGTCCGTGGCAGAGGACAGCGGAAACCCCCGCAAGGCGACGGAACCGATCCGACAAGGCTGGGCCAGGCGACTCGCACGGTACTGCTGGCGCTACCGCCGCACCGTGCTGCTCGCCCTCGGCTCCTCACTGGGCGGCATGGCCGTCATGGCCCTGGTCCCGCTCATACCCAAGCTGATCATCGACGACGTCATCGGCGCCGGCGACCGCCCCCTCGCCCCCTGGGCGACGCTCCTCATAGCCGCCGCGGTCGTCGTCTACGGCCTGACCTACCTCCGCCGCTACTACGGCGGCCGCCTCGCCCTCGACGTCCAGCACGACCTGCGGACCGAGATGTACGCCTCGATCGCCCGCCTCGACGGCCGGCGCCAGGACGACCTCTCCACCGGCCAGGTCGTCGGCCGGGGCACCAGCGACCTCCAGCTGGTGCAGAGCCTCCTCTTCATGCTGCCGATGATGATCGGCAACGTCCTGCTGTTCGTGATCTCACTGATCGTCATGGTGAGCCTCTCCCCGCTGCTCACGGTCATCGCCCTCGCCGTGGCACCCGCCCTGTGGTTCCTCGCCCAGCGCAGCCGCACCACGCTCTTCCCCGCCACCTGGTACGCCCAGGGGCAGGCGGCGGCCGTCGCGGGCGTCGTGGACGGGGCCGTCACCGGTGTCCGCGTCGTGAAGGGCTTCGGCCAGGAGGAGCAGGAGGCCGGCAAGCTCCGCGTGGTGAGCCGCCGCCTCTTCGCGGGCCGGCTGCGCACCGTCCGGCTCAACTCCCGCTACACCCCGGCCCTCCAGGCCGTGCCCTCCCTCGGCCAGGTCGCCATGCTGGCGGTCGGCGGCTGGATGGCCACGCGCGGGCAGATCACCCTCGGCACCTTCGTCGCCTTCTCCACCTATCTGGCGCAGCTCGTCGGTCCGGTGCGGATGCTCACGATGATGCTGACCGTCGGCCAGCAGGCCCGCGCCGGCGTGGAGCGGGTCTTCGAGCTGATCGACACCGAGCCGGTCGTCGAGGAGCGGCCGGGCGCCCACGCGCTGCCCGACGACGCGCCCGCCACCGTCGAGTTCGACGACGTCACCTTCGGCTACGACCCCGGCCGGCCCGTCCTCGACGGCTTCTCGCTGCGCATCGAGCCCGGGGAGACCGTCGCCGTCGTCGGCGCGTCCGGCAGCGGCAAGTCGACCGTCGCGCTGCTCCTGCCGCGCTTCTACGACGCCACCGGCGGCGCCGTCCGGGTCGGCGGCCACGACGTGCGCGACCTGACGCTGCCCTCGCTGCGGGCCGCGATCGGGCTGGTGCCCGAGGACAGCTTCCTGTTCTCCGCGAGCATCGCCGACAACATCGCCTACGGGCACCCCGAGGCCACCGCCGAGCAGATCCAGGCCGCCGCCCGGGCCGCCCAGGCCGACGGCTTCATCTCCCGGCTGCCCGACGGCTACGACACCGAGGTCGGCGAGCAGGGCCTCTCCCTCTCCGGCGGCCAGCGCCAGCGCATCGCGCTCGCCCGCGCCATCCTCACCGACCCCCGGCTGCTCCTCCTCGACGACGCGACGTCCGCGGTCGACGCCCGGGTCGAGCACGAGATCCACGAGACGCTGCGCGCGGTCACCGCGGACCGCACGACGCTGCTCATCGCCCACCGGGCCTCGACGCTGGCCCTGGCCGACCGGATCGCCGTCCTCGACAACGGGCGGCTGGCCGACCTCGGCACGGCGGAGGAGCTGGAGGAGCGCAGCGAGCTCTACCGCAGACTGCTGACCGACCCGGAGGAGCTGGCCGGGGTGCGCAAGGACCCCGCGGGCCAGGCGCTCGCGGGGTCCTTCGGCGGGGAGTCCGCGATCGGCGGGACGCTCGTCGCGGAGCCCCTGGAGGAGACCGGGGTCCCGGACGACGCCCCCGCGTCCGCGCCGCGCCCCCGCAAGCGCACCGTGGTCGACGGCGTCACCCCGTCCCTGTGGGTCCGTACCGGGGACGGCGCGCCCGCCGACCTCGCCGGGATGCCGGCCACGCCCGAGCTGCTCGCCAAGGTGGCCGCGCTGCCGCCCGCGACCGACACGCCCGACGTCGACGAGGAGCGCGCCGCCCGGCCCGAGAAGGAGTTCGGGCTGCGGCAGCTGCTGCGCGGCTTCGGCGGCCCCCTCGCCCTGAGCCTGCTGCTGGTGGCCCTGGACGCGGTCGCGGGGTTGCTGCTGCCGGTCCTCATCCGGCACGGCATCGACCAGGGCGTCCAGCGCCTGGCGCTCGGCGCGGTGTGGGTGGCCTCCGGCCTCGCCCTGCTGGTCGTGGTCGGCCAGTGGGCCGCGCAGGTCGCGGAGACCCGGCTCACCGGCCGCACCGGCGAGCGCGTGCTCTACGCCCTGCGGGTGAAGATCTTCGCCCAGCTCCAGCGGCTGGGCCTCGACTACTACGAGCGCGAGCTCACCGGCAAGATCATGACCCGGATGACGACGGACGTGGACGCCCTGTCCTCGTTCCTCCAGACCGGGCTCGTGACCGCCGTCGTCTCCGTCCTCACCTTCTTCGGCATACTCGTCGCCCTGCTGGTCATCGACGTCGGCCTGGCCCTCGTCGTCTTCGCGACCCTGCCGCTGCTCGTGATCGGCACCGTCGTCTTCCGCCGGCAGAGCGTCAAGGCCTACGAGCTCGCCCGCGAGCGTGTCGGCCTCGTCAACGCCGACCTCCAGGAGAGCGTCGCCGGCCTCCGCATCGTGCAGGCCTTCCGCCGCGAGGCGGCCGACGGGCGGCGGTTCGCCGAGCGCAGCGACGCCTACCGGCGGGCGCGGGTGCGCGGCCAGTGGCTGATCTCGGTGTACTTCCCGTTCGTGCAGCTGCTGTCGTCCGTGGCGGCGGCCGCGGTGCTCATCGTCGGCGCGGACCGGGTGGGCGCCGGCACCCTGACGGCGGGCGCCCTGGTGGCGTACCTGCTCTACATCGACCTGTTCTTCGCGCCCGTCCAGCAGCTCTCGCAGGTCTTCGACGGCTACCAGCAGGCGACCGTCTCCCTCGGCCGGATCCGGGACCTGCTGCGCGAGCCGACGACCACCCCGCCCGCGACGCGGCCGCGCGCGGTGACGGAGCTCCGCGGCGCGGTGGCCTTCGAGGACGTCCACTTCCACTACGGGGACGGCGAGCGGGCCCTCGCGGGCATCGACCTCACCGTCCCGGCCGGGCAGACCGTGGCCTTCGTCGGCGAGACGGGCGCGGGGAAGTCCACGCTGGTCAAGCTGGTGGCGCGGTTCTACGACCCGACGTCGGGCACCGTCCGCGTCGACGGGCACGACCTGCGGGAGCTGGACGCCACGGCCTACCGGCACCGGCTGGGCGTGGTCCCGCAGGAGCCCTACCTCTTCCCCGGCACGGTCCGCGACGCCATCGCCTACGGGCGGCCGGACGCCTCCGACGCCGAGGTCGAGGCCGCGGCGCGGGCGGTCGGCGCGCACGACATGATCGCCACTCTCGACGGCGGCTATCTGCACACCGTCGCCGAGCGGGGCCGCAACCTCTCGGCCGGGCAGCGGCAGTTGATCGCGCTGGCCCGCGCCGAGCTGGTCGACCCGGACGTCCTGCTGCTCGACGAGGCCACGGCGGCCCTGGACCTGGCCACCGAGGCGCTGGTCAACCAGGCCACCGAGAAGCTGGCGGGCCGGCGCACCACGCTGGTCGTCGCGCACCGGCTGACGACCGCGGCCCGCGCGGACCGCGTCGTGGTCCTGGACCGCGGCCGGGTGGTGGAGGACGGCACGCACGACGAACTGCTGGCCCTGGACGGGCGGTACGCCGTGCTGTGGCGGACGTTCACGGGCGAGGCGATCGCGGCGTAGCGGGCGGTGGCCGGCCGCCCGGCGGAGCGCGGGGCGGTGGCCGACAGATCAGGAGAAAGAGACCAGCCGACCGGTATTCGACCGGTCGGCTGGTCAGTTGATATGCCTGAGGGTCTGGTGCAGCCGATGTCCACCCCGATAGGTTCACGGCGGACTTTGTGAACCCAGGGGAGGGCGAATGCGCAAGGCGCTCAGAGGGCTGCTGGCGCTGGCGGTGCTCACGGGCACCGTCGGTGTCGGCGGTGCCACGGCGGGAACGGCGGCCGCGGCCACCACCGAGCCGGACATCAAGGAACGCGTCCTCGCGATCCCGGGGATGAGTTTCGTGGAGGAGAAGCCCTACGAGGGCTACCGCTACCTCGTCCTCACCTACGACCAGCCGGTCGACCACCGGAACCCGGCCAAGGGGACCTTCAAGCAGCGCTTCACGCTGCTGAACAAGTCCACCGACCGGCCGACGGTCTTCTTCACCTCCGGTTACAACGTCAGCACCAACCCCAGCCGCAGCGAGCCCACCCGGATCGTCGACGGCAACCAGGTGTCGATGGAGTACCGCTACTTCACCCCGTCCCGGCCCCAGCCCGCCGACTGGTCGAAGCTGGACATCTGGCAGGCCGCCAGCGACCAGCACCGCCTCTACCAGGCGCTCAAGCCCGTCTACAACAAGAACTGGCTGGCCACCGGCGGCAGCAAGGGCGGCATGACGGCGACGTACTACCGCCGCTTCTTCCCGGACGACATGAACGGCACCGTCGCCTACGTCGCGCCCAACGACGTGAACAACAACGAGGACTCGGCCTACGACAAGTTCTTCGCGAACGTCGGCGACCAGGCCTGCCGCACCCAGCTCAACTCCGTGCAGAAGCAGGCGCTCGTCCGCCGCGACGAGATCGTCGACCGCTACCAGAAGTGGGCCGACGCCAACGGCAAGACCTTCAAGGTCGTCGGCAGCGCCGACAAGGCGTACGAGAACGTCGTGATGGACCTGGTCTGGGCGTTCTGGCAGTACCACCTCCAGAGCGAGTGCGCGACCGTGCCCGCGACCAACGCCTCCACGGACGACCTCTACAAGTTCATCGACACCATCTCGGGCTTCGACGGCTACACCGACCAGGGCCTGGAGCGGTTCACGCCGTACTACTACCAGGCGGGCACCGAGCTCGGCGCGCCGAGCTTCAGGACCCCGCACCTGAAGGGCCTGCTGCGCTACCCCGGGATCTACAGCCCGCGCAACTACGTGGCGCGTGACATCCCGATGAAGTTCAAGCCCAAGGCGATGGCCGACATCGACCGCTGGGTGCGCAACGACAGCCGGCGGATGCTCTTCGTCTACGGGCAGAACGACCCGTGGAGCGGCGAGCCGTTCAACCTCGGCCGGAACGCGGCCGCGCGGGACGACTACCGCTTCTACGCCCCCGGCGGCAACCACGGCGCGAACATCGCGCAGCTCGTCGCCGACGACCGGGCCAAGGCCACGGCCGAGGTCCTGGAGTGGGCCGGCGTCGCGCCCGCGGCCGTCCGTAAGGACGCCACGCACGCCAAGCCGCTGGCCCCGTTCGACGCGAAGCTCGACCGTCCGGTCGTCGACCGGCAGAACAGCCTCCGTCCGTAAGGACGCCGGGGCCGCGAGGACGGCCGTAAGGCCGCGGGGCTCCACGCGAGTCCGTAAGGCGGGCCCCTGAGTTCACACCAGGCGGCGGGCGCACCCTATGGGTGTCCCGCCGCCCACGTGTACGTACAGGTCGGTCGAGGCCGGGCAGTCGGGCCGCGCGCCGACCTCACGCGTGACCCGGTACTCCGGCGCGTGCCGGCCCGACCCGTCGCAGGCCGTCTCCTTCACCACGCCCCGCCGCTCGGCGTACACGCAGTCGCCCGGCACCGTCAGCGGACCGCCGCCCCGGCCCGGGTCACCGGGGTGCGGCGCCTGGAGGTTGCGCATGCAGGCGTAGCCCTCCGGCGCGCTGTCCTCCTCCGACGTGCCGCGGTCGACGGCGGTGACGTGCAGCACGAAGTCCGTGGCGGCCGGGCAGCGCGGGCCGTCCGCCCGCGGGCCGTTGAAGCGGGCCAGGACCCGGGCGACGGCCCGCTCACTCGCGCACGAGACCTCCGTGAAGGAGGCCCCTCCACCGCCCGCGCAGGCGCTCCGGGCCAGGAACGTGGCCCCGGGCTCCGGCGGGGCCGGCGCGGGCGGCAGCGGGGCGGCGACCGCCCTCCGGTCGTCCCCGGCGGCCCGGACCGGCGCCTGGCAGCCCGCCAGCGAGGCCGTCACCGCCGGTGCCGCGAACAGGACGAGCGCGAGCAGCGCGGCCCGCGGCGCGCGACGCCGCATGGTGTCCCCCCGTTCCCGTGCGTCCCCCACATGGTCCCCGTACGTTCCTCGCGGCCCCCGCGCCTCCCGCGCCCTTCGTCCCTCGCGCCTTCCGCGCCGTGCCCTTCCGGTTCAGCGTGGCTCCCCGGGCCCGGCGCACGCCAGACGTGCGGGGCGCGTCGGGGCGGCCGGGCCGGGCGGAACAGGGTGTGTGCGGGGCGCGCCGCCGGGACCGCACGCCGGGACGCGCCGGAGCGCCCCGGGGAGCCGCCACCGGCGCGGGTGGAAGGGGGTGCGCCGGCGGCGGTGCGCTGCCGGCCGCGGGCGGCGGAGAGGGAGGTCAGCGACGCGGCCAGGGGCGCACGCCGACACCGCCCGGCGGCCGTTCGACGACAGCACGCACCTTGGACGGGCGCCGCCCCGGAGCGGTTCCGCGCGGGGCGGGCGTCAGCCGTGCGCGCGCCGCTTGATGACGAGCCGGGCGGGCAGCCGGCGGGTCAGCAGCCGGGCCCGCGGGGCCAGCCGCCGGGCCATCGCGAACACCGAGTCCGTACGCGAGCGGTCCGCGTCCAGGACCGTGAAGAGGTTCACGCCGAGGTAGAAGGTGATGGCCGCGTTGGCCAGGTCGCGCGGCGGGGTCAGCCGGGCCAGCGGGGTGCCGCCGATCACCCGCTCCAGGGTCTCCTCGACGAAGGCGATCCACGGCTCGGCCCGCACCCGGATCTCCTCCCGCAGCTCCGGCTTGGCCACGGCGGCGGCGACCAGCTCGGAGAAGAGCGTGAGGTGCCCCTCCGCGATGTCGTGGCGGTAGATCCGGGTGGCGGCCTCGGTGAGGTCCTCCAGCGTCCGGCAGCCGGCGACGGCGTCGGCGAGCACCGCCATCCGTTCGGCGGAGGACCGGTCCAGGGCGGCGAACAGGAGCGGGTCGACGCCGCCGAAATGGTAGAAGACCAGGGCGGAGTTGACCCCGGCCTCCTTGGCGATCGTCCGCGCGCTGGACTTGGCGTACCCCTGGGTCCGCAGGACGGTCCCCGCCGCGCTGATCAGCCGTTCCTTGGTGTCCACCGACATGTGTGCAGCCCTCTCGCCCTGTCGATCATACGGTTCGGGCCACCGCCGGGCCGGGCGGAGAGGGCGGGGCTCAGGCGGCCCGCGCGCCGTCGACGAGGCCCAGCAGGTACTCCCGGCCGGGCCCCGCCAGCTGCTGGAACTCCGCCGCCTGCGGGTACCAGCGCTTCTCGTACTCCCAGCACAGCCAGCCGTCCCAGCCCGCGCGGCCGAGCACCCGCACGCAGTCGGGCAGCGGCAGCGCCCCCGACCCCAGGGGCAGCGGAGCGGTGTCCTCCGCCGAGGCGACGTCCTTCACCTGGACATAGCCCAGGTGCGGGGAGAGCGGCGGGAAGCTCAGCACGGGCGTCTCCCCGCCGAGCCAGGTGTGCAGGACGTCCCAGAGCGCTCCGACGTTCGGGTGACCGACCGGGCCCAGGATCCTCGCCACGTCCTGGGCCCTGCGGTGCGAGTCGTGGGTCTCCAGCAGGACGTGGACGCCCAGGTCGGCGGCGAGCGGCGCGACGGCGCCCAGCCGCCGCGCGGCGGTCGCGTCGGCCTCCGCCGCCGGCGACTCCCCGCCGCCGGGGAACACCCGGGCGTACCGGGCGCCGAGGTCGCCGGCGAGCCGGACCAGCGCGGACAGCTCCCCGAGAACGGTGTCGTCCGGCTCCGGCGAGGCGACCCGGACGTACCCGGCCACCGCCAGGATCCCGACGCCCGCCCCGGCGAACTCCGCGACCGCCGCCGCCCGCTCCCGCGGGCCCGTGCCCGAGTGCACCGGTTCCTCCGGGTGCGCGCGCAGTTCGACGCCGTCGTAGCCGTGCGCGCGGGCGAGCCGCGCCACGTCGGGGAGGGGGAGGCCGGGGACACCGAGGGTGGAGAAAGCCAGTTTCATGGGGACCGGGTTCCCCGGGTGCGGGCGGGAAATGCTCCTTGTACGGCAGAAGGGGGTCCAGGGATGACCGCCACCGACACCAGAACCTTGCGGATCGCCATGAACGGCGTCACCGGCCGCATGGGCCACCACCAGCACCTCGTCCGCTCCGTCCTCGCCCTCCGGGAGCAGGGCGGCCTCGACCTCGGCGACGGCACCCGGCTGTGGCCGGAGCCCCTGCTCGTGGGGCGGGACGCCGGCCGGCTCCGCGCGCTCGCCGGGCGGTACGGCCTGGAGCACTGGACGACCGATCTCGACGGCGCCCTCTCCGACCCCGCCGTCGGCGTCTACTTCGACGCCCAGATCACCGCCGCCCGCGAAACCGCCCTCCGTAAGGCCATCGCCGCCGGCAAGCACGTCTACTGCGAGAAGCCCACCGCCCTCGACACCGGCGGCGCGATCGACCTCTACCAGCGTGCCCGTGCGGCCGGCGTCCGGCACGGCGTCGTCCAGGACAAGCTCTTCCTCCCCGGCATCCGCAAGCTCAAGAGGCTCGTCGACGGCGGCTTCTTCGGCCGGATCCTGTCCGTCCGGGGCGAGTTCGGCTACTGGGTCTTCGAGGGCGACTGGCAGCCCGCCCAGCGTCCGTCCTGGAACTACCGCGGGGAGGACGACGGCATCACCTCCGACATGTTCCCGCACTGGGAGTACGTCCTGCGCGAGCTCTTCGGGCCCATAAGGTCCGTACAGGCGCACACGGCCACCCACATCCCGCGCCGCTGGGACGAACACGGCAAGCCCTACGAGGCCCGGGCCGACGACGCGGTCTACGCCGTCCTGGAGCTGGAGAGCGGCGCCGTCGCCCAGCTCAACTCCTCCTGGGCGGTGCGCGTCCACCGCGACGAGCTGCTGGAGTTCCAGGTCGACGGCACGGAGGGCTCGGCCGTCGCCGGGCTCCGGCACTGCCGGGTCCAGCACCGCGCGGCCACCCCCCGGCCCGTCTGGAACCCCGACGCGCCGGCCGCCGACGACTTCCGCGCCCAATGGCAGGAGGTCCCCGACAACGAGCCGTTCGAGAACGCCTTCAAGGCGCAGTGGGAGCTCTTCCTCCGCCATGTGGCGCTCGGCGGCCCCTGGCGGCACGACCTCCTCACGGGCGCGCAGGGCGTACGGCTCGCCCTGCTGGCCCGGACGTCCGCCCGGGAGGGCCGCAGGCTGCCGCTGCGGGTGAGCGGGCCATGATCCGGCTGCCCGACGCCTCCGGCGCCCTGCGCCGGTACGAGCCCCGGTGCCTGCCCCTGGAGCTCAGCGCCCAGGGCACCCCGCCCACCTCCCGGCGGGTCCTCGCCGCCGCCCACGTCGTCGCCGACCCCTTCGGCAACACCACGCCCTACGGCCCCGCAGCGCTCGACTGGGAGGCCACCCTGGCCTTCCGCCGCCACCTGTGGGCGCACGGCCTGGGGGTGGCCGAGGCCATGGACACCGCGCAGCGCGGCGCGGGCCTGGACTGGCCGGCCGCCGCCCGGCTGATCCGCCGCTCGGCCGCCGAGGCGCGGGCCGTCGGCGGCCGCGTCGTCTGCGGGGCCGGCACGGACCAGCTCACGCCCCCCTACGGCACCCTGGCGGACGTCACCGCCGCCTACGAGGAGCAGCTCGCCCTGGTCGACGGGGAGGGCGCACAGGCCGTCGTGCTGGCCTCCCGGGCCCTCGCGGCCGTCGCCACCGGACCCGACGACTACCGCGCGGTCTACGGACAGCTGCTGCGGCAGACGGACCGGCCCGTCATCCTGCACTGGCTCGGCCCCATGTTCGACCCTGCCCTGGAGGGCTACTGGGGCAGCCGCGACCCGGACGAGGCCATGGAGACCTTCCTCGGGATCGTCGCGGACCACCCGGCGGAGGTCCACGGCGTGAAGGTCTCGCTCCTGGACAAGGAGCGCGAGCGCGCCCTGCGCCGGCGCCTGCCCGACGGAGTGCGCTGCTACACCGGCGACGACTTCCACTACCCCGAGCTGATCGAGGGCGACGCGCACGGCCACAGCGACGCCCTGCTCGGCGTCTTCGATCCGCTGGGCCCGCTCGCCGCCCACGCCACGCGGCTGCTCGACGCGGGCGACCGGCACCGCTTCCGGGCGCTCCTGGACCCCACCGTGGCACTCGCCCGGCACCTCTTCGAGCCGCCCACCCACTGCTACCGGACGGGCGTCGTGCTGCTGGCCTGGCTCGCCGGGCACCAGCGGCACTTCGCGATGGCCGGCGGGCAGCACTCCGCGCGCACCCTGCCGCACCTGGCGCGGGCCTACGAACTGGCCGACGGCCTCGGGCTCTTCCCGGACCCGCCGCTCGCCCAGGACCGGATGGCCCGGCTGCTGGCCGTGCACGGGGTCGACCGGTGACGGGCGGTGCCCGGGCGCTCCCCGACCCCCGGTTCAGCCTCAACCAGCAGACCGTGCGGCAGTGGACCCTCCCCGAGCTGGCCGCCGGCTGCGCGGCGGCCGGGGTGCGCCATGTGGGGCTCTGGCGCGGGCCCGTGCGGGAGTACGGGCCCGCGGCCGCCGCCCGGCTGGCGCGCGGCGCCGGACTGGCCGTCAGCAGCCTCTGCCGGGGCGGCTTCCTGACCGCCGCCGACCCGGACCGGTGGCGGGCCGCGGTCGCCGACAACCGGGCCGCCGTGGCGGAGGCGGCGGAGCTCGGCACCCGCACGCTCGTCCTCGTCCCCGGCGGCCTGCCGGAGGGCGACCGCGACCTCGCCGGCGCCCGCGGGCGGGTGGCCGACGCGCTGGCCGAACTCGGGCCCTACGCCGCCGGCTACGGCGTGCGGCTCGCGGTCGAGCCGCTGCACCCGATGTACGCCTCCGACCGCTCGGTCGTCTCCACCCTCCGGCAGGCCCTCGACCTCGCCGAGCGCTTCCCGGCCGGCCAGGTGGGCGTCGTGGTGGACACCTACCACCTGTGGTGGGACGACACGGTGGCCGAGCAGCTCGTACGGGCCGGGGAGGGCGGCCGGATCGCTGCCTTCCAGCTCGCCGACTGGGTCACCCCGCTGCCCGAGGGGGTGTTGCTGGGCCGGGGGCAGCTCGGCGACGGGTGCGTGGACCTGCGGTGGTTCCGCGAGCGGGTCGACGCGGCGGGCTACCGGGGACCCGTGGAGACCGAGATCTTCAGCCCCGCGCTCTGGGCGCGCGACGGCACCGAGGTACTCGCGGAGGTCCTGGACCGCTACCACCGGTACGCCGCCGGAATACCCGCGGTAACCGAAACCCCTTCGATCCCACCTTCGGTAACGGAACGATAACTCCTTGAATGCGGTGCAACCCTTTGCCGCGATGACAGGTCGTACTGGGCATCGGGCTTCCTGGGGGAGGGATCCGGGGGGATTCGGAGGAAGCCGGTTTTGGGGGGTAACCGAGGGGCCCGGTCGTCGGACCGGGCCCCTCGGCCTTTCCCCCTCCCTCGCGGTCCCCGCGTTGTCCACAGGCCCGAACTCCTGTCGGACCCCGGCTGTACCGTCGGGGCATGGCGCAGATGGCTGTGGTCGAAGGGGTCCTGGAGCGGATCACGTATGCCAATGAGGAGAGCGGCTACACCGTGGCCCGCGTCGACACCGGGCGCGGCGGCGGCGACCTCCTCACGGTCGTCGGCTCCCTGCTCGGCGCGCAGCCGGGCGAGTCCCTGCGGATGGAGGGCCGCTGGGGCTCCCACCCGCAGTACGGCCGCCAGTTCACCGTCGAGAACTACACGACGCTCCTGCCCGCCACCATCCAGGGCATCCGCCGCTATCTGGGCTCCGGCCTGATCAAGGGCATCGGCCCGCGCATCGCCGACCGCATCACCGAACACTTCGGCACGGACACCCTGGACGTCATCGAGCGGGAGCCGAAGCGCCTGATCGAGGTGCCCGGACTCGGCCCCAAGCGGACGAAGATGATCGGCGCCGCCTGGGAGGAACAGAAGGCCATCAAGGAGGTCATGGTCTTCCTCCAGGGTGTCGGCGTCTCCACCTCCATCGCCGTCCGCATCTACAAGAAGTACGGCGACTCCTCCATCTCCGTCACCCGCAACCAGCCCTACCGGCTGGCCGCCGACGTCTGGGGCATCGGCTTCCTCACCGCCGACCGCATCGCCCAGGCCGTCGGCATCCCGCACGACAGCCCCGACCGCGTCAAGGCGGGTCTTCAGTACGCCCTTTCCCAGTCCACCGACCAGGGGCACTGCTTCCTCCCCGAGGAGCGGCTGATCGCCGACGCGGTCAAGCTCCTCCAGGTCGACACCGGCCTCGTCATCGACTGCCTCGCCGAACTGGCCGCCGAGGAGGAGGGCGTGGTCCGCGAGACCGTGCCCGGCCCGGACGGCGGCGAGCCCGTCACCGCCGTCTACCTCGTCCCCTTCCACCGGGCCGAGATCTCCCTCGCCGCCCAGCTGGGCCGGCTGCTGCGGACCGGGGAGGACCGGCTCGCCGCCTTCCAGGACGTCCGGTGGGACAAGGCCCTGGCCTGGCTCGCCGGCCGCACGGGCGCCGAGCTGGCCCCCGAGCAGCGGGAGGCCGTGCGGCTCGCGCTCTCCAGCAAGGTCGCCGTGCTCACCGGCGGCCCCGGCTGCGGCAAGTCCTTCACCGTGCGGTCCGTCGTCGAACTGGCCCGCGCCAAGAAGGCCAAGGTCGTGCTGGCCGCGCCCACCGGCCGGGCCGCCAAGCGGCTCGCCGAGCTCACCGGTGCCGAGGCGTCCACCGTGCACCGGCTCCTGGAGCTCAAGCCCGGCGGCGACGCCGCCTACGACAAGGACCGGCCGCTGGACGCCGACCTGGTGGTGGTCGACGAGGCGTCCATGCTCGATCTCCTGCTGGCCAACAAGCTCGTCAAGGCCGTGCCGCCCGGGGCCCATCTGCTGCTCGTCGGCGACGTCGACCAGCTGCCGTCCGTCGGCGCCGGCGAGGTCCTGCGCGACCTCCTCGCCCCCGGCAGCCCCGTCCCGGCCGTGCGCCTCACCCGGATCTTCCGGCAGGCGCAGGAGTCCGGAGTGGTGACCAATGCGCACCGCATCAACTCCGGTACGCCGCCCCTCACTCAAGGGATGACGGATTTCTTCTTCTTCGTCGAGGAGGACACCGAGGAGGCGGGCCGCCTCACCGTGGACGTGGCGGCGCGCCGGATCCCCGCGAAGTTCGGCCTCGATCCGCGCCGCGACATCCAGGTGCTGGCCCCCATGCACCGCGGCCCGGCCGGCGCCGGCACCCTCAACGGCCTGCTCCAGCAGGCCGTCACCCCCGCCCGCCCCGACTTGCCGGAGCGGCGCTTCGGCGGCCGCGTCTTCCGCGTCGGGGACAAGGTCACCCAGATCCGCAACAACTACGAGAAGGGCGAGAACGGCGTCTTCAACGGCACGGTGGGCGTGGTCACCGCCCTGGACACGGTGGAGCAGCGGCTGACCGTCCGCACCGACGAGGACGAGGAGGTCGGCTACGACTTCGACGAACTCGATGAGCTGGCCCACGCGTACGCCGTGACCATCCACCGCTCGCAGGGCAGCGAGTACCCCGCCGTGGTGATCCCCGTCACCACCGGCGCCTGGATGATGCTCCAGCGCAATCTCCTCTATACCGCAGTGACTCGGGCAAAACAGCTCGTAGTGCTCGTAGGGTCCCGTAAGGCTCTGGGTCAGGCGGTGCGCACGGTCTCCGCGGGGCGCCGCTGCACGGCCCTGGACCACCGGCTCGCGGGAGGGTGAGGAGGTGTCTCCCGGGGGCGCCCGGAGGTGGGATTCGTCTCTAGACGGTTTACCAACCGGGGCGAACGGGGCAGTATGGCCAGGCTGGGCGGCACTGAGTGCCGCCTTTAGGCCCTATGGCCGACCCCGAGTGCACGTGCATCGTCCAAATGGGGGAAGGTAGGGGTAGTCAGGGCACCTCGAAGAAGAGGCACAACGTCGGTGAGGGATGACGTGAGCGACAACTCTGTAGTACTGCGGTACGGGGACGGCGAATACACCTACCCGGTGGTCGACAGCACCGTCGGCGACAAGGGCTTCGATATCGGCAAGCTCCGCGCCCAGACCGGTCTGGTGACCCTGGACTCCGGTTACGGCAACACCGCCGCGTACAAGTCCGCGATCACCTACCTCGATGGTGAGCAGGGCATCCTGCGCTACCGGGGTTACCCGATCGAGCAGCTCGCCGAGCGCAGCACGTTCCTGGAGACGGCGTTCCTGCTGATCAACGGCGAGCTCCCCAGCGTGGACGAGCTGGCCTCCTTCAAGGGTGAGATCACCCAGCACACGCTGCTGCACGAGGACGTCAAGCGCTTCTATGACGGCTTCCCGCGGGACGCCCACCCGATGGCCATGCTGTCGTCCGTGGTCAGCGCGCTGTCGACGTTCTACCAGGACAGCCACAACCCGTTCGACGAGCAGCAGCGCCACCTCTCCACGATCCGGCTGCTCGCCAAGCTGCCGACGATCGCCGCGTACGCCTACAAGAAGTCGGTCGGCCACCCGGTGGTCTACCCGCGCAACGACCTGGGCTACGTCGAGAACTTCCTGCGCATGACCTTCTCGGTGCCCGCCGCCGAGTTCGACCTGGATCCGGTCGTCGTCAACGCCCTCGACAAGCTGCTGATCCTGCACGCGGACCACGAGCAGAACTGTTCGACCTCCACCGTGCGCCTGGTCGGCTCCTCGCAGGCGAACATGTTCGCCTCGATCTCCGCCGGCATCAGCGCCCTGTGGGGCCCGCTGCACGGTGGCGCCAACCAGTCGGTCCTGGAGATGCTGGAAGGCATCAAGGCCAACGGCGGCGACGTCGACTCCTTCATCCGCAAGGTGAAGAACAAGGAGGACGGCGTCCGCCTGATGGGCTTCGGCCACCGGGTGTACAAGTCCTTCGACCCGCGCGCGAAGATCATCAAGGCTGCCGCGCACGACGTCCTCTCGGCGCTCGGCAAGTCCGACGAGCTGCTGGACATCGCGCTCAAGCTGGAGGAGCACGCGCTCTCCGACGACTACTTCGTCTCGCGCAACCTCTACCCGAACGTGGACTTCTACACCGGTCTGATCTACCGGGCGATGGGCTTCCCCACCGAGATGTTCACCGTGCTCTTCGCGCTCGGCCGGCTCCCCGGCTGGATCGCCCAGTGGCACGAGATGATCAAGGAGCCGGGTTCCCGCATCGGCCGCCCGCGCCAGATCTACACCGGCGTCGTCGAGCGCGACCTCCCGCTCACCCGCGACTGAGCCGTGCCCACGGGCGGCCGGGCCGCCCGTAGCGCAGAGAAAACAGCGCAGAGAAAAGCGCCCCGCTGCCGATCCCCCACGGGTCGGAGCGGGGCGCTTTCCTTACCCCGGTACGGATTCCCCCCACGGGATCCGGCCGGGAGCCGCGGTGCCGCGGTGCCGACGCGATCTGCCGGGACGCGTACGTACGGGAGGGCCGCTCAAAGCTCCCCGGGTACGTGCCCCGGCCACGCGTGGCCGGTACCGTCCCCCAAGACGATCCAGCACTGCCCGGTTAGACCCCCGACCCCCCTCAATGGTTACCTCCCAAAGGCTGTGATCTAGGTCTCCTGCCATAAGGGACGTACGAGGGCAAGGGGTGAATGTGTGGGTGTTGTGTCTCTTTTGTGGGCTACGTGAAGGTTCGTAGCCGCAGGCTGTTGGACACCACGAACACCGACGAGAAGGCCATCGCCGCTCCCGCGATCATGGGGTTGAGCAGGCCCGCCGCCGCAAGGGGCAATGCGGCCACGTTGTAGCCGAAGGCCCAGAAGAGGTTGCCCTTGATGGTGGTGAGCGTCCGGCGCGCCAGCCGGATGGCGTCGGCGGCCACCCGCAGGTCGCCGCGGACGAGCGTGAGGTCACCCGCCTCGATGGCCGCGTCCGTGCCCGTGCCCATGGCCAGTCCCAGATCGGCCGTGGCCAGGGCGGCCGCGTCGTTGACGCCGTCGCCGACCATCGCGACCGTACGGCCCTCGGCCCGCAGCCGCTCGACCACCGCCACCTTGTCCTGCGGCAGCACCTCGGCGATCACCTCGCCGATCCCCACCTCGCGGGCCACCGACTCGGCCACGGCACGGTTGTCGCCGGTGAGCAGCACCGGCCGGAGCCCCAGGGCGCGCAGCTCCGCCACGGCCCGTGCGCTGGAGTCCTTGACGGTGTCCGCGACCGAGAGGGCACCGCGTGCCTCCTTGTCCCAGGCCACCGCCACCGCCGTGCGCCCCTCGGCCCGCGCGGCGGCCAGCGCCTCCGCCAGGGAGTCCGGCAGCTCGACGCCCGCCCCGGCCAGCAGCGCCTCCCGGCCCACCAGGACCTCACGCCCCTCGACGAGACCCCGCACGCCCAGCCCGGCGACGTTCCCGAAGTGCCCGACGGCCGGCAGCGCGCCGGTCCGCTCCTCGGCGCCGGCCGCCACGGCCCGCGCCACCGGGTGCTCGGAGGCGTGCTCCACCGCCCCCGCGAACCGCAGCAGGTCGCGCTCCGCCACGCCGGGCGCGGTGACCACGTCCCGCAGTGCCATCCGGCCGGTCGTCACGGTGCCGGTCTTGTCCAGGACGACGGTGTCCACCCGCCGGGTGGACTCCAGGACCTCGGGCCCCTTGATGAGGATGCCGAGCTGCGCGCCCCGGCCCGTGCCGACCATCAGCGCCGTCGGGGTGGCGAGGCCCAGGGCGCACGGGCAGGCGATGATCAGCACGGCCACGGCGGCCGTGAACGCGGCCGTCACGTCGCCCGTGGCCAGCAGCCAGCCGGCCAGCGTGCCGAGGGCGATCACCAGCACCACGGGCACGAACACGGCGGAGATCCGGTCGGCGAGCCGCTGGACCTCGGCCTTGCCGTTCTGCGCGGCCTCCACCAGCCGGGCCATCCGGGCGAGCTGGGTGTCCGCGCCCACCCGGGTGGCCTCGACCACCAGCCGGCCCGCGGCGTTCACCGTCGCGCCGGCCACGGCGTCGCCCACGGCGACCTCCACCGGAGCCGACTCGCCGGTCAGCATCGAGGCGTCGACCGCCGAGGAGCCCTCGGTGACCACGCCGTCCGTGGCGATCTTCTCCCCGGGGCGCACGACGAAGCGGTCGCCGACGGCCAGCCGGGAGACCGGCACCCGCTCCTCGCGCCCGCCGCGCAGCACGGTCACGTCCTTCGCGCCCAGCTCCAGCAGCGCCCGCAGTGCGGCCCCCGCCTTCCGCTTGGACCGTGCCTCCAGCCAGCGCCCGGCCAGGATGAACGTCGTCACCCCGGCCGCGGCCTCCAGGTAGATGGCCGACGAGCCGTCCGTGCGCGAGACGGTGAACTCGAAGGAGTGCCGCATGTGCGGCATCCCCGCCGTCCCGAGGAACAGCGCCCACAGCGACCAGCCGAGGGCCGCGAGGGTGCCTATGGAGACCAGCGTGTCCATCGTGGCGGCGCCGTGCCGGGCATTGGTCCACGCCGCCCGGTGGAAGGGCAGCGCCCCCCAGACCACGACGGGGGCGGCCAGGGTCAGCGACAGCCACTGCCAGTTGTCGAACTGGAGCGCGGGGACCATCGACATCAGCACCACGGGCACCGACAGGACCAGCGACACCAGGAGCCGCTGCCGCAGCCCCCGGGCCTCGCCGTCACCCGGCCCGCGCCCGGCCTCCCGGCCGGACCCGGGGTCGGGCTCCGGGGGCCGGGGCACCTCGGCGGTGTACCCCGTCCGCTCCACGGTCGCGATGAGGTCGGCGACCTCCACCCCCTCGCCGAAGGCGATCCGCGCCTTCTCCGTGGCGAAGTTGACGGTGGCTTCGACGCCGTCCATCCGGTTGAGCTTCTTCTCGACGCGGGCGGCGCACGAGGCGCAGGTCATGCCGCCGACGGCGAGCTCGACCTCGGCCCGGTGCGGGGCCGTCCGGTGGGGAGCCGTGCTGTTCATGGCGTGTTCCCGGGGGGTGGGGGTGGGGGAGGGCCGGCTGTCCGTCAGGCGCGGCCGACGAGTTCGTAGCCCGCCTCGTCGACGGCGGCGCGCACGGCCTCGTCGTCCAGCGGGGCCGCGGTGGTGACGGTGACCTCGCCGGTGGTGGCGACGGCCTTCACGGCGGTGACGCCGTCGAGCGCGGAGAGCTCTTCGGTGACGGCCGACTCGCAGTGGCCGCACGTCATGCCGGTGACCTTGTAGACGGTGGTGGTGGCGCTCATGGGGGGTCTCCTCGACTGGTCTCGGGACTTGTGCACGTCGTACAACAGTGAGAACACCTTACCCCCAGGGGGTATTCCCGCGGGAGGTTTCCCCGATACCCGCGGGGACTGCCCGGGAACGGGGGAACCCCTGCGGGCCGAGGGCCCGCAGGGGTTCGTCGTCCGTCCGCGGCCGTGCCACGGACAGGGGTCAGCGGTGGCTGGGGAAGCCCAGGTCGACCGAGCTCTCCGCCGGGTCGGGCCAGCGGGTCGTGACGACCTTGCCCCGGGTGTAGAAGTGGACGCCGTCGTTCCCGTAGATGTGGTGGGCGCCGAAGAGGGAGTCCTTCCAGCCGCCGAAGGAGTGGTAGCCCACCGGCACCGGGATGGGGACGTTGACGCCCACCATGCCCGCCTCGACCTCCAGCTGGAAGCGGCGGGCCGCGCCGCCGTCGCGGGTGAAGATCGCGGTGCCGTTGCCCCACGGCGAGCCGTTGATCAGGGCCAGGCCCTCCTCGTAGGTCTCCGCGCGCAGCACGCACAGCACCGGGCCGAAGATCTCGTCGCGGTAGGCGTCCGCGTCGGTGGGCACCTTGTCCAGCAGGGACAGACCGATCCAGTGGCCACCCTCGTAGCCCTCGACCGTGTGGCCGGTGCCGTCGAGGACGACCTCCGCGCCCTGGGCGGCGGCGCCCGCCACATAGGACGCGACCTTGTCGCGGTGCGCCTTGGTGATCAGGGGGCCCATCTCGGACGCGGGGTCGTCGCCCGGCCCGATCCGGATCTTCCCGGCGCGGTCCCGGATCTTCGCGACCAGCTCGTCCCCGGTGTCGCCCACCGCGACGACCGCCGAGACCGCCATGCAGCGCTCGCCGGCCGAGCCGTACGCCGCCGAGACGGCCGCGTCCGCCGCGGCGTCGAGGTCGGCGTCGGGCAGCACCAGCATGTGGTTCTTGGCGCCGCCCAGGGCCTGGACCCGCTTCCCGTTCGCGGTGCCGGTGGTGAAGATGTGACGGGCGATCGGGGTGGAGCCGACGAAGCTCACCGCCGCGACGTCCGGGTGCTCCAGCAGGCGGTCGACGGCCGTCCGGTCGCCGTTGACGATGTTGAGCACCCCGTCCGGCAGGCCCGCCTCGGCGGCCAGCTCGGCGAGCCGGAACGCGGCCGACGGGTCCTTCTCGCTCGGCTTCAGCACGAAGGTGTTGCCGCAGGCGACGGCCAGCGGGAACATCCACATCGGCACCATGGCCGGGAAGTTGAAGGGTGTGATGCCCGCGACCACCCCGAGCGGCTGCCGGATCGCGGCCACGTCCACGCCGCCCGACACCTGGGTGGACAGCTCGCCCTTGAGCTGGGTGGTGATCCCGCAGGCCAGCTCGACGATCTCCAGACCGCGGGCGACCTCGCCGAGGGCGTCGGCGTGCACCTTGCCGTGCTCGGCGGTGATCAGACGGGCCAGCTCGTCGCGGTGGGCGTCGAGCAGGGCGCGGTAGCGGAACAGCACGGCCGTGCGGGCCGCCAGCGAGGAGCCGCCCCAGGTCGCGAACGCGGCCTTGGCCGCGGCGACGGCGGCGTCCACCTCGTCGGCCGAGGCGAACGCGACACGGGTGGTCTCCACCCCCGTCGCCGGGTCGGTCACCGGCCCGTACGTCCCGGAGGCGCCCTCGACGGCCTTGCCGCCGATCCAGTGGTTGACGGTCTTCATGCTGCGGCCTCTCTCACATCAAAGGTACCGGCGGCGGGCCGACGCGCGGCGCTCGTACTCCTCCCGGGCCCGCAGGGCGGCCGGGCGGGTCGCGGCCTGGGCGACAGGCACATCCCACCACGCCTGGGCGGGGGGCGCGCCCGGCACTGTGTCGGCTGTTCCGGTCTCCACATAGACACATGTGGGGCGCTCGGCGGCGCGTGCCTCGGCCAGCGCCTCCCGCAGCGCGCCGACCGTGCGCGGCCGGAGCACGGCCATCCCCAGGGACGCGGCGTTGGCCCCCAGGTCGACCGGCAGCGGCCCGCCCGTGTACGTCCCGTCGGCCGCCCGGAACCGGTAGGCCGTGCCGAAGCGCTCGGCGCCCACCTGCTCCGAGAGGCCGCCGATGGAGGCGTAGCCGTGGTTCTGGACCAGCACCACCTTGATGGGGATGCCCTCCTGCACCGCCGTGACCAGCTCCGTCGGCATCATCAGATACGTGCCGTCCCCGACCAGCGCCCACACCGGCCGGTCCGGCGCGGCCAGCCGCACGCCGATCGCGGCGGGGATCTCGTAACCCATGCAGGAGTAGCCGTACTCCAGGTGGTACTGGCGGCGGGAGCGGGAGCGCCACAGCTTGTGCAGATCGCCGGGGAGCGAGCCGGCCGCGTTGACGATCACGTCCTCGTCGCCGACGACGGAGTCCAGCGCGCCGAGCACCTGGGCCTGGGTGGGCCGCGCGCCGGCGTCCTGCCAGGAGTACGCCCGCTGCACGGCGGCCTCCCACTCGGCCTTGCCCGCCGCGTACTCCCGCTCGTAGGCGGCCGGGACCCGGTACCCGGCCAGCCCCTCCGCCAGGGCGGCCAGGCCGGCCCGGGCGTCGGCGACGACCGCGAGCCCCGCCATCTTGTGGGCGTCCGCGGCCGAGATGTTGAGGTTGACGAAGCGGACGTCCGGGGCGGCGAACAGGGTCGCGGACGCCGTGGTGAAGTCGGTGTAGCGGGTGCCGACGCCGAGCACGAGATCGGCGTCGCGGGCGAGCGCGTCGGCGACGGCGGTGCCGGTGTGGCCGAGCCCGCCGACGTCCGCCGGGTGGCTGTGGTGCAGCGACCCCTTGCCGGCCTGGGTGGACGCGACCGGCACGCCCGTGGCGTCGGCCAGCGCCCGCAGCGCGTCCTCGGCGCCGCTGTGGGCCACCCCGCCGCCCGCGACGACCAGCGGCCGCCGGGCCGCCCGTACCGCCCGCACCGCCTCCTCCAGGGCGTCGGCGGCGGGGGCCGGGCGGCGGACGTGCCAGACGCGGTCGGCGAAGAACTCCTCCGGCCAGTCGTACGCCTCGGCCTGCACGTCCTGCGGCAGCGCGAGGGTGACGGCGCCGGTCTCGACCGGGTCGGCCAGGACCCGCATCGCCTGGAGGGCGGCCGGGACCAGCGCCTCGGGCCGGGTGATCCGGTCGAAGTACCGCGACACCGGCCGCAGGCAGTCGTTGACGGAGACGTCGCCCGCGCCGGGGTGTTCGAGCTGCTGGAGCACCGGGTCGGCGGGCCGGGTGGCGAAGGTGTCGCCGGGCAGCAGCAGGACCGGCAGCCGGTTGATCGTGGCGAGGGCCGCGCCCGTGACGAGGTTGGTCGCCCCCGGGCCGATCGAGGTGGTGACGGCGTGGGCGGAGAGCCGGTCGCTCTGCCGGGCGTAGCCGACGGCGGCGTGCACCATGGCCTGCTCGTTGCGGCCCTGGAGGAACGGCAGCGCGCCCTCGGCCTCCAGCAGGGCCTGGCCGACGCCCGCCACGTTGCCGTGGCCGAAGATGCCCCAGCAGGCGGCGACCAGGCGCTGCCGCCGGCCGTCGCGCTCGGTGTACTGGTGGGCGAGGAACTCCACCAGGGCCTGCGCCGTGGTCAGCCGGCGGCCCGGCCGCCGGGCGTGCGGAACGGTCATGTCATCTCCCCGGGCGCGAGATAGAACGGCAGCCGCGGGTCCAGCGGCTGCTCCGGCCAGGTGGCGCGGATCCAGGCGTGGTCCGGGTGGTCGCGGATCAGCCACTCCCGCTCGGCGCCGGGCCCCGCCATCACGTTGAGGTAGTACATGTCGTGCCCGGGCGCGGCGATCGACGGGCCGTGCCAGCCGTCCGGGACCAGTACCGCGTCGCCGTCGCGGACCTCCGCGAGGACGTCCGTGCCACCGCGCCGGGACGGGGTGACGCGGTGGTAGCCGAGGCCCGCGTCGCCGTCGATCTCGAAGTAGTAGATCTCCTCCAGCTCGGACTCCTGGCCGGCCCGGTGCTCGTCGTGCTTGTGCGGCGGGTACGAGGACCAGTTGCCGCCGGGCGTCACGACCTCGACCGCGATCAGCCGGTCGCACTCGAAGGCGCCCGCCGCGGCGAAGTTGTTGACCTGGCGGGAGCAGTTGCCGGTGCCGCGCAGCTCCACGGGGACGCCCTCGGCCGGCCCGTAGCGCGCGGGCAGCCGGCGCTCGCAGCGCGCCCCGGCCAGCGCGAACCGCCCGCCCGTCCGGGACCCGAGGGTCACATGGGCCGTCCGTGGCACGTAGGCGAAGTCGGTGACCCCCGCGAAGACGCTCTTCCGGCCGTCCAGTTCGAAGGGCTGCCCGTCCACGGTCACCGTGCAGCCGCCGGCCAGCGGCAGCACGATCCACTCGCTGTCGCCCGAGGAGAAGGTGTGCGTGGAGCCGGGCGCCAGGACCAGGACGCGCAGCGAGGAGTACTCCCAGCCGGCCTGCTCCGGGCGGATGTCCAGGGTGTACGGGCCTCCGTCGGCGGCGCTGCCGGCCGGGAGGTGGGGGGTCGCGAAGGTCATCCGGTCTCTCGTCTCTCCTGACGCCGCGTCGGGCACGGGCGTCACAGCAGTCCTACGGCGGTGTCGACGGCACCCGCCACGTCCCCGTCGGCGGGGTAGAGCAGCGAGCGGCCGGCGACGAGTCCTTGCACGGTCGGCAGCCGCAGCGCGGCACGCCATCTCCCGAACGCCGCGTCCTGGCCCCCGGGGCCGTCCGCGAGGTCCCCGCCCAGCAGCACGGCCGGGAGCGTGGAGGTCGCCATCACCCGGGCCATGTCGGCCGGGTCGTCCGTGACCGGCACCTTCAGCCAGGTGTACGCGGAGGTGCCGGCGAGCCCCGAGGCGATGGCGATGGACCTGACGACGGCCTCCGCGCCCAGGTCGTTGACCACCCGCCCGGCCACCCGCCGGGAGACGAACGGCTCGACGAAGACGGGCAGCCGGAGGGCGGCCATGGCATCGACGGCACGGGCGGCCGAGTGCAGGGTGCGCAGCGAGCCGGGGTCGTCGTGGTCGATGCGCAGCAGCAGCTTGCCCGCGTCGAAGCCGAGCCCGGCCAGGTCCTCGGGGCGGTGGCCGGTGAAGCGGTCGTCCATCTCGAAGGCGGCGCCGGCGAGTCCGCCGCGGTTCATGGACCCGATGACGACCTTGTGCTCCAGGGCGCCGAGCAGCAGCAGGTCGTCGAGGACGTCGGCGGAGCCGAGGACCCCGTCGACGCCGGGCCGGGAGAGGGCGAGGCAGAGCCGCTCCAGGAGGCCGGCGCGGTCGGCCATGGCGAGCGGGCGGTCGCCGACGGCGAGGGCACCGCGCGCCGGGTGGTCGGCGGCGATGATCATCAGCCGCCCGCTGTCCCCGACGAGCGGCCGCCGGGCCCGCCGGGCGGCGGCCTCGGCGACGGCTTCGGGGTGCCGGGCCCGCACCCGGGCGAGATCGGCGAGGGCGACGGTCACGAGCGGGGCGCCTCCTGTCCGGGGCGGGGCGGCTTGCCACGCCGGGCGGCCTTGGGCCGGGCCCGGGCCCCCCGCCGCGCCTGCGGCGGGGGAGCGGGCGCCTTCGGGGGGTCGTCGGTGCCGCTTTCGGGAGGTGGGGGTCCTTCGGGTGGGGTGCCGGGGGCGCCGGACGGGTCGGCGGTGGCGGGGTGGGCGGGGCCGGGACCGGCCTCGGCCGGGCCGCCGGTGCCGGCCGAGGCGTGGTCGGTCGTATCTGCCCCGGCCGGGTGGCCGATCCGCCCCTCGGCCGGGGCGCCGCTGCCGGCCGCGGGCGCCTCGTCCGTACCGGCGTCCGCCGGGGCGCCGGTGGCGGTCCCCGCGGGAGTGCCGGTGCCGCCCCCGCCCGTTCCCCCGGGCCCGGGGCCGCCGCTCCCCCCGCCGCCCGGCGGTGTCGCCAGCAGGGCCTCCACCTCCTCCGGTGACGGCATCGCCGACGAGCAGGCGATCCGCGTGGCGACCAGCGCGCCCGCCGCGTTCGCGTAGCGCACCACGCGCTCCAGGTCCCAGCCGGCCAGCAGGCCGTGGCAGAGCGCGCCGCCGAACGCGTCGCCCGCGCCGAGGCCGTTGACGACCTCGACGGGCACCGGCGGCACCTCGACCGTCGTGCCGTCGCGGTGGACGGCGAGGACGCCCTTCGGGCCCTGTTTCACGACGGCGAGCTCGACGCCGGCGTCCAGCAGGGACCACGCGGCCGCGTACGGATCGCGCTCGCCCGTGGCGACCTCGCACTCGTCGGCGTTGCCGACGGCGACCGTGGTGTGGGCGAGGGCCGCCGCGTAGAACGGCCGGGCCGCGGCCATCGCGGCGGCGCCCGAGGCGCCGCCGTCCGTCGAGGCGCCGCCCGCCCCGCCCCAGAACAGCGGCCGCCAGTCCAGGTCGAAGACCGTCGTGCCGCGCTTGGCGCGGGCCGCGAGCGCGGCCAGCGTCGCCGCCCGGCTCGGCTCCTCGCACAGCCCCGTGCCCGTCACCCAGAGGATCCGGGCGGCGCGCAGCGCGTCCAGGTCCAGCTCGGCGGTGCGGATCTCCAGGTCGGGCGCCTTGGGCCGGCGGTAGAAGTACAGCGGGAAGTCGTCGGGCGGGAACATCTCGCAGAACGTGACGGGCGTGGGGAGGCCGGGGACGGGGGTCACCCACCGGTCGTCCACCCCGAAGTCCCGCAGCGCCTCGTGGACGTACGCGCCGAAGGGATCGTCGCCGGTGCGGCTGACGAGCGCCGCGCGGCGGCCGAGCCGGGCCGCGGCGACCGCGACATTGGCCGCCGACCCGCCCAGGAACCGGCCGAAGGTGTCGACCCGCGCGAGCGGCACACCGGTCCTGAGGGGATAGAGGTCCACCCCGACCCTGCCCATCGCGAGCAGGTCGTACGGTCTCGGCTCGGTCATGGGGTCAGGTCTAGCCGGGCCCGCACGACCATGTCAAGGAATTGTCCTTACATATAGACGTACTCTCGGGGTGACTTGACGTTACGTCCGTATGTCCGGACGAACCCTTGACACCTCCCCACCCCGCGGGGAAGCTACGGACGAAACCGCCCCGCGGCCCGAGGACCGAGGAGACCCGCCCCATGTCCGCCAGCCCCCCGCCCGCACCCGCGTCCCGCATCCGCGTCGGATCCGCCCCGGACTCCTGGGGCGTCTGGTTCGCCGACGACCCCGCGCAGGTCCCCTGGCGGCGCTTCCTCGACGAGGTCGCCGACGCGGGCTACGCGTGGATCGAGCTGGGCCCGTACGGCTATCTGCCCACCGACCCGGCCCGGCTGCGCGACGAGACCGGGCGGCGCGGGCTCACGGTCTCCGCGGGCACGGTCTTCACGGCGCTGCACCGCGGCCCGGCGGTCTGGGACGCGACGTGGGAGCACGTCGGCCGGGTCGCGGAGCTGACGCGCGCGACGGGCGCCCGCCATCTGGTCGTCATCCCCGCCTTCTGGCGCGACGACCGGACGGCCGAGCGGATCGAGGACCCCGAGCTGACGGCGGATCAGTGGCGGGAGCTGACCACGGGAACGGAGCGGCTGGCCCGCGAGGTCCGCGAGACGTACGGGCTCGACATCGTCGTCCACCCGCACGCCGACACCCACATCGACAGCGAGGCGCACGTCGAGCGCTTCCTGGACGCCACGGACCCCGGGCTCGTCAACCTCTGCCTGGACACCGGGCACTACGCGTACTGCGGCGGCGACAGCGTCAAGCTCATCGAGACCTACGGCGAGCGGATCGGCTACCTCCACCTCAAGCAGGTCGACCCCGGGGTGCTCGCGGACGTCCGTGCCAAGGGCACGCCGTTCGGGCCCGCCGTGCGCCAGGGCGTGATGTGCGAACCGCCGGGCGGCGTACCGGCGCTGGAGCCCGTCCTGGCCGCCGCCGCGAAGCTCGACGCGGAGCTGTTCGCCATCGTGGAACAGGACATGTACCCGTGCCCGCCGGACCGCCCGCTGCCCATCGCCCGCCGCACCCGGCGCTTCCTGCGCGGCTGCGGCGTCTGAGCCCCGGCGGGCCGGTACGAACCCTGTACGAGTCAGGAGTCACACCATGACGCAGCACAGCACGCTGGGCGTCGCCGTCGTCGGCACCGGGCGGATGGGCGCCGACCACGTCCGGCGGCTCGACGCGGTCGTCAGCGGCGCGCGGGTGACGGCCGTGGTCGACATCGACGGCGACCGGGCCAAAGGCACAGCCCGCGGCCTCGCGGGCTGCACGGCCTACACCGACGCGGCCGCCGCCATGGCCGCGCCCGACGTGGACGCCGTGCTGATCGCCTCGCCCGGACCGGCCCACGAGGCGGCGCTGCTGGCCGCGTTCGCGCACGACCTGCCGGTGCTGTGCGAGAAGCCGCTCACGCCGGACGCCGCGGCGGCGCTGCGGGTGATGGAGGCCGAGACCCGGCTCGGCCACCGGCGCGTACAGGTCGGCTTCATGCGCCGGTACGACGCCGAGTACCTGCGGCTCAAGGCCCTGCTGGACGGCGGCGGGCTGGGCCGGCCGCTGATGCTGCACTGCCGGCACCGCAACGTCGGCACGCCGCCCGGCTTCACCGAGCAGATGATGATCAACGACTCGGTGGTGCACGAGATCGACGCGGCCCGCTGGCTGCTCGGCCAGGAGATCACCGCCGTCACCGTCCTGCGGCCCCGCCCCTCGGCGGGCGCGCCCGAGGGCCTGGGCGACCCCCAGCTCGTCCTTCTGGAGACCGCCGGCGGCGCGGTCGTCGACGTGGAGGTCTTCGTCAACTGCGGCTTCGGCTACCAGGTGAGCTGCGAGGCCGTCGGCGAGCGCGGCGCCGCCCGGCTCGGCGACGACCACGGGCTGTACGTGACCGCGGCCGGCCGCTGGGGCGGCGAGATCGCGCAGGACTACGTGGTCCGCTTCGAGGACGCCTACGACCGCCAGGTGCAGCGCTGGGTCGACGCCACCCGGCGCGGGGAGACCGAGGGTCCGAGTGTCTGGGACGGCTACGCGGCGGCGGCCGTGTGCGAGGCGGGCGTACGGGCCCAGGCGACGGGCGCCCGGGTCACGGTGGAACTGGCGGCGCGGCCCGCGCTGTACGGAGGCTGAGCGGGATGGGCACCGGGATGCGCGTCGGCCTGCTCGGCGCGGGGCGCATCGGCGCCCGCCACGCGGCGTCCCTGGCCGGGACGGACGGCGTCGCCGGGCTGGTGGTCGCGGACGCCGACCCGGACCGGGCGGCGGCCGTGGCCCGGGAGACCGGCGCCCGGCCCGCGCGCTCGGTGGACGAGGTGTTCACCACGGCAGGCGTCGACGCGGTGGTCGTCGCCACCCCGACCGCCACGCACGCCGGGCTGGTCGGCCGGGCCGCGCGGGCCGGGCTCCCCGTGTTCTGCGAGAAGCCCCTCGCACCGGACGTCGCGGGCACGGAAGCCACCCTGCGCGCGGCCGCGGCGGCGGGCACCCTGCTCCAGATCGGCTTCCAGCGGCGCTTCGACGCCGGGTTCCTGGCGGCCCGCGAGGCCCTGCGGAGCGGGGCGCTGGGGCGCGTGCACACCATCCGCTGCGTCACCTCGGACGCGGCGCCGCCGCCCGCCGACTTCCTCGCCCGGTCCGGCGGGCTGATCCACGACTGCATGATCCACGACTTCGACGCCGTACGGTGGCTGACGGGCCGTGAGGTGGTGGAGGTGTACGCCCGCGGCTCGGACGCCGGGGGAGCCCTCTACCGCGAGGCGGGGGACGTCGACACGGCCTGCGCCCTCCTCACCCTCGACGACGGCACGCTCGTCACGGCCACCGCGACCCGCTGCAACGGCGCGGGCTACGACGTCCGCACGGAGCTGTCCGGCGAGCGGGACCAGTGGGTGGCCGGGCTGGCCGCCCGTACGCCCGTGACCTCCGCCGAACCGGGCCGCTCCACACCGCCGGAGCGGCCGTGGGCGGACTTCCTGGAGCGCTTCGCGGACGCGTACCGCGCGGAGCTGGCGGCCTTCGTCCGCGCCGCGCGGGGCGAGGCGCCCAACCCCTGCCCCGGCGAGGAGGGGCTGCGCGCGCTGCGGATCGCCGTGGCCTGCGAGACGTCCCGGCGGGAGGGGCGGCCGGTGCGGCTGCCGGAGGCGGCGTGAGCCGCCCCCGGGCCTGAGACGTACCCGGGCCGTATCCGAACCGCGCACGCGCCGCCTCCCCCGTGCCGTCATCCTCCGGTTACGAGCGTCACGTTTCCGCGAGCCTTGCGTCACAGGAGTCCGACAGGCGTCCCCGCCTGGTCACTCTGCGTCGTTCCCCGGGCGCAGGCTCAAGTGATCGAGACAGCCGACCCGCGGCTCCCCCACGGATCCCCCTCCGTCGCCGCGGTACGGCGGAGAGGCGCGAGAGATGACCGACCGTCGACTCTGGTCCTACAAGGAGATCGCGGCGCACATCGGTGTGCAGACCGACACCGTCCGGACCTATCGCAAGCACGGCATGCTTCCCGCCCCCGACCTCACGGAGGGCGGCAAGCCCTACTGGTTCGCGGACACGATCCGCGCCTGGGTCGCCGAACGGCCCGGCAACCGCTCCCGCCGCGACCAGAAGGGCTGACCGGCCCGGAGAACCGGACCCGGCCGGTCCTACGCCTCCGAGCCGCCGCTTCCGTACGGGCGGGTGAGGAGCTCCATGTAGTGGCCGGACGGGTCCAGGAAGTACACGCCGTAGCCGCCGTCGTTGCGGTTGATCTCGCCGGGCCTCCGCCCGGCGGGGTCGGCGAAGAACGCGGTGCCGGTGGCCTTGATCCGGTCGAACATGGCGGGGAACTCCGCCTCGGGCACCAGGAACGCGTAGTGCTGGGGGGTGATGCTCCCGGGGTCGACGGTGGCGTAGTCCAGGGCGACGCCGTTGCCGGTGACGACGGGCAGGAACGGGCCGGCCGGCTCGCCGACCTCCAGTCCCAGGATCCCGGCCAGGAAGGCGGCGGCGGCCTCGCGGTCGCGGGAGTGGACGATGGTGTGGTTCAGCTCGACTGACATGGGTGGAATGCCTCCAACGGGCATCTCACAGACACCTCCGCGCTCCACCGTGGCGGTGGCAGCGTGCGATGCCATGACGGTTTCCTATCACACGTATTCGCGGCCCCGACGCGCCCGCCGCCGGAGCCCGGGAGTCCGGTCCGGTGCGGGCGGGATCGTAAGCTCGGGGGCATGACCTGGTCGAGTGCGCTACGGAAGTCCGTTCGGGCCGGCCTCACGGTCGAGCGGACCCCCCTCACGCCGCTCCTCGCCCTGCGCGGCACCCTCGGGGTCGCGATCGTGATCGGGCTGATGCTGTGGCTCGGGACGCCCAAGCTCGCGGTGTCGTCCGCGTTCGGCGCCTTCGCCGCGGGCGTGGCCACCTTCCAGCGCAGCTGGCGGCCCCGGCCCGTGCTGGCCCTCGCGGTGGCGGTCGGCCTCGCCGTCAGCACCTTCCTCGGCTACGTCGCCGCCGCCGACCACCTCGCCTTCGCCGTGCTGCTGGGCGTCTGGACGCTGCTGGCGGGCATGGCGTGGGCCATCGGCCCGGTGTCGGGCCTGGTCGCGACCCAGACCATCGCCGTCATGCTGGTCACCGTCACCCTGCCGACCTCCGTGGCCGGCGCCCTGCACCACGCCGGGCTGATCGCCTTCGGCGGGCTCGTCCAGGCCGCGCTCATCGTGCTGCTGCCCATCAGACCCTGGGGCCTCCAGCGGGACGCGCTCGCCGACGCGCTGGCCGCGGAGGCGGACTACGCCCGCCGGCTCCGCCACGACCCGGTGGCACGCTTCGACCCGCAGCCGCTCATGGACGCCCGCGAGGCCGCCGAGCTGACGCCGCGCCAGGCCCGCAGCCGGCCGCGGCAGCTGGGCGGGCCGCGCGGCGTCGCCGAGCGGATCCGGCCGGTGCTCGCCTCGCTCGCCGACCCCGTCCTGGGCGCGCCCGCCGAGGGCCCCGAGCGCGACCGGGCGCGCGACCTGCTGGGCGCCGCGGGCTCCGTCCTCGACTCGGTGGCGCGCGCCATCCGCTGGGGCAGGCCCGTGCGGCTCTCGCCCGAGGCGGTGGACACACTGGAGGTGCCCGAGTCCGGGCCCATACTCGACGGCGCCGCGCGGCGCTCCGCGCTCCGGCTCATCGCCCTGCTCGGCGACGCGGTCGAGGCCACCGACGAGCCCGTCCGCACCACCGCCCCGCAGAACGGGGACCCGAAGCGGGAGCCCGGCAAGGAACACCGGCACCTGCTGCGGCCCTCCGTGCCCCGGCTGGTCCCGGTCGCCCTGCGCGCGCTGCGCCGCGAGGCGCGCTGGTCCTCGCCGATCGGCCGGCACGGCGTACGCATAACGGTGGTCGCGCTGATCGGCTACGCGCTCGGCAGCGCCCTCCCGCTGGGGCACGGCTACTGGGTGCCGCTGACCTCGGTGATGGTGATGCGGCCCGACTTCGGGCAGACGTACTCGCGCGGCGTCGGCCGCTTCGTGGGCACCGTGGTAGGCGTGCTGATCGCCGGTGCTCTGATGGCCGCCTTCCACCCCGGCACCTGGGTGTGCGCGGCGCTCGCGGTGCTCTGCATCGGGCTGATGTACCTGCTGATGGGCACGGGCTACAGCGTGGCGTCGGCCTGCATCGCCGGGTACGTCGTCTTCCTGCTCGGCATCGCGGGCGAGGGCTGGTCGCAGACCGTGCAGGCGCGCGTGGCCCTCACCCTGCTCGGCGGGCTGCTCGCGATGGCCGCGTACGCCCTGTTCCCCACCTGGGAGACGCCCCGGCTGCGGGACCGGCTGGGCGACTGGCTGGAGGCCAACGGCCGCTACTCCCTCGCCGTGCTCGGCGCGTTCGCCGAGCCCGCCGAGGCCAAGCCGCGGCGGGTGCGCGAGGCGCTGCTCGACTCCCGGGCGGCGCGCACGGCCTGGGAGGACGCGGCCGCCCGCGCCCTCACCGAGCCCGTGCGCCACCGCGGCATCTCCCGCACCGCCGAGCGGGCGGCGGAGTCCGCGCTGGCGACGATGGGCCGGGCGACGATGCTGATGGAGGCCCACCTCCCGGACCGCTCCACCGACCCGTCCAAGGGCGCCGCCGCCTTCGCCGAGGCCCTCCGCGCCGCCCTCCCCGACACCGCCGCGGCCGTCCGCGAACGCCGCGAACTGGACTGGTCGGCCCCGCGCGCGGCCCTCGACGCGTGGCGCGCGGAGGCGGGCGACACGGGGGTGGCGGTGCGGGGGGCGGAGCTGCTGATGGAGGCGCTGGAGGAACTGGCGACGGCGCTGTCGCCGGGGCCGGGCGGGCGGAACCGGGCGGCGCGGCGGGTGTAGCGGGGGTGTGGTGGCGGGTGTGGTGCGGGGGTGCGCCTGCGGCGGGCCTTTTCCCCACCCCGCCCCTTCCCGGAACCGGGGGCAAGCCCCCGGGCCCCCTTTCCGCGCTGACGCGCGGTGTCCTCAAGCGCCGGACGGGCTGAAATCAGCCCGTCCGGCGCTTGAGGACCGGGGTCCGGGGCGGAGCCCCGGTTTCGGGAAGGGGCGGGGCTGGGGAAAGGCCCCGCGCAGCGGCACCCCCACCCCGCACCCCGCCGCACCCCCACCGCCCCTCACCGCCCCCCGAACAACCGATCCAGATGCCCCGACACCAACCCCAGCGCCTCCTCCGCCGACCAGACCTCCAGCACCGCGTAACTCGCCAGCCCGTCCACCAGCGCGATCAGCAGCGCCGCCTCCACCTCCGGATCCCGGTCCGCCGCCACCTCCCCGCGCGCCTGCCCCTCCCGCACCCGCGCCGCGAAGAACGCCCGCAGCCCGGGGATCCCCTCCTTCGCGTGGCGGCGCAGCCGCTCGTCGTGGACGGCCCGGACGAAGTACGCGATCTGTACGAGGTGGCCCGTACGGCTCTTGTCGTCCAGCGGGAGCATCTCCCGCGCCGACCCCAGCAGGACGTCGCGCGGCGACGGCTCCCCGGAGAGGGTCCGCAGGCGTTCACCGACGCGCCGCGCGGCGAGGTCGCTGATGTGCTCCAGGGCGAAGACGAGCATCTCGTCCTTGCTGGCGAAGTAGTGCTGGAGCTGGCCCAGCGAGATGCCGGCCTCCGCCGCGACGTCCCGCAGGCTCGCGCCGTCGAGCCCCCGCGCACAGGCGATCCGCCAGAGCGCCTCCGCGATCCGGGCGCGGCGCTCCTCGTGGTCCACGCGCTTCGGCACGCCGGTCCCTCCATTTCACAAGTCGTTTGTATTGCTATAGCTTAGCGCCGCCAATACAACTGACTTGGAAAGAATCGGGGGCAGTGATGGCCGCACACCGGCACCACCCACAGGCCGGGCTCCGCCCGCCGCGCCACGCGGCCGACCCGCGCGCCCGCCGCTGGTGGACGGTGCAGGCGCTGCTCACCCTCAGCGGCCCCCTGCTGCTCACCGCCGTCGCGCTGCTCGTCCTGTCCCTGCTCTTCTTCCCCGGCGCCCTGCCCTGGCTCGGCCCCCTGCTGCTCGTCGTCCTCGTGCTGCCCGCCCTCGGCTACCTCCTGGCCATGCCGCGCCTGCGGTACCGCGTCCACGCCTGGGAGCTGGGCGAGTCCGCGGTCTACGCGGCGAGCGGCTGGTACCGGCACCGGCGCCGCATCGCCCCGCTCTCCCGCGTCCAGACGGTCGACACCACCCGCGGCCCCCTCCAGCGGGCCTTCGGCCTCGCCACGGTCACCGTCACCACCGCCTCCACGGCCGGCGCCGTGAAGATCCACGGCCTGTCCGACGCCGACGCCCGGCTGCTGGCCGAGCGCGTCGCCGACGCGGCCCGCCTGGTCCCGGAGGACGCCTCGTGAGCACGCCCTGGCGCACCCTCGACCCGCGGACCGTCCTCGTCCACTGCGCCTGGCTGGGCGCGCCGCTCGGCTCGCTCGGCCTCACCGCCCTCGCCACCGGTGGCCGCCTCGACGCCCGCGCCTGGATCACCCTCGGCGTCGTCGGCGCGGTCTTCGCGTGCCTCACCACCGCGGGCCTGATCACCTGGCGGCGCACCCGCTACCGCGTCACCGCCGACTCCTTCGAGCTCCGCACCGGCCTGTTCACCCGCCGCACGCGCGCGATACCCCTGCGCCGCGTGCGCAACGTCGACCTCACCGCCAACCCCGTCCAGCGCGTGCTCGGCCTCGCCGTGCTGCGCGCCGGCACCGGCGGCCACGGCGGGGAGCTGTCCCTGGACGCCCTCGCCCGCCCCGAGGCGGTACGGCTGCGGGCCGAGCTCCTCGCCCGCGCCGGGGCCCGCGAGGCCGCCGACCCCGTCCTCGCCACCGCCGATCCGCGCCGGCTGCGCTACGCCCCCCTCACGTTCTGGGTCTTCGGCGGCGTCTTCGTCACCGCCGGCGCGCTCTGGCGGGTCCTCGACGGCATCGGCGTCGAACCCTGGCGGATCGGCGTCGTCCGCCGGGCCTTCCAGGAGTTCGGGCACAGCGCCCTCTGGCTCACCGTCCCGCTCGCCCTCCTGGCCGTCACCCTCCTCGGCGTCGTCGGTGCCGTGGCGCTGTACGCCGAGAACTGGTGGAACTACCGCCTGGAGTGGACCGACGCCGACACCCTGCGCGTCCGCCGGGGCCTGTTCACCACCCGCTCCGTCTCCGTCGAACGCGCCCGGCTGCGCGGGGTGACCCTGCGCGAGCCGCTGCTGCTGCGCGCCGGCGGCGGCGCCTCCGTACGGGCGGTGGCGGGCGGTCTCGGCGACCGGGAGGAGAACCGCCGGCGGAGCGTCGTCCTGCCGCCCGCCCCGCGCGCGGAGGCGCTGCGGGTGTGCGCGGGCGTGCTCGGCGGGGCGGACGGGGCGGACGGGGCGGGCGGGGCCGGTGCGTCCGCCCTGTCCGGCGAGGCCGTGGACGGGGGCGGGCTGCGGCCGCACCCGCGCGCCGCCCTCCGCCGCCGGGTCGTACGCGCCCTCGCCTGGGCGGTCCCGCTGCCCACCGCGGCCCTCGCCGTGACCGGGTGGCTGTTCGCGCCCGTCCTGCTGTACTGCGCGGCGGGCTACGCGCTGCTGGCGGCGCCGCTCGCGTACGCCCTGGCGCGGGACGCCTACCGCGGCCTCGGGCACGGGGTGCGGGGCCGCCACCTGGTCGTACGGTCGGGCACCTTCGGGCGGGAGACGACCGTCCTGGAGCGCCGGGCCGTCCAGGCGTGGACGTTCACGGACACCCCGTCCGGCCGCCGGAACGGGCTCGTCACCGCGACGGCGGCCGTCGCCGGGGGAGAGGACGGATACCGCATTCGGGATATGTCGGCGGATGACGCGGCACTCTTCGCGGACGCCGCAACTCCGGGCATCCTGGCGGAATTTCTCGCACCTTCGTCCGTACGCTGAAGTTTTTTTCCCACTTTTCGTTATCCCGCGTACCCTCTCGCGTCTCCCATGTGTCGGACCGAACGGAATGAGGTGGCGGAGCGTGAAGAGTGAGAGCGTGGCCGTGGTCGAGGCGGCGCGAGCCGGGGACCCGGCGGCACAGGACCAGCTCGTCGCCGCCTACCTGCCACTCGTCTACAACATCGTCGGACGGGCGCTGAACGGCCACGCCGACGTCGACGACGTGGTGCAGGAAACCATGCTCCGCGTCATCAACGGCCTGGAGGAGCTGCGCGACCCCGCGTGCTTCCGCTCCTGGCTCGTGGCCGTCACCACCAACCAGATACGCAGCCACTGGCGGGACCGCCCCGAGGCACCCGTCAGTGGTCTTCAGGAAGCCGCCGAAGTACCCGACCCCCGCGCGGACTTCGTCGACCTGACCATCGTCCGCCTCGGCCTCCAGGGGCAGCGCAGGGAGGTCGCCGAGGCCACCCGCTGGCTCGACGAGGGCGAGCAGACCGTCCTGTCCCTGTGGTGGCTGGAGGCCGCCGGCGAGCTCACCCGCGCCGAGGTCGCCGCCGCCCTGGAGCTGTCCGCCGCGCACACGGCCGTCCGCGTGCAGCGCACCAAGGAGCAGCTCGACACGGCGCGCGGGATCGTACGGGCCCTCGCCGCCGCCCCGCGCTGCCGGGAGCTCGCCGAGCTCACCGCCCCCTGGGACGGCGTCCCGTCCGCCCTGTGGCGCAAGCGCATCGCCCGCCACGCGCGCGGCTGTGCCGCCTGCGGCGGGGCCTGGTCGGCGCTGGTGCCCGCGGAGGGACTCCTCGTCGGCCTCGGCCTGGTGCCGGTCGCCGGGGCGCTGCTGGGCTGGTGGGGCGGCGGCGCCGTGGTCGGCACGGACGCCATGGCCCCCACCGCCGCCACGACGGCCATGCCGTCCGTGACGGGTGCGGGGCGCCACCGTACGGGCGCCGGCGACGGCGGGACCCGTGGCGGCGGCCACCGCGCGCGGCGGCCGCGCACCGCCAAGCGGGTCGCGGTCGGCGCGGCCGCGCTGGCCCTCCTGACCGGCGGCGTGGTGGGCGGCATGGAGCTCTTCACCGGCTCCCCCGACCGCGAGGACCGGCCGGTGAAGGCCGGCGAGGAGCTGCCCGGCCAGGTCAGGCCGCTGGGCGCGGAGGGCTCCGCGCGGCCGTCCTCGCCGTCCGCCTCGGCCAGTGCCTCCGCCGGTGCGAGCGCCTCCCCGAAGGCGAGCGCTTCCGCGTCCGCCTCTGCCTCCGCCCCGGCGAGCGCGTCCCCGAGCGGCGGTGCGGACTCCCCGTCGCCGAAGGCCGGCGCCACGACGGAGGCCGCCAAGCCGAAGAAGTCCAAGGCCCCGTCCGGCGTCACGGGCGGCGGCCTCGCCCAGCAGGTCACGGCCCTCGTCAACACCGAACGCGCCAAGGCCGGCTGCGGCCCCCTCACTCAGAACAGCCTCCTCGACGCAGCCGCGCAGGGCCACTCCGACGACATGGCCGCCCGCGGGTTCTTCGACCACACCAACCCGGACGGGGCGGGGCCGGGGGAGCGGGTGACGGCGGCGGGGTACCGCTGGAGCACGTACGGGGAGAACATCGCTCGCGGGCAGCGGAGTGCGGCGTCGGTGATGGATTCCTGGATGAACAGTGACGGGCACCGGAAGAACATCCTGAACTGCTCGTTCAAGGAGATCGGGGTGGGGGTGAACCACGCGGCGGGTGGGCCGCGGTGGACGCAGGTGTTCGGGGCGCGGTGAGTCCGGGGGTGGGGGTGCGCCTGCGGCGGGCCTTTCCCCACCCCGCCCCTTCCCGGAACCGGGGCTCCGCCCCGGACCCCGGTCCTCAAGCGCCGGGCGGGCTGAGTTCTCGCCCGGAACCGGGCGAGAAAGCCGTCCCTGACACAGGGGAAAGCCGACTTCGGACAGGGGCAAAAACCAGCCCGGCCGGCGCTTGAGGCCACCGCGCGTCAGCGCGGAACGGGGGTCCGGGGGCTTGCCCCCGGTTTCGGGAAGGGGCGGGGCTGGGGAAGAAGCCCCGCGCAGCGGCAACCCCTACCCGCCCCGCCGTGCCCCGCCCCGCAGCGACGCCCGCAAGAACTCCCGGTTCATCGTCGCGATCGACTGCAAAGGAATCCCCTTCGGGCAAGCCGTCGCACACTCCCCCGTGTTCGTGCACCCCCCGAACCCCTCCGCGTCCATCGCCCCCACCATGTCCAGCACCCGCGACCCCCGCTCCGGTCCGCCCTGCGGCAGCACGTTCAGGTGCACGACCTTCGCCGACGTGAAGAGCATCGCCGACCCGTTCGGGCAGGCCGCCACGCACGCCCCGCACCCGATGCACTCGGCGTGCTCGAAGGCCAGGTCGGCCACGGGCTTGGGCACGGGCGTGGCGTGGGCCTCGGGCGCGGAGCCCGTGGGGACGGAGACGTAGCCGCCGGAGCCGATGACGCGGTCGAACGCGGACCGGTCCACGACCAGGTCCTTCACGACGGGGAAGGCCGCCGCCCGCCACGGCTCGACGTCGACGGTGTCGCCGTCGGTGAAGTGCCGCATGTGCAGCTGGCAGGTGGTGGTCCGCTCGGGGCCGTGCGCCTGGCCGTTGATGACCATGCCGCAGGCGCCGCAGATGCCCTCGCGGCAGTCGTGGTCGAAGGCGACGGGCTCGTCGCCGGCGAGGATCAGCTCCTCGTTGAGGTGGTCGAGCATCTCCAGGAAGGACATGTCCTCGCTGATGCCGGAGACCTCGTAGGAGGTCATGGCGCCCGCCGCGTCGGCGGTGCGCTGGCGCCAGATGCGCAGGGTGAGGTTCACGCGTAACTCCGCTGGGTGGGGTGGACGTATTCGAAGGTCAGCTCTTCCTTGTGGAGGACCGGAGCGCGGCCCGTCCCCGTGAACTCCCAGGCCGCCGCATACGAGAACGTGTCGTCCTTACGGGCGGCCTCGCCCTCCGGCGTGCGGCTCTCCTCGCGGAAGTGGCCGCCGCAGGACTCCGTGCGGTGCAGGGCGTCCAGGCACATCAGCTCGGCGAGTTCCAGGTAGTCGAAGATCCGGTTGGCCTTCTCCAGCGACTGGTTGAGCTCCTCGCCCGTACCCGGCACCTTGACGCGCCGCCAGAACTCCTCCCGCAGGGCGGGGATGCGGCCCAGCGCCTTGCGCAGCCCGGTGTCGGTGCGGGCCATGCCGCACTCGTCCCACAGCAGCTCGCCGAGCTCGCGGTGGAAGGAGTCGGGGGTGCGGTCGCCGTCGACGGCGAGCAGCCGGGCGAGCCGGGCGGTGACGCCCTCGACCGCCTCGGTGACGGCCGGGTGGGCCGGGTCGACGGGGGTGTGCGGGTGGCGGGCCAGGTAGTCGTTGATGGTGGCGGGCAGGACGAAGTAGCCGTCGGCCAGCCCCTGCATCAGCGCGGACGCGCCCAGCCGGTTGGCACCGTGGTCGGAGAAGTTGGCCTCGCCGATCGCGAAGAGGCCGGGGACCGTGGTCTGGAGGTCGTAGTCCACCCACAGGCCGCCCATGGTGTAGTGGATTGCCGGGTAGATCCGCATGGGGACCTCGTACGGGTTCTCCGCCGTGATCCGCTCGTACATCTCGAAGAGGTTGCCGTACTTCGCCTCGACGGCCTTGCGGCCCATGCGGGTGATCGCGTCGGCGAAGTCGAGGTAGACGCCCTGGCCGCCGGGGCCGACGCCGCGGCCCTCGTCGCAGACGTTCTTCGCGGCCCGGGAGGCGATGTCGCGCGGGACGAGGTTGCCGAAGGAGGGGTAGATCCGCTCCAGGTAGTAGTCGCGCTCGTCCTCGGGGATCGAGGCGGGCGGGCGGGTGTCGCCCTTGGCCCTGGGCACCCAGATGCGGCCGTCGTTGCGCAGCGACTCGCTCATCAGCGTCAGCTTGGACTGGTGGTCGCCGGAGCGCGGGATGCAGGTGGGGTGGATCTGCGTGAAGCAGGGGTTGGCGAAGTGGGCGCCGCGGCGGTGGGCCCGCCAGATCGCGGTGGCGTTGGAGTTCTTGGCGTTGGTGGAGAGGTAGAAGACGTTGCCGTAGCCGCCGGAGGCGAGGACGACCGCGTCGGCCATGTACGTGCCGACGTCGCCCGTGATCAGGTCGCGGGCGACGATCCCGCGGGCCCGCCCGTCCACCACGATCAGGTCGAGCATCTCCGTGCGGGCGTGCATCTCGACATTGCCCGCGTCGATCTGCCGGCTCAGCGCCTGGTAGGCGCCGAGGAGCAGCTGCTGGCCCGTCTGGCCCCGGGCGTAGAAGGTGCGCGAGACCTGCACGCCGCCGAAGGAACGGGTGTCGAGGAGGCCGCCGTACTCACGGGCGAAGGGCACGCCCTGGGCCACGCACTGGTCGATGATCTCCACCGAGACCTGGGCGAGCCGGTGCACGTTGGACTCACGGGCGCGGAAGTCGCCGCCCTTGACGGTGTCGTAGAAGAGCCGGTGCACGGAGTCGCCGTCGTTGCGGTAGTTCTTCGCGGCGTTGATGCCGCCCTGCGCGGCGATGGAGTGGGCGCGGCGCGGCGAGTCCTGGTAGCAGAACTGGACGACGTGGTAGCCCTGCTCGGCGAGGGTCGCGCCGGCCGCGCCGCCCGCGAGGCCGGTGCCGACGACGATGACGGTCTGCTTGCGGCGGTTCGCGGGGTTGACCAGCTTGGCCTCGAAGCGGCGCCGGTCCCAGCGCTCGGCGATCGGGCCGCCGGGGGCGGCGGTGTCGGTGACCGGCTCGCCGGTCGTGTAGTGCGTGTAGTCGGACATGCTCAGCTCACGACTCCAGTCATGACTCCCACGGGCACGGCGATGAAGCCGCAGGTCAGCACCAGCGCCAGCGCGTTGGCCAGGGTCTTGAACAGCCGGTCCCGGCGCGGCGAGTTCGCGCCCAGGGTCTGCGCGGCGCTCCAGAACCCGTGGCGGATGTGCAGCCCGAGGGCCAGCATCGCCACGATGTAGAGGGCGGTGACGGGCGGCCGGTCGAAGGAGGCGACGAGGTTCTCGTACGGGCGGCCCTCCTCGGCGTTGGGGTTCACCGTGAGGGTGGTCAGGTCGAGGATGTGCCAGACGATGAAGAGCCCGAGGATCACCCCGCCCCAGCGCATCGTGCGCGTCGCGTAGCTCGCCCGGCGCCGGGTGTGCGCGTACTTGCTCGGCCGCGCGGCCAGGTCGCGGCGGCTGAGCTGGAACGCGGCCACGCCGTGCAGCACCACCGCCGTGCCCAGCACCACCCGGGCGATCCACAGGAACCACGCGTGGTGCAGGAAGGGCTCGCCCACGGTGCGGATCCAGGCCCCGTAGTGGTTGAACTCCCCGGCCCCGAAGAACACCTTCAGATTGCCCAGCATGTGGGCGACCAGGTACGCCAGCATGATCACGCCGGTGACCGCCATGACCGCCTTCTTGCCCACGGTCGAGCGCCACACGGAGCCGATGAGGGACGGAGTCCGTTCCGTCCGGGTCGCCAGTGCCATGGGACCCGACGCTAGGACCGGGATGTTCGATCCGTCCAAGACATGGTGGAGCTGGTTTCGATAGGAGATGCCTATATACGATGCTCGGGTGCAGTTTCAGCAGCTCCGCTACTTCGCGACTCTTGCCGAAGTCCGTCACTTCACCCACGCGGCGGAGGCGCTGCACGTCGCGCAGCCCTCGCTCTCGCAGCAGATCCGCGCCCTCGAACGGGAGCTGGGCGCCGCCCTCTTCCACCGCGCCCGGGGCAACATCACGCTGACGGACGCGGGCGAGGCGCTGCTGCCGCTGGCCCGGCAGATCCTCGCCGACACCGAGACCGCGCGCCGCGAGGTCGAGGAGGTCGTCCAGCTGCGGCGCGGACGGGTCCGGCTCGGCGCCCCGCCGAGCCTGTGCGCGAGCCTGGTCCCCGACGTGCTGCGCGCCTACCACGCCCGCTACCCCGGCATCGAGCTCGTCGTCGACGAGGGCGGCTCGCAGGACCTGGTCCGCACCCTCGCGGCGGGCGGCCTCGACCTGGCCCTGATCATCACGCCGCTCGCGGTCGGCGCCCCCGCCCTGGCCGCCACCGAGCTCCTGCGCGAGGACCTGGTCGTCGTCTCCGCCCCCACCGCGCCCCCGCCCACCCGGCGCCGCGCGCTGCGCGTGGCGGACCTGGAGGGCCTGCCGATGGTGATGTTCCGGCGCGGCTACGACCTCCGCGAGATCACCACGGCGGCCTGCCGGGCGGCGGGCTTCGAGCCGGTGTTCACCGTCGAGGGCGGCGAGATGGACGCGGTCCTCGGCTTCGTCCGCGCCGGGCTCGGCCTCGCCGTCGTCCCCGGTATGGTCGCGGCCCGCTCAGGGCTGCGCGTCACGCCCTTCGAGGGCACCCGGATGCGGCGCACGATCGCGGTGGCCCACCGTAAGGACGTCGCGCCGCCGAGAGCGGCACGGGAGCTGCGGGCGGTGCTGCTGGAGCACCTGGGGGTACGGGAGGGCGGGGGCCCGGCGGGCGACCCTCACCTCGGCTGACCGGCCGTCACCCCCACAGCGCCCCGCCCAGCGCGACCCCCGCCCACGCCGCGCCCAGGCCGGCCGCCACGCTCCCGAGCACGTTCGCCGCCGCGTAGCCGCGGGCGCCGGTGGCGGCCAGGTTCAGGGTCTCGTAGGAGAAGGTGGAGTACGTGGTGAGCGCGCCGCAGAAGCCCGTGCCCAGGAGCAGCCGGAGGTGGTCCGGGGCGGCGGCGGTGAGGACGCCGAGGACCAGGCAGCCCACGACGTTCACCGTGAACGTGCCCCAGGGGAGCACGGAGTCGTGCCGGGCCTGCACGGCCCGGTCGGTGAGATAGCGCAGCGGGGCGCCGGCCATGGCACCGCCGACGACGAGCAGCCAGTTCACGCGGGGCGCCCCCCGCCGCCGGGCCGGCGGACGACCTCCACCTCGTCGAGGACGACCAGCCGGTCCGCGCCCAGGAGCTCGTCCAGGACGGGCAGGAACGCCCGTACGCGCTCCTCGGTGTCGACGATCACGACGGCCACCGGCAGGTCCTCGCTGAGGGACAGCAGCCGGGCGGTGTGCACGACCGAGGAGGCGCCGAAGCCCTCGACGCCGTGGAAGACGCTCGCGCCCGCCAGCCCCGCGGCGTGGGCGCGGTGCACGATCTCGGTGTGGAGGGGGCGGTGGTGCCAGGTGTCGGAATCGCCGAGGTAGACCGTGAGCCGGAGGGCGGGGCGGCCCAGGGGAGTGGTGGGGGCGGGTGTGCCGTTCGGGGACGAGTCCTCAGGGGGCGCGCCGGGATCGGTCGTGCCGTCCGGGGGCGCGCCCTTCGGGCTCGCGCCGCCGGGGGCCGCGCCGTGTCCGGGCCGGCCGTCCGGGGACGAGCCGTCGGGGGCCCCGCCGGGGCTCGGCCTGCCGTTCGGCGACGAACCGTTGGGGGACGTGCCGTTCGACGAACCGTTCCGGGACGCGCCGTCGGCGGGCGTGCCGCCCCCGGGCGTCCCGTTCGGACCGTTCGTCCCGTTCGGAAGCTTCGCGTTCATCCCGTCCTCCCTTCCGTGAGGCGCCGGGTCGCGGCCGCCGCCGCCCACACCGCCGCCAGCGCCGCGACCGGCGTGCCCACGCAGTACGCGACCGCCGTCGGCAGCCGCCCGTCCTCGGCCAGCCGCCGGACGTCCACCGCGTACGTGGAGAACGTCGTGAAGCCGCCGAGGACCCCGGTGCCGAGGAACGGCCGCAGCAGCCGGTGGGGTGCCGGAAGCCCGGCGATGACCGTAAGGAGGACGCCGATCAGGGCGCACCCGGCGGTGTTGACCAGGAACGTGGTCCAGGGGAAGGCCCCGCCCGCCGTCGGCCACAGCAGGCCCGCGCCGTAGCGGGCGGCCGCGCCCAGGCCGCCGCCGAGCGACACGGCGCAGACCACCGCCCCCTGCCCGTCCCGCCGGGGCCGGGCGCGGCCGGGCGCGCGCAGCCCGGGGCCGCTGTCTGCCACTGCCCGTGACGGGCCCATCTCCGCCTCCTACTCGCAGACCCCCTCGCGGAGGCGCGGTCGTACGCAAGTAGGGACCGTCGGCGGCGTCCGCGCCGCGGTTCGGGTACGGCGGGCCCCACCGCCGCGCGGCGGCCCGTCCGAGGCCGCCGGATCCGGGGCCGTACGGCCGGGAACAGGCGGGTGACCGGCACGGCCGCCACCGGATTCCAGGCTACCGGCGGGGCACCGGGACGGCGCGAGGGGCCGCCGGCGCCCCCGGCGACGGGCCGGGCTCAGGCGCTGCCCGCCGGGGCCCGCCCCGTCACGGCCGTCAGATAGGCGTCGGCCCGGTCGGCGTCCATGAACCAGTCCTGGAGGCTCGCCGGGTCCGCGTAGCCGTTGAAGTACCGGTGCGCCACCTCGGGGTGGCCGGCCGCCGCCTCCAGGATCCGCGCGGCGTGCCCGGGCAGCGGCTCCAGCAGCATGTTGGAGAAGGCCGTCACATGGCGGGCGTGCTCCCAGTACGCGGCGAACGTCCGCAGCATCCACGTGCGGTCGAACGGCCGGTCGCCGTGGGCCAGGACGGCCCGGAGGTAGGTGTCGGCGCAGCGGGCCGCGCTGTTGGCGCCCTGGCCCGACACCGGGTCGTTGAGGACCACCGCGTCCGCCATGCCGAGGACGTGACGGTCCTCCGCGACCCGCGCCACCGGGTGCCGGACGACGGGGGTGACGGCGCCGGTGAGCGCCGCGCCCGCGTCCGTCGGCTCCAGCCCCGCGCACAGCTCGTACTCCCACGGCAGGTGGGTCCGCAGCAGCTCCAGCGTCCGCGCGGCCGTCGCGTCCGGCCCGGGGCGGTCCTGCCAGCAGTCGAAGGGGCCGCCCGGCCGGGCCGTCCACATCAGCATCGCGCACGGCCCGGACACGGTCGTGCCCTCCATGGCGAAGAACTCCCCGAGGTCCGCCACGGGGTTGGTCCGCACCTGCGCGCCGGGGGCCCGCGGGTCCCGGGCCACGCCGTGCGCGTAGAGGGCGGCCAGGTGCCGCCGGGGACGGTCGTACGGGCTGTGCCGCGCGTCGCGGCCGAAGATCTCCGAGAGCGGGCCGTGCCCGGTGGCGACGACCGTCAGATCGTGCGCGGCGGCGATCCGTTCCAGCTGACCGGGCTCGACCGCGCCGTACTCCACCCGGCCGCCGCGCTCCTCCACCAGCTCCAGCCAGCGGGCCGTCTTCACCCGCTGGTCGACCGACCGCGCCGGCTCGTCGAGCGTCGCGCTCAGCCGGGCGGACAGGGTGCCGGGCGGGTCGGCGGCGGCCAGCCGCAGGCCGGTGAGCGGGGGTGCCTCCGCCTCCCACAGGTCCAGGCCGGCGGCGCGCTCCAGGGCGAGGGCGGGGCCGAACATGACCTGGGTGGAGAGGACGCGGCCGGTCCGGAGCCGCTCGGGGGTACGGGCGGCGTGGACGGTGACTTCGTAGGCGGGGCTGCCGGGGGCGCCGGGGCCGCCCGAGCTGCCGGGGCCGCCGGCGTCGGGGGTGTCCCGGGAGCCCCCGGTGTTCTGGGCGCTTCCGGCGTCCTGGGCGGTGCCGGTGCCTCCGGTGTCCCTGACACCTCCGGTGTCGCCGGCAGCTCTGCTGTCCCCACCGCCCCGGCCGCCTCCGCTGTCCCCGCCGCCCCGGTGGTCCCGGCGTTCCCCGGACCCTCCCCGGCGCGCCCGGCCAGCAGCCCCAGGGCCAGCTGGAGCCCCGCCTGCCCCGCGCCGACAATCGCGATCCTGCGCACCGCCGCCTCCACCGGGCCCGGGGGTCGCCCGCCGCGTGACCGCCGCGTGGTCCGAATCCGACGGCCCGGGGTCCTCGTCCGGGGCCGTGTCCATGGTCGGAAAGCCGGGTCCTCATCCGTTGTAGCGGCGTCCGGCGCCCGGTGTACAGACGCCGCGTGGGTGCCACGGCCGGCCCCGCCCCCGCCCTCGCCCCTGCCTACGCCCCGCCATCGCCCTCGCCCTCCGGCCCTCCCTCGCCCGGGGCCCCGGGAATTGGCCTGATGTGTGCCAGGGACACCGACCCCGGCGGCCGGGGTCGGCGCCGGGCACCCGGCCACCGGACCCCGGTCGAAGGCCCGTACGACCGTGACGTGCGGTGGCGCGCGCCCCGGCACACCCACCGCCCGCCCCGGTCACGGCCGGACCGATTTCGCGCATCTGCGCAACAGCCGAATATGAGCCACATTCACGTGCGCCCGACCCCCGCCCGCCGGGGCAGGAACCCCCCTCGCGGGACAAGAGCGCGCAACGGGCGCACCAGGAGACACGGGGGGCGCCCGCATAAAGGCCCTGCGGCCCCTCGGCGCGCCCCAGGCATGACCCATTCCGGTATGGCAGGAAACCGTCGCTTCCCGCGCGCTGCGATGGGAAGTCTTACGGCCGGTCACGCTCCGCCGATGCGAGCGGAGCATCCGCCCGGCAGGGTCGGTCGCAGGGCCGAAGCCGATCCAGGGAGGCACACGATGACGACGCAACCCAGGCTGCCGCGCGCGGTGGCGCCCCAGGAGATGGCGCCCCAGCTCCAGCGCGCCGGGATGCTCGACCGGGTCGAGGAGCGCCTGCGCGGGCTCCTCAACGACGAACACCGGCGCTGGCGGACCGCCGACACCCGGGGCGCGGGGCTGATCGAGTCCCTCGCCGAGCTCGTCGCCGTGGGTGTCGACCGGGTCCGTCCGCTCATCCTCGTCACCGGGTACCTCGCGGCCGGCGGCGACCCCGAGGCGCCCGAGGCCGTGGACGCCGCGGCCGCGCTCGAACTCCTCGACACCTGCACCCTCATCCGCGGTGACGTCCGGGACAACGCGGCCCTGCGCCGGGGCATCCCCGCCCTCCACGTCAGCCGGGCCGCCGAGCACGAGCGGAACGGCTGGGCGGGCGAGGCCCGGCGCTTCGGCGAGTCCACCGCCACCCTCGCCGGCGACCTCGCGCTCTCCCTCGCCGACCGGCTCGCGGCGCGGCTGCCCGGCACCGCCTGGCAGCTCTGGGACGACATGCGCGTGGAGCGGGCCGTCGGCACGTACGCCCACGAGGCCATGGCCGCCGAGTATCTCGACGACCCGTGGCCGGGGCGGTGCATATCGGGATGCGACCGCGGCTGCGGCGCCGGCTGGTACGCCGTCCGGCACCCGCTGCGGCTGGGCGCCGCCCTCGCCGACCGCCCCGACCTGGAGGTCCCGTACGACGCCTACGCCCGCTCCCTGCACGCGGCCTGGCGGCTGCGCGGCTTCCTCGACGGCGGCCCCGAGTACGACTGGGACGCGGAGCTGCTGCGGGAGATCCTCCTGGAGCGGGAGGAGCGGGGCATCGCGGAGCGCCTCATCCGGGAGCTGGTCGACCGCGCCTCGCGCACGGCGGCGGCGTCGCGGCTGGCGGCCGGGTGGCGGGAGGAGCTGGAGGCGTTCGCGGTGCGGATGGCGGCGGAGCCCGCGTAGGCGGCGGGGCGGGGCGAGGGAAAGGCGGGCGTTGCCACGGTGTGAGGTGCTGTCACGGCGGCGCCACGGCCCGCCCCCGGGGCCACCGGTCCCACTCTCCCTCCTGCCCGGAGAAATGACCGTAATGCACGGGCGAAATCAGGAATCACCCGTCCGCGCCATGTACGAAACCTTTGCGAGCGATCGGCGTTGATCCGGGCCCCGACCGTCACCGGCCGGGTGCCCTCCAGAACGACCGAGCAAAGGTGTCTCCGCATGTCACGTATCGCCAAAACAGCAGTTCTGACCGCCACCGTCGGCGCCACGCTCGCGGGCCTGACCGGCAGCGCCGTGGCCGACGCCGGCGCCAACGGCGTGGCCGCCGCTTCGCCGGGCGTCATCTCCGGGAACGTCATCCAGGTCCCGATCCACGTTCCGATCAACCTGTGCGGCAACACCATCGACATCATCGGCCTGCTGAACGCGGCGTCCGGCAACACCTGCATCAACGCGTGACGCCGGCCTGCGGGGCGACGACCCGCGGGTGATGTGCGAGCAGCCGGCGGTCCCGGGCGCCCCGTCCAGGACCGCACCCGTGTGGCGCCCTCGATCCTTCGCGGGCGCCATGCCAGTTCCCCGGCTTCCCCAGGTCTCCCCGGCTTCCCAGGTCTCCCGGCCGCTCCGGATCCGGCCCATCCCGTACCGCCACGGGGGAAGTTGCCGCCCGGCGGGAAACGGCCCACGGTCTTGATCCTCCCGATAGCGTGACCGGATCGGTGGGTGGGGCGCGAGTGGGGGAGGGGACGGGTGGATCCGTTCACGATGGCGGCGGTGCTGACGGCCGTCGAGACGGCGACCTCGGGGGCGCTGTCCGGCGCGGCGGGGGAGATGGGCCGCCGCACCACGGAGGGGCTGGCGGGCCTCGTGCGGCGGATGTGGCGCCGTGGCGATGACCCGGGCGGCGATCCCGCGAGCCCCGCGGACCCCGCGCCCGACGCGACGACCGGGGACGGCGAGGGACGGCCGCCCGGCGCGGCGGGGACGACGGGAGCCCCGGCGGTGCCGACCGACGCCGGCGAGCGCCGTGCCCTGGCCGCCCTGCTGATCGAACAGGCCCGCCGCGAGCCCGTGTTCGCCCGCGACCTGGAGGCGTGGCTGCGCGAGGCCGCGCTGGTCGGCGACACCGCGCGTGCCACGCGGGCGGCCGTACCTGCGGCACCGTCCCGCCCGAGACTCCTCCCGCCGGGAACGGCGGCCTTCACCGACCGCGAGCACGTCCTGACCGCCGTCATGGAGCTGCTGGACGGTACGGAGGAGGAGCCGGACGTGTACGGGCGGGCCGCGCACGGGAGTTCCGGGCCCGGGAGCTCCGGGCCCGGCCAAGACCCGTCGGCCTCCGGCGCGCACGCCGGTGACGCCTACGGGCCCGTAGGCGCCCCGCGCGTCGTCCTGCTCACCGGCCCGGGCGGCATCGGCAAGACCGCCACCGCCGTGCACTGCGCCCGCGCGCTGTCCGGCCGCTTCCCCGACGGGGAGCTGTACGCCGACCTGCGCGGAGCGACCGCGTCCGGTGCCGCCGCGCCCTCCGGGGCGCTCGTACGCTTCCTGCACGGCCTCGGCGTGCCGCCCGGGCTGGTGCCGGCCGACGAGCGGGAGCAGACCGACCTCTACCGCGACCGGACCGCGGGGCGGCGGATGGTGGTCGTGCTCGACAACGCCCACTCGGCCGCCCAGGTCGCCCCGCTGCTGACGGCCTCGCCGGGCTCGCTCGTCCTCGTGACGAGCCGTCACCGGCTGCCCGAGCTCGTCCGCGACCACGGCGCCCGGCCGATCCGGCTCGGCCCGCTCTCCGGCGCCGACTCCGTGCGACTGCTCACCCGCCTCGTGGGCCGGGAGCGCTTCGCCGCGCAGCGGACGCGCGCCGAGGCGGTGACGGCGCGGTGCGGCGGGATACCGCTGGCGCTGTGCGAGACGGGCGCCCGGGTGGCGGTGCGGGAGCACCTGAGCTGGGAGACCCTGGAACGGGAATTCGCGGCGGCGGGAGCGGGGATGCCGGACCGCCGGGGTGACGGCGCGGGCGACGGACCGCGGGTGAGCCCGCCGGATCCCGTCCAGCTGACCACGGACCTCTCCTACCGCGACCTCGCCCCCGAGGCGGCCCGCCTCTACCGGCTGCTGGGCCTCTGCCCCTGGCCGGAGATCTCCGTCGGCGCGGCGGCGGCCGCCGCGGACGTCCCCGAGGCCGAGGCCCGCGCGCTGCTCGACGGCCTGGCCGGGGTGCACCTCCTGGAGGAGGTCGGCGAGGAGCGCTACCGCTTCCACGACGCGGTGCGGCGGCACGCCGAGCGGCGCGCCCACGCCGAGGACGGCCGCACGGGCACGGCGGCGGCCGTGCGCCGGACGGTCACCTGGTACCTGCGCTTCGCGGCCGGGGCCGACGCCCGTGTCATCCCCGGCCGCTGGCACCTGGGCCCCGCGTACGACCGGTTGCCCCGGCAGGCGGCGGACCGGGCCCCGGAGGCCGCCCGGGCCGCCCTCGCGGAGCTGCGGCGCGAGCGCGAGAACCTCGCCGAGGCCGTACGGGCCGCCGAGGAGTACGGCTTCGACGAGCTGGCCTGGCAGCTGTGCGAGGCGATGTGGGGCCTCCATCTGCGCCTGGGCTTCCACGAGCAGTGGATCGCCACCCATCTGCGGGGCGTGGCGGCGGCCCGCCGCGCCGCCGCCGCGTTCGGGGACCCCCGGGCTGAGGGCCGGATGCGCACCCAGCTCGCCTTCGCCTACATGGGCCTGGCCCGGCCGTCCGACGCCGAGGACGAGCTGACCGCCGCCGCGGCGGCCGACCAGCGCGCGGGCCACCGGCGCGGCCAGGCCACCGCCGTGGAGTCCCTCGGCCTGCTGTGCCTGCGGCAGTGGCGCTACGAGGACGCGGGGCGGCACTTCCGCCAGGCGCGGTCGATCCTCTCCGGCATCGCCCCGGGCGAGGACGGCGAGGCGGACGTACCGCGCGCGCTCGCCCTGCTGGAGCACCACCTCGGCCGGGCCCTGCGCGGCCAGGGCGACTTCGCCGGGTCCGTGGACCGCCTGCGCTCCGCGCTGGCCCTCTTCGAGGCCCTCCCCCTGCGCGACCGCTACAACGAGGCCCGCGTCCGCACCAGCCTCGCCGAGACCTTCCTCGCCGCCGGCGACCCCACGGGCGCCCGCGCCCCGCTGGACGAGGCCCTGGCCGTGCTGGAAGCGGAAGGAGCCCTCCTCCACGAGGCGGACGCGACGGAACTCCGGGCGCGCTGCGGGACGGACCGGGCGGAGGAGACGCGCTTCCTGGAGAAGGCCCGGAGGCTGTACGAGCGGGCGGGGGACGCGGGCGGGGTGGAGCGGGTGACCGCGCGCCTGGGCGAGGCGGGCAGGGGCCGGTAGGGGCACGGGTCCTCCCCGGAAGCCTCGCCCCTTCCCGGGACCGGCGGGGGCGGTGCTCCGGGGATGCCCGGCTCGGCGGTCGGTTTCCGGCGCGACACCCTCGGTGACTTCGGCGGTGGGTGCGTGGTTGTTGCCCTGGCCCCGCTTCTCCCGGGACCGGTGGGGGCGGTGCTCCGGGGATGCCCGGCTCGGCGGCAGTTCTCCGGCGCGGCACTCTCGGTGACTTCGGCGACTTCGGTGGCGGGTGCCGGGGTCGGTGGGCGCGTGGATGTCGCCCCGGCCCTACCCCTTCCCGGGACCGGCGGGGGCGGCGCTCCGGGGATGCCCGGCTCGGCGGTCGGTTTCCGGCGCGACACCCTCGGTGACTTCGGCGGTGGGTGCGTGGGCGTTGCCCTGGCCCCGCTTCTTCCGGGACCGGTGGGGGCGGCGCTCCGGGGATGCCCGGCCCGGCGGCCGGCCTCCGGGCCGGCACCCTCGGAGACCTCGGCGACTTCGGCGGCGGGCGCCGGGGTCGGTAGGCGCGCGGGTGTCGCCCCGGCCCCGCCCCCTCCCGAAACGGGCGGGGGTGGCGCCCCGGGGATCCCCGGCTCGGCGGCCGGCCTCCGGCGCGGCACCCTCGACGACCTCGGCGGCGGACCGTCCGGTGCCCTGGGCGACCAGGAGGGCCGCGCCCCGCGCTACCCCCTGCGCCCTCGGTGGCCGGACGGGCCGGCAATCCGGTCCGTCCGCTTACCGGCCACCGCCCACCCGGGGGCCGGGGCGGAGCCCCGGATGAGGGAAGGGGCGGGTTGGGGAAAGAGCCCGCGGCCGCGCCACCCTCACCCGCCCACCTCCACCCGTTCCACCCCCACCCACCGCCGTCCCCCACCCGTCACCACCACAACCCCTTCCCCCACCGCCTCCTCGATCCCCTTCCCCCCGAGCCACCCGTAGAGCCCCGCCGCGTACGCCGCCGGATCGCACAGATCCACCCGCCCGTCCCCGTCGCACTCCGCGACCAGCCGCAGCACGTCCCCCGCGCGGGTCCGCACCACGCACCGCCCCGGCCCCGTCACGTACACGGCCATGCCGCACCCCGGGTGCCGGCCGAGGACCTCGGCGGCCCAGGCCGGAGGGGGCCCGAGGCGCGGGTCGTCGGCCGGGCCGTAGCGCAGGATGACGTCGGCGAGCCGCAGCCGGCCGGTGTCGGGGGTGTCCTCGTGCACGGCGGTGTGCGCGTCCCACCCGAAGCGGTCGTCAGGGTCGTGGGAGTCGCCGAGGTCGTCGTCGCGCGCGTCCGCGTACCGGACCACGGCGACCTCCGGCGGGCCGGTGCCGGTCACCCGGGTGAGTACGCGGACGGGCGCGGTCCGCTCGGCGGGCTCGTACGCGGGCAGCGGCAGCCGGTGCAACAGCGCGGGCCGGCCGGCCGGCTCGGGCAGGCCGATCAGCTCGTAGAAGGCCCGGCGGAGGAGCTCCGCGGACCGGCCCGGGTCGGAGGTGACCTGGGCGGCCAGGTCGCGGTAGCGGGCGGGGTCGTGGGTGTCGACGACGTGGTCGAGCTGTGCCCGCAGCCCGTCGTACGGCCGCAGGCGCGGCGCGGTCCGGCCGAGGGCGGCGACGGGCGAACCGGGGTCGAGGGCGCCGTCGGGGAAGGCGCCGAGGAGGACGGGCGTGCCGATGGCGGCGGCGTAGAAGGTGACGGACCCGTGGTCGCCGAGCACGCAGTCGGCGGCTATCAGCGCCTGCCGCCACCCTTCCAGCGGCGGTACGGGCGTCAGCCCGGCCCGGCACGCCCGGTCCAGCCAGGCCCGCACCTGGCCGGGGCCGTGGCCGTGCCAGATGTTGGGGTGGAGGACGGCGGCCGTCCGGTACTCGTCGGCGGGCAGCTCGGCCGCGAGCCGGGGGAGGAGGGAGGGCAGCAGGTCACCGCCGGCACCGCCCGCCGACGGGTCGCCGTCGCCGAAGAGCGCCCCCGGCGACCAGGTGGAGTTGACCACGACCAGCCGCTGCCCCGGCCCGACCCCGAGCGCCCGCCGGAACCGCTCCCGGTAGGGCAGGGCGTCGAGGATGCGGTCGAAACACGGGTCACCGGCGAGGACGGCGGTCGCGGCGGCCTCCGGGCAGGCGGCCCGCAGGCGGTCGAGCTGCTCGGGGTGGGACAGCACCGTCGCGGCGGCGAGGGGACGGCCGTCGTGCAACAGCCACTCGGGGGCGAGCCCGAAGACGGGAGCGGGGGCAGAGGCAGAGGCAGGGGCGTCCGGCGTCCGGCGTCCGGCGTCCGGCGTCCGGCGTCCGGCGTCCGGCGTCCGGCGTCCGGCGTCCGGCGTCCGGCGTCCGGCGTCCGGCGTCCGGCGTCCGGCGTCCGGCGTCGCCAATCTCTTATTGTATCCAATACCGTGCGAAAGTATGGCCAAATCGCCCTGGATGCACTCCAGTTCACCGCCGTAACTGGCCGAGACCGCGAGGTCCACGGGCGTGGCCTTGGCCTGCTCCCACGGCAGCACCGGCAGCCCGGCCTCCGCCATCAGCTCCGGGACCCCCGCGAGGAACGGCGACGACCCGGTGCACGTCACCAGCAGCTGCACCCGGGGATCGGCGTCGAACAGCGGGAGCACGTCGAGCAGCCGGGTCGCCGAGGTGACGTTGTGCACGACGAACAGCACCCGCCGGCACGCCGCCCGGGTGACCCACCGCCCGGCGTCGTCCCCCACGGGTACCCGCACCCACCCACCGTCGGCCATCGGCCCCCCTCTCCGCACGCGACCCTATGCCGCGCGGGTGCCGGGGAACGCGGACGGGGCGGCGTACGCCGACGGGAGGTCGGAGGACGCCGCCCTCGGGCGGGACGAGTCGAGGGGAGCGGCCGTCCCGGCCGCTCCGCTACCTCGGGTCGCGGTCGAAGACGGACTTCGACCAGAAGTAGCCGAGCACGGTGAGCGCCAGGCACCAGCCGACCGCGAGCCACCCGTTGTGCCCGATCTCCGTGCCGAGCAGCAGGCCGCGCAGGGTCTCGATGGTCGGTGTGAACGGCTGGTACTCGGCGATCGGCCGGAACCAGCCCGGCATCGCGTCGATGGGGACGAAGGCGCTCGAGATGAGCGGGAGGATGATCAGCGGCAGCGCGTTGTTGCTGGCCGCCTCGGCGTTCGGGCTGACCATGCCCATCCCGACCGCGATCCAGGTGAGCGCCAGGGCGACCAGGGCCATCAGCCCGAACGCCGCCAGCCACTCCAGGGCCGTGGCGCCCGTGGACCGGAAGCCGATCGCCACGGCGACGGCGCCGACCAGGACCACGCTGGCGACCGACTGGAGCACGCTGCCGATGACGTGCCCGATGAGCACGGACCCGCGGTGGATCGCCATCGTGCGGAAGCGGGCGATGATGCCCTCGGTCATGTCGTTGGAGACGGACACCGCGGTGCCGACCACGGTGCCTCCGATCGTCATCATCAGGATGCCCGGCACGACATAGGCGATGTACTCGGAGCGGTCGCCGCCGCCCATGCCCGCGCTCATCACGTCGCCGAAGATGTAGACGAAGAGCAGCAGCAGGACGATCGGCGTGAGCAGCAGGTTCAGGGTGAGGGACGGGTAGCGCCGCGCGTGCAGGAGGTTGCGGCGCAGCATCGTGGACGAGTCGCGGAGGGCGAGGGAGAGGGAGGAGCTCATCGGACAGCCTCCTTCGGCTGGTTGGAGGTGGTGAGGGCGAAGAAGACGTCGTCGAGGTCGGGGGTGTGCACGGTCAGCTCGTCCGCCTCGATGCCGACCGAGTCGAGCCAGTCGAGGATGGCGCGCAGTTCGCGCTGGCTGCCGTCGCTGGGGATCTGGAGCGACAGGGCCTCGTCGTTCCTGGTGACCTCGCGCAGCGCGGAGGCGGCGGCCTGGTACGCGACCGGGTCGGAGAACCGCAGCCGCACATGGCCGCCCGGGACGAGCCGCTTCAGCTCCTCGGCGGTGCCCTCGGCCGCGATCCGGCCGCCGTTCAGCACCGCGATGCGGTCGGCGAGTTCGTCGGCCTCCTCCAGGTACTGGGTGGTGAGGAAGACCGTCACGCCGTCGGAGACCAGCTCGCGGATGATGCTCCACATGTTGTGGCGGGAGCGCGGGTCGAGGCCGGTGGTCGGCTCGTCGAGGAAGATGATCCGCGGGCCGCCGACCAGGGTCATGGCGATGTCGAGGCGGCGCTTCATGCCGCCGGAGTAGGTCGAGGCGGGCTTCTTCGCCGCCGCCACCAGGTCGAAGCGTTCCAGCAGTCCGGCCGTGACCCGCCGCCCCTCGCGCCGGGACAGGTGGTGCAGGTCCGCCATGAGGAGCATGTTCTCCTCGCCGGTGATCAGCCCGTCGACGGCGGAGAACTGCCCGGTGACGCCGATCGCGGCGCGCACCCCGTGCGGTGACGTGGCGATGTCGTGCCCCGCGACCTGGGCCTGCCCGCCGTCGGCGGTGATGAGCGTGGACAGGATCTTCACGACGGTGGTCTTGCCGGCGCCGTTGGGTCCGAGCAGCGCGAATATCGAGCCGGCCGGGATGCGCAGGTCGATGCCGTCGAGGACGGTCTTGTCACCGTAGGACTTGCGCAGGCCGACGGTGGAGACGGCGGCCGGGGCCGGGTGGCCGTCGCCCAACCTGGATGTGGGCATGACAAAAGAAGGCATGGGGCCCTCCGTTCGAAGGCTGAGGTGAGGTGGGGGCGGGGCCGGTCGGGGGTGCGGTGCTCAGGCCTTGGCGCGGCGGATGTCGATGTTGCCGTGCCGGGTACGGGCGCGGATCCTGACGGTGTCCTCGGCCGTCTCCGGGGCCTCGGACGCGGTGAGCGTGTTGCGCACCTGCCCGGAGCCCGAGTTGACGTCGAGCCAGGCGGCGGTGCCCTCGCGGATGCCGACCTCGATGGCACCGTAGGCGGTCTCCAGCTGGACGGTGCCGCGGACCACCTCGCCCACCCGCAGGGTCCCGTGGGCGGTGGTGGCGGCGACCGATTCCTCCGCGCGGGCGATGTCGATGTCGCCGTTGGCCCCGCTCACCCGCAGTTCGCCGGTCGCGGCGCCGACGGTCGTGCTGCCGTGCGAGTTCTTCAGCACGGCGGGGCCGTGGACGAGGCCGACGCGCAGGCTGCCGGAGCTGGTGGTGATCTCGGCCGCGCCCTCGACCCGGTCCACGGTGATCGAGCCGTGGGAGGCGGTCAGCTTCAGCGGGCCGGTGGTGTCGAGGCGGACGTCGCCGGACGAGGTCTTCACGCTGGTCTCGCCGAGCCGGCCCGCGCCGAGCACCTGGGTCCAGGCGCCGGTCATGTCGACGCGCGAGCCGGTGGGCAGTTCGACCGTCACGTCGACGATGCCGGTGCGGCCGAAGGGCCCGGACTTGGGCGTCCTGACGGTCAGTACGCCGCTCGCGAAGCCGACCTCGGTCTGGCCGGCCGTCCGCACATCCCGGTCCTTCTCCGGGTCGCGGGGCCGGACCTCGACGACGGTGTCGAGTCGGTCACCCGCGATGAACTGGAGGGAACCGGCCTCCACGCGCGCCGTGGCCGAGATCGGTTCGGGGGTGTCGAAAGAAGGCATGGCTGTCCCGTCCTCGTGAGTCCTTGGGGCGTCCCCGCTGGTGGGACGTGTGTGGGTGAAGTGGTGCGGGCGGGGTGGCGCTAGCGCACCCAGCCCGTGAAGCTCTGTCCGACGGTCCGGGCCTTCTCCGCCGCACGCGGCCGGTTGCCGCCGTCGACCGCGGCCGAAACGGCGCGTACCAGCCACGCGTTGACCGACAACCCCTCACGGCTCGCGGCCTCCTCGGCGCGGGTCTTGAGGTGGGCCGGCAGCCGCAGATTGACGCGGGCGGTGCCGCCCTCGTCGCCGTCGGCCGGGGCCTTGAGCGGTTCGGCGGGCGCGACCGGCTCCGTGGTGGCACCACCGTCGGTGGGCGGTGGCGTCACCACGAAGTCGGGGTCCAGCCCGCGCAGCCGTACGTCGACCGAGCCGGGGGCGAGTTCACGGGTGATCTCGTCCATCGCGGCGGAGAGCACGTTGAGCATGGTCAGCCGGGTCGCCGACTCCAGAGGAGCGAGGAGCCGCTCGGCCAGCTCGCGCGCTTCGTCGCCGCCTGCCTCGGCGGCCACCGCGAGTTCACGGCGGAGGGTGTCGACATACGGGGTGAGGTCCATGACGTCATCATGGCACCACTATGGCGCCATGCGCAAACCCCGGAGGAGCCTTGGGCGGGGCGGACGGGCAGAAACTCGCTCTACCTGCGAAAACGTGCGTGGGGCCACCTGGATGGAGATGGCGTCGTGTGTGCTCACGGGGCGCTGGGGGTGCCGGCTGGCATCACATGGCACCACCTGGTGTCATGTGGTGCCATGTGGTGGTGCGGAGGGGTGTCGGCCCCCTTGCTCCGCCCCGCCTCGTCGCGCATGCCGGCCGGCTTCCGGAGCTCTGCGGGCTGGAAGACTTCCTGGTGGGTTGCGCCAACTCAGCGTACTGAACGGTGCGTTTGCGTGTCTTTTCCGACCAAAAGGGATTTTCTACAGTCTAATCTGATGTGTCAGACCCTTGAGGGCCGGGCCTCATTCGTCCGAAGCCTGATCTGTCTGGGCCCTCGTCGACGGGGTCCCAGGAAGTCCCTGGGGAAACCCCTGAGAAGGGGGCGCAAATGAGGTGTCATCGTCGGAGGTCTCCGCGCCGGTACGGCCGGAATGTGCATCAGGCGGCTCGACTGTGGGCTTCTCTCGCCACAGGCGTGTACTGGGCCCTCCGCCTGGTGCGCGAGCTCTGCATCGACCGGTAGCGGCAACTTCTGCCTCATGCGCAGAGGTTGACGCCATGACGGCCGGCCCGTGTCGCGGGCAGCGACCGAGCCGTCCACTCGGGGTGCGGCCGGCATGGACGGGTGCGAGACGGAAGCCGCCCGCCATGGCGCCCGACCTGGAAGGGCCACGCGAAAACGCCCCTCCCGGCAGGGAGGGGCGTGCGGTGCGGAGCGAGCGCCCCCGGCAGGACTCGAACCTGCGGCCAAGCGCTTAGAAGGCGCCTGCTCTATCCACTGAGCTACGGGGGCCGGTACGTGCGGCGGTCGCGGACGGCTGAAGCCCCGGGCTCGGTGGTGCCGTGACCTTGCCGGGGACAAGGATAGGGCTCCGCTCACCTCGTCCCGGTTGCTTCACCTCCGTGCCACGATGTGGAGGTTTGGTGAAGCGGTCCTGATAATCGCAGGCAGGTACGAATCTTGCATCGTTTTTTACGCATCAGGCGACGGGTGTTGTGTACTCGTTATGCCTGAGCAACATTCGCCACGCCTCGCGCGCCACGGGGCATACGCTTCAAAATCACCACAGAATTGGGCATTCTGCACCTGTGGCGACCTTGGACGTACGGCCCCGGCTGCTCGACGCGCTGACCGCACTGCGTGATCGTGTCGAAGCCGCGCGCTTCCCGCTCCCCCTTCCCGGCGCCGCCCGCGCCCGGCGAAACCGCGCCGAACTCCTGGCGCAACTCGATGACTACTTGGTGCCCCGGTTGTGCGCCCCCGAAGCCCCACTGCTCGCGGTGGTCGGGGGCTCCACCGGAGCCGGCAAGTCCACCTTGGTGAACTCCCTGGTGGGCCGGCGGGTCACTGAGGCGGGGGTCCTACGGCCGACGACCCGTACGCCAGTGCTGGTCTGCCACCCCGACGACCACCACTGGTTCGCCGGCACCCGGGTGCTGCCCGAGCTCCGCAGGGTCTGGGTGCCCGTCCAGGAGACGGTCCCCGAGCCGCACGCGGCCGGGGAGGCCGACGGCGGTGAGGGGAACGGCCTCGACACGGACCTCGACGCGGACACGGACGACGCGGGCGGCGAACTCCCCGCGCTGCGCATCGAGACCGACCGCACCCTCCCGCGCGGACTCGCCCTCCTCGACGCCCCCGACGTCGACTCCCTCGTCGCGCGCAACCGCGAGCTCGCGGCCGAGCTGATCTGCGCCGCCGACATCTGGGTACTCGTCACCACCGCCACCCGGTACGCCGATGCGGTGCCCTGGCACCTGCTGCGCACCGCCAAGGAGTACGACGTCACCCTCGTCACCGTCCTCGACCGGGTCCCGCACCAGGTCGCCCTGGAGGTGTCCCGGCACTACGCGGCGCTGCTCGCGGCCGCGGGCCTCGACGACGTGCCGAGCTTCACCATCCCCGAACTCCCCGAGTCCGCGGGCGGCGGCAGCGGACTGCTGCCCGCCACCGCCGTCGCGGGGCTGCGCGCCTGGCTCGACCAGCGCGCCCAGGACCCCGCAGCCCGCACCGTCGCCTCCGCCCGTACGGTCGCCGGGCTCCTCGCCTCGCTCCGCTCCCGCCTGCCCGCCCTGGCCGCCGCCGCGGCGATGCAGCACGCCGCCTCCGTAAGGCTGCTCCAGCGCGTCGAGGACGCGTACGGGCGCGCCTCCGACCGCGTGGGGCGGGAGATCACCGCGGGCGAGGTGCTGGCCGGCGACGCCCTCACCCACTGGCGCGGCCACCCGCACGACAGCACCGCGGACGAGCTGCTCACCGCGCTCACCGGCTCCCTCGCGGCCCTGCTGAGCTGCGCGGTCGCCGCCGCCGACGAGGACATCGCGACCTGCTCCGCCGGGGACCCGGCCGCCGGGACCGTGCTCGCCCCGCGCGACCCGGACGGCGCCGCCGGCCGGATCGGCGTGGCCGTACGGCGCTGGCGGCGCTGCCTGGAGGAGATCGCGGAGGAGGAGGTGCGGGCGGCCGAGCGGGGCGCGGGCGTCGACCCCGACCGGATCGGCGCGCTGCTCGCCGTCTCCCTCCTCGGCGGCCGCCGGGCCCGCGGCGAGGCCGGCGAGGGCCTCGCCGAAGCCCTCGGCGCCCAGGGCGTCCTGCGGCTCCGCGACCGCGGCCGACGGCTCCTCGCCGACTGCGTCGAGCACGTCCTCGACGCCGAACGGGACCGCCGCGCCGCGCCCCTCGAAGCCTTCGACGTCACCCCCGATCATCAGGTCGACCTCATCGCCGCCCTGTCCGTATTTCAGAGGGAGAGGTGACCACCGTGCCCCAGGCCGACAGCCACGACGTGGACGTAGCCGACAGCCGCACGGCCGGATCCGCGGCCGGTCCCGCCGACGGCGGTGCCGGCACCCGTGCCGCCGCCCACGCCGACGGCCGGACCGGCGACCGTGCCGACGGCCATGGGGACGACGGCCCCGGCGGCCGGTCCGAGCGCCGGGCCGCCGAGGAACCCCGCCGCCCGCGTGAGCACCCCGCCGAGCCCGGAGGAGCCGAGGACCGCCGCCCCGGCCTCGACGCCGAAGCCCTCCACCGCGCCTGGGACGACGGGCTGATCGCCCGCCGCGCCCGCCCGGAACGCCCGCCCCGGCAGGCGGAGGCACAGCCCCCGGTGAGCGCGCCCCCGCGCCCGCAGGCCGCCTTCGACCCCCGCTCCGCGGGCCCCCGTCTCGGCACCGTCCTGCGGCCGCGCCTGGACGCCCTGCGCGAGCTCGTAGGGCTCTCCGGAGCCCGTCTGGACCGGCGGACGCTCGCCGAGGCCGGCCGTGTCCTGGAGGAGGCCGCCGCACGTCAGCGGCTTTCGCTCGACCTTACGGTCGTCGCGCTCGCGGGTGCCACGGGCAGCGGCAAGTCCACCCTGTTCAACGCCCTCGCGCGCACCCAGCTCTCCGACACCGGTGTGCGCAGGCCGACCACGTCCGCCCCGATCGCCTGCGCCTGGACGGACCGGGCCGACCGGGCCGACGGGCTCCTGGACCGGCTCGGCATCCCGCCCAGGTCGCGGAGACAGCCCGTCCGCCCGTACGACCCGGGGCTGCACGGGCTCGTCCTGCTCGACCTGCCCGACCACGACTCGGCGTCGGCCGGCCACCGCGAACAGGTCGACCGGCTGCTGGCCCTGGTGGACGCCGTGATCTGGGTGGTGGACCCGGAGAAGTACGCGGACGCGGTGCTCCACGAGCGCTACCTGCGGCCGCTCGCCGGGTACGCCGAGGTGACCTTCGTCGTCCTCAACCAGATCGACCGGCTGTCGGAGGACGCCGCCGACCAGGTGCTGGACGACCTGCGGAGACTGCTCGACGAGGACGGCCTGGCGCTCGGCGAGCACGGCGAGCCGGGCGCCACCGTGCTCGCCCTGTCCGCCCTGACCGGCAAGGGCCTCGGTGAACTCCGCGAGACGCTCGCGCAGTTCACCGCCGCCAGGTCGGTCGCGGAGCGGCGGCTGATCGCCGACGTCGACGGCGTCTCGGCGCGGCTGCGGCCCGCGTACGTGGCCGACGGGCGGCCCGGCCTGACGGACCGCGCGCGCCAGGAGTTCGAGGACCGGCTGGCCGAGGCCGTCGGCGCCCAGGCGACCGGCCTGGCGGCGGAACGCGCGTGGCTGCGGGACGCCGGACGGGCCTGCGGGACGCCGTGGACGGTGGCGCTGCGCTGGTACGGGCGGCGGCGGGCGGCCTGGGGCGGCGGCCCGTCGGGCGGCCCCGCGACGGGTACGGGCACGGAGGCCCGTACGGACGCGGGCACCGGGGCGCGTACGGGCCCGGGGCACGCCGCCGGGCCCTTGCCCGACACCTTCCCGGACCCCGTCGCCGGGCGGGAGACCCCCGTCCCCCGGCCCGCCGCGCCGGTCCTCAGCCATGAGCCGTCCTCGCGCCGCACCGTCTCCCGCCCGCTCGTGGAGCAGGCCGTACGGACCCTCGCGTACGAGGCCTCCGCCGGGCTGCCCGACCCCTGGGCGCGGGCCGTGCGCGAGGCGGCCGGGCGCGGTGCGGAAGGGCTGGCCGACGCGCTCGACGCGGCGGCGGGAGCCCTGATGGCGGGCGGTTCGGCCGCGGTGGGACGGGGCCGCGGAGCACGTGCGTCCGCGGCGCGCGGCGGCCCTGGAGGCACGGGCTCCGGGCGTACGGGCGTGTGGCGCACCCGGGGCGGTGGGGCGCCCCGGGTGGTGCGGCCGGGCTGGTGGGCCGTGGCCGCGACCGCCCAGTGGGTGCTCTCGGCGCTGCAACTGCTGGGGACCGCGTGGTTGCTGGGGACCCTGTTCGGGATGTGCGCCGGGGAGTGGTGGATCGCCGGGCTGGTCCTCACGGGCGGCGGGGCGGGCGGCCCCGCGCTGGAGTGGGGGTGCCGGGTGGTGGCGCGCGGGCCGGCGCGGCGGCACGGGCTGGAGACGGAGCGCCGGCTGCGGAGCGTGGCGGCCGGCTGCGGGCGGGAGCGGGTGCTGGAGCCGGTCGCGGCGGAGCTCCTGCGGTACCGGGAGGTACGGGCCCAGTTCGTGATCGCGGCGGGCGGGGCCTGAGCCGAGGGGCGGTGGGTGAGACCCCTGTGGGGGGCCGCGTTGTCCACAACCGCCCGCGCGTCCACAGGGCCCGGCGAACTCCCGGCGAGGAAGGCAGCATGAGCTCACGTCAGCGCGGCGGCGCGTGGCGCGGAGCAGCGGGGGAGGCGGTCCGGAATGAACGAGACAGTGGTGACGGTCGTGGGAAACGTCGCGACGCAGCCCGACTTCAGGGAGGCGGCGAACGGCTCGGCCGTCTCACGGTTCCGGCTGGCGGCGACGGTGCGCCGCTGGGACCGCGGCAAGGAGGAGTGGGCGGACGCCTACACCAGCTTCTACACGGTGTGGGCCTGGCGGGCGCTCGCGGAGAACGTGGTGGCGTCCGTCGGCATCGGCGAACCGGTCATCGTGCGCGGGAAGTTGCGGATCCAGGAGCGGGAGGACGGGGACCGGCGGTGGCTGTCGGCGGACATCGACGCCGCGTCGATCGGCCATGACCTCGCCCGGGGCACCTCGGCCTTCCGCAGGGTGTCGCCGTCCAGGCCGCTGCCGATCGAACCGGTGCGGATGGTGGCGGCGGTGCCGGAGCGAGTACCGGAGCGCGTGACCGCCACGGCGTCGGCAGGAGCGGCGGAACGCGCATCGCGGCGGCCCCCGGAACAGGACGTAGAGCCGCCCCCGGAACGAGCCCCGCGACCGGCCTCGGAACCGGTCGTCGAACCGGCTTGAAATGGGGGATTTGCCCCAGTGATTTATCGATAATGCCAGGTCAGGTGGCGTGTGAGGGTAACGATTCCGATTCGGATCGGTTGAGCAGTGCCCTGAGTGGGGATGATCACCAGCTCGCTCTTTAAGATCACGTTCGCAGCACGTGGCAACGGGGGCGTCTGAGTTTTGAGTTCGCTGGCGAGGCGCATCGACATGGTTCTGCGATCGCCCGGAAGGAAATCGATGATTTCTGTCATGAGGCGGAGGGCTGTCCGCTGTGCCGCAGCGGCGCTGGTGTCGGGCCTGGCCGCGGTAGGCACGATAGCCGCGGGGGGACCGGCGGTGGCGGACGACGCGCCGCAGAGCCCCGGCGGGGTCACCGCCACGCTCGGCAGGATCACCGCGGGATCCGGCGCCGTCGTGCACGACCGGCGCAAGACCGGGGAGATGACGGCCGGTCTGTTCGAGATGAAGGTCGACGGCGGCGGCTCGCTCCAGACCTACTGCGTCGACATACTCACCAACACGGTGGACGGCGCGCGGTACAAGGAGGTGGGCTGGGGCGAGTCGTCCCTGCACGCCAACAAGAACGCCGGGAAGATCCGCTGGATCCTCCAGCACTCCTACCCCCAGGTGAACGACCTCGCCGCGCTCGCCAAGGACGCCGACACGGGCGCGCTGAACGCCGATACGGCCGCCGCCGGCACCCAGGTCGCCATCTGGCGCTACTCCGACGGCGTCGAGGTCGACGCCAAGGACCCCGCCGCCGAGAAGCTCGCCGACTACCTCTACAAGAACGCCCGCGACACCGACGAGCCCGAGGCGTCGCTCAGGCTGACCCCGCCGGCGGTCTCCGGGCGGTCCGGCCAGAAGCTCGGCCCGGTCACCGTCCACACCAACGCGAGCAGCGTCACCGTCAGCCCCTCCGGTGAGGCCGCCGCCAAGGGCGTGCGGATCGTCGACAAGGACGGCAAGCCGGTCACCTCCACGCGCGACGGCGGCGAGCTCTTCTTCGACGTGCGGCCGGGCGTCCGCGACGGCTCCCTGGCCCTGCGGGCCATGGCCGCCACCAAGGTCCCGGTCGGCCGGGTCTTCATCGGCGACCACACCACGACGCAGACCCAGATCCTGGCCGGCTCCAGCGAGAGCACGGTCTCGGCCTCCGCCACGGCCACCTGGGCGACGAAGGGCGCCATCCCGGCCCTCTCCGCCCGGAAGAACTGCGCCAAGGGCGGCGTGGAGGTCACCGCCGACAACCAGGGCGACGCCCCCTACACCTTCGAGCTCGACGGAGCGAAGCACACCGTCCCGGCCGGCCGGACGGAGACGATCTTCGTGAAGGTGGCCGAGGACCAGGCCTACAAGTTCACGATCAGGGGACCGCACGGGCTCGCCCGGACCTTCTCCGGGATCCTGGACTGCGCGACGGCGGAGACCGGCGCGGCCGCCACCACCGACGGCGGCGGGGCCGGCACCAAGGCCACCCTCGCCTCCCGGATGAGCCCGGCCTCGACGGGCGGCACGGGCAAGGGCACCGTCAACGCCTCCGTGGACGGTGACCTCGCGGTCACGGGCGGTGGCAACGCCAACCCCACGTTCACCGGAATAGCGATCGCCCTGATCGTCGTCGGCAGCGGCGCGGTCTACCTCCTGCGCCGGGAGAAGGCGGCCTCCGGGGAGTGACCCCGGGCGTCCTCGGGCGGGGCCGGTGATCGAATCCGCTGATCACCGGCTCGCGGCCGCCGTCTCCGGCCGCCCCCCGGCCGCCTCCGGTCACCGCGAGCCGCCCCGGACAGGCGGCCGCGGGGCCCGGACCGGAGCGAGATCGTCGGCCAACCCGTTTCCGTCAAGGGGTACCGGTGCGGCAAGATGGGGTGTATCTGCCCTCACGCGGCGGAGCCGCACATTGGCCCTTCTCGATTGCCGGACGGTTTCTCTTGGCTGAGTACATCTACACCATGCGCAAGACGCGCAAGGCGCACGGCGACAAGGTCATCCTCGATGACGTGACGCTGAGCTTCCTGCCCGGTGCGAAGATCGGTGTGGTCGGCCCCAACGGTGCCGGTAAGTCCACCGTCCTCAAGATCATGGCCGGTCTGGAGCAGCCGTCGAACGGTGACGCGTTCCTGTCGCCGGGCTACACCGTCGGCATCCTCATGCAGGAGCCGAAGCTCGACGAGTCCAAGACCGTCCTGGAGAACGTCGAGGACGGCGTCGCGGAGATCAAGGGGAAGCTCAACCGCTTCAACGAGATCGCCGAGCTGATGGCGACGGACTACTCCGACGCCCTGCTCGACGAGATGGGCAAGCTCCAGGAGGAGCTGGACCACGCCAACGCCTGGGACCTCGACGCCCAGCTGGAGCAGGCCATGGACGCCCTGGGCTGCCCGCCCGGCGACTGGCCGGTCAACAACCTCTCCGGTGGCGAGAAGCGCCGTGTCGCGCTCTGCAAGCTGCTGCTGGAGGCCCCCGACCTGCTGCTGCTCGACGAGCCCACCAACCACCTCGACGCCGAGTCGGTCAACTGGCTGGAGCAGCACCTCTCGAAGTACGCGGGCACCGTCGTGGCGATCACCCACGACCGCTACTTCCTCGACAACGTCGCCGAGTGGATCCTGGAGCTCGACCGCGGCCGCGCGCTCGCCTACGAGGGCAACTACTCCACGTACCTGGAGAGCAAGCAGGCCCGTCTGAAGGTCGAGGGCCAGAAGGACGCCAAGCGCGCCAAGCGGCTCAAGGAAGAGCTGGAGTGGGTCCGCTCCAACGCCAAGGGCCGTCAGGCCAAGTCCAAGGCCCGTCTCGCTCGCTACGAGGAGATGGCCGCCGAGGCCGACAAGATGCGGAAGCTGGACTTCGAGGAGATCCAGATCCCGCCGGGCCCGCGCCTGGGCTCCATCGTCGTCGAGGTCAACAACCTCTCCAAGGCCTTCGGCGAGAAGGTCCTGATCGACGACCTGTCCTTCACCCTGCCGCGCAACGGCATCGTGGGCGTCATCGGCCCGAACGGCGCCGGCAAGACCACGCTGTTCAAGATGATCCAGGGTCTGGAGACCCCGGACGGCGGTTCGATCAAGGTCGGCGAGACCGTCAAGATCTCGTACGTCGACCAGAGCCGCGCCAACATCGACCCCAAGAAGACGCTGTGGGCCGTCGTCTCCGACGAGCTGGACTACATCAACGTCGGCCACGTCGAGATGCCGTCCCGCGCCTACGTCTCCGCGTTCGGCTTCAAGGGCCCGGACCAGCAGAAGCCGGCCGGGGTCCTCTCCGGTGGTGAGCGCAACCGCCTGAACCTCGCGCTCACCCTCAAGCAGGGCGGCAACCTGCTCCTCCTCGACGAGCCGACCAACGACCTCGACGTCGAGACCCTGTCCTCCCTCGAGAACGCCCTGCTCGACTTCCCCGGTGCCGCTGTGGTCGTCTCCCACGACCGCTGGTTCCTGGACCGGGTGGCCACGCACATCCTGGCCTACGAGGGCGACTCCAAGTGGTTCTGGTTCGAGGGCAACTTCGAGTCCTACGAGAAGAACAAGATCGAGCGCCTCGGCCCGGACGCCTCCCGTCCGCACCGCGCCACGTACAAGAAGCTCACCCGGGGCTGACCGTGGCGCGCCACCTCTACTCCTGCCCCCTGCGCTGGTCGGACATGGACGCCTTCGGCCATGTGAACAACGCGGTCTTCATCCGGTACCTCGAAGAGGCGCGGATCGACTTCATGTTCCGGCTGGCGCCGGGGGAGGGCAGCACGTCGTTCCAGGGCGGGTCCGTCGTGGCCCGGCACGAGATCGACTATCTGCGCCCCCTGGTCCACCGGCATGCGCCGGTGACCGTGGAGACGTGGGTGACGAAGGTGGGCGCGGCCTCCCTGACCGTCGCCTACGAGGTGAAGGACGAGGAGCAGATCTACGTCCGGGCCTCCACCGTCGTCGTGCCCTACGACTTCGAGGCCGGCCGGCCCCGCCGGATCACCGCCGAGGAGCGGATGTTCCTGGCGGACTTCCAGGACGACGCCGGCCGGGAAGGCCAGGAGGAGCCGGGCACGCCCGCGAAGGGGGCCGTCGCCGCATGACGGCGCACCGGGCTCCGTACGGGCAGCGGCTGGGTTTCGCCGACGCCGGGGAGGCGGCCGACCTGGTCGCCTTCCTGGCCCGGCTGATCCACTACGACCGTGCCGCCGCCGTCCGGCTCCAGGCCGGCGGCGGTGTGCTCGCCGTCTTCGGCCGCCCGCCGTCCTTCGAGGTCCTCGCCATCCGCACCGCGCGGCTGGCCGGGGACGCCGGGGACACACCGTTCGACACCACGGTCTCGGCGGGTCAGCTCGCCGACGCCCTGGACACCGCGGGCCGCACGGCCTCCGGTGGGCTGGAGATCACCGTCCCCGACGCCGTCACCGGCCCGCCCTGGGCCGGAGTGCTGCCGCCGCGCGGCGGTTGGCAGCGCGTCGAGGGCCTGCCCGACGTGACCGCCGCGCGGGGCGCCGTCGCCGCCGCCGTGGCGGAGTTCCGCGCGCGGGACGAGGCACTGCCCGAGCAGCACCGCACGCGCGGTGAGCGCGACCGCATCGGCCGCGAGATCTGGTCCCGCACGCTGGGGGAGACGGGCCTGCCGCTGCGCGCGGTGCACGCGGCGCAGTCGCTGGGCTTCCTGCGGCCGCTGCCCTCGGGCACGGTCGTCCGGCAGGCGGCCCGGGCCGGCGGGGGCGTCGCGCTGGCCCCCGAGCCGCTGACGCTGTTCGCGGCGGGGGGATGGCTGCGGTTGCGCACGCCGTACGGGTCGGTGGCGGTGCGTGTGGGTGGGGTCACGGGGCTTACGGTCACGCCGGCCTGACTCGGGCGGGTACCGCCCTGCGGGGCCCTTTCCCCAGCCCCGCCCCTTCCCGAAACCGGGGCTCCGCCCCGGACCCCGGTCCTCAAGCGCCGGACGGGCTGGATTTTCCGCCGGCCCGGTCGATACCGCTCAGCCCGGTGTGTTCACCATCGACGCCGCCGCGTACGTCAGGTAGTTCCACAGCTGCTCCGCGTGCGCCGGAGCCAGCTCCAGCTCGTCGACCGCCACCTTCATGTGCCGCAGCCACGCGTCGTGCGCGGCCCGGTCCACCGTGAACGGCGCGTGCCGCATCCGCAGCCGGGGGTGGCCGCGGTTGTCGCTGTAGGTGCGGGGGCCGCCCCAGTACTGCATGAGGAAGAGCACCAGGCGCTCCTCGGCGGGGCCGAGGTCCTCCTCCGGGTACATCGGCCGCAGCAGGGGATCCTCGGCGACCCCCTGGTAGAAGCGGTGGACCAGGCGCCGGAAGGTCTCCTCGCCGCCGACCTGCTCGTAGAAGGTCTGCTCCTGAAGCGTGCCGCGCGGAATCTTGTTCACCCTTCCATGGTCTCAGACCGACCGGCCGAGGACCGGCGGTCCAGGACCTCCGGTACTTCGCGCGACGCGCCGCGGCGGCGCACAGTGGAGTCATGGGCGAGCTGAGCGCGGACCTGCGGGAGCGGCTGGTCGAAAGACTCCAGGCCGAGGGGGAGCTCGGCGACCCCCGGTGGCGGGCCGCCTTCGCGGAGGTGCCGAGGGAGCTGTTCGTCCCCGCCTATTACGCGGGGATCCCCGGCGGCTACCGGCGGCTCTCGCGCGACGACCCCGACCCCCGCGGCCGTGCCGCCTGGCTGACCGGGGCCTACGCGGACGAGCCGCTGGCCACCCACCTCCGGGACGGGGAGCTGATCTCCTCCAGCAGTCAGCCGTCCCTGATGGCCATGATGCTGGCGGCCCTGGACGTCCACGACGGCCACCGGGTCCTGGAGATCGGCGCCGGCACCGGCTACAACGCGGCGCTGCTCGCGCACCGGCTCGGCGACGACGCCGTCACCACCGTGGACCTCGACGCGGAGATCACCGACGCCGCCCGCGCCCATCTCGCGGAGGCCGGCTTCCACCCCACGGTCGTCACCGGCGACGGGGCGCTCGGCTGTCCCTCCCGCGCCCCCTTCGACCGGACGATGGCGACGTGCGCCCTCCCGTCCGTACCGCCCTCCTGGCTCGCGCAGAGCAGCCCGAACGCGCTGATCCTCGCCCCGCTCGCCACCGGTCTGATCGCGCTGCGGGTCAGGGACGCCACGCACGCGGAGGGCCGGTTCCTGCGGACGCCCGCCTACTTCGTACCGCTGCGGGGCGGTGTCCCGGCACCGGCGCCGCCTTCGTACGGCACCGGCGGCATCCCCTGCGGACTGCTCCGGAATGATCGATTCCGGTTCCTGCTGGCGCTGACCGCCGGGCGGCTGGACCCGGCCGACGCCCTCGCCTTCTGGCGCGACGAGGGCCGCCCGCCGCGCGAGCGCTTCGGCGTGACCGTGGCCGACGGGCGCCAGTGGGCCTGGCTGGACACCCCGCGCAGCCCCTGGCGCTGGCCGCTGGACGGGCCCGCCGACTGACCGGGTGCGGGGGGCGCCGCCATACGGGCCGCCCTCCTCGGTCAGCCTCGGCGCAGGGTGATCGTCGTCCAGGCGCCCACGTGCACCCGGTCGCCCTCGCTCAGCGGCACCGGCACATACGGCTGGATCGGGTCCTCCGAGCCGTTGATCGTGGTGCCGTTGGTGGAGTCCTGGTCCACGACCGCCCAGCTGCCGTCCGGCTGCTGGACGAACATGGCGTGCTGGTGCGAGACGCCCGGGTCCTCCGGCGGCCGGGACAGGTCGATGTCCGGGGACTCGCCCGTGCTGTGCCGGCGGCGGCCCACGGTCACCTGGTGGCCGGCGAGCGGCAGTTGCAGCTCGGGGGAGTACGCCGGGAGGTTGAGCCCGGCGGCCTCGGGGCCGCTGCGGTTCATCATCGCCATGAAGTACTCACGGTCCGGCGCGATCACCGCGACCCAGCCGGCCGGCTGGACGGGCGGCGCGGCCTGCGGCGGCACGCCCGAGGGCACGCCCTCCGCCGTGTGCGGCTCGTACGGGTACTGCGGCGCGGACGGGGGCGGGGGCGGCGCCTGGCCGGCGCTCGGCGGGGACAGCAGCCAGTCGTCCCCGGCGTCGTCGCCGTAGGACGGCGACGGCGGGTGGGTCTGCGGGGTGAGCGGCTCGGCCGGCCGGTTGATCCGGGACGGCCGCGAGCCGTAGTACTCGTACGACTGCGGCGGCTGGGTGTGCTGCGGCGGGGGCGGCGGCGCCGACTGGAGGCCCTGCGGCTGCGACACCGGGGGCGGCCCGAAGGAACCACCCGGCGGGGCCGCGAAATTGTGGCGGCACTCCTCGCAGAAGGGCGCCTGCGCCTCGCGGGGCGTGCGGCACCGCGGGCACAGCTCGGCCTGGACGGTCGGGTCGCCGAAGCCGTAGCCGCCGGGCGTGCTCAGCGGCGGGCCGGCGGGCGGGGGCGGCGGGGGGACGGCGCCCGGGGCGGTCGCCGACATCCGGTGGCCGCACACCTCGCACCAGTCGTCGGCCGCCGACTGGTGGCCGTTCGGGCAGGTCGGCATGTCGGTTGATTCCCCCTCGTGTGCCGTTCGTCGTCGGGCTCGCGCCGCAGGTACCGCGAAGTCTTCCGGTCGTGGAGCGGTGGAGCGGCGGTGGAGCGATGGAGCTACTTCTTCACGCGCACGGTCTTCGTCGAACGCGTTTCGAGCGTCATCTGCGCCTCCGCGGAGACCTTCGCCTTCAGCCGCACAGTACCGGTCGCGGCGTCCACCACGTCCACCACCTTGGCGAGGAGTTTCGCGGTGTCCTCGTTGCCGGAGCGGTTCGCCAGCTGCACGGCCCGCCCCAGCTTCGCCGTCGCCCCGTCCACGTCCCCCGACCTGCGCAGGTCCAGGCCCTGCTGGATGACCTGGGCCAGCTCGGCCTGCCCGGTGTAGTGGGCGACCTGGGGGTTGATGGACGTCGACGCGGCCAGGTCGTCCGTCCACACCGCCCGGACCAGCCCCTGCGAGAGCACCTGCGGCGGGCCGCCGTCCGGCGCGGGCAGGACCAGCGAGACCCGGGCGGCCAGCATCTCCTCGCCCACCGCGGCGCCCGGCACCCGCACGCACACGTGGTAGTCGCGCGACTCGTCGCCCCACGAGCCCGTGGGGTAGTCGCCCGTGCGCGGCCCCGACTCCACCCGCCGGCCGGTCAGTTCCTCCATGGACGGCGCGACCTGCTTGACGTACCGCACCTCGGCGCCCTGCGGGGTCCACAGCCGCAGCGCCACGTCCGCGACCTCCTTGCCCATCGTGGACTCCATCATCCGGGTGAAGTCCGCGGCCAGCCCGGCCGGATCGGCGACGATGTCGGCGGTGCCCAGCAGCGCCGAGGCGATGCCGGTGACCTCCTTGACCTCCCAGTCCGTCCCCACGCCCCGGGCGTCACAGGTGAACCGGCCCGCGCAGGCGTTCAGCGTGGTCCGCAGCGCCTCCGGCTCCTCGTGCTCGTTGCGGCCGTCGGTCAGCAGGATCCCGTGCCGTATCGACACGTCCGAGGAGGCGAACAGCCGGTCGGCCAGGCGCAGCCAGGTGCCGATGGCGGTGCCGCCGCCCGGGGTGAGCTTGCGCAGCGCCTCCTTGGCCTGGTGCCGGGTGGTGGCGTCGGCGACCGCCAGCCGGCCGCCGCCCGGATAGGCCTCCTTGGCCTGGTGGGTGCCGGCCACCACCGCGAAGGCCACGCCGTCGCGCAGGGTGTCGATGGCGGCCGCCGTGGCGTCCCGGGCGTTGCGCATCTTGGTGGGCGGATACTCCATCGAGCCCGAGCAGTCGACCATGACGACCACGGCCGCGTCCGGCGCGGCGGGCCGCCCGCCGCCCGCCGTGGACTGGTGGGGCACCAGGGGCGTCTCCCCGGTGGTGCCGCCGCCGGTGGCGGTGACCGTCACGATCGCGTTCACCTCACGGCCGCCCTCGGGCAGGTGCGCGTTCTGGTACACCTCGACCGCGAAGCGGGGCACGCTCGGCTTGGCGAAGTTGGCCATCTGTTCGGCTCCTCGGTGACTGTCGTCGGGCACTGGGGCGTACGAGGCGCGCCCGGGCGGCCGGACAGGGCGGAAGAGCACGTGGTGCCGAGCGTGACACCCGTGTATCCCCCCGTCGGCGCGCCCGGACGGCGGCCGTCAGGCCGATCCTGCCCCCTCGGGCGGCAGGGGGAACGGCAGTACGGCCACTGTTACGTTGTCGTGGCCCCCGCCGTCCAGGGCGTGGGCCAGCAACTGCCGTGCGCATTCCAGAGGGCGGGAGCGGGCGTCCGGCGGAGTGATCTCGGCCATCCGCTCGGCGGACTCGGCGTAGTTCCACAGCCCGTCGGTGCAGACGATGACCACGCCCTTGCGGTCGGGGTGGAACGACGCGGTGTGCGGGTCGACCTCGTACGCGTCCGCGCCCAGCCAGCCCGTGATCGCGTGGGCGCGCTCGTCCGCGTACGCCTCGGCCTCCGACAGCAGGCCCGCCGCGACCATCTGGGCGGCCCAGGAGTCGTCCTCGGTGAGCCGGGCGGGCTGGGTGGCGCGGTCCTCCGGCACCCAGTAGGCGCGGCTGTCGCCGATCCAGCCGACCGTCAGCAGGTCGCCGGTGACGACGGCCGTCACGATGGTGCAGGCCGGGGCGTTCTCCTGGCGGTGCGTCTCGTGCTGGCGCGGCTCGTTCGCGGGCGCCGGCGGCGTCGCGAGCGAGGTGACGGCCTCCGCGGCCCGGACGATCGCGTCGTGCGTGGCCTGCCGCGGGTCCGTGCCCCGCGGGAGCGCCGTCACCAGCGTCTCGCGCGCGGCGGCGCAGGCGGCGGCCGAGGCCTCGTCGGGCCGGGTCGCGGAGGACACGCCGTCACTGACGACGGCGACGGTGGCCGGGCCACCGTCCGCGAGAGGCACGGTGGACACCGCGTAGGCGTCCTCGTTCCGGTGGTGGCGCAGTCCGCGGTCGCTGACCGCCGCGACGCCTGGCAACTGGTGCTCCATGTGATCCCGTTCGCGCGGTTGTGCATGTCCGCAGTGTTCGCAGTACCCGTCTTTGTCGATCATGCCGGATCGGCACGCCCCGCAGGTGCGGCCGGTGCCGTTCACCACGGGGTGACCGCCGTCCGGCCGCGGCCGGTCCCCCAGGGCGCCGTGCGCCGACTGCGCGGGCACCCCGCCGAACGCGCGGGGGTCGCGCGGGTCGGGGGTGCCGGAGGCGTCGGTGCCCGGCGGCGGCCCGGCGGCGGCCGGGCCGCGCGGCGGGCGGGGCGCCGCCGCCGGTGTGCCGGAGGGCGCCGGGAACCGCTCGCCGGGCCGGGGCGCCGAAAGGTCGGCGCCGCAGCCGCCGCAGAAATTGTCACCCGGCTCCAGCGGCTCGTGGCAGACGGGACAGGCCGTCAGCTGTGGGGGTCGCGGCAGTTGCGACATCGATCACACCCATGTCCTGGGGCGGAAACGGTTGGCCCGCTCCACCAGTTCGATCCGTTCCTCGCCGCGCTGGGCGAGCCGTGCCAGCACGCGGTACGAGCGCTCCAGCCCGAAGCGCAGCCCGCGCTCCTCCAGGCCGCTGCCGAGCAGTGTGGCAGCGGCCGCCGTGCCCGGCGGCCCGGCCGCGCCCCGCGCGCCCGAGAGCACCCAGTCCAGCGCGCATCCCAGCACCTCCGTCGACAGCCGCTCCCGGCGCACCGCGTCCAGTCCGAACTCCGTGAGCCGCTCCACCTGGCCGGCGGCGGCCAGCAGGTCGGCCAGCAGCGGCTCCTCCGGCGAGCGCTGCCGCAGCCTCGCCCGTACCGCCGCGACCCGCGCCGCCGTGTAGTGGATGGACGCCTCCGGTACGGACTCCAGGGCCTCGACCGCCCCCGTGCGGTCGCCGGCCGCCAGCCGCACCCGGGCCAGCCCGAACGCGGCGCTCACATAGCTCGGGTCCGTCGCCCACACCAGGTGGTAGTAGTCGGCGGCGTTGTCGAGCTGGCCCAGCACCTCGGCGCACACGCCCAGCGCCAGCTTCGGCGCGGGCTCGCCCGGGAACGCGTCGTAGACGGCGTCGAAGGCGAGGGCGGCGGTCCCGTGGTCACCGGAGGCCAGGGCGTACAGACCGCGGTACCAGACGATCCGCCAGTCGTCCGGGTGCGCGGCCTCCAGGCTCTCTATCGCCTTGGACGCCTGGACCTCCTCGCCCAGTTCCAGCTGCGCCCGTATCCGGCGCAGCCGCAGCTCCAGCGATTCGGCGGGTGCCCCCTGGAGCGCCGCGTACACCTCGGCGGGCCGGGAGGCGAGCAGGCCCGCGAGGAAGCCCGCGTTGGGGTCGGCCGGGTCGACGAGCGGCACGGGCAGGGCGAGGGCCGTGGCGGGGGTGTCGAGCGCGGCGACGGCCGGGCCCGTACGCCCCGGCCGGGTGAGTGGGGCCGTCGCCGCGCCGCCCCGGGGCAGCTGGGCGGGCACCGCCGCCCGCGCCGCCGGCAGCGCCTTGCGGGAGCCCGCTCCGCCGCCCGGCGCGGACGGCTCGCCGCCCGTCTCCGCGAACAGCTTGCTGTCGACGACCCGCAGCTCCGGGCCGAACAGCGTGGACAGCGCGGGCCGCGGCCGGCCCGTCTGGAGCGCCACGACCTCCCGCAGCACCCCCGTCAGCTGCTCCGCCATCTCCTGCGCGGACGCGAACCGCCGGCCCGGGTCCGGGTCCGTGGCCCGCACCAGGAAGCGGTAGAAGGACTCGTACCGCGTGAAGACCTCGACGTGCTCCGGCTCCGGGAGCCCGGTCGCGAAGACGTTGGTGTAGCCCTGGAAGTCGAAGGTGAGCACGGCGAGCGTGCGGGCCACGGTGTAGAGGTCGGAGGCGACGGACGGGCCGATGTCCGCGACCTCGGGGGCCTGGTAGCCGACCGTGCCGTAGATCGCGCTCTCGTCGTCGTCCATCCGCCGGACCGCGCCCATGTCGATGAGCTTGAGCTGGTCGTGCTGCTGGATGGCGTTGTCGACCTTGAAGTCGCAGTACAGCAGATTGCGGCTGTGCAGGTGGCCGAGGGCCTCCAGGGCCTCGATGCCGTAGGCGCACGCCTGCTCGACCGGCAGCGGGTCCCGCCGGCCGTCCGGGAGCCGCCGTTCATTGGCGATCTCCTTGAGGGACTTGCCGCCGACGTACTCCATCACGATGTAGCCGTCGAGGCTGCCGGTCCGCTGGTCGAGGTGCTCGACGAAGTTGTAGATGCGGACGATGTTGGAGTGCTCGATCTCGGCGAGGAAGCGCCGCTCGGAGACGGCGACCGCCAGCGCGTCCTCGTCACCGGTGTCCAGCAGGCCCTTGAGGACCACCCAGCGGTCGGACACGGCGCGGTCGACGGCCAGATAGATCCAGCCGAGGCCGCCGTGCGCGAGACAGCCCGCCACCTCGTACTGCCCGTGCACCACGTCGCCCCGGCGCAGCTTGGGCACGAAGGAGTACGGGTGCCCGCACTTGGTGCAGAAGCCTTCCGTGCGCCCCGGCCGGTCGCCGCGCGCCCTGCCCACCGGGGCGCCGCAGTCGCCCTTGCTACAGAATCGCTTCCGCTCGGGCACCTCGGGGTTCTCCAGCACCGCCGCGCGCGGGTCGGGGCGCGGCACCTCCGGCACCGAGACCAGTCCGGCGCCCAGCCGGCCGCGCCCGGAGGAGGGCGCGGACGTCGAGTGCGAGCTGCGCACCGACACCGAGCGGGACCCCGGGCCCGTGGAGCCCGCGCCGCCGGCCGACAGCCGCCCCGACACCGACCGGCGCGAGGACGAGGACCGGGACGACGGCCGGGACGAGGAGCCCGACGAGCGGGAGGAGGACCCTGCGGACCCCGAGGACCCCGCGGACCCCGAGGACCCCGATCCCGCGGAGCCCGATCCCGAAGGCGCCGGGCTCGCCGGGGCCGGCCGGGGTGACGGGGCGGGCGGGGGCGCCGCGGCGGGCGCGTACGTACCCCCCGACACGCGGGTCCGGGCGGAGGCCGCGACGCCCGTGGCCGGCGAGGACAGCATCCCGCCCGGCGACACCACGGGCGCGAGCCCGCAGGTGTCGCAGTACAGCTCGCCGCCCCCGACGTCCTCGTACGTGCCGCCGCAGCCCTGCCGCTGGCAGGCCGCCTCACTCATGGTTCCCCCTACGGTCGACGGGCACCGAGGGCCCGGTCGCGGACGGCGGGGCGAGTGCCTCCGCCAGCGCCTGCTGATAGCGCAGGACGGCCTGCTCGGCGGCCATCAGGTCGCACGGCGCGCTCCACAGCATGCGGCGCGCCACGTCGTGGCGCTCGACGAGGAAGGTGTCCTCCGCGAAGCCGTGCCGGGAGGCCTTCGCGCGGTACGCGTCCAGCCGGCCGCGCAGCTCGGCCCGGACGGCCAGCGGCGCCGTGACGGCCGTCAGCGAGTCACGGGCGCGCAGCAACTCCTCCTCGGCGCGCCGCTCCAGGTCCTCCAGGAGCGGCGAGAGCCGGTGCCACCGGGCGTGTCTGCGGTGGTCCGCCGCGGCCGACAGCTGTTCGTAGAGCTCGGTCGGCGGGCCGGAGACGGCCGGCACCACCGATGCGGCGATCTTGGAGAGGACCTCGGTCCGCGCCTGGCGGGCCTCGTTGAGCGTGCGGTCCGCGCGGGAGAGGACGTCGCGCACCCGCATCAGCCGCTGCTCGGCGTCCTGCCGGACGTCCAGGACGGCCTCGACCTCGCGGCGGACGTCCTCCAGGGCGCGGGCGGCGCGGTCGTAGCGGCCGGTGTCGGGGCGGCCGCCGCCCGGCGCGGAGCTGGGCGAGGCGCCTGCCCAGAAGGCGAGCGGATCGGATATCACCTCGGTGCGCAGCGCCGTCAGTTCCTCGGTGATGCGCTCCAGGTCGTCCCCTGAGGGGTGCTCACCGGGGCGCACGCCCACCGAGTGGGCGAGCGAGCGGGTGCGCTGGAGCTCGGCGGCGAGCAGGTCGATCCGGGCGGGCAGCGCCGACCAGACGGCGTCGGCGGTGACGACCACGTCGAGCGCCTCGGCGTACCAGCCGTTCATCCGTTCGAGGAGCTCCTGGAGGCTGAGCCGCTCGCTGAGCCGGGCGGCCGGGCCCGCCGGGGAGCCCCCGGCCGCGGTGGGCAGGTGTCCCGCGCCGGCCAGCGTGACGCCGCTGCCGCGCAGCAGCTCGGTGAGCTCGGACAGCTCACCCTGGGTGGGCCAGCGGCGTCTGCCGCGCAGCGCCCGCGCCGCGGTCAGGGCGGAGGTGTACGCGTCGAAGTACGCCCACAGCCGGGTGATGAGCTGTTCGGCGACGGCCCACCGGCTCCTGGTCGCGCCGGTGAGTTCCGCGCCCTCCAGGAGGCGACGGCCGGCGTGGTCCTGGAGGGCGAGCAGCGAGGACTCCACGGCCTCGTGCTCCGCGCCGAGCCTCGCCAGCGCACGGTCCACCTCCTCGCGGCTAAGGGCCGGTCCGGTGGATCCCGCGACCGCCATCGATCCCCTCTCCTGTCCGCGGCCGTGCCGCGGACGTGTCCGTAACGGTGGTGCCCGTCGTCCCGTGCCGGTGCCGCCGGACCGTTTCCGTGCCGCCCCGGCGCCCTCCCGGTGTCGTGCTAGTCCCGGTACTTGGGCGCCGGCGGCGCGGTGTAGCCCTTGAGGTCGGCCGCCAGCCACTTGGTGTACGCCCGCATCCACGGGCTGTCGCCGCCGCCGCTGCGGTAGTCGTCCAGCACCTTGTTGACCCGGCGTACCAGGTCCTCGTCCCGGAGGTTCATCGCCACGCCGTACGGGTCGGTGGTGAACGGCTTTCCGACGAGCTCCACGGACGGGTCCTGGGCGGCCAGACCGGCCCCCAGGGCGTTGTCCGTGAGCACCGCGTCCACCTGGCCGAGTTGGAGCCGGACCAGGCAGTCCAGCTGGTTGGGCACGGTGACCAGGCGCGCGCCGTGCGGCTGTTCCCTCATCTTCGACTCCGCTGTGGCCCCCTTGGCCGCACAGACCTTCTTCCCCTTCAGGGAGTCGTCGAACGCGGTGACGGAAGACCCCCTCGGGGCAAGTATCTGCTGGCCGGCGACGAAGTATGCGGTGGAGAAGGCGACTTGTCGGATCCGGTCGCAGGTGATGGACATGGTGCGCGCGATGAGATCGACCTTGCCCTTTTCCAGGGCGGGGATGCGCTGGCTGGTGGGGATCGCCAGGAAGGTCACCTTGTCGGCGTCGCCCAGGATGTCCTTGGCGATCGCGCGCGTCAGGTCGATGTCGAAGCCGCTGAGCTCGCCGGTGGACGGATTGCGGTAGCCCCAGCGGAAGCTGTCCTGGTCGACGCCCGCGATCAGCCGCCCACGGCTCTTGATCCGGCGCACCGCCGGGCCGTCCGCGCCGTCCCCCGGGCGCAGGCTCGCCTCGGGGTCGGTGCAGGTCGCGGGCGCCGCGGCGGCTCGGTCCGCCCGGTCGGCCACGGTGGTGACGCGGTGCTCCGCCGTGCCGGCCGGCACCAGCGCGGCGGCCGTGGCCGCGAGCGCGCACCCGGCCGCAGCCGTGGCCAGGGCGAGCGACCGGCCGCGCGAAATCCTCGGGACGTCCGGTGACTTCGGCCCCTGGGTGGCCTTCGGTTCCGGTGGCACCTCCGGTCGCGCCAGCACCTGCTGTCCCGCCCGCCGCGCCCGTATCGCCCGTACCAACCGGCCCGTTCGCCCCGGCTGCCCGTGTGCCCGCCCGTGCTCCTGCCCCGTCACGTGCCCGCCTCCCCCCGTCACCGGTACTCCGACAGTCTGCGCCCGATCCCCAGCACCGCGCCCGCCGCGCCGAGCACCGCCAGCACCACGGCCCCCGCCGCCAGCCCGGCCAGGGCTCCGCGCCCGTCGTCCGCCGCCGCCCGGAAGTCGCGCTGCTCATGGGCCAGGGCCCGGCGGAGTTGCTCGTCCACCCGGTCGAAGGACTCGCCCGTGCTGCCCTTCTCGCCGATCACCTTCGGCAGCGCCCGGTCGTAGTCCCCGCTGTCGTCCGCCGCGCGCGCCTCGGCGTGCCGCACCTGCCACTCGCGGACGTCCCTGACGGCGGCGTCGACCGCCGCCCGGCCCTCGGAGTCCTCGGCGAGTGCCCGCGCCCGCGCCAGCAGCGTGCCCGGCGCGGCGGCGCCGCGGCCGTCGCCGACGAGCTTGCGCATGCCCTCGCGGTAGCTCGCCTCGTACGCGTCGTCCTTGTTCTCCGTGAGCACCGCGCCGCGCGCGACCAGCGTGAGGTTCTCGTCGCCGCGCGCCTGGAGCGAGCCGATGCGGGCCTCGTTGAGCACCTGGAGCGACCGGGCGCCCTGGGCCGAGGAGCCCTCCAGGTCCGAGCGGGCCAGGGCGTGCCCGACGGTCAGCCAGAGCAGCACCACCACGGCCGTCGCGGTGGCGGCCAGCATCCCGTGGTTGAAGACGCGGTGGGTGCGGAGGTAGGTGCGCCGCTGCGCCCAGCCGAGCGCGCCGAGGGCGGCCAGGCCGAGGACCAGCGAGGCCCAGGGCCAGGCCTTGGCGTCGGAGTAGTCGGAGCCGAGCCGTCCGGTCTCGGTCTCGTAGAGCTCGCGGGCGGCGGGCAGCAGGTCGTCGCGCATCAGGTCGCCGGCGGTGCGCAGATAGGCGCCGCCCAGCGGGAGGCCCTGCCGGTTGTTGGCGCGGGCGGACTCCACGAGGCCGGTGTAGCGCGGGAGGAGTTCGTTCAGCCGCGAGATCTGCCGGCGGGCGGTGTCGGAGCCCTCGGCGTTGGCCGCGGCCTTCACCAGCAGGCCGGCCGCCAGCGCGATGTCCTTCTCGTACCGCTGCCGGACGGCGGGGGTCTCCCGGGAGCCGGCGAGGAAGCCGCTGGCGGCCGTGGTGTCGGCGTCGGCCAGGGAGCGGTAGACGTCGGCGGCGTCGGCGCTGAGCGGCTGGCTGCTGCCCACCACGGCGTCGGCGGCCGAGGCCCGGTCCGCGACCTGCCAGGCGGTCACCGCGCCGAACGCGACGAGCAGCAGGGCCAGGAGGGCGCCGATGGCGCGCAGCCGGCCCGGCTCGGTCGTGGCCACGGCCCGCAGGCGGTCGGCCGCTTCCCGCCAGGCGGCGGGCAGGGCGGGCGTGGGCGGTGGCGGCGCGGCGCCACCGGCCGGCTGCGGGTATGACACGGGACCTCCCCCTCGGTCGCTGTGGACGCCCGTTCCCCCGGCCGGCCGGGCCGGCCCCGGACGAACAGCAGCCCCGGCCAGCAGTATGGCCGCAGGAGCTGACAAACACACCGGTACCGGCCCGATCTTGTTCTGATCGCGATCCGCACCGGGGCCCGCACCGGCCTCCGTACCCACCACGCGCGACGGGCCCGTCCGGTTCCCGCGCGGGTGGGCGGGGAACCGGACGGGCCCGTGGGGCACCGTCACGCTGCGCGGGGCCGGACCGGCCGTCAGCGGTCGTAGGTGTAGAACTTCGTGTGGTCCAGCATGTCGGCCGGGGTCACGTTGTTCCAGGGGCGCATGGTGTCGTTGAGGTCCACGACGTTCGCGGTGCCGGCGGCCGGCAGGTAGGGCGACGTCGGGTGCATGCGCTGCCAGTCGGCCCACAGCTTGTCGATGAAGCAGTGGTGCAGCCAGAAGGCGGGGTCGTTGGGGGAGACGCCGGTGGCCATCTGGCCGCCGATCCACACGTGGACGCTGTTGTGGACGCGGCCCTGGCCGCGCCAGCCCTCCAGGTTGTTGCGGAAGCCGTCCGAGGCGCTGTTCCAGGGAGCCATGTCGTACGTGGTCATGGCGAGCACGGCGTCGACCTGGGCGCGCGTGGGCAGCTGGCCGCTGGCACCCAGCTCACGCTGGAGGTACGAGCGGTTGTCGACGCTGACGTTGATGTTCCACTTGCCCGTGGAGTACGCGAACGGGCCGGTGGTCACCTGGGAGTCACGGCTGCGGCCGTTGCCGCCGAGGAAGTCGGCGCCCCAGATCGAGGACGTGGTCGAGCGGTCGACGGTCCAGTCCCAGTACGGGAGGGTGACCGAGGCGTCTATCTTCTGGAGCTCCTGCTCGAACTGGATCAGGAAGCGGCGGTGCCAGGGGAGGAACGAGGGGGAACGGTGGCCGACGCGGTCGCCGTTGTCCGTGTCGCTCATGATGAACTCGTTGTGCGTCCGCACGAATCCGTCGTAGACGCCGGTGCGCTTGAGCTCCAGCAAGGCGTTGACGAAGTTGCGCTTCTCGGTGGCGCTCAGCGTCGCCTGGTTCTTACGCACTGCCATGGGGGTTCTGTCCTCTCGGGTCGGGTCGGTGGAACGGCAGAGCGGTGACTCAGGTGGCGATCGGGACGAGCGTGGCGCCGCGGAGCTTGTCGACGGCGGCGCGGGTCACGGCGAGCGGGGTCGCGAACGTCTCGTAGTGGTTCACGACGCTGATCCAGGTGCCGTCGGCGTTCTGCATCAGGTGCAGTTCCTTGCCGTCGATCGAGGCGGTGAAGCCGCCGTGCGCGGCGTGCTCGCCGGTCGCGGGCTTACCGACGATGCGGCGCCCCTGGTAGACCTCGTCGAACGCCGCGGGTCCGCCGTGGCCGCCGTGGCCGGAGTGGTCGGTCATGGCGGCCGTGGCCGTACGGGTCGCGGCCATGGCGGTCGGCGCGGCGAGCGCGGCGCCGGCGACGGCCACGGCGGTTCCTCTGAGCACAAGGCGTCGGGTGACGTTGGACGACATGGGTCGTACCCCCCTCGGAAGGATGATCAGGAGCAGGAATTGATCGCGAATGCCCCCGCAAATCCCTTTTGATGGCGGTTGCTTCCCGTATTTCGTGATCAATCCGTGCGGCCCGGATGCTTGCACGCCGCCGAGGAGGGCGCGAAATGGTTGGCTGCTTTACGGACATTCGGTACATGAAAGGTCAACAAATGCCAGGGGAGGAATTTCTGGCGAATGACCGTATTGACGCAGTGTCAGGAAAATCCGCGCCCGGACGGGATCTCGTAAGGAGATTTTGCGGAATATCCTGGTCCGGGGTGACGCCTCTCACGATGTGAACATGACGTGAAGAGTGCGGTGGTTCCGTGGAATCCAGCCAGGTGGGACGGCCTTGGTCGTAAAGGGCCGAGGCGGTCCCGGAAGAGGCGGGACCGCCACCCGCGGAGACCTACGCGAAGTGCGCGCGCAACCGCGTGTGTGCTTCCCGACGTGCCTCCCGGTCTGCCTCCCGACGCGCTTCCCGCGGCGCCCCCTCCGACGCCCTCTCCGAAGCCCTCGCGCGATCCAGCGCCAGCAGCCCCGCGCCCAGCACCGGCGGGGCCGTGACCACCCGGGGCACGGCCTCGGGCGCCCGCTCGGCCAGCAGCTCCACCACCCGGTCGTGCAGCAAGGGGTGACGGGCCGCCAGCACCCCGCCGCCCAGGACCACCGGCACCCGCGTGGCCAGCAGCCCCAGCCGGCCCAGCGCCACGACGGCCATCGTGACGACCTCCTCCGCCTGCCGGGCGACGACCGCCCGCGCGACCGGGTCACCCCCGGCGGCCACCGCGAACAGCAGCGGCGCCAGCTCGTGGCACCGGCTCCGCGCCACCCGGCCCAGGTGCAGCGCCTCGATGACCTCCGGCATCCCGGACAGCCCGAAGTGCGCGGGCACCGCCCGGGCCAGCTCGCTCGGCTCGCCCCGGCCGTCGTCCGCGCGCGCCGCCCACCACAGCGCCTCCTCCGCCAGGAACCCGCCGCCGCCCCAGTCGCCCGAGATCCGCCCGATCGCCGGGAAACGCGCGGTCCGCCCGTCCGGCGCCACGCCCGCGCAGTTGATGCCCGCCCCGCACACCACGGCCACGCCCGCCACCGACCCGTCGTCGGGCAGGCCCGCCCGCAGCAGGGCGAAGGTGTCGTTGACGACCGTGACCGAGCGGCCCCAGCCCCGGGCCCCGATCTCCGCGGCCAGCGCCCGCTCCTCCACCGGCAGATCGGCGTTGGCCAGACAGGCCTGGACGTGCTCCACCACCGGCGGCGCCGCGAGCCCGGCCCGCGCCGCCGCCTCCGCGACGAGCGGCGCGAGGCCCGCGACGGCCGCCCCGGCGCCCGTCACCGCCGGCCGGAAGCCCCCGCCCCGCGCCTGCCCCAGCACGGCGCCGTCGGGGCCCACCAGCGCCACGTCGGTCTTGCTGTTGCCCGCGTCGACGGCGAGCGACGCACCGGTCACGCCCACGCCAGGTGCTCCCGGTTGTGCGCCAGCAGCTCGTCGGTCAGCCGGTCCGCCCGCTCGGTCTGCCCGATCAGCGGATGCGCGAGCAGCGCGGCGAACACCCGCTCGCGGCCCCCCAGGAGCGCCGCCTCCAGGGCCAGCCGCTCGTAGGCCGTCACGTTCGCGACCAGCCCGGCGAACAGCGGCTCCAGCGGCCGCACCGGCAGCGGGCGGGCGCCGCGCGCGTCCACCTCGGCCGGCACCTCGATCACCGCGTCGTCGGGGAGGAAGGGCAGCGTCCCGTTGTTGAACGCATTGACCACCTGTACGTCCGGCCGTGCGTCCGGCACGGCTCCCCGGGCGCCCTCGGGACGCAGCAGCGAGGCCGTCAGCGCCACCGCCGCCTCCGAGTAGAAGGCGCCGCCCCGCTTCCCCAGCAGCTCCGGCTTCTCGTCCAGCGCCGGGTCGCCGTACATCTCCAGCAGCCGCCGCTCCATCTCCGCCACCTCGGCGGCCCGCGAGGGCTTGGTCCGCAGCTCCCGCACGACCTCGTCGTGCTGGTAGAAGTAGCGCAGGTAGTACGAGGGCACCACGCCGAGCCGGTCCAGCAGCGCTCGCGGCATCCGCAGGTCCTCGGCCACGGCCGCGCCGTGCTCGGCGAGCAGCTCCGGCAGCACGTCCCGGCCGCCGACCGTCACCGCCCGCTCCCAGGTCAGGTGGTTGAGCCCGACGTGCTCCAGGGCGACCGCCTCCGGCTCCACCCCCAGCAGCCGGGCGAACTTCCGCTGGAAGCCGATCGCGACGTTGCACAGCCCGACGGCCCGGTGCCCGGCGGTGAGCAGCGCCCGGGTCACGATCCCCACCGGGTTGGTGAAGTCCACGATCCACGCGGCGGGGTTGCGCCGTCGCACCCGCTCCGCGATGTCCAGCACGACCGGGACCGTGCGCAGCGCCTTGGCGAGGCCGCCCGCGCCGGTGGTCTCCTGTCCGACGCAGCCGCAGGTCAGCGGCCAGGTCTCGTCCTGCTGCCGGGCCGCCTGGCCGCCCACGCGCAGCTGGAGCAGGACGGCGTCGGCGCCGTCCACGGCCGCGTCCAGATCCGCGGTCCAGGTGATCCGGCCGGGGTGGCCCTGCCGGGCGAAGATCCGCCGGGCCAGGCCGCCCACCAGCTCCAGCCGGTCGGCCGCCGGGTCGACGAGGACCAGCTCCGTCACCGGCAGCGTCCCGCGCAGCCGGGCGAATCCGTCGACGAGTTCGGGGGTGTAGGTCGAGCCTCCGCCGACCACGGTGAGTTTCATGCGGACCTCAGTTCCATAGGGGCCTCATGGGGGTTCAGCCCTTCACGCCGGTGAGGGTGACGCCTTCGACGAAGGCCTTCTGTGCGAAGAAGAAGACGAGCACGACCGGGGCCATGACCAGCAGCGTCGCCGCCATGGTCAGGTTCCAGTCGACGCTGTGCGCGCTCTTGAAGGACTCCAGCCCGTAACTGAGCGTCCAGGCGCCCGGGTTCTGCGCCGCGTAGATCTGCGGCCCGAAGTAGTCGTTCCAGCAGAAGAAGAACTGGAACAGCGCGACCGCGGCGATCCCGGGCTTCGCCATCGGCACCACGATCCGCACCAGGGTGCGCAGCTCCCCGCATCCGTCCACCTTCGCCGACTCCAGGTACTCCCGGGGGATCGTGAGCAGGAACTGCCGCAGCAGGAATACGGCGTAGGCGTCGCCGAACGCCATCGGCACGATCAGCGGCCACAGCGACCCCGAGAGGTGCAGCTGCTGCGCCCACACCAGGTACATCGGAATGACGATCACCTGGGGCGGCAGCATCATCGTGGCGATCACGAGCATCATCGCGGGCCGCCGGCCACGGAAGCGGAACCTGGCCAGCGCGTAGGCCACCGGGACCGAGGAGCACACCGTGAAGAGGGTGCCGAGCCCCGCGTAGAGCAGGGAGTTGCGCCACCAGGTGAGGAAGCCCGGGGTGCGGAAGACCTCCGCGTAGTTCGACCAGTGCCACTCGTGCGGCCACAGCTCGCCGCTCATCGCCTGCTCGTCGCTCATCACGGAGGTCAGCAGGACGAAGACGAAGGGGAGGACGAAGAACAGGGCGGCGGCCACGGCGGTGGTGTGGACCGCTATCCAGCGCAGGGCGGAGCGGGCGCGGTGCCCCGCCGGGCCGGTGGCTGTCGTGGGGGTCACGGCCTCAGTCCTCCGCGCTCAGCAGGCCGGCGCGGCCGCGCATCAGCAGGGAGGTGACGGCCATGGCGATCGCGAAGAGGACGAGCGAGAGCGCGCACGCGGCACCGGTGTCGAAGTTCTGGAAGCCGAGCGAGTAGACGAGCTGCGGCACGGTGAGCGTCGAGCCGTCGGGGTAACCGGGCTGGATCACCGTGCCCGGCCCGACGCTGACGCCCGAGGCGAGCTTCCCGGCGACCAGCGCCTGCGTGTAGTACTGCATGGTCTGCACGACGCCCGTCACCACCGCGAACGTCACGATCGGGGTGATCGACGGCCAGGTGACGTACCGGAACCGTGCGAGGGCGCCCGCGCCGTCCAGCTCGGCGGCCTCGTACTGCTCCTTGGGCACGTCCAGCAGGGCGGCCATGAAGATGACCATCAGGTCGCCGATGCCCCACAGCGAGAGCAGCACCAGGGAGGGCTTGGCCCAGGCCGGGTCGTTGAACCAGTTCGGCGCGGGGATCCCCAGGGCGCCGAGGGCCTCGTTGACCGGGCCCGTGCCGGGGTTGAGGAGGAAGACGAAGGCCACGGTCGCGGCCACGGGCGGGGCCAGGTAGGGCAGGTAGAAGGCGGTGCGGAAGAACCCGGCGCCCGTCTTCACCTTGGTGACGAGCAGGCCGATGCCCAGGCCGAAGACCACCCGCAGGGCGACCATCACCACGACGAGCCAGAGGGTGTTCCACAGCGCGGGGCCGAACAGCGGCATCCGGCCCAGCACATAGGCCCAGTTCCGCAGGCCGACGAAGGTCGGCGCCTGGATCTGGTTGTAGTGCATGAAGGAGAAGTAGACGGTGGCGAGCAGGGGATAGCCGAAGAAGACGGTGAAGCCGATCAGCCACGGCGAGAGGAAGCCGAGGACGCGCAGCCGCTCGCGGGTGCGTCCGCGGCGTCGTTCGGGTGCCGGCCGGTGGGCCAGGGGTGTCGCCATGGCGTACTCCGTCAGTTCCGGGACTGGAGGTTGTCTTCGTCTATCTGCCGGTCGAGACGGCGCAGGCCCTTCTTCAGGTCGGGCACCCGGCCCGCCTCCGCTCTGAAGGCGAAGTCGCGGAGCGAGAGGACGTACCTCCCGCCGTTGACGGACGGGGGCATGCTGACGCTGCGCGGGTGCCGCGCGATGCCGAGGAAGGTGCGGAAGGCGGGGTCGCGCGCCAGCTCCGGTGAGGCGAGCGCGGCCTTGGTCGAGGGCACGTTGTGGATGGCGTTGGCGAAGGCGACCACCTGAGAGGTGTCGGCGGTCAGGAACCGCACCAGCTCCCACGCGGCGTTCTGGTGCCTGCTGCTGTGCGCGATGCCCGCGACGGTGCCGGTGAGATAGCCGCGCCCGTACGCGTCGGCCTGGTCGTCGGGGACGGGCATGGGGGCGGTGCCCCAGCGGAAGCGGGGCTTCGCGGCGTCGAGCATCAGGCCGCGCCATTCGCCGTCCATGTGCATGGCGAGCTTGCCGGTGAGGAAGGCGTTCTGCGAGGACATCTCGTCGCCGAAGGTGGTGCGGAACTTCTCCAGCGCGCTGTAGCCGCCGAGTTCGGTGACCATCCGGCGCTGGGTGGTGAAGAAGTCCTCCGCCGCCCCGCCGCGGGCGAGCCGGGACTTCCCCTCCTCGTCGAAGTAGGTGGGCGCCCACTGGGCGAAGAGGCGGTCCGGGCTGTTCTGGTAGAGCCGGAAGTCGGGCATGAACCCGAGCTGCCGGTACGAGCCGCCGGCGGTCCGCTCGGTGAGCTTCACGGCCGCGCGCCGGAACTCGGACATCGTGCGGGGCGGGCGGGTGATGCCGGCCTTCTCGAAGGCGTCCTTGTTGTAGTACATCCCGAAGGCGTCCGCGAGCAGCGGGAGCGCGCACTGCTTGCCTCGGTAGCGGGTGTAGTCCAGCAGGACCTCGGGGAATATCCGCTCCTTCACCATGCCGGACTTCTTGAGGAAGGGGTCGAGGTCGGCCCACATGCCCGAGGAGCAGTACTGCCCGACGTTGTCGGTGGTGAAGGACGACACCACGTCGGGGGCGTTGCCGCCGCCCGCCCGCAGGGCCTGGTTGACGGTGGCGTCGCTGACGTTCCCGGTGGTCTTCACCCGGATGTGGGGGTGCAGCCTCCGGAACCGGGCGATCGAGTCGTCGACCGCCTTGACCTCGTGCTTCTCCGACCAGCCGTGCCAGAACGCGAGGGTGACGGGGGCGGTGGGGTCGTCGTCGGCGCTGCCGGTGGAGGGGTTGGCGCAGCCGCTCAGGAGTAACGCGGTGGTGGCGAGGAGGGGGAGGAGCGTGCGGCGGGTGAGGCGGGGTCTGGTGCGCGGGCGGGGCATGGGGCCTCCTTCGCGGCGGGTGGGGTGCGGAGGTAGGGGGAGAGCGGCGGGTGCTCCCCTGCCCGCCCCTTCCGGGTCCTCAGGAGCCGCCCGGGTCGGATGGCGTGGCCGTCCGGGCCCGGCCCGCCCGCGCGATGGTCGTGTCGAAGACCGTGTCCCGGGTGGCCGCCAGTGCCGTGTGGAGGGCGCCGGCCAGGATCGGGGAGCCCTCGACCGTGCTCAGCCGGAGCCGCGGGCGGGGCAGGGCCAGCCCGGTCAGCCCCTCCTCGACCAGCTCCCGCAGCCGTTCGCCGCCGGCCCGGCACACCTCTCCGGAGAGCACGACCAGCTCGGGATCGACGACGGCGACGATCGCCGCGAGGCCCACGGCGAGCCGCCGGCCCAGCTCGGCGAGGACCGCGTCACCGGCGCCCGGCGTGCCGGCCGCGAGGCGCAGCGCCTCCCCGGCCGTGGCCGCGTCGAGGCCGTGGGCGCGGGCGAGGCCGAGGACGGCGGGGGCGCCGACGAGCCGCTGGAAGCCACCGGCGTCGCGCGGGCCGCCGCCGCGGGTGAGCGGCGCCCCGGGCACCGGCATGTAGCCGATCTCGCCGGCGCCGCCGGTGGCGCCGCGCAGCAGGGTGCCGCCGATGACGACGGCGGCGCCCACGCCCTCGTCCGCCCAGACGTGGACGAAGTTCTCGACGCCCCGCGCGGTGCCGTCGTGCCGCTCGGCGAGCGCGGCGAGGTTGACGTCGTTCTCGACGGCGACGGGGGTGCCGAGCGCCTCGGCGAGCTCGTCGCGGAGCGTGCGGGAGTGCCAGCCCGGCAGGTGCGGGGCGTAGCGCAGGGCACCGGTGTGCGGGTCGAGGGCGCCGGGGGTGCCGATGACGGTGCGGTGGAGGGCGCCGGGGCGGAGCCCCGCCGCGGCGAGGGCGCCGTCCACGGCCCGGCCGACCAGCTCGGCGGTGCGGTCCCGGACGTCCTCGGCGGTGGCCACGGCCGCGAGGCGGTGCTCGCCCAGGACGCGGCCGGTGATGTCGGCGACGGCCGCGGTGATCCCCTCGGGGTCCACAGTGAGGGCGGCGACATGGGCGGCGCCCGGGTCCACCTCGTACAGCTGGGCGCTGGGGCCGGGCCGGCCGGTGACGTTCCCGGTCGTCCGCACCAGGCCCGCGCTCTCCAGGCGGCCGAGGAGCTGGGAGGCGGTGGGCTTGGACAGCCCGGTCAGCTCGCCCAGGCGGGTGCGGGTGAGGGGCCCGTGGGCGAGGAGCAGATCGAGCGCGGCGCGGTCGTTCATGGCCCGCAGCACGCGCGGGGTCCCCGGGGTTCCGGCCATGACTCCGCCTGCCTGTCGACGTCTGTTAGGAAACTTTCCTATTGCCGAACAGGACCGTAAGGGCAGGTCAACGCGGGCGTCAATGCTCCGCGCACAGGAAAATCATGCGACGTCCGGCTTGTCCCGCTGTTAGCTTCATGACCCATGGAACCGCTGAGTGACAAAGAGATCCGCGCCTCCTTCGTGAACTGCTCGAAGGGCGAGGCGAGCAGGATCTCCCTGCCCCGGGGCCTGGCCGAGCTGCCCTGGGCGGACCTGGACTTCCTGGGCTGGCGGGACCCGGGCGCCCCCGACCGGGGCTACATCGTCGCCGAGCGGGCCGGGAAGCTCGTCGGCATCACGCTGCGCGTCCCGCAGAGCGGGCCCCGGTCCATGATGAAGTCGTCGATCTGCTCGATCTGCCTGACCGGGCACGTGGCCTCGGGCGTGTCCCTGCTGGCCGCCCGCAAGATCGGCGCCGCGGGCCGCGACGGCAACACCGTCGGCGCCTACATGTGCGCGGACCTCGCCTGCCCGCTCTACGTACGGGGCAAGCGGAAGCCGCTGCTCACGGCCCGGTACCAGGAGTCGCTCACCGAGGAGGAGCGGCTCACGCGGATGGCCGTGAACCTCGACGACTTCCTGGACAAGGTGTTCCGGACGGCGGGCGTCCCGGCGGCCTGAGGCCTGCCCGGCGGGCCCGCCCGCCGGGCAGCCTTACTTGCCGAGCGCCGGCCCCGGCACCGTCTGCACGGGCGCTATCGGGGTCGTCGCCTGCGACTGCGGGGACGTCGGGTTCGCCAGCGCGGACGGGGCCGCGACGGCGGCCGACGCGTCGGTGGGGGACTCCGTCTCCAGCTCCGCCTCCGCCGGGCGGCCCACGATGCGGATGCCTTCCGCGTCCAGCGCCCGCTTGATCCGCCAGCGCAGCTCGCGCTCCACGCCGAGCGCCACGCCCGGCATGGTCTTCGCCGACACCCGGATGACCACCGAGTCGAGGTAGACCGCGTCCAGGCCGAGGACCTCGACCGGCTCCCACAGCCGCTCGTTCCACGGCTCTTCCTTGTGCATCTCCTCGCCGACGCGCTCGATGACCCCGCGCACCCGGTCCAGGTCCTCGTCCGAGCGGACCTGGATGTCGACGCCGGCCGTGGCCCAGCCCTGGCTGAGGTTGCCGATGCGCTTGACCTCGCCGTTGCGCACGTACCAGATGGCGCCGTTGGCGCCGCGCAGCTTGGTCACGCGCAGCCCGACCTCGATGACCGTGCCGGTGGCGACCCCGGCGTCGACCTCGTCACCGACGCCGTACTGGTCCTCCAGGATCATGAACACGCCGGACAGGAAGTCCGTCACCAGATTGCGGGCGCCGAAACCGATGGCCACACCCGCCACACCCGCGCTCGCCAGCAGCGGCGCCAGATTGATCTGGAGCACGGACAGCACGGTGAGCGCCGCCGTACCCATGATCAGGAACGAGGCGACGCTGCGCAGCACCGAGCCGATGGCCTCGGAGCGCTGCCGGCGTCGTTCGGCGTTGACGAGGAGTCCACCCAGCGCCGTGCCGTCGACGGCCTGCGCGGTGCGGTTCATCCGCGCTATCAGCTTGGTGATGGCCCGGCGGATCAGCGAGCGCATCACGACCGCGATCACCACGATCAGGATCATGCGGAGACCGTTGCTGAGCCAGACGGACCAGTTCTCCTCCACCCAGCCCGCGGCGTCGTTCGCCGTCCGTTGTGCCTCGTCGAGCGAGGTGGGGCGGGGCGTCGAGTCGGCGGCCAGAGCAGCGGACCAGAACACAGCGGGAACCCTTCGTGGAAGACACGCCCGCGGCGAGGGGTGGCGCGGGCAGACTCACCACACTAACGGGGCAGCGAAGATCCTCCGTTGTTCTGTTCGAGATGCGACAGGTCTTGGGCGGGGGATGAACACGGTGTGTTCCAAAACACCCGTGGCCCGTTACCTGGTGATGGTGGCGCTCCGACCAGGGGCCGGGGGACACTTGCAGGAGATCGTCCCGGCGCGAGCCACGCGCCGCCGGCGTACAAGGAGGCACCCGTGCCGCATGTCCTGGTCCTCAATGCGTCGTACGAGCCGCTCGGCGTCGTACCGCTCCGCCGCGCGCTCATACTCGTCCTCAACGAAAAGGCGATCAGCCTCGAGGACTCCGGCGCCTATATGCACAGCGCGACCTGCACCGTCCCCGCACCCAGCGTCGTCCGGCTGAAGCGCTTCGTGCGGGTGCCCTTTCGGGGGCCCGTTCCGCTCACCCGCCGCGCCCTGTTCGCCCGTGACGGCGGACGCTGCGCGTACTGCGGTGGCGTCGCAACCAGCGTCGATCACGTCGTCCCGCGCAGCCGCGGCGGACAGCACGCCTGGGAGAACGTGGTGGCGGCATGCCGCCGCTGCAATCACGTCAAGGCCGACCGGCACGTCGCCGAGCTGGGCTGGCGGCTGCGCCATCAGCCGGCGCCACCGTCCGGCCTGGCGTGGCGCATCATCGGCACGGGGCATAGGGATCCGCGCTGGCTGCCTTATCTGGAGGCATTCGGCGCGGAGGACGCGATGGCCCGGATCGACGGCATTTCCGCCTGAGTCGACCGGGCCGTCGTCGTATCGGGGCGCGGAGGCGCGCGGATGCGGCGACGGCCCGGTCCCGGGCCGCCTCCGGCCGTCCCCGGACCTCGCTCCCCTCCGCTCCCGCCCCACCCGGGCCGCCCCGGCCCGGTCTCAGGGCTTCGCCGCGCCCGCGTCCCGCACCGCGTACGCCTCCACCGACCACAGCGAGTAACCGAACTCCGTCGCCCGCCGCTCGCCCTGGACCCGGACGAACCGGGTGCCCGGGGCGTCCATCCGGACCGTCTCCGTACCGCCCCGGCCCTTGGCCACCACCGCCGCGTCCCGCCAGGTGCGCCCGTCCGGCGAGACCTGCACCCGGTAGCGGGAGGGGTGCGCGTCCTGCCAGTGCAGCACCAGCCGCCCCAGCCGTACCGGGCGCGCCAGCTCCAGCTGCCACCAGGCGTCGTCCACCGGCCGTGAGGACCAGCGCGTCCGGGGGTCGCCGTCGACGGCCGCCGAGGCCGGGAAGCGCGCCCCCTCGTCGCCGGAGGAGCTCGCCCGCCCCTCGCGCGCGAGGTCCGGCCCGTCCGTCGCCGGGTACGCCCTTACGGTCAGCGTCCGCTCCTGGTCGCCCAGCCGCACCGGCACCGTGAACGTCCGGGCCGCGCCCCCGGCCGGCACCGACAGCTCGATCCGGGCCGTGGCCACGCCGCCGCGCGCCACCGTCAGCTCCGCCGGCGCCTTCACCGTGACCCCGGCCGGCGCCCTTACGGTCAGCTTCTCGCGGACCGGCTCCGGCCGCCGGTTGATCATCCGGGCGGCCACGGCCGTCGGGCCGCCACCGATCTCCGCGTCCGCGTCCTGGTGCGTGAGTTCGAAGTCGGCCGAGGGCGTGTCCGCGAACCACGGGGTGATCTCGTGCACGTCGGGCGGCGTGCCGCCGCCGGTCCACACCAGCCGCAGCGCGTCCGCCCGCAGCCCCTTGCCCGGCGACTGCGTCCAGCCGCTGTCCGACACCGTGCCCAGCGGCTGCCAGCCCCGGGCCGGGTCGTGCGCCTCGACCCGGCCGCGCACCCCGGCGGCGGGCGCGGTCAGCACCGTGACGGCCGTCAGCGGGCGGGCCCGCGTCAGCCTTACGGTCAGCGGGCCGCCCGGCGCGGGCGCCACCGACGTGGCCGGGTCGCCGTCGGTGGACAGCCCCGCGCCGCGCACCGGCCGGTCCACGCCCGTCCAGCCGTTCGCGCGGGCCAGCGCCTGGTCCAGGAAGGGGGTCAGGACGCCCTTGCCGACCGTCGCCCGGCCGGCCACGATCCGCTCGCGCAGCCGCTGCACGTCGAGCTGGGCCCGCCAGGCCGTCCCGCCGTCGCCGCGCGCCTGGGCGGTCAGCATGTCCACCGCCCGGCCGCCCGCCTCGCCGTGCAGCGCCAGCTGCTCCAGCCAGGGGCCCACCTCGTCCTCGAAGCCGTCCAGCGTCCGCGCCAGCCGCGCGGGCGCCTCCCGCATGGTGCGGAACGCGGCGCGCAGCCGGTCGGCCGCCTCGGTGACCCGGCCCTGGTCCGTGCCCGACAGCGCCTCCAGGAAACCGTCCAGCAGCGGCCGCAGGTACGCCGACTCGTCACTGCCGAGCACCGACGACGCGTCGTTGCCCGCCAGCGCCAGCAGCGCCTCGCGGGCCGGGGCGTCCGGGCCCGCCAGGTCGTCGACGGCCGCCCGCCAGGACTCCTGGGGCCGGTAACCGCGGGGGTTCCAGGCGTAGTCGGCGGCGGTGAACAGGGGGATCCGGGCCGCGGTCGGCTGCGCGGAGGCGTTGGCCAGCAGGGCCGCGGAGCCGGTCGCCACGGCCGGCTCCCGGCCGGTGTAGGGCCCGAGGAAGATACGGTCCTGCGCGAAGTCGTTGACCGGGTAGTTGTCCATGGTCACCAGCGGGTGCCCGAAGGCGGCGCGGGCGTCGGCCAGTTCGCCGCCGGTGATGGTCTTCGGCACCACCCCGACGCCGGTCCAGGCCACCTCCACGCGGGGGTCCAGCGCGTCCGCCAGCGCCCGCCGGAAGGCCGTCCCCCCGTCCTGGTAGTACTCGGTCGGCAGCAGCGACAGCGGGGCGGTGCCGGGTCCCTTGGCCGCCAGATGGGCGGCCAGCGCGCCCGCGACCTTCGCCTGGGCCTTCGCCGCCGCCCTGGGCCCGCGCCCGAACTCCTCGGCGTCCGCGTCGCAGTGCCACTCGCTGTAGCTCACGTCCTGGAACTGGAGCTGGAAGGCGCGGACGCCCAGCGCCCACATCCCGTCGACCTTCCGCTTGAGGTCCCGCAGGTCCTCGGCGGACGAGAAGCACATCGACTGCCCCGGCGCGACCGCCCAGCCGAGGGTCACGTGGTTGCGGCGGGCGCGCTCGGCCAGGGCGCGGAAGTCGGCGCGGGCCTCGGCGGGGTAGGGGGCGCGCCAGCGGGCCTGGCGGTACGGGTCCTCACCCGGCGCGTACAGATAGCGGTTCTGCTTGGTGCGGCCCATGAAGTCCAGCTGTGCCAGCCGCTGTTCCTGCGACCAGGGCGTGCCGTAGAAGCCCTCGGTCAGTCCGCGCACGGCGGCGCCGGGCCAGTCCCGCACCACGGCGCCGGCGAACGCGCGGCCGCCGCCCGCCTCCCCGGTGTCCACGGCGAGCTGCCGCAGCGTCTGCGCGGCGTGGAACAGCCCGTCCTCGCCGGTGCCGGCCAGGGCCGCCGTGGGGCGGCCGTCGACCTGTCCGGTCGCCAGGCGGTAGCCGCCCCGGGGCAGATCGCCGGCGGCGGGCGCGCCGAGGGCCCGCAGGGCGTTCTCGGCGGCCTGTCCGCCCGCGTAGACGATGAGCCCGCTGGGCGGCGGGGTGCCGCCCGGCGCGGCGTCGACGACGGTGCGGGCGCCGAGGCCGCGCAGGATGCCGCGGAGGGCCTCGACGGCGTAGGGGTCGGTGCCGGGGTCGGCCATCACGGTGACCTCGTCGCCGATCCGGGCGTACGGGCCCCGGGCCCGCGCGCTCTGCGGGCGCGGCCAGACCGGGGGCAGGGCGGTGTCGCCCTCGCGGTCCGGCGCGGCCGTCGCGGCGCCGTCCGGGCGGGGCGCGGCGAGGGCGTCGGGGGAGCCGCCGAGCAGCCCGCCGAGGAGCGCGGCGGCCAGCACGGTGACGCCGGCGCGCCGGGGGTGGGGGAGGGAGGCGCCGAAGCCGGACGCCGCACCGGACCCCGGGCCGGAACGGGGCGCGGCGGGGCCGGAGGAGGAAGCGGCGGGAGAGGTGTCGTCGCCCCGGAAGTGCACGGCCGTCTCCTTGCCCTCGGATGTCCCGCTGCCCCGTCACCGGCGTTCCGCCTGGTGCGGGGCGGGCCCGAAGCCGGGCCCTCGCCGGAGCCCTCGTAGGGCTCCTCGCCGAGCTCCGTCCCGCTCCGCCGGGTCCGTCGAGCTCATTCGAAGGTCGAGCCCATCACCAGCGGATGAACGTGTCAACGGACGTGACCGAAGTGCCTGTATTGCCCGGCGCGTCGTCGTGTGGACGTAGTTTCGAAGGGTGCGGAAAGGGTCAAAGATGGGGTGTCACCTGGACTTCCGCCCCAAAATCCGCTTCTCGGGATCCGTACGTCTGGGCCCGCCGTGAGTGGGTAGGGCAGACGTGACCCACTGCCGTCATCCCAGGAGGCCCCCGTGGCCGCGTCCGCACAACTCCTGCTCTCCGGCCTCACCGGGGCCGCCGGTCTGCCCGGCCCGGCGGACGCCCCGCTGACGAGCGAGCCGCCCCTCGCCGACGCCACCCCGCTCACCAGCGAGCCCCCGCTCACCACCGAACCGCCCCTCACCAGCGAACCGGCCGTGGTCGCGGCATCCGGTACGGAGCACACGGAGGTCTGAATGGGCCGAGCGCGACTCGCCGCCCTGCACGGCGTCGCCACCTCCTACGAACCCTCGCCCGGTGACGGCGTGCCGGTGCCCGAGGACACCGTCGTCGCGGTCCTCGCCGCCCTCGGCGTCGACGCCTCCACCCCCCGGTCCGTCCGGGACGCCCTGGAGGCCCACGCCCGGGCGGAGCGGAGCCGGCTGCTGCCGGCCACGGTGGTGCTCCGGTCGGAGCCCCCCGGCACGGCACCCGCGCCCGCGCCGCGCGCGCTCCCCGAAGGCACCGCCCTGCGCGTCGACACGGAGGACGGCGACAGCCTCCCCTGGACGCACGGCGACGCCGCCCCCGCGCTCCCGCTCGGCCGCCACCTGCTGTGCGCCCACGCCCCCGACGGCCGCACGGCCACCGCCTCCCTGATCGTCGCGCCCCGGCGGCTGCCCGCGCCTCCCGAGCGCGGTCACGGCTTCCTCGTGCAGCTGTACTCCCTGCTGTCCGCCCGCTCCTGGGGCATGGGCGACCTCGGCGACCTGGCGGAGCTCGCCGCCTGGTCCGGCCGCGCCTTCGGCTCCGACTTCGTGCAGGTCAACCCGCTGCACGCGGCCGTGCCGGGCAGCGGCCGCGCCCCCACCGACCCCTCGCCCTACCGGCCCTCCTCCCGGCGCTTCCCCGACCCCGTGCACCTGCGCGTCGAGGACGTCACCGAGTTCGCCTACCTGACCGGGGCCCACCGGGACCGCGCCGACCAGCTCCTGACCCGGGCCGCCGCCCTGCGCGACGCCGTCCTGACCAAAGGCGAGCTCATCGACCGGGACGCCGTCTGGGCCCTCAAGCGCCGCGCCCTGGAGCTCGTCCGCGCCGTCCCCATGGCCCCCGGCCGGCGGGCGGCCTACGACGCCTTCCTCACCGGCCAGGGCCAGGCGCTCGACGACCACTCCACCTGGTGCGCCCTCGCCGAGGTGCACGGCCCCGACTGGCGGTCCTGGCCCGGCGGCCTGAAGGACCCCCGCTCCGCCCGCACCGCCCAGGCCCGCGGCGAGCTCCTCGACCGCGTCGACTTCCACTGCTGGCTCGCCTGGCTCACCGACCAGCAGCTGGCCGCCGCCCAGCGGGCCGCCCGGGAGGCGGGCATGCGCGTCGGCCTCGTCCACGACCTGGCCGTCGGCGTGCACCCCTCGGGCGCCGACGCCTGGGCCCAGCAGGACGCCTTCGCCGCCGGCATGTCCGTCGGCGCGCCCCCCGACGCCTTCAACTCCCGGGGCCAGGACTGGGGCCTGCCGCCCTGGCGCCCCGACGCCCTGGAGGCCACCGGCTACGGCCCGTACCGCGACCTCCTGCGCGCCCTGCTGCGGCACGCGGGCGCCCTGCGTGTCGACCACGTGATGGGCCTCTTCCGGCTGTGGTGGGTGCCGCAGGGCAGGGAGCCGGCCGAGGGCACCTATGTCCGCTACGACCCGGAGGCCATGCTCGGCGTCCTCGCCCTGGAGGCCCACCGGGCGAACGCGGCCGTGGTCGGCGAGGACCTCGGCACGGTCGGGCCCGGCGTCCGCGAGGCGCTCGCCGAGCGCGGTGTGCTCGGCACCTCCGTCCTGTGGTTCGAGCGGGACTACGGACGGGCGGACGGCGGCCCGGCCGAGCCCCTGGAGCCCGCCCGCTGGCGCGCCGAGTGCCTGGCCACCGCCACCACCCACGACCTGCCGAGCACCGCCGCCCGGCTCACCGGCGACCACGTGGAGCTGCGCCACCGGCTGGGCCTGCTCGGCCGCCCGCTCGCCGAGGAGCAGCGCGAGGACGCCCGGGAGGTCGCGGAGTGGCTCGCCCTCTTCGGCCGGCTGGGCCTGCTCCCCGAGGGGCCGTACGACGAGGAGGCCGCGGTCCGGGCCGTCCACCGCTACCTCCTGATGACCCCCGCCCGGATGACCGGCGTCTGGCTCCCCGACACGGTCGGGGACCGCCGCCCGCAGAACCTGCCGGGCACCTGGGACCAGTACCCGAACTGGCGGCTGCCCATCGCCGACGCCTCGGGGCGGCCCGTCTCCCTGGAGGAGCTGACCGTCTCGCCGCGGCTGCACGCGCTGATGGAGGCGGTCCGAGGCCGCGGCCGGGACGCCGGCGGGCCGCCCGCGGGGCGCCGATAGGCCACCCCGGGCGCGCGGTGCGCGCGGCTGTCCGATACGTTGAGCCCGTGAGCAATAAGGTCAACAAGAACGCCGTGCGTGCCGGTGCCATCGCCACCGGCACGATGCTGATGCTGCTGATGTCGTCCCCCGCGTTCGCGCTCACCCGCGACGACGGCGACGACCCGGGCCCGGGCATGAGCGTGATCAACACGCTCGGCCTCTACGTCGCCGCGCCGATCGTGCTGTTCCTGGTCATCACGGGCATCACCATGGTGGCCGCGCGTGGCTCGGACAACCCCGCCACGCACGCACACAACACCCACCACCCGCGCACGCGCTGACACCGTTCGCCGCTGACACAAAGCCTTTCCGCCCGGCCCCCTCGATCCGTAAGGACCAGGGGCGCCGGGCGGCGCTGTTTCCGGCGGCCGCCGCCGGGTACCCGGCGCCGCCGGCCCGCCCCGCACCACACACCTGTGCGGTGTCCTCTCCGCGCCCGCCTCCGGGCGCGCGCTCCTGTGGGAGGGTGGCCGGGGAGACCCCATGGGCGTCGAAGCGGAGGGCCGTACCCATGCCACCGAGAAGCAACCCGACCGCGCGCCAGGCCCGATTAGGCGCCGAGCTGCGGAAGCTGCGGGAGGCGGCCGGGATGTCCGCGGGGGAGGCCGGCGCCCTGCTCGGCGGCGGCGCGGCGGGCATCGGCCACATCGAGGCCGGGCGCTGGGGCGTGAGCGCCGAGCGGGTGCGCCGCCTCGCCGCGCACTACAAGGCGGGCGACGAACGGCTGGTCGGCGAGTTGTGCGGGATGGCCGAGGAGCGCGGGCGCGGCTGGTGGGAGGAGTTCCGGGGCGTCCTGTCGCCCGGCTTCCTCGACGTCTCGGAGCTGGAGCACCACGCCACCGCCCTGCGGCTGATGCAGGTCACCCATGTGCCGGGCATCCTCCAGACGGAGGGTTACGCCCGGGTGGTCTTCGCCAGCGCGCGGCCGAGGCTTCCGGAACGGGAGTTGCGCGCCCGCGTCGCGCACCGCGTCGGCCGCCGGCGGGTGTTCGCGCGGACCCCGGCGCCGGAGACGGAGGTGGTGGTCCACGAGGCCGCCCTGCGGATGCGCTACGGCGGCCGCGCCGTCCAGCGGGAGCAGCTGGAGTTCCTCATGGAGGCCGCGCGGTGGCCGCACGTCACCCTGCGGGTCCTCCCCTTCGACATGGACGACCTCATCGGCACCGCCCAGTCGATGCTGTACGCGGTGGGCCCCGTACCGCAGTTGGACACCGTGCAGATCGACAGCGCCTTCGGCGGCGGGTTCGTCGACGCGTACGCCCTGGTGACCATGTACCGCGAGCTGTTCGACTCCCTGGCGCGGAGTGCCCTGCGGCCGGAGGAGTCGCGGAAGCTGATCCACCGCGTCACCCAGGAGTTGTGAGCCTCAGGGGCTGTGCGCCTCAGGCGCGGGAAGCCCAGCGGACGGGAAAGTTCCGTATCACGTCCCTTGTCCTTATATATACGGCCGCGCACATACGGCCGCCGACTCCGCTCGGTGAGCGGCCACCTCGCCCGAACGGGTGAACCCCCGGCCCCCGGGCCCGCCGCGCGCGGGTGCGGGGGCCGCGTGGCACCGGCTGTGACCAGGGATGTTTGGCGTTTACGGTCCGCTTAACCTACGGTGTCGTAACCTACGGAGCCGTAAGTAAGATCGTCCCCCCATCAGGAGCTGTCTGTGACCATCGCCCCCCTCCGTCACCACGCTCGGGCCGTATGGAGCGACAGCCGCCTGCTGTACGCGCTGGAAGAGGTCGTCGAGGAAGAGCTCAACCGGCACCTCAAGATCGCCAAGGAGTGGATGCCGCACGAGTACGTGCCCTGGAGCGACGGGCGCGACTTCGACGGGGTGATGGGCGGCGAGGCCTGGGCGCCGGAGCAGTCCAAGGTGACCGACATCGGGCGCACCGCCCTCGTCGTCAACCTGCTGACCGAGGACAACCTCCCCAGCTACCACCACGAGATCGCGTCCCTCTTCGGGCGCGACGGCGCCTGGGGCACCTGGGTGCACCGCTGGACGGCGGAGGAGGGCCGGCACGGCATCGTCATGCGGGACTACCTGCTGACGTCGCGCGCCGTGGACCCGGTGGCGCTGGAGCGGTTCCGGATGCAGCACATGTCCGAGGGCTTCGAGTCCGACAACCGGCACAGCATGCTGCACTCGGTCGCCTACGTGGCCTTCCAGGAGCTGGCCACCCGGATCTCGCACCGGAACACCGGCAAGCACTCCGGCGACCCGGTCTGCGAGCGCATGCTCGCCCGGATCGCCACGGACGAGAACCTGCACATGGTCTTCTACCGCAATCTGCTGGGGAAGGCCTTCGAGCTGGCGCCCGACCAGACCATGACCGCGGTGCGCGACGTCGTCGTCGGCTTCCGGATGCCCGGCCACGGCATCCCCGGCTTCGAGCGGGCCGCGGCCCAGATGGCCATCGGCGGGATCTACAACCTCCGCATCCACCACGACGACGTGCTCCAGCCCGTCCTCCGCTTCCTCAAGGTCCTGGAGATCACCGGTCTGGGCCCGGACGGCCTGCGCGCCCAGGAGGAGCTCGGCCTGTTCATGAACGGCCTGGACGGCGAGGCGACCCGGTTCGACGAGCGCCGCGAGGCCCTGCTGGCCCGCCGCCGGGCGCGGGCCGGGAAGGCCTGACCCACCCGGGACGGAAGACAGGGGTGCCCCCGGCCGTGGGAACGGCCGGGGGCACCCCCGTTGTGTCAGGAGGGGCGTCAGGCCGCGGCCGCGTCCGCCGCCTGGGCCTTCAGAGCGCGCTCCACGCCCGCGCGGGCCTCCGTCACCAGCCGGCGCAGGGCCGCGTTCGGCTCGGCCGAGGCCAGCCAGGCGTCCGTGGCGTCCAGCGTCTCCTGGGAGACCAGCAGCGACGGGTAGAGGCCCACCGCGACCTGCTGGGCGATCTCGTGGCTGCGGGACTCCCAGATCGACTTCACGACGGCGAAGTACTTCTCCGCGTACGGGGCGAGCAGCTCGCGCTGGTCGGCCTGGACGAAGCCGCCGATGACGGCCTCCTGCACCGCGTTCGGCAGGTCACCGGACTCGACGACGGCCTTCCACGCCTCGGCCTTGGCGTCGGCGGTCGGCCGCGCGGCCCGCGCGGAGGCGGCGTACCGCTCGCCCGCGGAGGTCTTGTCGCGCTCCAGCTCGGCCGCGACGGCCGCCTCGTCCGCGCGGCCGGTCGCCGCGAGGCGGGCCAGCAGCGACCAGCGCAGGTCGGTGTCCACGGCCAGGCCCTCGACCGTCTCCGTGCCGTCGAGGAGCGCCGCCAGCAGGTCGAGCTGCTCCTCCGTGCGGGCCGTGGCCGCGAAGGCGCGCGCCCAGGCCAGCTGGTGGTCGCTGCCCGGCTCGGCCGCGCGCAGCTGCGCGAGCGTCGCCTCGGTCCACCGCGCGAGACCGGTCTCGCGCCAGTCGGGGGCCGCGTAGAGGTCCAGGGCGAGCTTCGCCTGCCGCTGGAGGGACTGCACGACGCCGATGTCCGACTCCTTGGCGACGCCCGAGAGGACGAGCGCGAGGTAGTCGCGGGTGGCCAGCTCGCCGTCGCGGGTCATGTCCCAGGCCGAGGCCCAGCACAGGGCGCGCGGCAGCGACGCCTCGAAGTCACCCAGGTGCGCGGTGACGACCCGCAGCGACTCCTCGTCCAGGCGCACCTTGGCGTACGACAGGTCGTCGTCGTTGAGCAGGACGACCGCCGGGCGCTTGCGGCCGACGAGCTCCTCGACGGCCGTCAGCTCGCCGTCGACGTCCAGCTCGACGCGGTCCGTGCGGACGAGCTTGCCGTCCTGGAGCTCGTAGAGGCCGACGGCGATGCGGTGCGGGCGCAGCGTCGGCTCGCCCTTGGCGCCGGCGGGCAGCGCCGGGGCCTCCTGCTTGACGGCGAAGGACGTGATGACGCCCTCCGCGTCGACCTCGATCTCCGGGCGCAGGATGTTGATGCCGGCCGTCTCCAGCCACGCCTTCGACCAGGTCTTCAGGTCGCGACCGGAGGTGTCCTCCAGCGCGCCCAGCAGGTCGGTCAGGCGGGTGTTGCCGAAGGCGTGCGCCTTGAAGTAGGTCTGGACGCCCCGGAAGAAGGCCTCCTCGCCCACGTAGGCGACGAGCTGCTTGAGGACCGACGCGCCCTTGGCGTAGGTGATGCCGTCGAAGTTGACGAGCACGTCGTCGAGGTCGCGGATCTCCGCCATGATCGGGTGGGTCGACGGCAGCTGGTCCTGCCGGTAGGCCCAGGTCTTCATGGAGTTGGCGAAGGTGGTCCAGGAGTGGGGCCACTTCGAACCCGGGGCCGCCGCCTGGCAGGCGATGGAGGTGTAGGTGGCGAACGACTCGTTCAGCCACAGGTCGTTCCACCACTCCATGGTGACCAGGTCGCCGAACCACATGTGGGCCAGCTCGTGGAGGATGGTCTCGGCCCGCGTCTCGTAGGCCGCGTCCGTCACCTTCGACCGGAAGACGTACTGGTCGCGGATGGTGACCGCGCCGGCGTTCTCCATCGCGCCCGCGTTGAACTCCGGCACGAACAGCTGGTCGTACTTGGGGAAGGGGTAGTCGTAGGCGAACTTCTCCTCGAACCACTCGAAGCCCTGCCGCGTCACCTCGAAGATCGCGTCGGCGTCGAGGAACTCCGCCAGCGAGGGGCGGCAGTAGATGCCCAGCGGGATGCTGCGGCCGTCCTTCTCGTAAGAGCTGTGCACGCTGTGGTAGGGGCCGGCGATCAGCGCGGTGATGTAGGTGGAGATGCGCTGGGTCGGCTCGAAGCGCCAGACGTTGTCGGCCGGGCGCTCGGGCGTGGGCGAGTTGGAGATGACCGTCCAGCCCTCCGGCGCCTTCACGGTGAACCGGAACGTCGCCTTCAGGTCGGGCTGCTCGAACGAGGCGAAGACGCGCCGCGCGTCCGGCACCTCGAACTGCGTGTAGAGGTAGGCCTGCTGGTCGACCGGGTCGACGAAGCGGTGCAGACCCTCACCCGTATTGGTGTACGCGCAGTCCGCGACGACCCTCAGTTCGTTGCGTCCGGGCAGCAGACCGGGCAGCGTGATGCGGCTGTCCTGGAACACCTCGGCGGCGTCCAGGGCGGTGCCGTTCAGCACGACCTCGTGCACGGTGGGCGCCACCAGGTCGATGAAGGACTCGGCCGCCTCGGCCGCCTCGAACCGCACCACGGTCTCGGAGCGGTACGTGCCGCCCTTCTGGGCGCCGGAGAGATCGAGGTCGATCTCGTAGGAGTCGACGGTGAGCAGGCGCGCGCGCCGCTGCGCCTCTTCGCGGGTCAGGTTCGTTCCAGGCACCTGGGCATCTCCTTGACATCGTGACTTTCCGGCCATCCTTCCACGGCGGCCGGACGGGTGTGGATCAACGGGTGGCGGGGATCAGCGGCGGAGCGCACACGTCCAGGGACCGTCCGCTTCGATCTTGAGCAGGCCGGGGCCGGGCAGCGGGGCGCCGACCTCGATCCGGCCGATCTCGTTGACGAGCAGGTCGCCCCAGCCGTCCGGGTCGTGCGGGAGGTGTTCGACCGCGAAGTTGCTCTCGCCGCGGTGGGCGAAGGAGCCGACGCCCTCGCCGCCGTGGTGGACCAGGACATCGGGGCCGTGGCCCTCGACGGGGGTGGTGGTCAGCTGCCGGGCGGCGTCGACGGGGAGCACGGCGAGGGTCCAGGCCCGCTCGGCCTCGATCCGCAGGGTCAGCGGCCGGTCCTCGGGGACCTGGGCGAGGGTGCGGCCGCGGAGAGGGGCGTCGCCGTAGTAGAAGAGCAGGGAGTTGTCGGTGCGGCCGTAGGTGTCGCAGTCCGAGACGCCTACGGTGACGTTGTCGCGCGTCTCCATCTGGAGGAGGACCGTGCCCGCCGGCAGCGTCCGGTCGAAGGTGACGGTCTCGTTGCCGCGGCCGTGGCGCACCACGGGCGCGAAGGACGGGTAGCGCGGCGCCTCGGCGACGGGCGGCGCGAAGCTCGGGAGGTGCTGGGGCACGGGCGGCGCGGCGGGCGGCCGCGGCACGGCGTCCCGCGGCTCGTCGCCGTCCACGACGATGCCGAAGTCCGTCGCGAGCCCGGCCAGCCCGGAGGCGTAGCCCTGCCCGACCGCCCGGAACTTCCAGCCGCCCGCGCGCCGGTAGAACTCGCCGAAGACGAAGGCCGTCTCGGTGGTCGCGTCCCCGACGGGGAAGTGGGCGACCGCGGCGCCGGCTGCGGTCGCGACCCGGATGTCCAGGCCGGGCACCCGCCCGAAGGTGCCGCCGTCCGCCGAGGCCGCGACGACGATCCGCTCGACGCCGGGCTCCACCAGGGCCGGGTCCAGGGCCAGCCGGTCGGCCCGGACGCCGGCCGTGCCGTCCGACTTGCCCAGGTGGCGCACCGCGCCCGACGGGTGCGCGGGCTGGTTGTAGAAGACGAGGTCGGCGTCGCCGCGGACCTTGCCGGTCGCGTCGAGGAGCAGTGCGGAGAGATCCACGTCGGGCACCCCGGCGTCGGCGCGCCAGCCGACGGCGATGTGCAGGGGCTCGACGGGGACGGGCAGATTGGCGCCCTTCGCTATCCGGGTCATGATCGAACTCTGCCATCGAAATGGAGCACGATGACCGGATTCCGCCAGCAGAAAACAGCGGTTCCGGACAGGCTGCCGCACATGACCACACACGCGCGGGACACAGCGGGACGGGACACGGCACGGGCGGGGGCGGCGCACGCCGCGGACGGGAAGGTTCCGGCCGCCCGGTACGCGGTCCGGGCCATCGACCCGGCCGTGCTGGAGGAGCTCCGCCGCCGCGACGACGCCGGCCGCCCCGCCGAGCCGTACACCGATCCGGAGGGCGGCGCGCCGCTCCGCTGCTGCCTGCGCCTGAGCCGGGCCGGGGAACGGATCGCCCTGGTCTCGTACGCCCCGCTGCGCCGCTGGGCGGCCGCGACGGGCGCCCGGCCGGGGGCCTACGAGGAGCAGGGGCCCGTCTTCGTCCACGGCGAGGCGTGCGAGGGCCCGGCGGAGGGCGCGGGCTACCCCTTCGCGCGGCCGGGCGCGCTGCGGAACGTGCGCTTCTACGACGCGGCGGGCCGCATCCACGGCGGCCGTCTCCTGGAGCTCCCGGAGGCGGCCGACGAGGCGGTCGGCAGGGCCCTCGACGAGGCGTTCGCGGATCCCGCGGTCGTGCTCGTCCACGTCCGGGCCGTGGAGTACGGCTGCTTCCACTACGAGGTGCGCGGGCCGGAGGGCCGGTAGGGCGGGCGGACGCGAACGGGCCGGGCACCCCAGGGGTGCCCGGCCCGCTCGTACGACGCCGGGGGTCAGCCGCGCAGCTCGGCCGCGACCAGCTCCGCGATCTGGACGGCGTTGAGCGCCGCGCCCTTGCGGAGGTTGTCGTTGGAGAGGAACAGGGAGAGGCCGTGCTCGACGGTCTCGTCGACGCGGATGCGGCCGACGTACGAGGCGTCCTTGCCGGCCGCCTGGAGCGGGGTCGGGATCTCGGACAGCTCGACGCCCGGGGCGCCCTTCAGCAGCTCGTAGGCGCGCTCGACGCCGATCGGGCGCGCGAAGCGGGCGTTGACCTGGAGGGAGTGGCCGGAGAAGACCGGCACGCGGACGCAGGTGCCGGAGACCTTGAGCTCCGGGATCTCCAGGATCTTGCGGGACTCGTTGCGGAGCTTCTGCTCCTCGTCGGTCTCGAAGCTGCCGTCGTCGACGATGCTGCCGGCCATCGGCAGGACGTTGAAGGCGATGGCGCGCTTGTAGACGCCGGGCTCGGGGAAGTCGACGGCCTCGCCGTCGTGGGTGAGCTCGGTGGCCCGGTCGGCGACCGCGCGGACCTGGCCGTCGAGCTCGGCGACGCCGGCCACGCCGGAGCCGGAGACGGCCTGGTAGGTGGTGGCGACGAGGGCGGTGAGGCCGGCCTCCTCGTGCAGCGGGCGCAGCACGGGCATGGCGGCCATGGTGGTGCAGTTCGGGTTGGCGATGATGCCCTTGGGGCGGTCGGCGACCGCGTGCGGGTTCACCTCTGAGACGACCAGCGGGACCTCGGGGTCCATCCGCCAGGCGGAGGAGTTGTCGATCACGACGGCGCCCTGGCCGGCGACCTTCTCCGCGAGCGCGCGGGAGGTGGCGCCGCCGGCCGAGAAGATCACTATGTCCAGGCCGGTGTAGTCGGCGGTGGAGGCGTCCTCGACGGTGACCTCCGCGCCGGCCCACGGCAGCGTGGAACCGGCGGAGCGCGCGGAGGCGAACAGCCGCAGCTCCGTGACCGGGAACTCGCGCTCCGCGAGGATCTTGCGCACTACTCCGCCGACCTGGCCGGTGGCTCCGACGATTCCGATCCTCACGGGGACTCCCTACTGCTCATGTACACCACATATGTCACTGCCAGGGACGGGGTCACCTGACCGCACAGTTCCATCATGTGGTGCTACCCGCACCAAAAGTCCAATCCATTGTCCGCGGTGCGGGACGCCGAGGGGCGGGGCGGGCGCCCATACCGTGTGCCCGCCCCGCCCGTCGGCAGCGGGGTGTCAGCCCTGATCAGCAGGTGATCAGCCGGTGACGCCGTCCGCCTTGATCTTCAGGGTGTACGGGTTCTCCAGCAGCGGCGAGGTGCGCCGCGACTCCACCTCGATCTCCCAGACGCCCGGCAGCGGGTTCTTGTACGTGCGCAGGTCGGGGCGGCACGTGTTGTCCGGGTTCGGGTAGTTCGGGTAGCAGTTGACGGTGGAGGTCGGGTCGGCCGGGACGCCGTAGGGGCTGATGGCGATGAAGCGGGTCTGGCTGCCCGCCGTGAGGCCGCCCATGGCGAGCTCCAGCGACTTCGCGCCCTTGGGCACGGTCACGAAGTACGAGGTCGTCGCGTTGCGCGTCGCCTTGCCGGACTTCTCGATCACGTACGAGGGGCCGGTGAGCGGCTCGGCGACCACCACGGTGGTGAGGATCTGCTTGTCGACGCCCTCGGTGCGGTCGTCGTCGACGGTGAGGACCGCGCTGTGCAGGCCGCCCGTCCTCGCCTTGGCCTTGACCTTGACGGTCACGGGCTTGTTCAGCGGCAGCTTCACCTCGTCGTCACCGGCGAGCTTGAAGGTGCCGTCGTTGTTCTTCCACTTCAGCTCGTGCCACACGGCCTTGTCCGGGCCGGAGGTACGGGTGACCGTGACGTCGTACGTCCGGGTCTCGCCGGCCTTCAGGCCGCCCTCGCGGTCGTAGAGGCCGGTGCCGAAGCCGGGCTTCTTGAGCCGGCCCGAGAGCATGGTGGAGACGGGGGCCTCGACGGCGTACTCGTGCGCGGTCGCGCGGTCGCGCAGCGCGTCCCAGGCGTCCTCGATGTTGATCAGGCCGGCGCCCTGCTCGTACGCCTGTGCGCCCTTGATCTGCTTGGCGGTGCTGGTCAGCGCCGTCCGCAGGTCGGCCGGGGTGAGCTTCATACGCTTCTGCTTGGCGGCGGAGATCAGCAGCGCGGAGGCGCCGGTGGCCTGCGGGGAGGCCATCGAGGTGCCCTGGAGCATGCCGTAGCCGGGCGGCAGGTCGTAGCCGGACTCCTTGACGGGCGCGCCCGGCTCCCAGGTCGGCGTGGTGTTGACCGACGCGCCGGGGGCGGTGATCGTCGGGGTGAAGCCGCCGTCCTCGCGCGGGCCGCGGGAGGAGAACGGCATCATCGCGTACGTGGTCTTCACCTCGGAGCCGTAGTTCGCGGCCCAGGTGTCCTTGGAGATGGACGCGCCCACGCTGACGACCTTGTCGGCCAGGGCGGGGTCGCCGATGGTGTTGACGCCGGGGCCGCTGTTGCCGGCGGATATCACCAGCTGGACGCCGTAGGTGTCGATCAGGCGGGTGTAGAGCTCGGAGCGGGCGTTGTTGCCGTCGTTGAGCGCCGGCAGGCCGCCGATCGACATGTTGACGATGTCGACGCCGCGGTTGACCACGAGGTCGATCATGCCCTCGGTGAGCGCGACGTTGGTGCAGCCGCCGGTCCAGGTGCAGGCGCGCGAGGAGACGAGCTTGGCGCCGGGCGCCGCGCCGTTCATCTTCCCGCCGAACAGGCCGTTGGCGGCGGTGATGCCGGCGACGTGGGTGCCGTGCTCGGACTCGATGACGCCGATGCTGACGAAGTCGGCCTTCTTGCCGACCCAGTCGCCGCCCTTCGGGTCCATCGGCACGTCCTTGCGGATCTGCACGACGAAGGGGATGCGCTCGGCGATCGGGGTGTCCGGGTCGTCCTTGCCGAAGTAGGCGACCTGGAAGCCGTCCTTGTAGGGCTTCAGCTCCTCGTCGTTGCCGAAGTTCCCGTCGTCGTCGAGGTCGACGCGGACGGTGCCGCGGGCCTTGTCGTAGAGGACCGCCCAGCTGTCGGTGGTGTCGCCGTCGCGGTTGAGGTCGCCCTTCATGTCGCCGCCGGCGGTCTCGTTCTCGCGGAAGAGGGAGACCTGGTACGAGCCGGTGGGCGCGGTGTAGGCGCGGCCGTTGAAGGAGAAGGACGGGCCGGCCGCGTCGGTGGTCATCGGCAGCCAGGTGCCGTCCTTGTCCGCGAGCGGGTCGGTCGCGGTGACCCAGTCGACGATCTTGCGCTCGCCGGTGGTGGTCTTCTGGAGCGCCGGGTGCCCGAGGTCGATGCCCGAGTCGAGGATGCCGATGGTCACGCCGCGGCCGTCGGCCTCGGGGTGGTCCTCGACGAAGTCGACGGCGCCGGTCTCGAAGGCCGGCTGGTACGGGTTCTTCGCCGGGGTGCCCTTGCCCGGGGCGGGGTAGGAGCCCGCCTTCGCGCCCCGCGCGCCGGGGACGGAGTCGGCCCGCGGCGTCGGGTCCGGGAGCCGGATCTCCTGCTTGAGGTCGATGCCGTGCACGGAGTCGAGCTTCTGCGCCTCGGCGATCGCGGCGTCGGCCTTGGCGGTCGGCACGGTGGCCCGGACGTAGCCGAGCTTGTCGTAGGCCTGGCCGATGGAGGCGCCCTTGACGGCCTCCAGCTTCTCGGTCACCTGACCGGTGCGGCCCGGGGCCGTCGCGATCATCATCGTGACGGTCTTGTCGCCGTCGGCCTTGGCGTCGGCGAGGAGGGAGGCGTCCTGCGAACCGAGCTTGGTGGCCGCCGAGTTGGGCGGCGGGACGGAGCCCGGGGCGGGGGTGGGTCCGTCGGCGAGGGCGGGCGCGGCGCCCGCGGCGGTGAGCGCGGCCACCAGACCGGCCGCGACGGCTATTCGGACGGCGCGTCTGCCGCCGCCGAACGGCGCGTTGGGGGATTCGGGGGTCATGAACATCCCTAGCTGGATTGACGTGAAAGCCCCGCTGAACTGCGGGCGTCCGGAAATCGGAGCCGGATGACCGATCACTTTTATGGAAGTGACGGGGGTTTGGGGAGAGTTGTCGGAGAGGGAAAGTAAGGATGGCGTAAACCCGCCATCCGCCACTCGGGAGGAAGCGTGCCGAAGGGCGTGAAGCGGTCAGGGGCGTTCCCGCAGCTCAGAGGGTGTAGAGCAAACGGACTACAGCAGCGGCCCCAGGACCGGCCGGGGGTTCCCCCCGAGAGTGAACGCTGAGTGAGCGTCAGCCCGCCAGGGGACGAGTGCTGTATGTCCGTTCGCAATCGCCAAGATCGATGTGAGGTGATCGGCGGCGGCCGTTGCGGCCGTGTTCACGCCCAGGTCATCCGTCCTGCCAACGATCCTCAGTGACAGAAGCACTGCCGGCACGGACCGCACCGCACCACAGCTGCCCGCTCGCCCTTCGCGTTCGCACTCGGGGAGACCGCATGAATCGCAGATCTGACAGATCCGTCGCCTCCGGCCTCGACCGCCGTACGTTCCTCGCCGCGGCGGGTGCCGTGACCACCGCCACCGGCATCGGGATGGCGCTCGGCCCGGACCGGCCGGCCACCGCCGCCGGCCCGGAGGACGTCGCCGCCGCGAAGGCCGCGGCCGCCGCGGGCGCCCCGTCCCCCGCCGGCACCACCCTCGCCTCCGTCGCCGCCCCCCGGGGCACCGGCGGCTACCGGCGGCTCGGCGACGGCCCCGGCTGGCCCCGGCTCGTCCGCTCCGAGCTGGCCGCCGCCCGCGACGGCCGCCAGGACCGGCGCACCGCCCTGGCCTCCTTCGTGCAGTTCACCGACATCCACCTGACCGACGTCCAGCACCCGCTGCGCTACGAGTTCTTCCGCGCCGGCGAGCCCGGCGCCTGGCGGCCGCACGAGGCGCTCACCCTGCCCGGTGTCGTCTCCCTCGTCGAGCGCGTCAACAAGCTGCGCCGCGGCCCCGCCACCGGCGCCCCGCTGGGCTTCGTCATCACCACCGGCGACAACGGCGACGAGAACGCCCGGATCGAGGTCGAGTGGTACCTCACCGCCCTCAGCGGCGGCCGGATGAACCCCAACACCGGTGACCCGCGCCACTACGAGGGCGTGCAGAACAGCGGCCTCAAGCTCTACTGGCACCCCGACACCGCCCTGCGCGACGACGACAAACAGCTCGGCTTCCCGCGCATCGACGGCTACCTCGACGCCGCCTGCCGCCGCGTCAACAGCCCCGGCCTCAACATCCCCTGGTACTCCACCTTCGGCAACCACGACCTGCTCTCCGGCGGCTGCTACCCCGCCGCCGGAACCTTCCTCCACGACGTCGCCGTGGGGAACAAGAAGCTCCAGACGATCCCCGCCGCCGAGGCGAAATGGCTGATGGAGGGCGAGGCCAAGGGCGTCGACCCCAGGGGCGAGCGGATCCGGGAGATGCTCCGCGCGCACCGCAAGGAGATGCGCACCGTCACCCCCGACCCGGCGCGCGCCCCGGTCACCGCCCGCCAGTACATCTCCGCCCACCTCGACCCGCGCCACAAGGGCCGCGGCCCCCTCGGCCACGGTTACACCCGCGACAACCTCGACACGGGCAGCCTCTACTACTCCTTCCGGATCTCCGACCGCGTCGTCGGCATCAGCCTCGACTCGACCGACCCCGGCGGCCACTACCAGGGCTCCCTCGGCACCGGCCAGATCCGCTGGCTGGAGCGGACCCTGAAGCGCTACGAGGACAAGTACGCGCTCGTCTTCAGCCACCACCCCAGCTGGAGCATGGACAACCTCACCCCCGACCCCGCCCGCCCCGGCGAGGACCGGCACGACGGCAACGAGCTGATCTCCGTCCTCCAGAACCACAACAACGTCCTGGCCTGGATCAACGGCCACAGCCACCGCAACCGCATCAGGCCGCGCGGCACCTTCTGGGAGATCGCCACCGCCTCCCACGTGGACTACCCGCAGCTGGCCCGCGTCATCGAGGTCGCCGACAACCACGACGGCACGGTCTCGCTCTTCACCACCCTCATCGAGTCCGCCGCCCCCTACCGCACCGACTTCGGCGACCTCTCCCAGACCGGACTCGCCTCCCTCTACCGGGAGCTGGCCTTCAACGCCCCGGGCGCCGACGGCTCCCTCGCCGGAGCCGCCGGCGACCGCAACACCGAGCTGCTGCTCCCCAGGCGCTGACGGGCGCGGACACCCCGCCGCCCGGCGCTCACCTGGGCAGGACGACGAGATACGCGGCCGGGTCGCGGTCGGCCGACGCCATCAGGGCGGTCCGGACCACCGCGGCCTGCTGCTCGGGGGTGTCGCGCAGCTTCCTGGGCGTGACGTGCACGACCGTGATGCCCAGCCGCTCCAGGTGCTCCCGCTTGCGGTACTGCTCCGACCACAGCGTCTCGTCGTCCTCCTGCGGCGCCCGTGAGTCGATCTCCAGCGCCACGCTGTGCTCCGGCCAGAAGGCGTCCACCCGGCCGAGGTGCGGGCCGCCGGGCAGCCGCAGGTCCACGTTCCACAGCGGCGCCGGCAGCCGGTGCTCGCGCACCAGGTCGTACAGCCGGCCCTCGGCCACCGCCCGGCTCTCGGTCAGCAGCGCGTCCACGGCCTCCGTCACATGCGCCCGCCCCAGCAGCCGGGCGCGCGTCAACTCCCGTACCACGGCGGCGGCTTCGCAGTGCCCGCCGCGCACCGCCTCGGTCAGCACCCGGCGCACCGCGGCGGCCTCGGTCAGCAGGGCCACGGTGTCGGCGACCGCGCGCGGCACGGGCGCGACCGGGACCCCCGTCAGCCTTCTGGCCTGCGGCAGGGCGGGGGCTCGCACCAGCCGTACGAAGCCGGTCGTGCGCAGCCGGCGGGTGCGCGGGACCAGTACGTCGATGCGGTCGAGCGAGAGCAGCGGCGGCACGGAGGTGAAGCGGTGCAGGGCCAGCGCGGCCGGTCCGGTGATCATCGCCTCGCCGTACGGGTCGCCGGCCGCCGCCCGCGCGGCGGCGGTGGCCGTGCCCGGCCCGGCCTGGGCGGGCGGGCCCTGGGTGCGCGGCACGGTGTACAGCAGCGCGGCGTGCAGCCGCTCCTCGCTGGTGGCCGGGCCGGTGCGGAGCAGGAAGACGCCGGGGAGGAGCTGCTGCCAGGGCCCTCCCGGGCGGCAGCGCTCGGTCACGGCCGCCCCCGGCACACCGTGTTCCCGCAGTTGACGGGAGGTCAGTACCCGGGTCCGGACGTCGGAGAGGTGGTGCAGGGGGCGCGGCGAGAGCGGGGTGTCGGGGTTCATGCCCGCCCCATTCCCGCCCCGCGCCCGCCCCCTAACCGCTGTTACAGGCCCGTAGGCAAATCCGGACAACTTCGCTCTAAAGCCGGAGGGTTGAGCGGCCGAGGGGCGGCCCCGGCGGCCCGGATCCCGGGGGCCCGTCACCCCGGCCACCCGCCGGAGGGTGCCCCGCCGGGCGGGCCTTCACGCCCGCCCGCCGGTGGAGGCACCCGCCGGGGTGAGCGGCGGTCAGCCCGCGGCCGCCACGTCACAGGCCTGCGCCCGCAGCGCACGCGCCAGGTCGTCCCGGGCCTCCAGCACCAGGCGCCGCAGCGCCGGAGCGGCGTCCTCGTGCTCCGCCAGCCAGGCGTCCGTCGCGTCCAGCGTCCGCGTGTCGTCCTGGAGCGCCGGGTACAGGCCCCGGACCACGGACATGCCGATCTCGATGGACCGCTCGCGCCACACGCGCTCGATCACCTCGAAGTAGGGCCGCGCGTACGGCGCCAGCAGCTCCCGCTGCCCCGGCTGGTCGAAGCCCGCGATGGTCGCCTCGGCCAGCGCGTTGGAGAGCGTGTCGGACTCCACGACCGCCGCCCACGCCTCCGCCTTGACCTCGGCGGACGGCCGTGAGGCCAGGCAGCGCACCTGGTGCCGCTTGCCGGAGGCGGTGTTGTCCCGGCCCAGCTCGGCGGTGATCGCCGACTCGTCGGCCGCGCCCCGGGCCGCGAGCGTCGCCAGGAACGCCCAGCGCAGCTCCTGGTCGACCTCCAGCCCGTCGATCTTCCCGGAGCCGTCCAGCAGCCCGCGCAGCAGCTGGAGGTCGGCGTCGGTGCCGGCGAGCTGGGCGAAGAACCGCGCCCACGCCAGCTGGTGGCCGCCGCCCGGCTCGGCCAGCCGCAGCTCGCGCAGCGCGGCGCCGGCCAGCGACCGGCCGGCCCGGGCGCGCGAGTCGGGCGCCGCGTAGTGGACGAGGGCGGTCTGCGCCCACGTCTGCACCATCTGGAGGACGCCGATCTCGGTCTCGGCGCCGGCGAAGCGCTCCACGAGGTCCAGGAAGTCACGGGCGGGCATCAGCCCGTCACGGGTGAGGTTCCACAGCGCCGACCAGCACAGGGCCCGCGCGAGCGGGTCGGTGAGGTCACCCAGGTGCTTGCGCAGGGTGGCCAGCGAGCCCTCGTCGAAGCGGATCTTGCAGTACGTGAGGTCCTCGTCGTTGACCAGGACCAGCTCGGGCCGCTCGGCCCCGGCGAGCTCCGCGACGACCGTACGGGCGCCGTCGACGTCGACCTCGGCGCGGGCGTAGCGCACCAGCGCCCCGTCGGCCTCGGAGCGGCGGTAGAGGCCCACGGCCACCCGGTGCGGGCGCAGCCGCGGGTGGGAGTCCGCGGCCTCCTGGAGGATCGCCAGCTCGGTGATCCGGTCGCTCGCGTCGTACGTCACCAGCGGCGTGAGCGCGTTGACGCCCGCGGTCTGGAGCCAGGCGGCGGACCAGGCCTTCATGTCGCGGCCGGAGGTCTCCTCCAGCACCGACAGCAGGTCGCCGAGGCGGGTGTTGCCGTAGGCGTGGCGCTTGAAGTAGCGGCGGGCGCCCTCCAGGAAGGCGTCCCGGCCCACGTAGGCGACGAGCTGCTTGAGGACGGAGGCGCCCTTGGCGTAGGTGATGCCGTCGAAGTTGAGCTTGGCGTCCTCCAGGTCCCGGATGTCGGCGGTGACCGGGTGGGTGGACGGCAGCTGGTCGGCGCGGTAGGCCCAGGACTTGCGCTGGTTGGCGAAGGTGATCCAGGCGTTCTCGAAGCGGGTCGCCTCGACCGTCGCGAAGGAGCCCATGAAGTCGGCGAACGACTCCTTGAGCCACAGGTCGTCCCACCACTCCATGGTCACCAGGTCGCCGAACCACATGTGCGCCATCTCGTGCATGATGACGTTGGCCCGCCGCTCGTACGACGACTGCGTGACCTTGCCGCGGAAGACGAACTCCTCCCGGAAGGTGACGCACCCCGGGTTCTCCATCGCGCCGAGGTTGTACTCGGGGACGAACGCCTGGTCGTACTTGCCGAACGGGTAGGGGTAGTCGAAGTTGTCGTGGAAGAAGTCCAGGCCCTGCTTGGTGACGGCGAAGATGTCGTCGGCGTCGAAGTGCCGGGCCAGGCCCTTGCGGCAGAGCGCGCCCAGCGGGATCTCCAGGACCGTGCCGTCGGCGAACGTGCGGCTGTAGTGGTCGCGGACGACGTGGTAGGGGCCGGCGACGACGGCCGTGATGTAGGTGGAGATCGGCAGGGTGGGGACGAACCGCCAGGTGGCGCCGCCGCCCTCGGCGGGCTCGGGCTCGCCGGTGCGCTCGCCGTTGCCGAGCACCGTCCAGCCGTCGGGGGCCGTCACGGTGAAGGTGAAGGGCGCCTTCAGGTCCGGCTGCTCGAAGTCGGCGAAGACCCGGCGGGCGTCGGCCGGCTCGTACTGCGTGTAGAGGTAGACCTCGCCGTCCTCGGGGTCGACGAAGCGGTGCATCCCCTCGCCGGTCCGGCTGTAGGCGCAGTGGGCGTCGACCACCAGGACGTTCTCGGCCTCCAGCGCGTCGAGCGCGAGGCGCGCGCCGTCGAAGACGGCCGCCGGGTCGAGCTCCCTGCCGTTGAGCGTGACGGCGGTCACCGACGGGGCGATCAGGTCCGCGAAGGTGGCGGCACCCGGTTCGGCGCACCGGAACCGGATCGTCGTCACCGACCGGAACGTCCGGGGCTCCGGCCCCGCTCCCACCGCGGACCGCAGGTCGAGCGCCACGTCATAGGCGTCCACGGCCAGCAGCCGGGCCCGCTCGCGGGCCTCCTCACGGGTCAGGTTCTCACCGGGCACGACGCGGGCTCCCTCGGCTTCGTCTCGTATTTCGGACACATCAGGAATCATGGCACGGGGTGTCGTTGTTGAGGCGTCCAGTGATCAGCTCGTTTGAGGAGATTCCTGTGACCGCTGCCGAGAAGACCGTCGCGGACTTCTGGTTCGACCCGCTCTGCCCCTGGGCGTGGATGACGTCCCGCTGGATGCTGGAGGTCGAGAAGGTGCGCCCCGTCGAGGTGCGCTGGCACGTGATGAGCCTGGCCGTGCTGAACGAGAACAAGCTGGACGAGGTGCCCGAGGAGATCCGCGAGGTGCTGCGCACCGAGGCCTGGGGCCCGGTGCGGGTCTGCATCGCCGCGGAGCTCAAGCACGGCCCGGAGGTCCTCGGCCCGCTCTACACCGCGCTCGGCAACCGCTTCCACCTCCAGGGTCTGCCGCGCGACCGCGAGACCATCGCCGCCGCCCTGGCGGAGGTGGGCCTCCCCGTGGAGCTGGCGGACGCCGCGCACAGCGACGCCTTCGACGCGGAGCTGCGCGCCTCGCACCAGGAGGGCATCGACAAGGTCGGCCAGGACGTCGGCACGCCGGTCATCGCGGTGCCGGGCGCCGACGGCGAGCAGATCGCCTTCTTCGGCCCGGTCGTCACCCCCGCGCCCAAGGGCGAGGCGGCGGCCAGACTGTGGGACGGCACCCTGCTGGTCGCCTCCACGCCGGGGTTCTACGAGATCAAGCGCACCCGCACGCAGGGCCCGGTCTTCGACTAGCCCGCACCGGTCGGTGCGGTTCGACGGGCGCCACGGGGCAAGGTCCCTTAATGTCCCGGTATGGGCCGCACCGACCTCTCCCGTCCGCTCGGCCGCGACGGCGGCCGGGCCGACGAGCGGCCGTCGGACGCCGGCGCCCGCTACGCCGAGCTGCCCGTGCGCCCGTACGACCTGCTGCTCAAGATCGCTTGCCGGGTCGTGGCGGTGCTGTGGTCGCTGCTCGGCATGCGCCGGGCGGCGGCCGTCCTGCGGCACTATCTGCGCGGCACCGGCGCGGCCTACCGGGTGGACGCCGCGGAGCTGCTCGCCCTGCCGGCCGTCCGGTCCGCCGCCGAGGAGCAGCTGGCCCGCTGGCGCGCCGAGGCGCAGAACCGCTGGCGGCGAGGGCCGCGTACCCCGGCCGCCTACCCCGCCGACAGCGGGTGGCGCGGGGTGCGGCTGACCCGGCGGGGGAGCACGGACTGGTGGCTCGCCCTGCGCGGCGTCGAATTCCGGCTGACGGGCACGGTCCGGGTGGCCGCCGACGGCGCGACGAACGTCGACTATCGCTTTGCCGTGTGCAAGAACGGGAACTTCGCGCGCGGGGAACGCGCGGAATCCGAATACGGGATTCCGTTCGCCGTGTTCGCGCGTCTTCACGAGACGGGTCTCGCGCGGGAATTCACGGTCACCGGCGAGGCGTTCGGACACGTCTGAGAAGAGCGTTACGGCAGTGGGACCCTGAGGCGCCGACAGCTCTGGTAGACAGGGAGAGGCCCCCGCGCGAATCGACCGCGCGGGGGCCTCTCGGGCACCTGTCCCGTGAAGGTTGAGAAGACGATCACGAGCAGGGCGTACCGGGGTGTTACGGAACCAGCAGCAGGTTGCCGCGCTCCTTGGCGGCCGTGTAGCGCTTGGCCACGTCCTGCCAGTTGACGACGGCCCACATGGCGTCGATGAAGTCGACCTTCTGGTTCTTGTACTGAAGGTAGAAGGCGTGCTCCCAGGCGTCGAAGACCAGGATCGGGACCGAGCCCTGGCCGACGTTGCCCTGGTGGTCGTAGACCTGCTCGACGATCAGCTTGCCGCTGATCGGCTCGTAGGCGAGGACGCCCCAGCCGGAGCCCTGGGTGGTCGCGGAGGCCTTGGTCAGCTGGGCCTTGAACTTCGCGAAGGAGCCGAACGACTCGGCGATGGCGTCCGCCAGCTCGCCCACGCCGTCCTTGTCCAGGGGCTCGCCGCCGCCGTCGCCGGTCATGTTCTGCCAGTAGATGCTGTGCAGGATGTGGCCGGACAGGTGGAAGGCCAGGTTCTTCTCGAGGCCGTTGATGGCGCCCCACTGGTCCTTGTCGCGGGCCTCGGCGAGCTGCTCCAGCGTGTCGTTCGCGCCCTTGACGTACGCGGCGTGGTGCTTGTCGTGGTGCAGCTCGATGATCTTCGCATCGATGACCGGCTGAAGCGCCGCGTAATCGTAGGGGAGTTCAGGAAGTGTGTAGATGGCCATGCCGAGCCCTCCGACTGCTTATTGCAATTAACTTGCAGGTAGACGCTACCAGTAACAGCCTGCGACGCGCGGTTAAGGGTGCCCTATTTGACGAGTCTCGGACCAAAGACCGAGGCGGGGTAGGTCCAGGAGATCAGGACCTACCCCGCCTCTGTGGGGGGTGTGATGGTGGAGCGTCAGTTCCGGACGGACTCCTTGGCTGCCACCGCGCGCTGGCGCAGGTAGCCGACGAGACAGAGGGCGACGGTGAGGCCGGCCGTGGCGAAGAGCTGGATCCGGGTCTCCTCCTGCCGCAGCATCAGGCCGAGGACCGCGAGGATCGCGGCGATGGCCACCCACGTCAGGGTGGGGTAGGCCCACATCCGCACGACCAGCTTCTCCGGCTCCTCGCGCTCCAGCTTCCGCCGCAGGGCCAGCTGGGTGACGGCGATGAACAGCCACACCACCAGCACCGCCGCGCCGGTCACGTACAGCAGCCACTTGAAGACGGTGTCGGGCCACCAGTAGCTCAGCAGCACCGCGAAGAAGCCGAAGGCGGAGGAGGCCAGCACCGTCAGACGGGGCACGCCGCCGCTGGTCCGGGCCAGGAAGCGGGGGCCCTGGCCGCGCATCACCAGGGAGTACGACATCCGGGAGGCGCCGTAGATGTTGGCGTTCATCGCGGAGAGCAGAGCGATCAGCACGATCACGTTCATGATCTGCCCGGCGGCCGGGATGTCGAGGTACTTCAGGACGGCCACGTACGGACCGTGGGCGGTGATCGACTCGTCGTTCCACGGGATCACCGTGACGATCACGAGCATCGAGCCGACGTAGAAGAGGGCGATGCGCCACATCGCCGTGCGGACCGCCTGGGCGACGCCCTTGACCGGGTGCTCGGACTCGGCCGCGGCGATCGTCACCGTCTCCAGGCCGCCGTAGGCGAAGACCGAGGCCAGCAGGCCGACGACCAGGCCGTTGGCGCCGTTGGGTATGAAGCCGCCGTGACCGCTGAGGTTGGAGCTGCCCGGCGCCTCGGTGCCCGGCAGCACGCCGAGGATGGCCAGCACGCCCAGGACCAGGAAGATGGCGATCGCGCCGACCTTGAGCGCCGCGAACCAGAACTCGAACTCACCGAAGTTGCCGACCGCCGCCAGGTTCGTGCCGCAGAAGAGCGCCATGAAGAGGAGGACCCACATCCAGGAGTCCGTCGACGGGAACCACGACTGCATGATCGCCGCGGCGCCGATCGCCTCGGCGGCGATGCCCACACAGAGCTCCACCCAGAACATCCAGCCGGCGGCGAACCCCGCCCAGGGGCCGATCGCCCGGTTGGCGTGGACGGAGAAGGTTCCCGAGGCCGGGTTGGCCGCCGACATCTCGCCCAGCATGCGCATCACGAGCATCACCAGAAGCCCGGAGACCGCGTAGGCGAGGACGATGGCGGGACCGGCGGCGGCGATACCGGCGCCCGAGCCGACGAACAGACCGGCGCCGATCACACCGCCGAGGGCGATCATCGACAGATGGCGCTGCTTGAGGCCGTGCGACAGATCCGTGCCGCCCGGCTCCTGGGGGGTGACCCCGTCGCGCGAGGGCGCGGAGGTCGCAGGTGTCCGAGTCATGATCGTGTGTGTCCCGTGGGGTGAGAGCGGAAAAGTGGCCTCAGTGTGGGGTTCATGTTCGCTCAGGACAACACCTGTGACACGCCTGTCCGATATTCAGACGAGAGTGTGACTGTACGTGCCTGACGTCTCGCCAGAACCGATGCGAATCCGCGGTTTCAGCGGCGCCCGAGAAGGCTTACCGGGGGTTACGACGGAGCCGGAGCTCCCGCAGACCGGCGACCAGGAGCACCGCGCCCGTCGCCGCGGCGGACCACATCAGCTGCGGCCGCGCGCCCTCGTCGGTGAGCATCAGCACCAGCACGGCGCCCATCGCGGCCAGAGCGACCCAGGTCAGATAGGGGAAGCCCCACATCCGCAGCGTCAGCCGGTCCGGCATCTCGCGCTCGATCCGGCGCCGCAGCCGCAGCTGCGAGGCGGCGATCAGGCCCCAGACGAAGAGCAGTACCGCACCCACGGCGTTCAGCAAGTAGTGGAAGATCGAATCCGGCCACTTCAGATTCAGTATCACCGAGGCGAAACCGAAGGCGACCGAGGCGAGCACGGCCCGGCGCGGCACGCCGCCGCCCGACACCTTGAGCAGCGAGCGCGGCGCCTCGCCCCGCTCGGCCAGCGAGAAGACCATCCGTGACGAGCCGTAGAGGTTGGCGTTCAGGGCGGACAGCAGTGCCACGAAGACCACGATGTTCATGATCTGCCCGGCCCCGGGCACCCCGATGTGGTCCAGCACCGCCACGTAGGGGCTCTTGCCCGGCTGCATGGACGACCACGGCAGCAGGGTCACGATGACCAGCATCGAGCCCACGTAGAAGAAGAGGATCCGCCACACGGCGCTGCGCACCGCCCGGCCCACGGCGCGTGCCGGGTCGTCGGATTCGGCGGCCGCGATGGTGACGACCTCCAGGCCGCCGAAGGCGAAGACGACCGCCAGGACGCCGGAGACCACGCCGCTCCAGCCGTGCGGCAGGAAGCCGCCCTGGCCGGTGAGGTTGGACAGGCCCACCGCGCTGGTGTCCGGCAGCACCCCGAAGATCGCCAGCAGGCTGAGCCCCAGGAACAGGACGATCGCGCCGACCTTGAGGGTGGCGAACCAGAACTCGAACTCGCCGAAGTTCTTCACCGCCGCGAGGTTGGCGGCCGTGAAGACCACCATGAAGATCAGCACCCAGCCCCACTGGGGCACCGACGGCACCCAGCCGTTCGCGATCTGGGCCGCGCCCGTCGCCTCCACGGCCAGCACGACCACCAGCAGGAACCAGTAGAGCCAGCCCACCGTGAAGCCCGCCCACCGGCCCAGGGCCCGCTCCGCGTGCACGGAGAACGCGCCCGACGCGGGCATCGCCGAGGACATCTCGCCGAGCATCCGCATCACCAGCATCGCGAGCGCGCCCGCGATCAGGTAGGACACGATGATCCCCGGGCCGGCCACGGCGATACCGGCACCCGAGCCCACGAACAGGCCGGCGCCGATCACGCCGCCCAGCCCCAGCATCGTCAGATGCCGCTGCTTGAGCCCGGCCGACAGCGGTTCTTTCTCGCCGGTGAGGGTGTCAGCGGCTGGCGGTGCGTCGTGCATGGGGCTCGTACTTCCGGATCTGCGCGCGAGGCGCATGGGGGGTGCGCACGGGGCGCGAAGAGGTATAGGTGACTCCACATTCTCCCGGCGGAGTCGTCTGAGCCAAGCCTCGCCGCTCTCCAGTGACGAGCATCACGCGCCATTCTGCCCACGCTGGGAAGCCTCCAAGCGGAACGCCCCGCCTTTGTCATCGCCACCCGGTGCCCGGACGGCGACGCTCGGCTAACGTCGCCCTGGTCCCTTACTTACTTGTCCTATACCTCTATCTCGCGGAGTACCGATGGCCACCGCCGCTGCTTCTGTCACCCGGACCGGTACGGTCCTCGCCGATCTGCTCCCCGCCACCTCCGCCGGGCGCGCCCGCGTCCGCGACGCCGCCCTGATCCTCGGCGGTGCCGCGCTGACCGGCCTGACCGCCCAGATCGCGATCCCGGTCCCCGGCTCCCCGGTCCCGGTCAGTGGCCAGACCTTCGCCGCCCTCCTGGTCGGCACCGCCCTCGGCGCCCGCCGCGGCTTCCTCTCCCTCGCCCTCTACGCGGTGGTCGGCATGGCCGGCGTGCCGTGGTTCGCCGAGGGCCGCACCGGCACGGCCTTCGCCTCCTTCGGCTACGTCCTCGGCATGCTGCTGGCCACCACCGTCGTCGGCGCGCTCGCCCGCCGCGGTGCCGACCGCTCCGTCCTGCGCACCGCGGGCACCATGGCGCTCGGTTCCGCGATCATCTACGCGGTCGGCGTCCCCTACCTCGCGCTGTACGCCCACATCTCCCTGACCGAGGCGGTCGCGGCGGGCCTGACGCCCTTTCTCATCGGCGACGCCCTGAAGGCCGCCCTGGCCATGGGCGCCCTGCCCGCCGCCTGGAAGCTGCTGGGCCGCCGCGGCTGACGCCGCCCCGCGCCGCACGAGCCGGGCCCGCACCCCTGACGCCAGGGGTGCGGGCCCGGTCCGCGTCCAGGACGGCCGCCGGAGCTCAGTGGCGGCCCCGCCTGCGGGTGGTCACCCAGATCCCGACCGCGCCCGCGACCAGCAGCGCGCCGGCCAGCGCGCCCGCCAGCGGCAGCGCCGACGGCGAGCCCGTACGGGGCAGCTCGGCCGGCGACTCGCTCGTGGAGGGGGCCGCGCCGCCCGCGCTCCGGGACGGGGCTGCTTCCTTGCCGTCCTTGCCCGTGCCCGTCGACGGCGAGGCGCTCACCGTGCCGCCGCTCGGGCCGCCGGACTTCCCGGCCGCCGTCGGCGCGCTCGCCGTGCCCCCGCTCGGGGTGGCCGCCCCGCCGGACGGCACGTTCTTGGTGCCGAGCAGCAGCGGGGTGTCCGGCGCGTCGGAGCTGGTGTCGGTGGTCCCGAAGTGGACCGGGCCCTGCTGCCACAGCAGGGTCTTCGTGTCGCCCAAGGTGACGGGAAGGCAGATCCGGCCCGTCTTCCCCAGGTCGAAGCGTGCCGTCACCCGGTATTCCCGGCTCTGGCCCGCGGCCAGTTTGTCGACGGCGCAGGAGAAACCACTGTTCGAACCCTCGGGAAGCTCTCCGGCCGGGATGGCGGAGCACCCCTCGACCGCCTTGATCTGCATTCCCTCGAACCCCACCACCTTCAGCCGGACCGCCCCGAGTTCCTTGGCCTCGCCATTACGGATGGTGGCATTCAGACTGGTGTTCCCCGTCTTTTTGCCCACGGTTATCTTGCCCGGCAGACCGGTCGTGACCTTGTACCCCGCCGGCACGCTCGGGCCGGGGCTCCCGCCCTGGCCGCTGCCGGGCGTGGGCTCGGCGGCACTCTGAGAGGCGACAGCCACGGACGGCACCAGCAGTGCCGCGGCCAAGGACGCCGAAGCGGCCAGGGCCACCGTGACGGGCAGCGCCGGTGACACCGGACGACGCCTCCGTCGAATACTTCGGAACATTTTCGCTCCCCCCTATCTCCGCTCCGTGCAGAGGTATTTGAATAGGTACCACAAGATTCCAATGTCCGAGGCTGCGGAACGATAATTCCGCAATGGGGGCGGGCCTGGTGGGGAATTCGAGCGACGAGGTGCGGGGGCAGCGGCTGGTGGTGGGGCGCTACCGGCTGCTGGAATTGATCGGGCGCGGCGGAATGGGCCGGGTGTGGCGGGCGGACGACCGGATACTCGGCCGGCTCGTGGCCGCCAAGGAGATCCGTATCGACGGGCTCGTCGGGGAGGCCAGCACCGTCCAGCGGGAGCGCAGTCTGCGCGAGGCCCGTGCCACCGCCCGGATCGACCACCCGAACGTCGTGCGGGTCTACGACGTGGCCGAGGAGGACGACCGGCTGTGGATCGTGATGGAGCTCGTCGACGGCCGCTCCCTGGAACAGGCGCTGGGCCGTGACGGGCCCGTCGCCCCGCGCGAGGCCGCCCGGATCGGGCTGGGCCTGGTGCGCGCCCTGCGCGCGGTGCACGCCGTCGGCGTGCTGCACCGCGACATCAAGCCGGGCAACGTCCTGCTGACCGAGGGCGGCCGGATCGTCCTCACCGACTTCGGGATCGCCGCCATGCAGGACGCCGCGGCGCTGACCATGGCGGGCACCCTGGTCGGCTCGCCGGAGTACATGGCCCCGGAGCGGATCGAGGGCAGGCAGCAGGGCCCGCCGTCCGACCTGTGGTCGCTCGGCGCGACCCTGTGCGCGGCGGTCGAGGGCAGGTCGCCCTTCACCCGGGCGACCACCCTGGCGACGCTGCACGCCGTCCTCTACGAACAGCCGGAGATCCCGCCCGCCGCGGGGCCGCTGCGGGAGCTGCTGGCCGGGCTGCTGCTCAAGGAAGCGGGGCGGCGGCCGTCCCTCGACGAGGTGGAGGGCGCCCTGACCGCCCTCGCCGAGCCGGGCCCGCACCCGCCGACGGTCCTCTCCGAACAGCCGCCGCCCGTGGCGCCCGTACCGCCGCCGGGCCCCGCGCCCGTGCCCGTACCGCCCCCGGAGCCCTCGCCGGACACACGGGACAGGCGGGGTGGCGGTCCGCCGCGCCGCAGGGTCGCGCTGCTGGCCGCCGGCGCGGTCGTGACCGTGTCGGCGGTGGCCGTGGGGATCGTCCTGGTGGCACGCGGCCCCGGGGGAGCGGAGGGAGGGGACACCCCGGCGGGCGGCACGGACAGGCCGCCCGGCAGCTCGGCACCGGCCACCACGGCGCCGGGCGGGAAGCCGGGAGAGAAGGAGAAGGGGTCCGGCGGGGCCGCGGAGGGGGAGCGCCGGACCGAGGACGGCTTCAGCTGGGTGCCGCCGGCCGACTGGAACCGCACGCAGCAGACGCCCAGCGACGTGACCTACACCTCGAAGGACGGCGCGATCGAGCTCTCCGCCAAGCAGGGCCGCACGACGGAGGACCTGCTGACGCACTGGGAGCGGTTCGAGCGCGGCTTCCACGGCACGCCGGGCTACCGGAAGCTGAAACTGGAGAGGACCACCTTCTCCGGGGATCCGGCGGTGGTCTGGGAGTACGCGTTCCTCCAGGGCGGGAAGCCCCGCCAGGGGCGGCAGCTCGGCTTCGAGAAGGGAGGCCGGACGTACCAGGTGAGTGTCTGGTACGCCGACTCCGCCGAGTCCACCGCCCTCACGGTGTACGGGCGCGCCAAGAAGTCCTTCGAGACCTCGTGACGCGCCCGCCGGAAGGAGGTGCCTACCGCTGAGCGGCGCCCTGCGCGCGCCGGCGGCGGTCCAGGACCAGGCCGACGACCAGGACGATCGCGCCCAGCAGCGTCGACAGCAGGACCTGCTGACGGTTGTCGCCGCCGTCGTAGACCATGTAGCCCAGCACGAAGGTGATCATGCCGATGGTGGCCCAGGTCAGGTACGGGAAGAGCCACATCTTCACGACGTGCCGCTCCGGCATCTCGCGCTGGATGATGCCGCGCATCCGCAGCTGCGTGAAGCAGATCACCAGCCAGACGAAGAGGGCGACGGCGCCCGAGGCGTTCAGCAGGAACTTGAAGACCGTGTCCGGCCACATGTAGTTGAAGAACACCGACAGGAAGCCGAAGACGACCGAGCCGAGGATGGCGGCCTGCGGGACGCCCTTCTTGTTGGCGCGGGCGAAGGCCTTCGGCGCGTCGCCGCGCTGGCCGAGCGAGAAGGCCATGCGGGAGGCGGTGTAGAGGCCCGAGTTCAGGCAGGAGAGCACGGCGGTCAGCACGATGACGTTCATGATCTGGCCGGCGTGCGGGATGCCGATCGAGTCGAGGGCGGCGACGTAGCTGCCCTTCTCGGCGATCTCCTTGGAGTCCCACGGGAGCAGGGAGACCACGACGAGGATCGAGCCCAGGTAGAAGACGCCGATGCGCCAGATCACGCTGTTGGTGGCCTTGGTGACCGCGCGCTGCGGGTCCTCGGACTCACCGGCGGCCAGGGTGACGATCTCGCTGCCCATGAAGGAGAAGACGACCATCAGCACACCGGCGAGGATCGCCCCCGGCCCGTTGGGCAGGAACCCGCCGTGCGCGGTCAGGTTGTCCAGGCCCGCGCCCGGGTTGTCCGAGCCCGGCAGCAGGCCGAACATGGCCAGCCCGCCGATCACGACGAACGCCGAGATGGCGACGACCTTGATGCCCGCGAACCAGAACTCGAACTCGCCGTAGGAGCTCACCGAGCCCAGGTTGGTGATCGTGAGGACCACCATGACGATCAGGGCCCAGGCCCACTGCGGCACGGCCGGTATCCAGCCTTCGAGGATCTCCGCGCCCGCGGTCGCCTCGACCGCCAGCACGACGACCCAGAAGAACCAGTACAGCCAGCCGATGGTGAAACCGGCCCAGCGGCCCAGCGCCCGGTCCGCGTAGGCGGAGAAGGAGCCGGAGGTCGGGTTGGCGGCGGCCATCTCGCCGAGCATCCGCATGACGAAGACGACCATCGCGCCGACGAGTGCGTAAGAGACGAGGATGGCGGGGCCGGCGGCGGCGATGCCGCTCTTGGAACCCACGAAGAGACCGGCACCGATCACACCGCCGATGGCGATCATGGACAGGTGGCGGTTCTTGAGCCCGGCCTTGAGGCCGTCCTGGGCAGACGCGGCGGTGGCCTGCCCGGGGTCGCCGGAGGTCGACGCCTTTGTCATAGTCGGCGGTGTCGCGCCCATGTGCACGTTCCTTAGGTTCTCGGGTTACGAGCCCCCGCATTAGAACTTTTCGAAGGCGTGTTTAGGAAGGTCCGAATCCGTATCGTTGTGATCGCCTGACGTTGCCTGACGTTCACCTGGACTTGGGGGCGCCCTGCGGCGGATCCGGGTCCGGACTCGTGCCACACTCGTCCGCATGCGCGTGTATCTCGGCTCCGACCATGCCGGCTACGAACTCAAGAACCACCTCGTCGAGTGGCTCACGGCCCAGGGCCATGAGCCGGTCGACTGCGGCCCGCACATCTATGACGCCCAGGACGACTACCCGCCGTTCTGTCTCCGTGCCGCGGAGCGGACCGCCGCGGACAAGGACAGCCTCGGCATCGTCATCGGCGGCTCCGGCAACGGCGAGCAGATCGCCGCGAACAAGGTCAAGGGCGTCCGGGCGGCCCTCGCCTGGAGCGAGCAGACCGCTGCCCTCGGCCGTGAGCACAACGACGCCAACGTGATCAGCATCGGCGGCCGGATGCACACCCAGGAGGAGGCGACGAAGTTCGTCGAGATCTTCCTGGCCACGCCGTACTCCGGCGAGGAGCGGCACACCCGCCGCATCGAGATGCTGAGCCGCTACGAGACGACGGGCGAGCTCCCGGCGATCCCGGCCCACCACCCGCAGCAGGACTGACCCTTCCATCCCGGGCGCCGGGCGAGCTGGATTCCAGCCCGCCCGGCGTTCGAGGGCGCCGCGCGGAGCCGCACAGCGGATGCGGCGGGAAGGGGCGGGGCAGGGGAGAAAGAGGCCTGCCCGCAGAAGGAAGCGCACAGGAGGCACCGCCTTGCCCGAAGGGCATACGATCCACCGCCTCGCGGCGGACCACCGCGCCATGTTCGCGGGCCGAACCGTCCGCGTGACCAGCCCCCAGGGCAAGTTCTCGGACAGCGCGGCGCTGCTGGACGGCCAGGTCCTGGAGACCGCCGAGGCCCACGGCAAGCACCTCTTCCTCGGCTTCGGCGCCGGCGACTGGATCCACATCCACCTCGGCCTCTTCGGCAAGTACGCCCTCGGCGACCGCCCGGCCCCGCCCGCCACCGACACCGTGCGGCTGCGCCTGGCCACCCCGTCGGCCTTCGCCGACCTGCGCGGGCCCACCACCTGCGCCCTGATCACCGACGCCGAGAAGCAGGCGATACACGACCGGCTCGGCCCGGACCCGCTGCGCCCCGGCGACGACCCGGACAAGGCGTGGCAGCGGATCTCCCGCAGCCGCACCACCGTCGCCGCGCTCCTCATGGACCAGAAGGTCATCGCCGGCGTCGGCAACGTCTACCGCGCCGAGGTCCTTTTCCGGCACGGAATCGACCCGTACCGCCTCGGCCGTGACCTCACCCGGCCGGAGTGGGACGCGATGTGGTCGGATCTGGCGGAGCTGATGCGCGAAGGCGTCCGGAACAACAGAATCGACACCGTGCGCCCCGAGCACACCCCGGAGGCCATGGGCCGCCCACCGCGCGTGGACGACCACGGCGGCGAGGTGTACGTGTACCGCCGGGCCCAGCAGCCCTGCCACATCTGTGGCGGCGAGATCCGCACCGCCGGTCTCGCCGCCCGCAACCTCTTCTGGTGCCCCGCCTGCCAGCACCGCTGACGGGCGGCCGGCGGGCTCAGAAGCCGTGCGGCAGCCACGGCGCGACCGAGCCGCCGAACGCCGTCGCCGCCTCCTCCAGCGCGCCCTCCCGCACCTCCGTCACCCGCCCGGCCGCCGCCAGCGCCGCCAGCGACACCCCGCCCAGATAGGCGGCGCCCAGCTCCCGCACGGACAGCACCAGGTCCGCGGCGTCCTCGGTACGCTCGCAGGAGGCCCCCTTCGGGTCCCCCGTGAGCCGCCAGCGCCCCGCGTTCCACGGACAGAAGTCGTCGGCCACCTCGAACACCACGTCCAGCGGCGTCCGGTACGTCCGCGCGGCCAGCGCCGCGCCCACGTCGACCAGCCGGAGGTGCAACTGGTCCCGCACCGCAGGCTCGCACCGCCGTGCGTCACCCACCAGGTGCAGCAGCGGATCGTCGACCGGCAGGCTGAAGCACGTGACCCGCGACGTCAGGTCGATCCCGCACAGATAGCGCCACAGCGCCGCGTACGCCGCCGGCGTCAGGGCCTCGGCATCGCGCAGCCGCACCGTGCCGTTCGGCCCCGCCTGCGTCCACTCCACGTTCACCGCGTACCGCGCGTACCCCACCACCTCGCCGCCGGCCTCGGCCAGCACGCACTGCAACGGCGAGGCCCCCGCGCGCTGATCGGCGGGGTCCAGCAGCGGCTGCGCCTCCCAGCCGGGCTGCCGCTCCAGCATCCCGGGGCGGGCGGCTACCCGGCGCGCGTAGACCGCCTCGCAGGCGTCCCGTGCTTCCTCGGGCTTCGACAAGCGCAACCGCACCTCGTCCGTGCCGTCCGGGACGGCGAGACGCACCCGCGTCGTGTCGACGGTCACGCGCAGGGAGTGGGTCGCGGTGCCGTAGCCGAACCGGCCGTAGATCCCCGGCTCGGAAGCCGTCAGCACCGCTATCGGCTCACCCCAGGCCCGTACGTCGTCCAATTGACGCCGCATCATCGCGCGCAGCACGCCGCGCCTGCGGTGCGTCGGCCGCACGCCCACCATCGTCACCCCGGCGGCGGGCACCACCGCGCCGCCCGGGACCGTGATCCGGAAGGCGAACGCCCCGGTCGTGCCCACGACTTCGGGGCCGTCCCAGGCGCCGATCGAACGGTCGAACCGGGCCAGCTCCCGCCACAGCGCGGCCTCCTCGGGAGCCTCCGCGACCCCGCCGAAGGCCAGCTCCAGCGTGCCGTACCAGGCGTCCCAGTCGGCCTGGCGAAGTACTCGTAACTCCGTCGTCATGCCCTCATGACAGCAGCGGATTCCCTTCCGGGCGAACGAATTTCGCATATGGTGGCTCTCCGTGCTTCTTTGCGCCCTGCCCCAGGTCGACGTGTCGGCGCGGCGTGAGTCGACGCACCGCCGAATGGGTGGATAAGGTCACGATGCAATGACTGGCGGTGCGGAGACCCCGACGGCCCGGATGCGCAAAGCACTGCACCGGGCTCGCACGAGCGTGCGCAAAGCCGGTGTCGACTACTTCCGCGGCGACGGCTCCGACTGGATCGCCCTGGGCGCCCTGCTGCTCTGCGTACCCGCCCTCGCGCTCGGCACCGTGGCTCTGCCCGAGTGGTGCGCGCCCTCGGCGCTCGTCCTGCCCATCGTCGCCGGCGGACTGCTGCTGCGCCCCGCCAGCCTGCTGGCCCTCTACGCAGCCTCCGCCGCCGCCCTGATCGTGGAGGCCGCCGCCCTGGACACGGGCGGGCACGGCGGCGCCGACCGGGTCACCCCCGGCACCATCCTCGTCGTCGCGGCCGTCGGCTTCCTCGGCCTGCTCATCGCCCAGTTCCGCAGCCGCGTCGGCGTGCCCTGGCGGCGCGGCGGCACCATGCTCTTCGACCTGCGCGAACGCATCCGCGTCCAGAGCAAGCTGCCCAAACTGCCGCGCGGCTGGCACCGGGAGATGGCGCTGCGCCCGGCCGGCGGCCAGTCCTTCTCCGGCGACTTCGTCGTCGCCGCCCGGACCAACGGCGGGCGCACCCTGGAGGTCGTCCTCACCGACGTCTCCGGCAAGGGCATGGACGCCGCCTCGCGCGCCCTGCTGCTCTCCGGGGCCTTCGGCGGCCTGCTGGGCTCGCTGCCGCCGCACGCCTTCCTGCCCGCCGCCAACGGCTATCTGCTCCGCCAGGACTGGGACGAGGGCTTCGCCACCTCCGTCCATCTCGTCCTCGACCTCGACAGCGGCGACTACGAGATGTTCTCCGCCGGGCACCTGCCCGGCCTCCAGCTCAGCGCCGGCACGGGCCGCTGGGAGGAGAAGGCCGCCGAAGGCCCCCTCCTGGGCGTCTACGACGGCGCCCAGTTCGACCCGATAAAGGGGACGCTGGGCGCCGGCGACGTCCTGATGCTCTTCACCGACGGCCTGGTCGAGACGGCCGAGCGGGATCTCACCGAGGGCATGGACCGGCTCACCGGCGAGGCGGACCGCTATGTCTCCGGCGGCTTCCAGGGCGCGGCCTGGCACCTCATCGAGGCGGTCGCCAAGGACGTCAACGACGACCGTGCCCTGCTGCTCATCTGCCGCCACTGACCGGCCGCCCACGTCCCCCGAGGAGCCGCATGCCGCACCACCCCGCACCCGCGCCGCTGGACCTCGCCGCCGTGGAGGCCCTCGCCCGCAGGGCGCACGCCACGCAGACGGACAAGGCCGGGCGCCCGTACAGCGAGCACCTGGCCGCGGTCGCCGAGGGCGTACGGGCGCGGGGCGGCAGCGAGGCGCAGATCGCCGCCGCCTGGCTGCACGACGCGGTCGAGGACGGCGCCGTCACCGAGGAGTGGCTGGCGGGGGCGGAGCTGCCCCGGGAGACCAAGGACATCGTGCTCGCGGTGACCAAGAGGCCCGGGGAGGCCCCCGAGGCGTACGCGGCGCGGATCCTCGCCACGCCGGGCGCGCTCACGGTCAAGGCCGCGGACCTCGCGCACAACGCGGACCCGGCCCGGGCCGCCGCCCTCGACCCGGACACCCGCGAGAGGCTGCGACGCAAGTACGCCCGTATGGGTGAACTGCTCGGCCTGGACGACTTCGCGGTCCGAAGCGTCCGGTCGTCCAGGCCGTCCGGGCCGGCTGAGCCGTTTTGAGGCCCCTCAGGGCCGCTTGCGGAAGGCCCACTCCATCCTCGGCTCCACGGCGAAGCGGAAGACCCGTCTCACCGGCGGGGTGCACAGCGCGGTCATCATCCCGGCCGCCAGCACCGTCACCACCACGCCGCCGACCGGCTCGCGGATCCAGGCGTAGGCGTCGTACCACTCCCACCAGCGCGAGAGCTTGATCAGGAAGCCGTGCAGCAGGAAGCCGTAGAGGGTGCCCGCGCCCAGCGCCGTGAACCACACGGTGCGGCGCGGGACCCAGGCGAGGAAGCACACGATCAGCACCGCGGCGCAGCCGAACATCGCCAGCTGCATCACCGGCGCGGCCCACAGGGGCGCGGCCAGCTCCTGGACGCTGTCGTTGTGGTAGAACCACGAGCTGTTCATCCGCGGCGACGCCCAGTAGGCCACCGCGATCGCGGTGGCGAACACCGGTACGGCGGCGATGCGCAGCCACCGGCGCTGTACGAGCCGGAAGTGGTGCGGCTCCATGTGGAGACCGATGACGAAGAACGGCAGGAACTGAAGAACCCGCTGAAGATCGAGATCGTTGCCGACCTCGGGTGAGAGCGCCGCGAGGATCGCGATCGCGAACGACACGGGAACGGCCCAGCGCAGGTTCTGCCAGATCGGCGTGGTCAGCCGCCAGACGAACAGCGCGGCCAGGAACCAGTTCAGGTACCAGGGGTTGAGCAGCGTGATCGGCTCCGGCGGGGCGTCCTCCGCCCGGTGCTGGAAGAAGGTGTACGCGACCTCGAAGATCAGGTACGGCACGACGACCCCGGTGACCAGCCGTTTGACCTTGGCGGGGCTCAGGTCGAAGCCACGGGAGAAGTAGCCCGAGATCAGGATGAACGCCGGCATGTGGAAGGCGTAGACGGTGAGGTAGAGCGCCAGCGCCGCGCGGCTGGTGTGGGTGAGCGGCTCCCAGGCGTGCCCGAGGGCCACGAGGACGATCGCCAGGTATTTGGCGTTGTCGAAGAACGGATCGCGCCCCGCTCCGGCGGGGGATGCTCCGGGGAGCCCCGGAAGCCGCGGTGCGGGCACCGCCGATCGTGTGGGAGGGGTGACAGCGGGAGGCATTCGAGGCACCTTAGCGGCGGAATCGGAAGCGGTAAAACCCTGTTCCGTTTATTTGCTTATTCACCCCGAACCGGTCTTGTCCCAGTCAAGTCGCCCGATATCATCTCCCGCAGCTTTCCGGACGATTCTCGACGAGCTACCGACGAAACGTCACACTGCCCCTGTAGAGGGCAAGTTGGTGGCACGATGATTGATGTGTGGGGGCTGCGGGGCAGCATGTCTTCCGGGGCCGACCAGGTGTTCCGACCGAGGGTGTGATCAGTTGTGGCCATTTCGCTGTCAGTGGTGCTGCTCCTGGCGATCGTGCTGGTGGTGATGATCCGCGCCGGCAATATCAAGGGCGGGCCGGCGATCGTGGCGATCCTCTTCGGTTTCTTCCTCGCGTCGACGGGCATGGCCCCGTCGATCCAGCGCTTCCTGAACTCGCTGGCCGAGACGATAAACGGCATCAAGTTCTGACGGCTCCGACGTGCGGCGATGTCCTTCGCCGAGCTGATCGGGCGCGGTGCCGGGTGTGGTCGGGAGCACGAAAAACGCCTCCGGCCAGGGGCCGGAGGCGTCATCTGGAGCGGGCGACGGGAATCGAACCCGCGTAGCCAGTTTGGAAGACTGGGGCTCTACCATTGAGCTACGCCCGCGCACACCGCGACGGCCCGGGGGCCGTACGGCTCTGCGATGCATCGTAGCGGGTCCCGGCCGTGCGCCGCACACCCCGCTCTCCCCGTACGCGACCGGCCGGCCCGTCCGCCGCCCGCCGTCCGCCCGTCATCCGCGCGACCGCCCGGGAAAGTCGGCGTCCGGAGGCCCTGGGGGCATGTACCCTACGTCTCGCACCGACGGGGTGTGGCGCAGCTTGGTAGCGCGTCCGCTTTGGGAGCGGAAGGTCGTCGGTTCGAATCCGGCCACCCCGACCATCAAGATCACATTGTGGGGCCCATCCTGCTTGCGGTTACTATGCAAGCTGCGTGCCCGTGTGTCTGTGTGCCGGGCGCGACTCGCTGAACCTCAGCGGAATCCCAGAAGTCAGCCCCAAGGAGACCGAACCGTGAAGAGCGCCGTGGAGACCCTGAACCCGACTCGGGTTCGGCTCACTGTCGAGGTGCCCTTCGAGGAGCTCAAGGCCAGCCTCGACGCGGCGTACAAGAAGATCAACCAGCAGGTCACGGTGAAGGGCTTCCGTCAGGGCAAGATCCCGGCCCGCGTCATCGACCAGCGGTTCGGCCGCGGTGCGGTCCTCGAAGAGGCCGTCAACGACGCGCTCCCGAAGTTCTACACCGAGGCGGTCAACGAGGCCGACCTCAACCCGCTGGGCCAGCCCGAGGTCGACATCACGGAGCTGAAGGACGGCGAGCTGCTCTCCTTCACCGCCGAGGTCGACATCCGCCCGACCCTGGAGATCCCGGACTACTCCGGCATCGAGGTCACCGTCGACGCCGCCGAGGTGACCGACGAGGACATCGAGAAGTCGCTGGAGCAGCTCCGCGACCGCTTCGCCACCACCTCCCCGGTCGAGCGCGCCGCCGCCGAGGGTGACATCGTCACCGTCGACCTGGAGGCCAAGGTCGACGGCGAGGTCCTGGAGGACGGCGTCGCCAAGGGCATCGACTACACCATCGGCTCGGGCCAGCTGCTCGAGGGCATCGACGAGGCCGTGACCGGTCTCGAGGCCGGCGCCACCGCCACCTTCACCTCCGAGCTCAAGGGCGGTTCCGCCGAGGGCAAGGAGGCCGAGGTCAAGGTCGACGTCACCGCCGTCAAGGCCCGCGAACTGCCCGCCCTGGACGACGAGTTCGCCCAGCTGGCGAGCGAGTTCGACACCCTGGAGGAGCTGCGCGCGGACAGCGCCAAGCGCCTCGCCCGCATGAAGAAGTACGACCAGGCCACCCAGGCCCAGGAGAAGGTCCTCGACGAGCTGATCAAGCTGGTCGAGGTCCCGATGCCCGAGAAGCTGCTCGAGGACGAGGTCAACACCCGCAAGCACAACCTCGAGCACCACCAGCTGGGCCAGATGGGCCTGGACCTGGCGAAGTACCTGGAGATCCAGGGCAAGTCCGCCGAGGAGTTCGACGCCGAGCTCAAGGAGCAGGCCGAGAAGGGCATCAAGACCCAGTTCATCCTTGACGAGATCGTCAACAAGGAGAAGCTGTCGGTCGGCCAGGAGGAGCTCACCGAGCACCTCATGCGCCGTGCCCAGTCCTCCGGCATGAGCCCCGACCAGTTCGCCCAGGCCGTCGTCGAGGGTGGCCAGGTGCCGATGCTCGTCGGCGAGGTCGCCCGCGGCAAGGCCCTGGCGTCCGTCGTCGAGGTCGCCAAGGTCCTGGACACCAACGGTGAGGTCGTCGACCTGGACGACGAGGACGAGACCGCCGAGACGGTCGAGGCCGCCACCGAGGTCGTCGAGGCCGCCGAGGGCACCGAGGACAAGACCGAGGCCTGAGCCTCGCCCACCTCGTGACCGGTCCGCGCGACCGGTGACGGAAACGGGCCCGGCCGCGACACCCCACCGGGGTGTCGCGGCCGGGCCCGCCGTGGTCTCCGGGCCGCCGGGGAACCTGCGCTCAGAGCGAACAGTTCCTGATGCGGGATGGCGCCCGCCTACCAGCGCGTTAGGGTCCGTAGATACGGGGGCAGGGGAGTCCCGTGGCGCGACGCGGATGCCCGGACGACGCGCCCGCACCCCGCCCCGTGAAGAAGACGCTGAGACGGCTCGCGGCCGTCGAACAACGAGCAGGTGGATACGTGACGAATCTGATGCCTTCCGCCGCCGCCGGCGAGCCGAGCTTCGGTGGCCTCGGCGACCAGGTCTACAACCGACTGCTCGGGGAACGGATCATCTTCCTCGGCCAGCCGGTCGACGACGACATCGCCAACAAGATCACGGCGCAGCTGCTCCTCCTTGCCGCGGACCCGGACAAGGACATCTACCTCTACATCAACAGCCCGGGCGGCTCGATCACGGCCGGCATGGCGATCTACGACACCATGCAGTACATCAAGAACGACGTGGTGACCATCGCCATGGGCCTCGCCGCCTCGATGGGGCAGTTCCTGCTGAGCGCCGGTACGCCCGGCAAGCGCTTCGCCCTGCCGAACGCCGAGATCCTGATCCACCAGCCCTCCGCGGGCCTGGCGGGCTCCGCCTCGGACATCAAGATCCACGCCGAGCGGCTGCTGTACACCAAGAAGCGGATGGCGGAGCTGACCGCCCTCCACACCGGTCAGACCGTCGAGCAGGTCACGCACGACTCCGACCGCGACCGCTGGTTCTCCGCCGAGGAGGCCAAGGACTACGGTCTCATCGACGAGGTCATGAAGACCGCCGCAGGCGTTCCGGGCGGGGGCGGCACCGGGGCCTGAGCCCCGGCACGCCCACGCAGCGAAACCCCGCCCCACCGAACGCCATCAGGATGGTGAAGAAGCAGATGAACAACTACGCCGGCAGCGGCCTCTACACCGGCCCCCAGTCGCAGTCGACCGGCCCGCGCGCCGAGTCCCGCTACATCGTCCCGCGCTTCGTCGAGCGCACCTCGCAGGGTGTGCGCGAGTACGACCCGTACGCCAAGCTCTTCGAGGAGCGGGTGATCTTCCTGGGCGTGCAGATCGACGACGCCTCGGCCAACGACGTCATGGCGCAGCTGCTGTGCCTGGAGTCGATGGACCCGGACCGCGACATCTCGATCTACATCAACAGCCCGGGCGGCTCCTTCACCGCGCTCACGGCGATCTACGACACGATGCAGTTCGTCAAGCCCGACATCCAGACGGTCTGCATGGGCCAGGCGGCCTCCGCCGCGGCCGTGCTGCTCGCCGCCGGTACCCCCGGCAAGCGGATGGCGCTGCCGAACGCCCGCGTCCTGATCCACCAGCCGTACAGCGAGACGGGCCGGGGTCAGGTCTCCGACCTGGAGATCGCGGCCAACGAGATCCTGCGGATGCGCGCCCAGCTCGAGGACATGCTGGCCAAGCACTCGACCACGCCGATCGAGAAGATCCGCGAGGACATCGAGCGCGACAAGATCCTCACCGCTGACGAGCTGCTCGCGTACGGTCTGGTCGACCAGATCGTCTCGACGCGCAAGACGTCCGTTACGGCCTGACCGTTTCCGGTGGGACTTCCGTCCGGAAGTCCGTCCGGACCACCGTGCCGCCGGCCGCCCCCTTGGACCGAGTAGGTCCAAGGGGGGCCCGCTCGGGGGGCCCGGCAAGGTACCGTCGATAGGCAAGCACCCGGGTTCGCAGAGCAAGGCGGATCCCAGGCGAAGGGGAAGCACCTCGTGGCACGCATCGGTGACGGCGGCGACCTGCTCAAGTGCTCGTTCTGCGGCAAGAGCCAGAAGCAGGTGAAGAAGCTCATCGCGGGTCCTGGTGTGTACATCTGCGACGAGTGCATCGACCTCTGCAACGAGATCATCGAGGAAGAGCTCGCGGAGACCTCGGAGGTGCGCTGGGAGGAGCTTCCCAAGCCCCGCGAGATCTACGAGTTCCTCGAGGGCTACGTCGTCGGCCAGGAAGCGGCCAAGAAGGCCCTCTCCGTGGCCGTCTACAACCACTACAAGCGCGTCCAGGCCGGTGAGAACGGCGGCCACCGCGACGACGGCATCGAGCTGGCGAAGTCCAACATCCTGCTGCTGGGCCCCACGGGCTCCGGCAAGACGCTGCTGGCCCAGACCCTGGCCCGGATGCTGAACGTGCCCTTCGCCATCGCCGACGCCACGGCCCTCACGGAGGCCGGCTATGTCGGCGAGGACGTCGAGAACATCCTGCTGAAGCTGATCCAGGCCGCTGACTACGACGTCAAGAAGGCCGAGACCGGCATCATCTACATCGACGAGATCGACAAGGTCGCCCGTAAGAGCGAAAATCCGTCGATCACACGAGACGTCTCCGGCGAGGGTGTCCAGCAGGCCCTCCTCAAGATCCTCGAAGGCACCACCGCCTCGGTCCCGCCCCAGGGCGGCCGCAAGCACCCGCACCAGGAATTCATCCAGATCGACACGACGAACGTCCTGTTCATCGTGGGCGGCGCCTTCTCCGGCCTGGAGAAGATCATCGAGTCCCGCGCGGGCGCCAAGGGCATCGGCTTCGGCGCCACGATCCGCTCCAAGCGCGAGATCGAGGCGAGCGACCAGTTCCAGGAGGTCATGCCCGAGGACCTGGTGAAGTTCGGCATGATCCCCGAGTTCATCGGCCGCCTCCCGGTCATCACCTCCGTCCACAACCTGGACCGCGAGGCCCTCCTCCAGATCCTGGTCGAGCCGCGCAACGCCCTGGTGAAGCAGTACCAAAGGCTTTTCGAACTCGACGGTGTCGAGCTGGAGTTCGACCGCCCGGCGCTGGAGGCCATCGCCGACCAGGCGATCCTGCGCGGCACGGGCGCGCGCGGTCTGCGCGCCATCATGGAAGAGGTCCTGATGTCGGTGATGTACGAGGTCCCGTCCCGCAAGGACGTGGCCCGCGTGGTCATCACCGCGGACGTCGTGCACTCCAACGTCAACCCGACGCTGGTGCCGCGCATCGTCCCGAAGGACGAGCGGCACGAGAAGAGCGCGTAGCGCACGCCACACACCTCTGAGGGGCGCCCGGCCGGGGAATCGGCCGGGCGCCCCTCTTCGTGGCCCGGAGCGGGCGCTAGAAGGCCGTGGGGAGGGCCGCCAGGGCCGCGTCCCAGGGGAAGGCGGCCGGGTCGGCCCCGGGCGCGGTGAGGCCGCCCCCGTCCTCCCCGAGCAGCACCTTCACGCCGTACTCCCGCAGGAGCGCCACGCTGCGGCCGAAGGCCGGGTGGGCCGCCTGGGCGGGGCTCAGGTGCGGCAGCGCGACGAGCGGCAGCCGCAGGCCGACGGCCTCGTTGACGAGACTGAGCGCGAGGGCGTCGCTGATGCCCGCCGCCCACTTGTTGACCGTGTTGAACGTGGCGGGCGCGACGACCATGGCGTCAGCCGGCGGCAGCACGTCCGGCTCGCCCGGCAGCTTGTGGGCGCTGCGCACCACATGCCCGGTGAGCCGTTCCAGCCCGGGCACGTCCCGCTCGATCCACCGCAGCGCGGAGGGCGTCACGACCAGGCACACCTCCCACCCGGCGGCCTGGGCCTTCTCGACGCCGGTACGGACATGCTGCGTGGGCGAGGCGGCACACGCGATCAGGTACAGCACACGGGTGGCAGTCATGCGCGCAGTCCACACCGGCCCGGCCCGGAGGCGCAACCGTTCCCGGGCGGGCGCCCGGGCGGGGGGCTCAGCCCGTTTCGCGGACGTCCCGGTAGACCGCGGCCGTGACCTTCGCGAAGGCCGCCTCGTCCACTGCCGTCGCCGAGGTCTTGCGCGGGTCGAAGCCGATCAGCAGGGCGGCGTCCGACTCCTCCGCCCAGGCGCAGGCCGGGGCGTACGTACGGCCGTCCAGGCGGACGACCTCGCAGGTGAGGGCCGGGCCCCCGGGGCCGTCCGGGGTGAGGACGTGGCGGGCCGAGACCACGGCGGGGGAGCCCGGGCCCTCCTCGAAGCCCTTCAGCATGCCGTCCAGGACGGCCTGCGGGTCGCCCACGCCGCCGTACGCGCCGGACAGCGACAAGGTGGCCTTCGGGTCGTCCGCGCGCGCGTAGCGGGCCAGCACCGAGACCGTGCCCTCCGGCATGCCCGGCTGGACGCTGATGCCCTCCTTCTCCAGCGCCGCGGTGTCCGCCACCAGCCGGTACGCGCCGTCCGCGACGGTGGGTGGGGTGACGAGCCGGGTGGCCGGGCCGCCCTCGTCGCCCCCACCGCCCAGCAGGAGCAGGGCGCCGGCCACGGCCACCGCGGCCCCGGCCACCGACGTGACGAGCGCGGCCCTGTTCAGCGCGTCACTTCGCGATCTCGACGCGGGCCTCGGCCCGGAGCCGCGCCGCGAGGGACGCCGCCTCGTCCATGGGGATGTCCTTGCCGGCGAGGGCCGCCCCCTGGTCGGAGAGGACCGTGAGGCCCACCGTGCTGCGGTCGGCCCAGACGCAGACCGGCATCGTGAAACTCCCGCTCGGTAGCTCGTACCTGCCGTACTGGCATTTCATGATGGCGGCGTCGAGTCCCTCAGGGGTGACTTTCCGCGGACTGCCCTCGAACTTCGTCTTCTTGGACGACTTCTCCCTGTCCCGCGCGATCAGCGCGAAGATCCCGTCCACGACCTTCCCGGGGTCCTTCACCCTGCCCCAGGCGCCGTTGAGCCGCAGCATCCTGCGCGCGTTCCCGGTGCCGGTCTCGTAGACGGCGCCGACGTCCTGCGCGTCCGACACCCCCAGCTTCCTGAGGTCGTCCAGCTCGGCCGCGTCGAAGCCCGCCTTGTCCGACTCCCGCGCGTCCTTCTGGTAGACGCCGGCCACCGTCTGAGGCGTGGTGAGCTGATAGCGCCTGCCGTCGTCCGGGGCGCCGTCCCGGCCGTCCGCCAGCAGGACGACGCCTCCGACGATCGCCCCGACGAGCACGAGCGCGCCCACCGCGACGCCGATCGCCTTGCCTTTACCGCCGCCCCGCGGTGGCACCGGCGGCGGGCCGTACGGCTGTTGACCATAAGGCTGCTGCGCGTACGGCGGCTGACCGTAAGGCTGACCGAAGGGCTGCTGGGCGTAGGGCTGACCGTAAGGCTGCTGCGGCGCCCCTCCGTACGGGTTCGGTTGCGACGGCTGCCGCGGGGACCCCGGCGCGCCGTACGGCCCTGGCTGGTGGTGGCTCATGGCGTCCCTCTCAGCTGGCCCGGCTCCCGGCTTCCTCCGTGGTCTCCACGCGAACCTCCTGCCGCAGCTTGGCCGTCCGGTTCGCGGCCTCCTCGATCCCGAGGTCCAGGCCCTGCACGATCAGGGAGGCGTCCAGGGCGAAGACCGTGCCGACCGTGGACTTGTCGGCCCAGATGCACAGCGGCATCCGGAGCTCCTTGGAACCGGGCGAGTTCGGCTTGCTCCACTTGCTCACCTGGCACTTCAGCACCGCGTCGCCCAGCCCCGCCGGGGACATCCGCTGCGGGCTGCCTTCGAACTCGGTCTTCGAGTCCTTGTCCTTGTCCTTGGCGGCGCTGTTCGCGATGTCCTTGAACAGGCCGTCCACGACCGCCTCGGGGTCCCGGACGTCGTCGGCCCAGGCGCCCGTGAACCGCAGCAGCTTCTGGGCGCGCTTGTCCTCACCGGACTTGTAGGCGCCCGTGACGTTCTGCGGGTTGACGACGCCCAGCAGCCTGAGGGTGTTCAGGTCCTTGGAGTCGAAGCCGCCCGTGGAGTCCCCGGCGTCCTTCTTGTAGTCGCCCAGGACCACGTCGGGCGCGACGAGCTTGTACCGCTTCGCCGGAGCGGGCGACGCGGAGGAGGCGCTGGGAGCGGGGCTCGCCGAGTTCTTGCCGTCGGCCTTGTCGGCCTTGTCGTCGCTCTTGTCGCCCCCGGCCACGAGGACGACGCCCGCCACGATCGCCGCGACGAGCACGACCGCGCCGGCCGCGATGCCGATCATCTTGCCCTTGCCGCCGCCCTGCGGGGGTATCGGCGGCGGGTACTGCCCGGGCGCGCCCGGACCCCCGTACGGCTGCCCGTACGGGTTCGGGGGCTGCGGAGCCGCTCCGTACGGGCCCGGCTGCTGGGGAGCCCCGTACGCGGGCGGCGGGGGGTACCCCTGGCCGGGACCGGGCTGGGCCGGCTGCCCGTACGGGTTCGACGACGGCGGTTGCGCCGGCGGCTGCGGCGGCTGCTGGGGCAGCGGCGGTCCTGGCTGGTGCTGGCTCATGTGGGGGTCCCCCTAGGGTTCGTGCTACTTCTTCTTGCGTATCTCGGTGCGGACCTTGGCCGTGACCTCGGACAGCTCCTTGGCGGACAGCCCCTTGGTCTTGCCTTCCGCGACGCCCTGCATGTTGTCGGCCGTGACCATGCCGAGGACGCCCTTGTCACCCCACACGCAGGTGCTGGTCTCCAGCGCGCCGCCCATGGGCGCGCCCCCGTCGAAGGTGTACGTGGTCTTCGAATCGGTGCACTTCAGCACCGCGCCCTTGAAGCCGGCCGGACGGTAGTCCTTGTACGGGGTCGTCTCCGTCTTGGCCCCGGGGACCTTCTGCTCGTCCTTCTGTTCCTTCTCCATCTTGGCGAGCATCGTCTCCACGCTCTTCGCGGGATCCGGGATGTCCCCGTGCACGCCGATGACGCGGAGGCTCTGCTTCTCGGCGTTCGTGTACGAGCCGTCGGCGCCGTCCGCGTTCTCGATGCCGAACGCCTTCATCTCCTCGGTGTCCGAGTCGCTCGGCGGCTCCGGCTTGTCGTCGCCGTCCGAGGAGTCCTTCTTGAACTTGCCGTCCACGAGGGTGTCCGGCATCACGATCGTGTACGAGGCCGCGTCCTCGCTCTCGTCACCGCCGAGGAGGTAGACGCCCCCCGCGACGAGGGCGCCCACCACCACGAGCGCGCCGGCCCCGATGCCGATGGCCTTGCCCTTGCCCTTGCTCTTCGCGGCGGAGGGCGGCTGGGCCTGCCCCGGCTGGTTGTCGTTCATGTGGGGGTTCCTCGGGGCTCGGTGCGCTGTGCTGTCGCGTGTGGGGAGGGTTGCTATTTGGGGGGCTACTTGTTCTTGCGGACTTCGTTGCGGATCTTGGCGGTGGCCTCGGCGAGGTCCTTGGCGGACATCACGTTGCCGGTGGCACCCGAGGTGCCCATCGAGCTCTTCGAGACCCGGTGCTGGACCACGCCGACCGCGCTGGTGTCGCTCCAGAAGCAGATGGAGGTCTCGGAGGACGACGAGATGGTGCCGTAGGTGGCGGTGGTCTTCTCGGACTTGCACTTCAGGACCGCGCCGTCGAAGCCGCTGGGCGTGAACGCCGTGAAGGGCGTGACCGTCTCGGTCTGGCTCTTGGTCAGACCCTGCATCTTCCTCTGGTTCTCCTCCGACTTGGCGATCATCGCGTCGGCGGTCTTCTTCGGGTCCGCGATCGTGCCGTAGACGCCGCTGACCCCCAGGCTCTGCTTCTCGGCGTTGGTGTACGCCTCGGAGACGACCGTGCCGTTCTCGATGCCGTACTGCTTGGCGTCCTTGTCGTCGGCCACGCTCTTGGGGGCCTTGTCCGGGGTGGAGGCGGAAGCCTTCGTGTACTTCCCGTCCAGCAGGGTCTCCGGCATCACCATCGTGTAAGGCGCCACCTCCCCGTCACTCCCGCCCATGAAGTACACGGCACCGCCCACGAGCGCGCCCACGACCACCAGGGCGCCGATCGTGATGCCGATGGCCTTCCCCTTGCCCCCGCCCTGCGGCGGCACCGGCGGCGGGTACTGGCCCGGCATGCCCGGCTGCTGGCCGTAAGGCTGCTGGCCGTACGGGCCCGGCTGCTGGGGGGCGCCGTAAGGGGGCTGCGGCGCGCCGTAGGGGGCCTGGGGCTGGCCCGCGTACGGCGGCGGGGGCGGCGGGGCCTGCTGGGGGTAACCGTAGCCGGGCTGGCCGGGGGCGCCGCCCTGGCCGTACGGGCCGGGCTGCTGGGGCGGCTGCTGGCCGTAGGGGCCCGGCTGGTTGTAGCTCATCGCGTCGTGTCTCTCTTCGAATCCGTGGGGGGAGTGGCAGAGTCTCGTGACAGTCCGATCATCCTTCCTGATCTCTTACGCGGGCTTTACCACGAGGTGGCAACGGTTTCGGAACAGTTGCCCGGCAAGAGCCGCACCCCACGGCCCGCGCGCCCCGCCCGCACCCCGCGCACGCCGCCCCGAATGGATTCGTAACCCCCGCGCACGCCCCCGTAGACTTCTCCCGTGACCGAGAACACTCAGCGCCCCGACAGCGGGCCGAACGACAGCAACCCCGAACTGCCGACCCAGTACGCGCCGGCCGATGTAGAGGGGCCGCTGTACGAGCGCTGGGTAGAGCGGGGCTACTTCGAGGCCGACGCGAAGAGCGACAAAGAGCCGTACACCATCGTCATCCCGCCGCCGAACGTCACGGGCTCGCTCCACCTGGGCCACGCCTTCGAGCACACGCTGATCGACGCCCTCACGCGTCGCAAGCGCATGCAGGGCTTCGAGGTCCTGTGGCAGCCCGGCATGGACCACGCCGGCATCGCCACACAGAACGTGGTCGAGCGTGAGCTGGCCAAGGAGGGCAAGTCCCGGCACGACCTCGGCCGCGAGGCGTTCGTCGAGCGCGTGTGGCAGTGGAAGGCCGAGTCGGGCGGCCAGATCTCGGGGCAGATGCGCCGCCTCGGTGACGGTGTTGCCTGGTCGCGCGAGCGCTTCACCATGGACGAGGGCCTCTCCAAGGCCGTCCAGACGATCTTCAAGAAGCTCTACGACGACGAGCTGATCTACCGCGCCGAGCGCATCATCAACTGGTGCCCGCGCTGCCTGACCGCCATCTCGGACATCGAGGTGGAGTACCAGAACGACGAGGGCGAGCTCGTCTCGATCCGCTACGGCGAGGGTGACGCCTCCATCGTCGTCGCCACGACCCGCGCCGAGACGATGCTCGGCGACACCGCCGTCGCCGTCCACCCCGAGGACGAGCGCTACAAGCACCTGGTCGGCACCGAGATCGAGCTGCCGCTCACCGGCCGCCGCATCCCCGTCGTCGCCGACGAGCACGTCGACCCGGAGTTCGGCACGGGCGCCGTCAAGGTCACCCCGGCCCACGACCCGAACGACTTCGAGATCGGCCAGCGGCACGACCTGCCGTCGCTCACCGTCCTGGACGAGCGCGCGGTGATCACCGCGCACGGCCCCTTCCAGGGCCTGGACCGCATGGAGGCGCGCAGCGCCATCGTCGCGGCCCTGCGCGCCGAGGGCCGCATCGTCGCCGAGAAGCGCCCGTACGAGCACTCCGTCGGCCACTGCTCGCGCTGCAAGACGACCATCGAGCCCCGGCTGTCGATGCAGTGGTGGGTCAAGGTCGGCCCGCTGGCCGAGTCGGCCAGCAAGGCGGTCCGGGACGGCGACGTCGCCATCCACCCGAAGGAGATGGAGTCCCGCTACTTCGGCTGGGTCGACAACCTCCACGACTGGTGCATCTCGCGCCAGCTGTGGTGGGGCCACCGCATCCCGGTCTGGTACGGCCCGAACGGCGAGATGGTCTGCGTCGGACCGGACGACGAGGCGCCCACGGGCGAGGGCTGGCACCAGGAGACGGACGTCCTGGACACCTGGTTCTCCTCCGGCCTGTGGCCCTTCTCCACGCTCGGCTGGCCCGAGAAGACCGAGAGCGTCGAGAAGTTCTACCCGAACTCCGTCCTGGTCACCGGCTACGACATCCTCTTCTTCTGGGTCGTCCGGATGATGATGTTCGGCATGTACGCGATGGACGGCAAGCCGCCGTTCCACACCATCGCCCTGCACGGCATGGTCCGCGACCAGTTCGGCAAGAAGATGTCGAAGTCCTTCGGCAACGCGGTCAACCCGCTCGACTGGATGGACAAGTACGGCTCCGACGCCGTCCGCTTCACCCTCGCCCGCGGCGCCAACCCCGGCGTCGACGTGCCGATCGGCGAGGACTGGGTCCAGGGTTCGCGCAACTTCGCGAACAAGATCTGGAACGCGACCCGGTTCGCGATGATGAACGGCGCCACGGTCGAGGGCGACCTGCCGCCCGTCGAGCAGATGTCGGCCACCGACCGCTGGATCCTCTCGCGCCTCAACGCCGTCGTCGCCGAGGTGGACGCGCTCTACGACGACTACCAGTTCGCGAAGCTCTCCGACGCGCTGTTCCACTTCGCGTGGGACGAGGTCTTCGACTGGTACGTCGAGCTGTCCAAGACCACCTTCCAGAAGGGCGGTGCCGAGGCCGAGGTCTCGCGCCGCGTCCTGGGCGAGGTCCTCGACGTCACCCTCAAGCTCCTGCACCCGGTCGTGCCCTTCGTCACCGAGACGCTGTGGACCACGCTCACCGGCAAGGAGTCCGTCGTCATCGCCGACTGGCCGAAGGACAGCGGTTTCCGTGACGCGGCCGCCGAGCAGGAGATCGCGACGGTCCAGCAGGTCGTCACCGAGGTCCGCCGCTTCCGCTCCGACCAGGGCCTCCAGCCCGGCCAGAAGGTCCCGGCCCAGCTGGACCTGACCGGCACGGCGCTCGCCGCCCACGAGGACGCGATGCGTTCGCTGCTGCGCCTCCAGCCGGCCGGTGAGGGTTTCGCCGCCACCGCCTCGCTGCCCGTCGCCGGCGCCACCGTCGCCCTCGACCTGTCCGGCACGATCGACGTCGAGGCCGAGCGCAAGCGTCTGACCAAGGCGCTGGCCGCCGCCGAGAAGGACAAGGCGCAGTCCACGGCCAAGCTCGGCAACGAGGCGTTCCTCGCCAAGGCCGCCGAGGTCGCCGTGGAGAAGATCCGCAAGCGGCTGGAGACGGCCGACGCGGACATCGAGCGGATCAGCGCGCAGCTGGCGGGGCTGCCGAAGGGCTGAGTCGGCGCCGCCGGGTTCTGAAACGGCCCCCGTACCCATGGGTACGGGGGCCGTTTGCAGGTCTCGACCGGCCCTGTCCCTGCGGGCCGGTGGGGGCTTGTCGCGCAGTTCCCCGCGCCCCTGACGGGGCGCAGCACTCCGTCGCGCTTCCGGCGGAGTGTCTAACGCGCCGCCCACGGCCTCGATCGGTTCGGATCCCACATCGGCCCCCACGGGCCCTCCACGAGGGCGTCGCCCTCCTCCGGCAGCGGCCCGCGCCGACCGCGGCGGTGCTGCGGCCAGAACAGCACGTACGCCGTCGACACCGCCACGAAGCACAGCCGGATCAGGCCCTTGGCCGCCTCGTCGGGGACGGCGAAGACGCTGCCGTAGAGCACGATCAGCGCGATCCAGCTCCACCACGGCACCAGGCGCCGCTGCCCGCACACGTCCCACAGGAGGGTGCCGAGCAGCACGGAGGCGGTGTAGTAGGTGTAGACGCTGGGGTCGAGGAGGATGCGGGCGTTCGCGCCCAGCAGCACCACGCCGGCCCAGCGGCCGCGCCACACGGCGATCGCGCCGAGCGCGAGGCCGAGCGCGGCCTGTGCGGGGCGGGCCCAGTCGGGGGTGACGGGGGTGTTGCCGCCGAGCCAGCGCAGCGCGGACGCGGGGTTGTTGGGGATGGTGAACTTCGCCGCGGCGAAGGAGTCCGGGGCCGCGACGAAGAACGGCAGCCAGGCGACGGCCAGCAGGGCCCCGCACCAGAGGACCGCCCGCAGCCACCGGTCCCGGGGGAGGGCGAGGATCAGCGGGACGAACGCGAGCGCGGTCGGCTTCGAATCCATCGCCAGCGCCAGGCAGATGCCCACGGCGGCCGGGTTGCAGCGGGTCAGGAACCAGACGGCCAGCGCGGTGAAGAACAGCGCGAGCACGTCGTCGAGGTGCCCGAAGCGCACCGAGACCTCGATCCACATGGGGATGAAGGCCAGCCCGGCGATGAGGACGCGCTGCCGCAGCCGCTGGTGGTTGGTGCCGGTGCCCAGGAAGTGGATGGCGGCGCTGCGGCCCGCGAGGACCACGATGACCAGGCCCAGGGCGGACATGAACGCCGCCGCGAGGAACTGGCCCATGTGTTCCGAGAAGGGGTTGAACAGCCCCGCGACCAGGAAGCTGATGGGCCCCATCTGGAGCTCGGGGTGGTGGGCGTAGAGGTTGAGCCCGCCGGTGCCGTCGCCGTCCGCGCCCTGGTAGATCAGCTCGCCGCCGGTCCGCAGATAGTGCCAGGAGAAGCCGCCGCTGGGCTCCACGACCGCGAACCACAGCACCGTCCACGCCGTGAGCAGCAGCAGGTGCATCCGCGTGCTGATTTCCGGTACCCGCACAACACTCCCGTTCCGCCACCCGGAACCGCTCCGGGACATGAGTCACCGGGGGTCAGATGGCGTAACGGGAGTGGAGGTTGCTCCATGGGCCGATTCTGTGACCCACTTCATGGTTTGCGCGCGGGGGGCCGCAGAAGGCCGGAGGGTCAGCTTTCGACGGCCACCGGGCCGGAGGTGACGACCTCGGCGTTGCGGCGGGTCTTGGCCCAGCCGTTGCGGCCCCGCAGCATCCGGACGAAGCCGCGCGCGGACGCCGGGAAGAGGTGGTACGCGTACACCCACAGGGCCAGGCCCCACAGCAGGGAGACGAGCAGCGAGCTGCCGGGCGCGCGGTCCCGGCGGTAGACCGGGCCCCACAGGACGAACGGCAGGACAGAGACCACGGCCAGGGCGATCACCAGCGGCCACAGGGCCAGCATGCCGCCGAACGCCTCGCCGAAGCCCTCCTCGGCGACGGTCAGGCCGAGCACGGCGAACATCACGGCGCACAGCGCGAGGGTCACCAGGTGGGCGACGGGCTGGAGGAAGGTGTACAGCGTCTCCAGGACGCCCTTGCCGCCGTAGTGGCGGGACGAGACGATGCGCGGCGCGTAGCGGACGCACTGGAGGTTGCCCTGGGCCCAGCGGGTGCGCTGGGTGAGGAAGCGGCGGCCGTGCGGCAGCCCCTCCTGAGAGACCCAGGTGTCGGCTATGTGGGCTATCCGGTCACCGTTGAGGATCATGTGCAGCCCCAGCTCGTAGTCCTCCAGGAGCGCGCCGCGCTTCCACGGGCGGCGCTCGGCGGCCGCGATGCGGTCCAGGGCGGCGAGCCGGGTGAACTGGCCGTTGCCGCCGAGGCCGACGGAGCCCGTGCGGCCGCGCAGCAGCTGCATGCCGGCGTTGGAGACGGAGAACTCCATGTCCTGCATCCGGACCAGGAGGCGGGCGAAGGCGTTGCGGACCCGGCCGCGGTCGGCCAGCGGACGCGGGTCCTCGGCGTTGCGCATGTGCACGCTGACCTGGATGCCGCCGATCTCCGGGTCGCCGAAGCCGGCGGGGCCGCTGACGCGGGCCAGGGCCCGCGGGTCGAGCTGGCCGTCGGCGTCGATGACGCACACGACGACCTTCTCGCGGTCGGTGTCCTCCGACAGGAACTGGTTCAGCTCGTCGTACGCGGCGTTGAGGGCCGCGCCCTTGCCCTGCCGGGCCTCGGGCCGGCGGCGGCTGACGAGGTGCACACGGCGGTCGGTCTCGGCGCGCTCGGCCACGATCGCGCCGGTGCGGTCCTCGCTGTCGTCGTCGATCACCCAGACGTGGGCGCCCGGGTGGTCGGCGCGCAGCCGCTCCACGGTGGTGCCGACGACCGCCTCCTCGTCCCGGCAGGGCACGAAGAAGTGCCACTCGTGGGACGCCGGGTCGCCGTCCTCGACGGCGGGGCGGCGCAGGTAGGCGTTCCGGGCCCCCGCCCAGTAGAGCAGGAAGCAGATCAGGAGGAGGAAGGGGAAGGCGAGCAGGAAGGGGCTGGAGAACATGCGGTGCTCCTGGGCGGGTCGTGGTGGCGGCCGTCTGCGACGGAAGGGGCGGGCGGGGGAGGGGAACCCCTACGCGGCCGCCGCGAGCTCCGCCGGCGCCGCGATCGCGGCCAGCAGGGTCACGATCCGGTCCGACGCCAGGCCGTCGCCGAAGGGGCTCGGGAGCGACGACAGGCGGGCCAGGCCCTCCGGCCCCTCCGCGAGGCGGCGACGGGCCGCGTGCCCGATCTCCGCGCCCGGCTCCACCAGGTCCGCGAAGTCCGCCATGGCCTCCGGCCGCTCCGTGGAGCGGCGCACGACCACCAGCGGGCGGCCCAGCACCGTGCACTCCTCCTGGATGCCGCCGGAGTCGGAGACCAGCAGCGCCGCGTGGCGGGCCAGGGCCAGGAACTCGCCGTAGCCGAGCGGGCGGGTCACGGTCAGGCCGGCCAGCAGGTGCTCCAGGCCGGCGGCCTCGATCCGGGCCCGGGTGCGGGGGTGCAGCGGCAGGACGACCGGCCGGCCGTCGGCCACGAGCGCGGCGAGCTCGGTGAAGATCGCCCGCAGCGCCTCGGGGGAGTCGGTGTTCTCGGGGCGGTGGACCGTGGCCAGGACGTACGAGTCCGGGGTCAGCCCGTGCCGCGCCAGCAGCTCCGCGCGGGCGGCGGCGTCCGGCAGCTGGCCGTGCACGGCCTCCACCACGGTGTTGCCGGTGACGACGACGCGGGAGTCCGCCACGCCCTCGGCGAGGAGGTTGGCGCGGTTGTCCTCGGTGGCGGCGCACAGCACGTCGGCGATGCGGTCGATGAGGACGCGGTTGTGCTCCTCCGGCATGTTGCGGTCGTGGCTGCGCAGCCCGGCCTCGACGTGCAGCAGCGGGATGCCCCGGGCGTTGGCGGCGAGCGCGCCGGCGAGGGCGGCGTTGGTGTCGCCCTGGACGACGACGGCCAGCGGCGGCTCGGCGGTGAACAGCTCGTCGAGCTGCGCGAGCGCGGCGGAGATCTGCACGGCGCGCGGCTGCCCGCCGATGCCCGTCAGGAAGGTCGGCTCCGGCAGGCCCAGCTCGGCCAGGAAGCGGCCGGAGAGCTCCTCGTCGTAGTGCTGACCGGTGTGCACCAGGTGGGCGGCGGGGCCGAGGAGGCGGACGAGGTCGGTGAGCTTGACGAGCTCGGGGCGGGTACCGAGGACGACGGCGACGCTACGGGCGGGCAGGGCGCTGTTCGACGAGCTGTGCGACACGGGGTGACTCCTGGGGCTGGCCGGGGGTGACAGCTCCAGAGCCTGTGGGGTGTCGGTTGCGGGGTGGGATGGGGTTGGGTTGCCGGACGGTTGCGATCTTGTGGGGCGGGGTTGTGGGGGCTTTGGGCCTGGTGGGGGGTGGGACTTTGGTCCTGTGCGGGCTTGGGTGCGGGCTTGGACGCCGGGTGCGGGTGCGGGTGCGGGTGCGGGTGCGGGTGCTGGGGGTGCGGGGTGCTGGGTGCCGCTGCGCGGGGCCTTTCCCCGGCCCCGCCCCTTCCCGGAACCGGGGGCAAGCCCCCGGGCCCCCTTTCCGCGCTCCGCGCGGTGTCCTCAAGCGCCGGACGGGCTGGATTTCTCTCCGGGCGGTGTTCGAGCGCCGGGCGGGCTGGGTTTCCCTCCGGGCGGTGTCCTCAAGCGCCGGGCGGGCTGGATCAGCCCGAGCCGGAGCCCTCCCCGTTCGTCCGGTAGCGGTACCCCAGCCCCCGTACCGCCTCCAGCGGGTCCGCCGCCTCGTCGCCCGCCGCCTGGCGCAGCTTCCGGCGCAGTCTCAGGACCGCGAACTTCACGCGTTCCCGGCCCGTCCCCTCGGGGTCGTCCCAGACCCGGTCGAGCAGCTGGTCGGTGGTGATCACCCGGCCCCGGTTGCGTACGAGCACCTGGAGCAGCCGGTACTCGATGTCGCTGAGCCGTGCCTCCTGGCCCTGCCAGACCGCCGAGCGGCGCTCGGGCACCAGCCGCAGCCCGTCGTCGAAGGAGTCGCCCGCCCAGCGGGTGGGGTCCGTGCGGCGCAGCAGCGCCTCGACGCGGGCGAGCAGCTCGTCGTTGCCGAAGGGCTTGGGGAGGTAGTCGTCGGCACCGGCGCGCAGGCCGCGCACCCGGTCGGTCTCGGCGCCCCGGGCGGTGAGCAGCAGGACGGGCAGGTCGCTGAGGTCCCGGGTGCGCTCCAGCACCTCCCAGCCGTTGAGCTCGGGCAGCCCGATGTCCAGGAGCATGAGCGCGGGCCGCTCGGCGAAGAGCAGCCGCAGTCCTTCGCGGCCGTTGTCGGCGTGCAGGACCTCGTAGCCCGCGCGGGTGAGGAGCGTGCGGAGGGCGAGGGCCAGGTCGGCGTCGTCCTCGACGACCAGGACGCGGCTCATAGGGGCACTCCTTCCGCCCCGCCGGGCCCCTCGGCCCAGGCGTCCCCGCCCTCGCCGCCCGCCCCCTCCGCCGGCCCGTCGACCGGCAGCCGGATCAGGAACGCCGCGCCCTCGCCCTCCGTGCCCCCGGCGGTCAGCGTGCCGCCGTGCAGCTGGACGACGGTGCGGCTGATGGCCAGCCCGAGGCCGGTGCCGGGGTAGCCGCCGCCCTCCGCGTTGGGCGCCCGGACGAAGCCCGTGAAGATCTCCTCCCGGTACTTCTCGGGGATCCCGATCCCCGTGTCGGCGACCTCGATCTCCCAGTGCGCGTCCCGGGGCGCGGCCGTCACCGTGATCCGGCCGCCTGGCGGGGTGAATTTCGCGGCGTTCTCCAGAAGGTTGGCCAGTACGTGCTGGAGCCGGTGCCGGTCGCCCCGGAGCGCGGGGCCCGGCGCGCAGTCCAGGACCGTGAAGACGCCCGGATCCTTCGCCGCGGCCAGCCGGTCCAGGACGGCCTCCTGGAGCATCCCGGGCACGTCCACCGCGCCGAACTCCAGCTCCAGGGCCGCCGCCCGCATCCGGGTGGTCAGCAGCAGGTCGGCGATCACCCGCTGCATGCGGTCCGCGTTGCGGTGGACGGCGTCGAGGAAGGAGCGCTGGTCCGCGGTGAGCGCGCCGAAGGCGGGGTCGGCGAGCAGCTCGCAGAAGCTGAGGATCGACGTGAGCGGGGTGCGCAGCTCGTGCGAGGCCGCCGCGGTGAAGGCGTTGCGCTGCCGGGCGAGCTCGGTCAGGGCGCGGTTGTCGCGCTCCAGGTCGTGCTCGCGCCGCTTGCGCTCGGTGATGTCCTGGAAGACCCACAGGGCGCCCAGCGAGACGCCGCCGTGGCGCAGCGGCTCCACCTCGCGGCGGATGACGCGGCCGTCGGCGAGCGGGATCTCGGCCGTCCGGTGGACGTGGCCGCGGGTCTGGAGCCCGTCCGCGGCGCCGGGGCCGGTGCCGGCGAAGAAGGCCCGTACGAGGGGGACGACCGCCCGCATGGGGGAACCGGGGGAGAGGTCCACCCGGCCCGCCAGGTCGAACATGCCGACGAACTTCGCGTTGACCGCCAGCACCTCGTCGGCCGGGCTCTGGAGCACGGCGCCCGCGGGCAGCGCCTCCAGGACCGCCTGGAGCCGGTCCCGGTCCTCGGACGGCATTTTTCTCACCCAGCTCTCATCGAGGCGGGGAACCCCGACGCCCCTTACGGGAGTTTTCGGGACATCTGTACGACCGAACCGTAAGCCAAAGACAGGGACCGCGCCCCCGATGAACCGACCGCTCCGGCACGTGGCCGTCTTCGCCCTGCTGCTCGTCCTCGCCGTGCTCGTCCGGGCCACCTGGGTCCAGGCCGCGGAGGCCGGGGCGCTCGACGACAACCCCCACAACCGCCGCCAGACCATCGCCGCCCACTCCCGGCCGCTCGGGAACATCCTCGTCGGCGGCAAGCCCGTCACCGGCTCCGCCGAGACCGACGGCGAGCTGAAATACAAGCGCACCTACACCGACGGCGCGATGTACGCCCCGGTCACCGGCTACCTCTCCCAGGCCTACGGGAGCACCCAGCTGGAGAGCCTCTACGCCTCCGTCCTCGACGGCCGCGACAGCCGGCTGAGCAGCCCGTCCGACGCCCTCACCGGCAAGGAGCCCACCCCCGGCGACGTCCTGACCACCCTCGACCCGGCGGTGCAGAAGGCCGCCTACGAGGCGCTCGGCGACAAGACCGGCGCCGCCGTCGCCCTCGACCCCGCCACCGGCGCGATCCTCGGGATGGCCAGCACCCCCTCGTACGACCCCGGGCGCTTCGCCGGGAGCGGCTCGGCCGACCGGAAGGCCTGGGAGGCGCTCCAGAAGGACAAGAGCCAGCCGATGCTCAACCGCGCGCTGCGCCAGACCTATCCGCCGGGCTCCACCTTCAAGCTCGTCGTCGCCGCGGCCGCGCTGGAGAACGGCCTCTACACCTCCGTCGACCAGGCCACCGACAGCCCCGACCCCTACCTCCTGCCCGGCACCACCACCTACCTGCGCAACGAGAACAGCGCCGCACCCTGTACGAACGCCTCGATCCGCACCGCGCTCCAGTACTCCTGCAACAACGTCTTCGGCCACCTGGCCGAGCGGCTCGGGCAGCAGAAGGTCGCCGAGCAGGCCGAGAAGCTCGGCTTCGGCGACGGCAAGCTCGACACGCCCGTACGCGCCGCCGAGAGCCTCTACCCGACCGGCATGGACAAGGCGCAGACCGCGCTCTCCGGCATCGGCCAGTTCGACGTCCGGGCCACCCCGCTCCAGATGGCCATGGTCTCCTCGGCCATCGCCCACGACGGCCTGCTGATGAAGCCCCGCCTCGTCGACCGCGTCACCGACGGCACCTCCGGCGTCCTGGAGAAGAGCGACCCGAAGGAGTACGGCCGGGCGATGTCGGCCGACACGGCCCGCCAGCTCCAGTCGGCCATGCGGACGGTCGTGGAGAAGGGCACCGGCACCAACGCCCGGATCGACGGGCTCACCGTCGGCGGCAAGACCGGCACCGCTCAGCACGGCGTCGACAACAGCGGTACGCCTTATGCCTGGTTCGTGTCGTACGCCCAGAACGCCCAGGGCAAGCAGATCGCCGTAGCCGTCGTGATCGCCGACAGCGACGCCGCCCGCTCGGAGGTCAGCGGCAACGGCCTCGCCGCGCCCGTCGCCGAAGCGATCATGCGCGCCGGGCTGGCCCCGGGCGCCTGATGCCCGCGGTGTCGGTGCCCCTCCGTAGACTGGTCGGCGTGAGCGAGCGCCCCCTGAACGACGACAACGGCGACACCGGCACCGGCGAGGACGACCGATTCGCCGAGATTGTCGATGCCGAGACCGACCGCGACCCCGACCTTGCCGTGATCGAGGCCGGCAGCCGCACCCTGCGCGCCCAGTCCGCGCCCCCGCAGAGCGACGTCCCCGCCCGCCCGGCCGACCCCGAGGTCGACCGGGCGCTGCGCGAGGTCGAGACCGAGCTCGCCGGGCGCTGGGGCGAGACCAAGCTCGACCCCTCGCTGGTGCGCATCGAGGCGCTGATGGACATCCTGGGCCAGCCGCAGCGCGCCTACCCCGCGATCCACATCACCGGGACCAACGGCAAGACCAGCACCGCCCGCATGATCGAGGCCCTGCTGGGCGCCTTCGACCTGCGCACCGGCCGCTACACCAGCCCGCACGTCCAGTCCGTCACCGAGCGCATCAGCCTCGACGGCGCGCCCATCGCGGCCGAGCGGTTCATCGAGACCTACCGCGACATCCAGCCGTACGTCGAGATGGTCGACGACCGCGAGGAGCACCGCCTCTCCTTCTTCGAGGTGCTCACCGCCATGGCCTACGCCGCCTTCGCGGACGCCCCGGTCGACGTGGCCGTCGTCGAGGTCGGCATGGGCGGCACCTGGGACGCCACCAACGTCGTCGACGGCACCGTCGCCGTGGTCACCCCCATCTCGCTCGACCACACCGACCGGCTCGGCACCACCCCCGGCGAGATCGCCGGGGAGAAGGCCGGCATCGTCAAGCCCGACGCCACCGTCGTCCTCGCCCAGCAGCCCGTGGACGCCGCGCAGGTGCTCCTCAAGCGCGCCGTCGAGAAGGACGCCACCGTCGCCCGCGAGGGCATGGAGTTCGGCGTCGTCTCCCGCGAGGTCGCCGTCGGCGGCCAGCTGCTGACGCTGCGCGGCCTGGGCGGCGAGTACCCCGAGGTCTTCCTGCCGCTCTACGGCGCCCACCAGGCGCACAACGCCGCCGTCGCGCTGGCCGCCGTCGAGGCGTTCTTCGGCATCGGCTCGCAGCACGCCCGCACGCTCGACCTCGACACCGTCCGCCGCGCCTTCGCCGCCGTCACCTCGCCCGGCCGCCTGGAGGTCGTGCGCCGCAGCCCCACCGTGGTGCTGGACGCCGCGCACAACCCCGCCGGTGCCGCGGCGGCGGCCGAGGCCGTCACCGAGGCGTTCGGCTTCAGCCGGCTCATCGGCGTCGTCGGCGCCAGCGGCGACAAGGACGTCCGCGGCCTGCTGGAGGCCTTCGAGCCGATCTTCGCCGAGGTCGTGGTCACCAGGAACTCCACCGACCGCGCCATGGACGCCGACGCCCTGGCCGGCGTCGCGGTCGAGGTCTTCGGCGCCGACCGGGTCCAGGTCGAGCCCCGTCTTGACGACGCCCTCGAAGCGGCCATCACCCTCGCGGAGGAAGAAGGCGAGTTCGCCGGCGCGGGTGTGCTGGTGACCGGCTCCGTGATCACGGTCGGCGAGGCCCGGCTGCTCCTGGGAAGGAACTGACATGCGAATGCTGTGCGCCAGCACTCTGATCGGTGAATTCTTCATCATCGGATTCGCCGGCCTGGTCGCCATGCAGACCTCGGACCTGTCGTCCGGCACGGTCTGGGCCGTCAGCGGCACGGCCATGGTGCTGAGCGTCCTGCTCTGCGGGATGATCACCCGGCCCGGCGGCGTACAGCTGGGCTGGCTGCTCCAGATCGGCCTGGTCCTGAGCGGCTTCATCGTCCCGATGATGTTCATCCTGGGCGTGGTCTTCGGCGGCCTGTGGTGGGCGTCGGTCCACTTCGGCGGCAAGATCGACGAGGCGAAGGCCCGCTTCGCGGCACAGGCGGCCGGCGCGGCGGAGCCGGGGGCGGGCACCGCCTGACAGGGCCCGTACCGGAGCCGGCCCGTACCCCTGTAGCCTCTGCCGCAACACCTGCCTGCCTGCAAGGAGCCGCACACTATGAGCCAGCGCACCCTCGTCCTCCTCAAGCCCGACGCCGTACGACGTGGCCTGATCGGTGAGATCGTCGGCCGCATCGAGCGCAAGGCGAACTGGACGATCGGCGCGCTGGAGCTGCGCACCCTCGACCGGGCGACCCTGGAGCAGCACTACGCGGAGCACGTCGGCCGTGACTTCTACGAGCCCCTGATGCGGTTCATGTCCTCCGGGCCCGTCGTGGCGCTCGTGGTCGAGGGGGAGCGTGTGATCGAGGGCGTCCGGGCGCTCGCCGGCCCGACCGACCCCATCTCGGCCGCTCCCGGTTCCATCCGTGGTGACTTCGGCACCATCACGCGCGAGAACCTCATCCACGCCTCGGACTCCGAGGAGTCCGCGCAGCGGGAAATCAAGATTTTCTTTCCCGGCCTGGCCTGATAGCGCATCAGCCGCGCACCCATTCTGATCAGGGGCGACCGATTTCTTTTCGGTCGCCCCCTGGCATATGCGGGGCGTACGCGGGAACCTCTCACTCCGACACGACGTCACCATTACTGGGGGGAGCTCCTGTTCCGCCGACAATGGCGGAGGAACCCTCGCACCGCGTTCGAGTCGTCGAGACTACGATGAAGCTTCCGCGCCCCGCAGCGCACCGCACACCTGCCGACCTCAAGTAAGCAATCGCTCCAGCTGGGAAGGCCAGACGTATCCTCATGGGGAACAACATGTCGTTCATCGGCCGTGACATGGCTGTCGACCTCGGGACCGCCAACACGCTGGTGTACGTCAGAGGTCGCGGAATCGTCCTCAACGAGCCATCCGTCGTCGCCATCAATACCAACACCGGCGGGATCCTCGCGGTCGGGGCCGAGGCGAAGAAGATGATCGGCCGAACCCCGGGCAACATCGTCGCGGTCCGCCCCCTGAAGGACGGCGTGATCGCCGACTTCGAGATCACCGAGCGGATGCTCCGCTACTTCATTCTCAAGATCCACAAGCGCCGCTGGATGGCCCGCCCCCGGGTCGTCGTCTGCGTGCCCTCCGGCATCACCGGCGTCGAGCGCCGTGCCGTCATCGAGGCGTCCACCCAGGCCGGCGCCCGCCAGGTGCACATCATCGAGGAGCCGATGGCCGCCGCCATCGGATCCGGCCTGCCCGTCCACGAGGCCACCGGCAACATGGTCGTCGACATCGGCGGCGGCACCACCGAGGTCGCCGTGATCTCCCTCGGCGGGATCGTCACCGCGCAGTCCATCCGCGTCGCAGGCGACGAGCTGGACAATGCGATCATCCAGCACATCAAGAAGGAGTACAGCCTCCTCCTCGGTGAGCGCACCGCCGAGCAGATCAAGATCACCATCGGCTCGGCCTACGACCTCGAACAGGACGAGCACACCGAGATCCGCGGCCGCGACCTGGTCAGCGGCCTGCCCAAGACCGTGGTCATCTCCGCCGCCGAGGTCCGCAAGGCCATCGAGGAGCCGGTCAACTCCATCGTGGACGCCGTCAAGACCACCCTCGACAAGTGCCCGCCCGAGCTCTCGGGTGACGTCATGGACCGCGGCATCGTTCTCACCGGGGGCGGTGCCCTGCTCCGCGGCCTCGACGAGCGGCTGCGCCGGGAGACCGGCATGCCGATCCACATCGCCGAGGACCCGCTGGACTCCGTGGCCCTCGGCTCCGGCAAGTGCGTCGAGGAGTTCGAGGCCCTCCAGCAGGTCCTGGACGCCCAGCCCCGCCGCTGACCCGCGGCGGTGCCGCTTCCGGGGCCGCGGGGACCCGGCCGGAAGCCGCCCCACGGCCCTCGCGGCCGCTCCGTGCCGCCCCCGCACCCGGGGGGCGCGGACCGGCGCGCGAGGGCGGCGCCCGGCACACCCGACGCCGGGAAACAACCTGATATACAGGCAGAACGCTCCCGATGACCGGCCCGCGCCCGCAGCGGACCGGTCCGACGAGAAGGGCACGCCGCCGCACGTGAGGGACACACGAGAGAGCCGGCTGCTGCTGGTGCTGCTGGTCGCCGTCGCGTTCGCGCTGATCACGGTCGACATCCGCGGCGGCGAGCAGTCCCCGCTCGACGGCGTCCGGCACGCCGCCGCCTCGGTCTTCGGCCCGGTCGAGAAGGGCGTCGCCGCCGCCGTCGACCCCGTCGGCAACGCCGTCGCGGCCGTCCGGGACTCCGGTGAGCGGCACGACCGCATCAGCGAGCTGGAGCGCGAGAACGCCTCCCTCAAGCAGCGCCTCGGCAGCGACGACCGCAACCGCGGCCGCGCCCGCGAACTCGACGCCATGCTCAAGACCGCCGGAGCCGGCCAGTACGGCATCAAGGGCGCCCAGGTCATCGCCATAGGAGCCGCCCAGGGCTTCTCCTGGACCGTCACCATCGACGCCGGCAGCAACGACGGCATCCGGCGCGACATGACCGTGCTCAACGGCGACGGCCTCGTCGGCCGCGTCACCACCGTGGCCCGCTCCACCGCCACCGTGCTGCTCGCCAACGACCCCAAGTTCACCGTCGGCACCCGCATGGAGAAGACCGGCGAACTCGGCTTCGCCAACGGCCAGGGCGACCGCTCCCTGCGCGTCGAGCTGCTCAACGGCAAGGCCGTCGTCCGCGAGGGCGACCGCCTCGTCACCTTCGGCTCCAGCCGCGACAAGCCCTTCGTCCCCGGCGTCCCCGTCGGCGAGGTCACCCGCGTCGACCCCTCCGGCGGCGGCCTCACCCGCACCCTCCAGGTCCGCCCCTACGTCGGCTACAGCAAGCTCGACATCGTCGGCGTCGTCGTCCAGCCCCCGCGCACCGACCCCCGCGACACGGTCCTGCCGCCCAAGCCCGAGGGCCCCAAACCCACCCCCACCGTGACCGTCACCGTCACCCCCACCCCGAGCGCCAAACCCGAGGACTGACCGATGCGCCTCAACCGGATCCTGCTCTCGACCGCGCTCGTGGTGGTCGCCCTCGTCGTCCAGGTCACCGTGCTCGCCCGGCTCCACCTCCCCGGCGCCGTCCCCGACCTGCTCCTCCTCGTCGTCATCGGCCTCGCGCTCGTCTACGGCCATACCAGCGGCGCCCTCCTCGGCTTCTGCGCCGGCCTGCTCGCCGACCTCGCGCCCCCCGCCGACCACGCCACCGGCCGCTACGCCCTCGTGCTCTGCCTCGTCGGCTACGCCGTCGGCCTCGTCCGCCCGGAGAACGGACGACTCCGCTCCGCGACCGTGCCCATGATCGTCGTGGTCGTCGCCGCCATCGGCTCCACCCTGCTCTACGCGGGCGTCGGCTCCCTCGTCGGCGACACCTCCGCCCGCCACGTCGGCCTGACCGGACTCCTCTTCAGCGCCGCCCTCTACGACCTGCTGCTCGCCCCCTTCACCGTCCCCCTGATCATGACCCTCGCCCGCCGCACCGAGAACGACCCGCTCGCCGGCGAGGGACCCAGCACCATGGGCGGCGGCGAGGGCGCCTACGGCTGGCTCGGCGGCGGCGGCCGCGGCAGCCGCATCGGCGGCCAGCGCACCGGCCTCCTCGGCAAGTCGTCACGCAACCGCCCGGGCCGCATGAAGGGAGCCAAGCGCCTGTGAGACCGCCTGCTTCCGACACCCGACGGGAGGCCCGATGAGCAACCTCCCCGAGACCGGGCGGGACTCCCGCGTCACCATCCGGCTCGTCGTCATCCAGATCCTGGTCTTCTCGCTCCTGCTCACCCTCGGCGGCCGCCTCTGGTACCTCCAGATCCGCAACGGCGACCAGTACACCGCCGAGGCCGCCGACAACCACATCCAGCAGGTCGTCGCCCCCGCCACCCGGGGCTCGATACTGGACGCCCGCGGCATCCCCCTCGCCGACAACGAGACCCGCCTCGTCGTCTCCGCCAGCCGCACCGACCTGATGAAGATGAAGGACCGCGGCAAGACCGTCCTCACCCGCCTCGCCGGTGTCCTCGGCCTCCCCGCCGACGAGGTCGCCGCCAAGGTCCGGCTGTGCGACGCCAAGACCCCCAAGCCCTGCTGGGCCGGCTCGCCCTACCAGCCCATCCCCATCACCGACGAGGCCACCACCCAGCAGGCCCTCCAGATCCGCGAGCGCGCCGAGGACTTCCCCGGCATCACCGCCGAACCCACCGCAGTACGCCGCTACGCCGGCCCCGGCGGCTCCAACACCGCCCAGGTACTCGGCTACCTCTCACCCGTCTCCGACGACGAGATCATCAAGGCCAAGGCCGCCGGCCGCCCCCCGCTGCTCCGCTCCGACCAGGTCGGCCGCTCCGGCCTGGAGCGGCAGTACGACGCCGAGCTGCGCGGCAAGGCCGGCGTCACCCGCTACGAGGTCGACAACCTCGGCCGCGTCATCGGCAAGGCCAAGAGCGACAAGGCCGTCCCCGGCGCCAACGTCATCACCAGCATCGACGCCCGCGTGCAGGCCATAGCGGAACGCGAGCTCGACCAGGCCATGAAGGACGCCCGCAAGGAGCTCGACCGGAACACCGGCGTCAACTACAAGGCCGACGCCGGCGCCGTCGTCGTGATGGAGTCCAGGACCGGCCGCGTCGTCGCCATGGCCTCCAACCCCACCTACGACCCCAACGCCTGGGTCGGCGGCATCAGCGCCAAGGACTACCAGCAGCTCACCGGCAAGGACTCCGACTACCCGCTGCTCAACCGCGCCATCCAGGGCCAGGCCGCCCCCGGCTCGGTCTTCAAGGTCATCTCCGCGACCGCCGCGGTCAACGCCGGCTACTCCTTCACCGACAACTACAACTGCTCCAGCTCCTACAGCATCGGCAGCCAGGTCTTCAAGAACTTCGAGTCCAAGGGATACGGCCCCATCAACCTCGGCCGCGCCCTGGAGGTCTCCTGCGACACCGTCTTCTACGACCTGGCCTACCGCCAGTGGCAGAAGGACGGCGGGAACAACCCCAAGCACCCCAAGGACTGGTTCTACCGCACCGCCCACCAGTTCGGCCTCGGCAAGGAGACCGGCATCGACCTCCCCAACGAGGTCAAGGGCCGCGTCCCCGACCGCGAGTGGAAGAAGCGCTACTGGGAGGCCAACAAGGACACCTGGTGCAAGCAGAGCGGCAACGCCGAGGACTACGCCGCCAAGATCGCCAAGGAGAACTGCGAGTCCGGCATGCGCATGCGCGCCGGTGACTCCGTCAACTACTCCATCGGCCAGGGCGACACCCTCGTCACCCCCGTCCAGATGGCCACCATCTACGCCGGCATCAGCAACGGCGGCACCCTCTACAACCCCACCGTCGGCAAGGCCGTCGTCAGCCCCGACGGGAAGACCGTCCACGAGATCCGGCCCACCGCCCACGGCAGGCTCCCCTTCGACACCCGCACCCGCAACCAGCTCGACGCCGCCCTGGCCGGCGTCGCCACCCAGGGCAGCGCCGCCTGGCGGTTCGAGGGCTGGCCGCAGAAGGAGATCCCGATGCACGCCAAGACCGGCACCGCCGAGGTCTACGGCAAGCAGACGACCTCCTGGTTCGCCACCTACACCCAGGACTACACGATCGTCATGACGATCTCCCAGGGCGGCACCGGCTCCGGCGCCTCCGGCCCGGCCGTACGCAAGATCTACAACGGCATCTACGGCGTCGACGACAAGGGCAAGATCGACCCGAAGAAGGCGCTCCTCCCGCACCCCCAGGAGAAGCTCCCCACCATCGAGAAGGACGGCACGATCGAGGCCCAGAAGATCGAGCCGCCCGCCCCCACCCCCAAGGAGAGCGACGCCGCCCGGAAGGAGGAGAAGGACGAATGAGCGCCACCGACGGCTACAACGTCCGCCGCTACACCCCCGAGCGCTCCACCTGGGGCCGGCTCACCGCCCGCGACTCCGTCGTCCGCCGCCTCGACTGGGTCATGCTCTTCGCCGCCCTCGCCCTCTCCGGCATCGGCACCCTGCTCGTCTACTCCGCCACCCGCAACCGCACCGAGCTCAACCAGGGCGACCCGTACTACTTCCTGCTCCGCAACATCCTCAACACCGGCATCGGACTCGGCCTCGCCATCGCCGCCGTCTGGGTCGGCCACCGCGCCCTGCGCGGCGGCGTCCCCATCCTCTACGCGATCTCCGTGCTGCTCACCGCCGCCGTGCTCACCCCGCTCGGCGCGACCATCAACGGCGCCCGCTCCTGGATCCAGCTCGGCGCCGGCTTCTCCATCCAGCCCTCCGAGTTCACCAAGATCACCATCACCCTGGGGATGGCGATGCTGCTGGCCGCGAAGGTCGACGCCGGCGACCGGCAGCACCCCGACCACCGCACCGTCATGGAGGCACTCGGCCTCGCCGCCCTCCCGATCGTCATCATCCTGCTGATGCCCGACCTCGGCTCCGTCATGGTGCTGGTCGTCATCGTCCTCGCCGTGCTGCTCGCCTCCGGCGCCTCCCACCGCTGGATCGCCGGCCTGCTCGGCGCCGGCGTCCTCGGCTGCGTCCTCATCTGGCAGCTCGGCGTCCTCGACGAATACCAGATCAACCGCTTCGCCGCCTTCGCCAACCCCGCCCTCGACCCCTCCGGCGTCGGCTACAACACCAACCAGGCCCGCATCGCCATCGGCTCCGGCGGCCTCACCGGCTCCGGCCTCTTCCACGGCAGCCAGACCACCGGCCAGTTCGTCCCCGAGCAGCAGACCGACTTCATCTTCACCGTCGCCGGCGAGGAGCTCGGCTTCGTCGGCGCCGGCGCGATCGTCTTCCTCGTCGGCGTGGTGCTGTGGCGCGCCTGCCGGATCGCCCGCGAGACCACCGAGCTCTACGGCACGGTCGTCGCCGCCGGGATCATCGCCTGGTTCGCCTTCCAGTCCTTCGAGAACATCGGCATGACCCTCGGCATCATGCCCGTCACCGGACTGCCCCTGCCCTTCGTCTCCTACGGCGGCTCCTCCATGTTCGCCGCCTGGATCGCGATCGGGCTGCTCCAGTCGATCAAGGTGCAGCGACCGGTCTCCGCCTGACGCACCTGTCCGTCCGGGGACTGCCGCGAAAGCCCTCCGGGCACTAGATTCGAGCACATGGCGGACACCGTGCGAGAGATCGAGCGGAAGTACGAAACCGGTGACGAAAACGGCGCCGGCCCGGCCCTGCCGCCCGACCTCGGCGGGGTCCCGGGCGTCGCGGCCGTCACCGACCGGGGGACGGCCGAGCTCGACGCCGTCTACTACGACACGACCGACCGCCGCCTGGCCGCGGCGGGCATCACCCTGCGCCGCCGCACCGGCGGCCAGGACGCCGGCTGGCACCTCAAACTCCCCGTGGCCCCCGGGGTGCGCGACGAGATCCGCGCCCCGCTGTCCCCGGACGTCCCGCGCGCCCTCACCGACCTCGTGCGCTCCCGGATCCGGCACAGCGGACTCCAGCCGCTCGTCCGCATCCGCTCCCGCCGCGACGTCCGACACCTCCTCGACGCCGACGGCACCCTCCTCGCCGAGGCCAGCGCCGACACCGTCACCGCGGACCTCCTCACGCCCGGCGGCCGCACGGCCCACTGGACCGAGTACGAGATCGAGCTCGCCCCCGACGGCGACCCCGGCTTCCTCGACACCGTCGAACCCCACCTCCGCGAGGCCGGCCTGCGCCCCTCCGACGCACCCTCCAAGCTCGCCCGCGCGCTCGCCGAGACCCGGCCGGCGCCGAAGAGCGGGAGGAAGCCGCCGGAGAACGGGACGAAGCCGCTCAGGAACGGGAGGAAGCCGCTCAAGGACGAGGGGAAGCTGTCGAAGGGCGAGAGGAAGCCGGCCAAGGACGGGAAGAAGCCGTCCAAGAAGGAGCGGACCCGTAAGAGCGACACCCCCCGCACCGCCGGCGACCACGTCCTCGCCTACCTCCGCGAGCAGGTCGAGGCCGTCGTGGCCCTCGACCCCGCCGTCCGCCGCGACGCCGAGGACTCCGTCCACCAGATGCGCGTCGCCACCCGCCGCCTGCGCAGCGCCTTCCGCACCTACGGCAAGGTCCTCGACCGGCGGGCCACCGACCCCGTCGCCGACGAGCTCAAATGGCTCGCCGCCGAGCTGGGCGTCGACCGCGACCGCGAGGTCCTCGCCGAACGCCTCCGCGAGCGGCTGGCCGAACTGGACACGGCACTCGTCCTCGGCCCCGTGCGCGCCCGGCTGCGCATCTGGGCCGCGGGCCGCCGCAAGGGCTCCCGCAAGCGCCTCGCCACCGTCCTCGACGGCGACCGCTACCTCGCCCTCCTCGACACCCTCGACGCCCTCCTCGACGACCCGCCCCTGCGCCCGGCCGCCGCCCGCCCGGCCGGAACCGTGCTGGCCAAGGCCGTCCTGCGCGACTACGGACGGCTCGCCGCCCGCGTCGAACACGCCCTCGCCACCGAACCCGGCCCGGACCGCGACACCGTCCTCCACGACGCCCGCAAGGCCGCCAAGCGCGCCCGCTACGCCGCGGAGGCGGCGACCCCCGCCCTCGGCAAGCCCGCCAAGCGCTTCGCCACCCGCATGAAGTCCGTCCAGACCCTGCTGGGCGATCACCAGGACAGCGTCATGGCGCGCGGCGCCCTCCGCGAGATCGCCGGCCGCGCCCACACGGCGGGGGAGAGCACCTTCACCCTCGGCCTGCTGCACGGGCACGAGGAGCGGCTGTCCGCCGCGTACGAGGCGAAGCTGCCGAAGCTGTGGCGCAAGGCGTCCCGGAAGCGGTACCGGGAGGCGCTGGGGGCGTGACGGGCCGGATCGCCCGGTCGTTGCACACCGCGCACGGCCCACCGGCGGTGCCGCGGCGGCCGGGATCGCCGGGAGAGGAGTGACGCCCGCCGGGTTACGCTTGAGAGTCGCCCCCTGCCAGCTCCCGAAGGTCGAGATGTCTGTCGAGTCCGTCTTCCCACAGCTCGAAGCGCTGCTCCCGCATGTGCAGAAGCCGATCCAGTACGTCGGCGGAGAGCTCAACTCCACGGTCAAGCCCTGGGAGTCCTGTGACGTCCGCTGGTGCTTGATGTACCCCGACGCCTACGAGGTCGGGCTGCCCAACCAGGGCGTCATGATCCTTTACGAGGTGCTCAACGAGCGCGAGGGCGTCCTCGCCGAGCGCACGTACAGCGTCTGGCCGGACCTCGAGGCGCTGATGCGCGAGCACAAGGTTCCGCAGTTCACCGTCGACGCGCACCGGCCCGTCAAGGCCTTCGACGTCTTCGGCCTGAGCTTCTCCACCGAGCTCGGCTACACCAACATGCTCACCGCCCTGGACCTCGCGGGCATCCCGCTGGAGTCCAAGGACCGCACGATCGATGACCCGATCGTCCTCGCGGGCGGCCACGCGGCGTTCAACCCCGAGCCCATCGCGGACTTCATCGACTGCGCCGTGATCGGCGACGGCGAGCAGGCCGTCCTGGAGATCACCGACATCATCCGGGCCTGGAAGGCCGAGGGCCGCCCCGGTGGCCGCGAGGAGCTGCTGCTCCGCCTGTCCAAGACGGGCGGCGTGTACGTCCCGGGCTTCTACGACGTGGAGTACCTGGAGGACGGCCGGATCGCCCGTGTCGTGCCCAACCGCTCCGGCGTGCCGTGGCGCGTGTCCAAGCACACCGTCATGGACCTCGACGAGTGGCCCTACCCCAAGCAGCCGCTCGTCCCGCTCGCCGAGACCGTCCACGAGCGGATGTCCGTCGAGATCTTCCGCGGCTGCACCCGCGGCTGCCGTTTCTGCCAGGCCGGCATGATCACGCGCCCCGTGCGGGAGCGAAGCATCACCGGCATCGGCGAGATGGTGGAGAAGGGACTCAAGGCGACCGGCTTCGAGGAGGTCGGCCTGCTGTCGCTGTCCTCGGCCGACCACACCGAGATCGGTGACATCGCCAAGGGCCTGGCCGACCGGTACACCGAGGACAAGATCGGCCTTTCCCTGCCGTCGACCCGCGTGGACGCCTTCAACGTCGACCTCGCGAACGAGCTGACGCGCAACGGCCGCCGGTCCGGCCTCACCTTCGCCCCCGAGGGCGGCTCCGAGCGCATGCGCAAGGTCATCAACAAGATGGTCTCGGAGGAGGACCTGATCCGCACGGTCTCCACCGCGTACGGCAACGGCTGGCGCCAGGTGAAGCTGTACTTCATGTGCGGCCTGCCGACCGAGACCGACGAGGACGTCCTCCAGATCGGCGACATGGCGGTCAACGTCATCGCCGAGGGCCGCAAGGTCTCCGGCCAGAACGACATCCGCTGCACGGTCTCCATCGGCGGCTTCGTGCCCAAGCCGCACACCCCCTTCCAGTGGGCGCCGCAGCTCTCCGCCGAGGAGACCGACGCCCGCCTGGAGAAGCTGCGCGACAAGATCCGCGGCGACAAGAAGTACGGCCGCTCGATCGGCTTCCGCTACCACGACGGCAAGCCCGGCATCATCGAGGGCCTGCTCTCGCGCGGTGACCGCCGCGTCGGCGCCGTGATCCGCGAGGTCTACGCGTCGGGTGGCCGCTTCGACGGCTGGCGCGAGCACTTCAGCTACGACCTGTGGATGAAGTGCGCCGAGCGCACGCTGCCCGAGCAGGGCGTCGACGTCGCCTGGTACACCACGCGCGAGCGCACCTACGAAGAGGTCCTGCCCTGGGACCACCTGGACTCCGGTCTCGACAAGGACTGGCTCTGGGAGGACTGGCAGGACGCCCTCGACGAGACCGAGGTCGAGGACTGCCGCTGGACGCCGTGCTTCGACTGCGGAGTCTGCCCGCAGATGGACACGAGCATCCAGATCGGCCCCACGGGCAAGAAGCTGCTGCCGCTCACGGTGAAATAACCTAGGGTGGCGATGCGCTGACCGCGAGACTTCCCCGCGAGCGCGGGGGTGAGCCGCTGCTGCCACTGTCCGTGGTCAAGTAGTTCCACCGTGCCGAAGCCCCGCCGCACTCCGGCGGGGCTTTCGCGCGCCCTCCGGGACGTACCCCTCCGCCGGACACGTACTCTAGGTAGCAGTACGACCGCACTCACGAAGGACAAGAACACTGGGTAAGCGCCAGCCCGAAGGTCCGCCGCCCGCACCCGTGGTGCAGCGCATCCGCCTGCGCTACACCAAGCGCGGCCGCCTCCGGTTCACCAGCCACCGCGATTTCCAGCGCGCCTTCGAGCGGGCCCTGCGCCGCGCCGAGGTGCCCATGGCGTACTCGGCCGGCTTCACCCCGCACCCCAAGGTGTCGTACGCCAATGCCGCACCCACCGGCACGGGCAGTGAGGCCGAGTTCCTGGAGATCCAGCTCGCCGAGGTCCGCGACCCGCAGGAGCTGCGCAAGCTGCTCGACGAGTCGCTGCCCGACGGACTCGACATCACGGACGCGGTGGAGGCCCACACCTCCTCCTTCGCCGACCGGCTCCAGGCCTCCCTCTGGGAGATGCGGCTGGACGGCGTCGAGGTGGCGGACGCCGAGCGCGCCGTCGCGGCGTTCCTCGCCGCGGAGACCGTGGAGGTGCAGCGCCGGACGAAAAACGGGTTGCGCACCTTCGACGCGCGTGCGGCGGTGGCCCGACTCGAGGCGCTCGACGGTCCGGCCGATAGGCCCGGCGTCGGTGCCTGTGCGATACTGCGGCTGGTTGTTCGGCACTTGACACCTGCCGTTCGACCCGACGACGTCCTGTCCGGTCTCCGCGCCACGGCCGACCTGGCGCCGCCGGTCCCCGCTGCGGTGACCAGGCTGGCGCAGGGGCTGCTCGATGAGGAGTCCGGCACGGTGACCGACCCGCTCGCGCCCGACCGCGACGCTTCCCCGGCCGCAACAACCACCACGGCCGCCGGACCGAGCGCCGGTGCCGCGCAGGTGCCGGAAGGTCCCGCGTAAGGACGGCCGTCGCCGCGCCGCCGCGCCGCCAGGGAGCCACCCAGGTCCGGCAGGCGCATTGACCAGGAGACTTTCGCCGGTGCCCACCACTTCGGCCCCGGCGAGCGAGACGACAGCTCCCGTGCGGCGCCCACGCCCCGGACGGCGGTATCCGCGCATCGCGCGGTGCCGCGGCCGGATCAAGGCCCGGCGCCCGGGAGCGTGACGGGAGAACCGCCCGCATGCTCGAACCCACTGAGCCCACCAACAACCCCGACAGCGGACCCGGCGACACACTGCCGCCGCGTCGCCGCCGCCGTGCGGCGTCCCGCCCCGCCGGCCCGCCGTCGGCGGGTACCGAGGCCGCCGTGACGGTCGAGACGACCGCCCCCGCGAGCACGGAGGCGCCCGCAGCCGCCCCCGCCGAGGAGACCCCGGCCGCCGCCGAGGCGCCGGCCACCCCGGCCCGCCCGCGCCGCCGCGCGACCCGTAAGGCCACCGCCCCGGCCGGCGCTCCCCGTAAGGGTGAGCAGGCCGCCGAGGCGCCCGCCGAGGCCGTCGCCGAGCCCGCCCCCGAGGTCGCTGAGGCCGCCGAGGCCAAGCCGGCCCGTACGCGCCGTCGCGCCGTGCGCAAGGCCACCGCTCCGGCAGGTGCCCCGCAGGCCGCCGAGACCGCTCCGGCCGCGCCGGAGGCCCCGGCCGCCGCCGAGGAGCCCGCCGCCGAGGAGGCCCCGGCCGAGGCCCCGGTCGAGACCCCGGCCGCCGCCCCCGCCCGTACCCGCCGTCGCGCCGTCCGTAAGGCCACGGCCCCGGCCGGTGCCCCGCAGGCCGCCGAGACGGTCGTCGAGCCCGTGGCCGAGCCGGCCCCGGCCGTGACCGAGGCGCCCGAAGAGGCCGTCGCCGAGGCCGCCGAGACCCCTGAGGCCAAGCCGGCCCGTACGCGCCGTCGTGCCGTCCGTAAGGCCACCGCTCCGGCAGGTGCCCCGCAGGCCGCCGAGGCCGAGGCCGAGGCCGAGGCCGTCGCCGAGGAGCCCGAGGCCGCCGCTCCGGTGGCGGAGGAGGCCCCCGCCGCCGAGCCGCGTGGCCGCCGTACCCGCCGCCGGGCCACCGGTGGCGACGCCGAGCAGCCCGCCGAGGCCGCCGAGGCCCCGGCCAAGGGCCGTACGCGCCGCCGTGTCGCCGCCGGTGACGCCGAGGCCGCCGCCGCCGCGCTGGAGGCCGCCAAGGAGGCGAGCCGCGCCCGTGGCCCCGTGGTGAGCGAGGCCGAGGCCGCGCCCGCCGAGGAGACCGCCGCTCCCGCGCGCGGCCGCCGCCGCGCCGTGCGCCCGCCGACCGCCGTCTTCCAGGCGCCGGTCTTCACCGAGCCGATGTTCCAGACGCCGGAGACCGCCGCCGCTGCCGCCGCCGCGGGCCCGGTCGAGGAGGAGCCCGAGGAGGAGGCGGCCGAGCCCGTCGCCGAGCAGGCGCAGCCCGCCGGCCGTCGTCGCCGGCGCCGCCGTGGCGAGCCCGCCGAGGCCGCCGAGCAGGCCGTCGCCGCCCCCGCCGTCCAGCAGGACGAGGAGGGCGAGGAGGCCGAGGGCGCCGAGGAGACCGAGGCCGCGCAGGAGGACGAGGGCGACCGCCCGTCGCGCCGTCGCCGTCGCGGTGGCCGTCGCCGTCGCCGCGGTGAGTCCGGTGACGCCGAGGGTGAGCTGTCCGAGGACGAGCAGCAGGAAGCCGAGCAGGACGAGGCCGCCGAGGAGGAGCAGGAGGAGGCGCTGGACGAGGAGTCCGGCGCGGGTTCCGCCAGCAGCCGCCGGCGTCGCCGTCGCCGTCGCCGCAGTGGTGACGGCGCCGAGGCCGAGACCGGCAGCGACGACCCGGAGCGGACCGTCGTCAAGGTCCGCGAGCCCCGCAAGCGCGAGGAGCGCGAGCCGGGCACGGGCTTCGACGAGGTGCAGTCCATCAAGGGCTCGACCCGCATGGAGGCGAAGAAGCAGCGCCGCCGTGAGGGCCGCGAGCAGGGCCGCCGCCGCGTGCCGATCATCACGGAGGCCGAGTTCCTGGCCCGCCGTGAGGCCGTCGAGCGTGTGATGGTCGTCCGGCAGAGCGGTGAGCGCACCCAGATCGGCGTGCTGGAGGACAACGTCCTCGTCGAGCACTACGTCAACAAGGAGCAGGCCACCAGCTACGTCGGCAACGTCTACCTGGGCAAGGTCCAGAACGTGCTGCCGTCGATGGAGGCCGCCTTCGTCGACATCGGCAAGGGCCGCAACGCGGTCCTGTACGCCGGTGAGGTCAACTTCGAGGCGCTCGGCATGGGCAACGGCCCGCGCCGCATCGAGACCGCGCTGAAGTCCGGCCAGTCCGTGCTCGTGCAGGTCACCAAGGACCCGATCGGTCACAAGGGCGCCCGCCTGACCAGCCAGGTCTCGCTGCCCGGCCGCTACCTGGTCTACGTGCCCGAGGGCTCGATGACCGGTATCAGCCGGAAGCTGCCCGACACCGAGCGCGCCCGTCTGAAGCAGATCCTCAAGAAGATCGTCCCCGAGGACGCGGGCGTCATCGTCCGTACCGCCGCGGAGGGCGCGAGCGAGGACGAGCTGGCCCGTGACGTGCAGCGTCTCCAGGCGCAGTGGGAAGAGATCCAGAAGAAGGCGAAGAGCGGCAACGCCCCGACCCTGCTGTACGGCGAGCCGGACATGACCGTCCGCGTCGTGCGCGACATCTTCAACGAGGACTTCTCCAAGGTCATCGTCAGCGGTGACACCGCGTGGGAGACCATCCACGGCTACGTCTCGCACGTCGCCCCGGACCTCACGGACCGGCTCCAGAAGTGGACGTCGGACGTCGACGTCTTCGCCACGTACCGGATCGACGAGCAGCTGATGAAGGCGCTGGACCGCAAGGTCTGGCTGCCGAGCGGCGGCTCGCTGGTGATCGACCGGACCGAGGCGATGGTCGTCGTCGACGTCAACACCGGCAAGTTCACCGGCCAGGGCGGCAACCTGGAGGAGACGGTCACCAAGAACAACCTCGAGGCGGCCGAGGAGATCGTGCGTCAGCTGCGGCTGCGCGACCTCGGTGGCATCGTGGTGATCGACTTCATCGACATGGTGCTGGAGGCCAACCGCGACCTCGTGCTGCGGCGCCTGCTGGAGTGCCTGGGCCGGGACCGTACGAAGCACCAGGTCGCCGAGGTGACCTCGCTGGGTCTGGTCCAGATGACCCGTAAGCGGGTCGGTCAGGGCCTGCTGGAGTCCTTCTCCGAGCCCTGCGTGCACTGCAACGGCCGCGGCGTGATCGTCCACATGGACCAGCCGACGACCGTCGGTGGCGGCGGTGGCGGCAAGCGCGGCAAGAAGAAGGGCAAGGCCGCTCCGGCGCACGAGCACGACCACGAGCACGTGACGGAGACGGCGGAGGCCGTGGAGTCCGCGGAGGAGGCCGAGGCCCCCGAGCTGGAGCCCGTCGCGGTCGCCGAGGCCGACCTCCAGCCGTCGGTCGGCGGTGACGAGGAGTGGTTCGGCAGCCCGGCCGAGGCGGAGAGCGCCGCGAAGCGCGGTGGCCGTACGCGTCGTCGTGCGACCCGTAAGGCGACGGCCCCGGCCGGTGCCCCGCGGGCGGAGCGCGAGCCGGAGACCGTCGTGGCCCCGGCCGCGCCGGTGGCCGAGGCCGAGCCGGAGCCGCGCGCCGCGGAGCCGGAGGCCGTCCCCGTGGCCGAGCCCGTGGCCGAGCCCGTGGCCGAGGCGCCCGCCGAGGCGGCTGTCGAGGCTCCGGCCGCGCCGGTGGCCGCGGAGGAGCCGGCTCCGGCCGCTCCGGCCCGTACCCGCCGCCGGGCCACCCGCCGGGTCTCCGCGCCCGCGGGTTCGCCGGCGGACGCCGAGGCCGCCGTGGTGGTCGTGGAGTCCGCGGCCCGTCCGGAGGCCGAGGAGGCCCCGGCGGAGCCCACGACGGCCGAGGAGGTCACCGAGGCGGTCGTGGAGCTGGTCGAGCAGGCGGAGGCCGCCGAGGCCGCCGAGGAGGCCGCGCCGGCCAAGAAGACCGCGCGCAAGACGGCCGCCAAGACCGCCAAGAAGGCCCCGGCGAAGAAGGCCGCCGCCAAGAAGACGGCCGCGAAGAAGACGACGGCCAAGAAGACGACGACCGCGAAGAAGGCCGCCACCAAGACGGCGGCCAAGAAGGCTCCGGCCAAGCGGGCGACGAAGAAGACCGCGGAAGCGGCCGCCGCGTCCTCCTCGGAGGACTGAGCGACACCGGGGTCCGGGTCCCGTTTGGGGCCCGGACCTCCGGTTTGACCCCATGGGCCGGGCCCCGTAACCTTGTCCATCGGCGTCTGTACGCCAAACCCCTGAGCAAATCCCTCCCCGCTCCGGCAGGGAGAGGCCGCTCGTCCACTCGGATGTTCACGGGCTGCGCCCGTGCGTGAGCGGCTGGCATCAGAGGTCCCGATTATCAGCGAGAGAGTGAGATCCGCGTGTACGCAATCGTGCGTAGCGGTGGTCGCCAGCACAAGGTTGCTGTCGGCGACATCGTCGAGGTTGACAAGATTTCCGACGGCAAGGTGGGCGACTCTGTCGAGCTCTCCACGCTGCTCGTGGTCGACGGCGAGTCCGTCACCAGCGACCCGTGGGTGCTGGCCGGGATCAAGGTCCAGGCCGAGATCGTGGACCACCACAAGGGTGCCAAGATCGACATCCTGAAGTACAAGAACAAGACCGGCTACCGCAAGCGCATTGGTCACCGCCAGCAGTACACGGCGATCAAGGTCACCGGCATCCCCACGGCTGCGAAGTAAGGGACTGAGACATGGCACACAAGAAGGGCGCATCGTCCACTCGGAACGGTCGCGATTCCAACGCTCAGCGGCTCGGCGTCAAGCGCTTCGGCGGCCAGGCCGTCAACGCCGGTGAGATCCTGGTCCGCCAGCGCGGCACCCACTTCCACCCGGGCGCGGGCGTCGGTCGCGGTGGCGACGACACCCTGTTCGCCCTGCAGGCCGGTGCGGTCGAGTTCGGCACGCACCGTGGCCGCAAGGTCGTGAACATCGTCCCGATCGCTGAGTAATCAGCTTTTCGGTACGACATAAGCACCTTTCCGAGGGCGGGCCGCTTTTCCTGACGGGGAAGCCGGTCCGCCCTCGGCGTGTTAGTACAGAGACATTCCCGTAAGTATCTGGAGGCAACCGCAATGACCACCTTCGTGGACCGCGTCGAGCTGCACGTCGCCGCGGGTAACGGAGGCCATGGCTGCGCCTCCGTCCACCGTGAGAAGTTCAAGCCCCTGGGCGGCCCCGACGGCGGCAACGGCGGCCGTGGCGGCGATGTGACCCTGGTCGTCGACCAGTCGGTCACCACGCTCCTCGAGTACCACCACAACCCGCACCGCAAGGCCACCAACGGCGCTCCGGGCGCGGGCGACAACCGCTCCGGCAAGGACGGCCAGGACCTCGTCCTGCCCGTGCCGGACGGCACCGTGGTCCTGGACAAGCAGGGCAACGTCCTCGCCGACCTGGTGGGCGAGGGCACGACCTTCGTCGCCGGCCAGGGCGGCCGTGGCGGCCTCGGCAACGCCGCGCTCTCCTCGGCGCGCCGCAAGGCCCCCGGCTTCGCGCTGCTCGGTGAGCCGGGCGAGTCCCGTGACATCGTCATGGAGCTCAAGACCGTCGCCGACGTGGCGCTGGTCGGCTACCCGAGCGCGGGCAAGTCCTCGCTGATCTCGGTGCTCTCCGCCGCCAAGCCGAAGATCGCGGACTACCCCTTCACGACGCTGGTCCCGAACCTGGGCGTCGTCACGGCCGGCTCGACCGTCTACACCATCGCGGACGTCCCGGGCCTGATCCCGGGCGCCAGCCAGGGCAAGGGCCTCGGCCTGGAGTTCCTGCGGCACGTCGAGCGCTGCTCGGTGCTGGTGCACGTGCTGGACACGGCGACCCTGGAGTCCGACCGTGACCCGGTCTCCGACCTGGACGTCATCGAGGCGGAGCTGACGCAGTACGGCGGTCTCGACGACCGTCCGCGCATCGTCGTCCTCAACAAGATCGACATCCCGGACGGCCAGGACCTCGCCGACATGATCCGCCCGGATCTGGAGGCGCGCGGCTACCAGGTCTTCGAGGTGTCCGCCGTGGCCCGTACGGGCCTGAAGGAGCTCTCCTTCGCGCTGGCGGGCATCATCGCCGAGGCGCGCGCGGCCAAGCCGAAGGAGGAGGCGACCCGCATCGTCATCCGTCCGAAGGCCGTGGACGACACGGGCTTCACGGTCACGCTGGAGGACGACGGCATCTACCGGGTGCGCGGCGAGAAGCCGGAGCGCTGGGTGCGCCAGACCGACTTCAACAACGACGAGGCCGTGGGTTACCTGGCCGACCGTCTCAACCGCCTCGGTGTCGAGGACGCGCTGATGAAGGCCGGTGCCCGCGCGGGCGACGGCGTGGCCATCGGCGCCGAGGACAACGCGGTCGTCTTCGACTGGGAGCCCACCATGATGGCGGGCGCGGAGATGCTCGGCCGCCGTGGCGAGGACCACCGTCTGGAGGCCCCGCGCCCGGCCGCGACGCGCCGTCGCGAGCGCGAGGCGGAGCGGGACGAGGCGCAGCGCGAGTTCGACGACTTCAAGCCGTTCTGAGGCGTGTGAGGGTCTGCTCCCCCGAAGCCCCCGGGTGCCCCGCACCCGGGGGCTTCGCCGTACCCGCGGGTGGTCCGGAGCGCACATGGGGAAGGCCCCCGGGAGGAGATCCTCCCGGGGGCCTTCCCCATGTCACGTCCGGTGCGGACGGCCGTGGCCCGGACGGGCTCAGACGGTCGCCGTCTCGTCCGCCTCGCGCTGCGTCGGGATCTCCGAGGCGCGGGCCTCCATCCGCTCGCGACGCTCGTCCGCCTTCGCGGCCAGCGCCAGCGCGGCCTGGTTGAAGCGGACCAGCGACGGCGGGTCGGACGGGCCGAGCAACTGGACCTTGAGCTCGGCGCGGGCAGCCGCGAGGGCGTCCCGGCCGGGCGCGCGGACGGCCGCGAGGAGCGCCGGTACGCCCTCCGCCTCGGGGGTGAGGATCGTGGCGGCGCTGACGGTCGGGAAGACCGCCCGGAACTCGTCCTCGGCCATGCCGCTGGTGTTGGCCACCGCGTACGGCTTCTCGCTGATCAGGTAGTCCGAGACGACGCTGGAGACGTCGCTGATCAGCAGGTCGGACTGGTTGAAGCAGGTGAAGAGGGCCGGGCGGGCCGAGGTGATGATCTGGTGCTCCCAGACCGGCAGCGAGGCCCAGTAGGCGGTCTCCCAGGCCACGGTGGCGGCCTCGACGTGCGCCGAGCGGCCCTTCTCCGGGGTGCCCTGGAGGAGCATCCGCTCGATCTCGTCGGCGCTGCTCCGGAAGGAGCTGGTGGTGAGCTGGTCCAGCTCGGCGGTGCGGCGCGCCAGCTCGGCGGCGGCCTCGGGGCCGGGGCGGGGGCCGCCGCGGCGGGTGTTGGCCTCGCGGATCATGGCCTGGATGCGCTCGTTGGCGCGGCCCGCGCGGGGGTCGACGGAGCCGGTCATCGGGTGCGGCTTGTAGAGCAGCCGGACCTTGGGGTCGGCGAGCAGCGCGCGGACGATGTTCTCGCCGGCGAGCATGACCGAGGTGTTGCCGGGGTTGCCGTCCCAGCCCTCCCACGTCGGCGCGTAGAGGACGGTGGTGTACTCGTCGGTCGGGACGCCCGTGTAGGGCTGGATGGGCGCGAGCTGCGGGCGGCCCACCTCGACGACGTCGCGGTCGTCGACACCGATGTCGGCCAGCTGGTAGCGCTCGCGGGCGGCGGGGCCGGCGACCCAGATCTCGTCGTACGCCTTGGAGTACGGGTTGCAGCTGGAGAGCTTGTCGCTCTCGCCGTGGTTGGTGAAGGCGTGCTTGATCGACGGCATGCGCAGGACCTGCGAGGTCTTACCGGAGTTCGCCGGGTGCAGCATCATCTTCAGCGAGGACTTCTCCAGCGCCATCAGGTTCACGACCTTGGGGATGCACACGATCGGCACGTCGGTGGCGTCGATCTTCTGCACCATGAACCGCTCGCGCAGCACGATGACGGGGTTGCCGTCGAGCGCGGCGAGGGTGGAGAGCCACATGTTGGCCTGGTAGGCCGAGCTGGTGCCGCCGGAGAAGTACATGCCGACGGTCGGCCGGTAGTCGGCCAGCCAGCGGTCCAGCCACTCCAGGGCCTGCTGGTCGTTGGCGATGCGCTTCTTGGGGCGCAGCCAGGTGGCGAGGTAGGCGGTGCCGCCGAGGCCGAGCAGGACCGCGAGGCCCATGCCGATCTCGGCCCACAGGACCCGCTCGGTGCCCGCGGTGACCAGGAGGCCCGCGGTGGCCGGGACCGCGAAGCGCAGCAGCCGGCGGCCGTGCTGGCGGCCGAGCAGGCGCGGCGGCGCGGCGGACAGGCGCAGGCCGGTGGTGTCGATGTTGCGGGTGAGGAAGGGGAGCGTGCGGCTGCGGCGGACCATGATCGCGGTGGCCTGGCAGGCCAGGTGCGAGCCGTAGAAGAGGACCAGTCCGACGAACACCGGTGCGTAGTCGCGCAGCGAGCCGTCGCCGTGCAGGCGCAGCAGCCCGACCAGGAGCAGCATGTCGCGCAGCAGCTGCCGCACCATGACATCGAAGCGGATCTTGCCGAGCACGGCGACCAGACCGGGGTCCCGGTGCTGGAGGTAGAGATCGAGCGCGAGGCCCGCCGCCGAGGCGGCGATCAAAAGCGGCACGTTGGGCAGCAGGGCTCCCACGAGCTGGGTGGCGAAGAACACCAGCATCGCGAGCAGCGCCGCGAGCTGTACGGCTCGGCGGGAGGCTGTTCCGGCAGAAGGCACTGGGCGGGCTCCTGGCAGGAGAACGGGGGGATAGGGCGGGTCGAGCTGGGGTGGGGGACCGCGGCCGGGCGGCGATCGGACGGCGCCGGACAGTGGTCAGCTACCGACCGTATGACGACGGCTGGTCCGGGAGCAATCTTCCGCGACGGTAATCATTACAAAATAGGGCCGAACGACCACAATCGTCCGCGCGGTAGATTTGCGGGCCGGAGCAGGCAGACGACCGGCGATCACTTGAGGTGTGCGTACGTGACTGGGGCAGGGGCGGATACAGGGGCAGCGGCGACGGCGCGGGCGGAGGTGACGGGCGCCCGCAGGATCGTGGTCAAGGTGGGATCCTCCTCACTCACCACCGCGGGCGGGGGGCTGGACGCCGACCGCGTTGACGCGCTCGTCGACACGCTGGCCAAGGCCGGCGGCGCGGCGGGGGAGAAGGAGATCGTGCTGGTCTCCTCCGGGGCCATCGCCGCGGGCCTGGCGCCACTGGGCCTGGCGCGCCGGCCGCGCGACCTGGCCCGCCAGCAGGCCGCCGCCAGTGTGGGCCAGGGGCTGCTGGTCGCCCGCTACACCGCGTCCTTCGCGCGCTACGGCCGCCGCGTCGGCCAGGTGCTGCTGACCACGGACGACACCAGCCGGCGCGCGCACTACCGCAACGCCTTCCGGACCCTGGAGCAGCTGCTGGCCATGGGCGCGGTGCCGGTCGTCAACGAGAACGACACGGTCGCCACGGACGAGATCCGGTTCGGCGACAACGACCGGCTGGCGGCGCTGGTCGCCCACCTGGTCCGGGCCGACCTGCTGGTCCTGCTGTCGGACGTCGACGGTCTGTACGACGGCGACCCCAGCACCCCGGGCACCTCGCGGATCGCCGAGGTCGCGGGCCCGGCCGACCTGGAGGGCATCTCCATCGGCAGCGCCGGCAAGGCGGGCGTGGGCACCGGCGGCATGGTCACCAAGGTCGAGGCGGCCCGGATCGCGGCCGCGGCGGGCGTCCCCGTCGTCCTCACCTCCGCCAGCCAGGCCGCCGACGCCCTCGCGGGCCGCCCGACCGGCACGTTCTTCCACCGCACCGGCCGCCGCTCGGCCGACCGGCTGCTGTGGCTCGCGCACGCCTCCACCCCGCGCGGCGCCCTGACGCTGGACGAGGGGGCCGTGCGGGCCGTGATCGAGGGCGGCGCCTCGCTGCTGCCGGCGGGCATCGCGTCGGTCGAGGGGGAGTTCTCCGCGGGCGACCCCGTCGAGCTGCGGGACCAGGCCGGCCGGGCCGTGGCGCGCGGGCTCGTCGCCTTCGACGCGGGGGAGATCCCGCAGCTGCTCGGCCGCTCCACCCGGGATCTCGCCCGGGACCTGGGCCCCGGCTACGAGCGCGAGGTCGTGCACCGGGACGACCTGGTCGTGCTGCACCGCTGACGGACGTCAGCCGCGGGCGAGAGTGAAGTAAGTCCAGCCTTTCCATGGGGACCTTCCGGAAAACCGTCACGCGGCCGCCCGGAGGCTGGTCAACTTTGATGCGGGGGGCCGTCACGGGCAGGCGGCCCCGAGCACCGAGCAACAGGAGGCCGCCGGTGAGACGAGCGCGCCCAGGGGCGCTGCCCCGAGGTGGGGGCACTCCCGCCCACGCCCGCAGGGCCGTGGGGGAGGAACGCACACTGACCAGCGTGGGAGCGGGCCGGGACCGAGGGGAGAGCGCGGACGGCGGGGAGCCGGAGGGCGCCGCGGCCACGGCCGTGGAGGCCAGGGGCGAGGTGTCCCGGCTGTGGCACATCACCCTGAGCGTCTCCGGCGCCGAGGCCCCGCTCGCGGAGGTCCGCCGGGGCCTCGAACAGCTGGCCCACGACCACCCCTTTCTGCTGACGAGCCGCTACGCCGACGACCACGCCGAGATCCGGTACTGGGAGGAGGCGCGCGACCTGCACGACGCGGCGGCGGTGGCCCTGCGGCTGTGGGGCGAGCACCGCTCCACAGCCAGACTCCCGCCGTGGGAGATCGTCGGCCTGGAGGTCATCGACCGGGAGACGTACCACCAGCGCGTCGCCGAGGGGTACGGACCGCTGCCGGCCACTCCGGTGGGGGTGCACCCGTTCTGAGCGGCGGGGTGCCCGTCCCTTCGGGCCCCCTCGGGGCCCTTCGAGCGGTCCGGCGGTCCCGGACGGGCCCAGGACCTGCCGGGCGCCGGGCCCGGCGGCTCCGCTCCGGCCCCTCCGGGGCGGCGGCGCCCGCCCCTCCACGGGGCGGTCCCTCCGCGTCCACAGTCCGGAACGCGTGGTGGCCCCCGGCCCCGCCCGACTACGCTGCGGCCCATGAGCAGCGTTTTCCCCTCCCCCCTCGCCGACCCGATGCCGCAGTCCCCGGTGCTGCGCGCGGCCTACCGTGCCCGCGCCGCGGCCGCCGAGCTGGCGCCACTGCCGCGCTCGGTGAAGGACGAGGCGCTGCTGGCGATCGCCGACGCCCTCGAGGTCCGGACCAAGGAGATCGTCGAGGCCAACGCCGAGGACGTCGAGCGCGCCCGGGCCGCCGGCACCAGCGAGACCGTCATCGACCGGCTGACCCTCACCCCCGAGCGGGTGCGGGCCATCGCCAAGGACGTCCGCGACGTCGTCGCCCTCCCCGACCCGGTCGGCGAGGTCGTCCGCGGCTCGACCCTCCCCAACGGCATCGACCTGCGCCAGGTGCGGGTGCCGCTCGGCGTGGTCGGAATCATCTACGAGGCCCGGCCCAATGTGACCGTGGACGCCGCCGCCCTGTGCCTGAAGTCCGGCAACGCCGTCCTGCTGCGCGGCTCGTCCTCCGCGTACTCCTCCAACACCGCCCTGGTGCGGGTCCTGCGCGACGCCGTCGGCGGCGCCGGGCTGCCCGCGGACGCGGTGCAGCTGGTCCCGGGCGAGAGCCGGGACTCCGTGCGGGAGCTGATGCGCGCCCGCGGCATGGTCGACGTGCTGATCCCGCGCGGCGGCGCCTCGCTGATCCGCACGGTCGTCGAGGAGTCCACCGTCCCCGTGATCGAGACGGGCACCGGCAACTGCCACGTCTACGTCGACGCCGAGGCCGACCTCGACATGGCCGTGGACATCCTGATCAACTCCAAGGCCCAGCGGCCCAGCGTCTGCAACGCCGCCGAGACCCTCCTGGTCCACCAGGACATCGCCGTGGACTTCCTGCCCCGCGCGCTGGCGGCGCTGGCCGAGGCCGGCGTCACCGTGCACGGCGACGAGCGGGTCCTCGCCCTGGCCGAGGGCGGCCCGGCCACCGTGGTGCCCGCGACCGTCGAGGACTGGGAGACCGAGTACCTCTCGTACGACATCGCCGCCGCCGTCGTGGACTCCCTGGACGCCGCCGTCCGGCACATCCGGCTGTGGACCTCCGGCCACACCGAGGCCATCGTCACGACCTCGCAGGCCGCCGCCCGCCGCTTCACCCAGCTGGTGGACTCCACGACGGTCGCGGTCAACGCCTCGACGCGGTTCACGGACGGCAGCCAGTTCGGCTTCGGCGCCGAGATCGGCATCTCCACCCAGAAGCTGCACGCGCGCGGCCCGATGGGCCTGCCGGAGCTCACCTCGACCAAGTACATCGTCACGGGCGACGGCCATGTGCGCGGAGGCGGGCCCGCCGCGGGCTGAATTCCCGTACCGGACGCACGGATTGACCAGTTCGGGGCTACGCTGGACGGGTGCCGGACGACGTGGGGGGCCAGCCGTTCCCGGACGGCGAGGAGCCCGACAGCAACCGCAGCGGGGACGACGAGTTCGCCTCCGTGGTCTTCGACGAGGAGTTCGTGCGGTCCGCCGCGGTCCACGAACCCTCAGCGGTCGAGCGGATGCTCGCCGCCGCCCAGGCCCGCGCGGAGGCGGAGTCCTCCCGGGCCCGGGCGGGCGGCGGCACCGCCGACGACGACTTCGATCTCGACGACTTCCCCGAGGACACCACCGGCCCGGCGGCCGGCCGCTCCGCGACCCGCGCGGACGGCTGGTACGCCCTGGCCCACGACCTCGACCCCGACGACGCCTACGGCCCGTACGGCCGCTACGGCTCCGCCCGCCGCCCCTACCGCGGCCATCCCCGCTGGCACCGCCCGGTGGCGTGGGTGCTCGCCGTGCTGATGGGCATCGGCGTGGTGGCCCTGGCCTTCGCCGCCGTGTACCGCAGCGCCTCCTCCGGCGGGCGGCCCAGCTCCGATCCCCCGCCCGCGACGACCGGGGTGGACGCCCCGGCGGCCGAGCGGCCCGGTCCCCTGCCCTCCGTCTCGGCCGATTCCGAGCCCCCCGTGGCCTCCGCGGCGCCCCGCCGCTAGCCCCCTCCGGCCGGTGACGACATGTGTGCATCCACCAGTCGGATTTTTCCTCACAACTTGTCGTGTACCAGCGCGTTTACCGAAGGCCCGGCGGACCTACTCTTGAGGTATGGACGGGCCTGGAGACCCTCCTGAAGGGACGCCGGAAGGCGCCCCTGGAGGCGGGGAGGACGAGTACCGATCCGTCGTCTTCGACGAATCGTTTGTCCGGGCTGCCCGCCTCCAGGAGTACTCGGCCCAGGAGCGCATGGGCGACCACGCCCTCGCTGTCCGTAACCGCCACGTGTGGACGCGCGTCAGCACCTCGCGCCAGGTCGTCGTCCTGGTGATCCTGATCGCCCTCGCCTTCGGCACGGCCGTCTACATGGGCCTGCGCCACCCCTACAAGGACCCGGCCGCCCCCGTGGCCGAGCCGATGCGCTCCACCCTGATCCCGCTGGCGCCCCGCGACCCCGTGCCCGGCGGCCCGGCCACCGAGCTCTTCGACCACAGCCCGGCCGCCCAGTTCCGGCTCGGCCAGGAGGGCGTCACCCTTCCGGCGGCGCGCAGCACCCAGCACTTCTCCGAGAGCCAGATCATGGCCGCGCTCGCCGCCGCCAAGGAGTACACCGTGAAGTCCGCCCTGGACCCGGCCGTGCTCACCGGCGGCGCTCAGCGCAGCGTGCGGCTGCTGCTGGATCCCCAGCAGCTCGACCAGTTCGACCGCAGCTTCGACCACCCCGCCGACGACGGGCGGCACGCGGCCACCGCCTGGCTGATCCGCTTCGACCCGGCGCAGGTCGCCCTCGTCGACACCCCCGTACGGACACAAGGTGTCTTCACCGTCACCGAGACGGGCTCCTCCACCCTGGAGGTCTCCTCCGACCACACCTTCGTCTACGCCCTGCGCCCCGCGAAGGCGGGCAGCGAGCACAAGGCGGCCACGGACGAGGCGTCGCTGTTCACCGTGCGCCGGGCGATGAAGTTCCGCTTCGACCGCGAGGGCCTCCAGGACCACCACCTGACCGTCGTCCAGAGCCAGCTCCAGGCGGGCCCGGAGTCCTGCGCCGCGGACGACGAGGTCTATCTGCGCCCCCTCCTGGCGGGCCAGCGCCCCACGGGCGACGGCCCGGCGGGCACGGACCCGTACGCGACGGGCCAGGTGACGGCGGCCCTGTGCGGCACGCTGGCGGGCGGGGCGCAGCCGACGCCACGGCGGTGACGGGCCGGGATCCAGTCCGTCCGGCGCTCGAGGACACCGCGCGGAGCGCGGAAAAGGGGGCCCGGGGGCTCGCCCCCGCCACACGGCGGAGCCGCACATCGGATGCAGCGGGAAGGGGCGGGGCTGGGAAAGGCCGCCCGCAGGGCCCTCAGCGCGCGCCCCGGCCCCCGGCAGCCCCCGGTCGCCCCTACGGCCGCCCGGACCCCTCCCCGGGCCCGTCAGGCCCCTTCGGCGGCGTGGACCCGCCCTTGAAAGAATCCCGCAGCCGCCCGCCCAGCCCACCGGCCCCGGACGCCAGATCCCGCACCAGCCCCAGCAGCGGGTCCTTGCTCGCGCGCACCGACTCCGCGTAGTGGTTCGCGGACTCCCGGAACGAGTCGCTGACGGACGTGTCCTTGTCCTCCGAGCGCCGGGGGTAGTGCCCGTCCAGGATCCGCTGGTGCTCGCGGCTGCCGGCCCACTTCCTGAGCTCCGCCGCCCGCACGGTCGTGAAGGGGTGCGAGCGCGGCAGCACGTTCATGATCTTCAGTACGGAGTCGCGCAGGTCGCCGCCGGCCTCGTACTCCTCCGCCTGGGCGAGGAACGCGTCCACGTTCATCTCGTGCAGGTGGTTGCCGCCCGCGATCTTCATCAGGCCGCGCATCGAGGCCGTGAGGTCCTGGCCCACCAGCAGCCCCGCCCGGTCCGCCGACAGCTCCGACTTGCGGAACCACTCGCGGAGCGCCGTGACGATCGCCATCACGGCGAGGTTGCCCAGCGGGATCCAGGCCACCTTCAGGGCGAAGTTCGTCAGGAACAGCAGGATCGTGCGGTAGACCGAGTGGCCCGACAGGGCGTGGCCCACCTCGTGGCCCACGACCGCCCGCATCTCCTCCTCGTCCAGCAGCTCGACGAGGCCCGTGGTCACCACGATGATCGGCTCGTCCAGGCCGATGCACATGGCGTTGGGCTGCGGGTCCTGGGTGACGTACATCGGCGGGACCTTCGGCAGGTCCAGGATGTAACAGGCGTCCAGCAGCATCGTGTGCAGATGGGGGAACTGCTCCTCGCCCACCCGCACCGAGTCCGAGAGGTACAGCAGCCGCAGGCTGCGCTCGGGCAGCAGCCCGCTCAGCGCCTTGAAGACGGTGTCGAAGCCGCTCAGCTTGCGCAGGGCCACCAGGGCGGAGCGGTCCGCCGGGTGCTCGTAGGCGCGGGAGGAGATGTCCGGGAAGCGCTTCCGCTGCCGGCCGGGCACCCGCTCCCGCCCCTCGTCCGGACCGTTCCCCGCCGCGCTGCCGCCGGTGCTGTCGCTCATGAAGACCCCCTCGATCGGTGTCTGTCGGCTTAAGTCATGACCACGTCATGTTCGTGTCGTATCCGCGTCATGGCCCGTCCCCCGGGTCGCCGACCCCACAGTAAGCGCTGCCACGGCTATGGCTACCGTGGAGACATGCCCGACATCAACGCTTTCACCACGCACCCCGCGTTCACCGAGTTCCTCGCCGTCGACAAGGGGGACCAGGGGCCCGGCGCGGTGCTCCGCACGGTCCTGGTGGTCGGCGTCGTCGGCGTCGTCTTCCTCGCCTGGTTCCTGCTGCGCGGATACGGCAAGAAGGACTGAGCGGGCACCCGGAGGGCCCCGCGAGGGGGCGCGGAGCCCCGACAGGTGGAGTCGGGGTGATGTTGTGGGCGGCCCCCGCATACGATGTGGCAGAAATCTCCGCCCGATACCGTCCCGGATAGGTCCTGCCGACGATGACTGCCTCCTCTGGCTTCGCCTCAGCCCACACCGCCCTGGTCAGCCTCGCCTCCGAGGGTGAGCACGTGGACAACCACCCGAGCATCAGCCCGTACATGACCGGCGGTGCCGCCCTGGTCATCCTGCTGCTCCTGGTCTGGATCACCACCCGCTTCAACCGCGACCGCTGAGCTCACCCGGTCCCTGCGGGTCCGGTGCTCCGCCACGCCCAGTAGGGTCTGCACGCATGGGAGAGCAGACAGGGCCCGTGAAGCGGCGGCTCGGCGTGATGGGCGGGACATTCGACCCGGTCCACCACGGCCACCTGGTCGCCGCGAGCGAGGTGGCCGCGCAGTTCCACCTGGACGAGGTGGTCTTCGTACCGACGGGACAGCCGTGGCAGAAGAGCCACAAGGTGGTGTCGCCGGCCGAGGACCGCTATCTGATGACGGTGATCGCCACCGCGTCCAACCCACAGTTCTCGGTCAGCCGCATCGACATCGACCGCGGCGGGCCGACGTACACCACGGACACGCTCCGCGACCTGCGCGCCCTCAACGACGACGCGGACCTGTTCTTCATCACCGGCGCCGACGCGCTGGCCCAGATCCTCACCTGGCGGGACACCGAGGAGCTCTTCTCGCTGGCCCACTTCATCGGCGTGACCCGGCCCGGCCACATACTGGCCAATCCGGGGCTGCCCGAGGGCGGCGTCTCGCTCGTCGAGGTACCGGCGCTCGCCATCTCCTCCTCCGACTGCCGTGCCCGTGTGGCGAAGGGCGACCCGGTCTGGTACCTGGTGCCGGACGGCGTGGTGCGCTACATCGACAAGCGCAAGCTCTACCGCGACTGACAGGGCACTGAGGGGCGCACTGGTGAACGACCGACAGGATCCGTACGCGCAGGACCCGTACGGACAGCAGCCGCAGCTGTACGGCTACGACGCCTACGGTCAGCCGGTGTACCGGCCGGACGCCCCGGAGCGCGTGTACGACCCTTACGGTCAGCCGGTCCAGCAGTCGCTCCAGCAGCCCGCGCAGCAGCCTGTCGAGGCGCAGGGCCACGCCTACGGCGGTCACCACGACGGCTACGCCGCCCCGTACGCCGATCCGCGGCCGGAGAGCCACGGCGGCCCGGACCAGGGCGGGCCGCGGACCCGGCAGGAGTGGATCCCGCGCCAGGCCGGCCCGCCCGCTCCGGAGGAGGCCCACCCCGGCCCGGGCCCGGAGGCGGGCCACGCGACGGGCCCCGGGCCGGAGCCGCGTCCCGTTCCCGCCCCGGAGTACCGCACCGAGCAGTTCTCCTTCATCGAGGAGCCGGACGAGGACTCCGAGGACGTCATCGACTGGCTCAAGTTCAGCGAGAGCCGCACCGAGCGGCGCGACGAGCGCAAGCGCAAGGGCCGCAACCGCGTCGTCGCCCTCGTCGTGGTCGCCGTCCTGGCGGTCGCCGGAGTGGCCGGCTATCTGTGGTTCGCCGGTTCCGGCGACGAGAAGGGCCCGGTGGCCGCCGGCGGCGCGCAGAAGCGCGACGTGATCGTCGTCCATCTGCGGCAGACCCAGGGCGGCGGCAGCTCCACGGCCCTGCTGGTCGACAACGAGACCACCCGTAAGGGCACCACGATCCTGCTGCCCAACTCCCTGGCCGTCGCCAGGGAGGGCGGCGGCTCCACCACGCTCGGCAAGTCCGTGCAGGACGACGGCACCGGCGCGACCCGGGACGCCCTGAACACCCTGCTCGGCGCCGACATCAAGGGCAGCTGGCGGCTGGACACCCCCTACCTGGAGAACCTCGTCGAGCTCGTCGGCGGGATCGCCGTGGACACCGACACCGACGTGGCCGGCGCCAAGGCCGGGGAGAGCCCCGTCGTCCGTAAGGGCGCCGGCCAGGACCTCAGCGGGCAGATGGCCGTCGCCTACGCCACCTACCGGGCGCCCGGGGAGGCGCCGGACAAGCAGCTGGCGCGCTTCGGGCAGGTCATGCAGGCGGTGCTGAAGAAGCTCTCCGCCGACACCGGCGCGACCACCCGGACCGTGGAGTCGCTCGCCCAGATCCCCGACCCCTCGCTCTCCGTGGAACAGCTCGGCGCCTCGCTGGCCCAGCTCGCCGCGCTGGCCAGGAAGGGCTCGTACGACACCGCCCTGCTGCCCGTGCAGCCCGACGGGACGCTCGGCGACAAGGCGACCGAGGGCGTCGTGAAGGACGTCCTGGGCGGCACGGTGAAGAACACCGACAAGAACGCCGCGCCCCGGGTCAGCGTGAAGAACGCCACAGGGAACAAGGGAGCCACCGGTTCCGCCCTCGTCACGCTCGTCAACGGCGGCTACACCGCTGTCGACGGCGGCACGGCGGGCCCGGCCGGGGCGGTGTCCTCGGTCACCTACGCCGACGACCAGCGGGCGGCCGAGGCCAAGGAGGTCGCCAAGACGCTGGGGCTGCCCGCGTCGGCGGTGAAGCAGGCGAAGGGGGCGTCCAACGCGGACGTCACCGTGGTCCTGGGCAAGGACTACAAGAGCTGACCGGGGCCGGGTGCCGCCCGGCACCGGGCCGGGGCGCGGGGGTGTGATCCGTAAGGGGCGCGGGAGACGCGGGCCGAAATGCCCAGGAAGGGTGTCGGCGGCTCGTGAGACCCTTGACGGGTACTGACCCTTTTTAGCGAAAGCATGGCTTGTGACCGCCACGGACCGCTCCATCGAGCTCATCAAGGCCGCCGCCCAGGCGGCTGCGGACAAGCTCGCGCACGACATCATCGCCTACGACGTCAGTGACGTGCTGTCGATCACCGACGCCTTCCTGCTCGCCTCGGCCCCCAACGACCGCCAGGTCAAGTCGATCGTCGACGAGATCGAGGAGGTCCTCAACAAGGAGCTCGGCGCCAAGCCGGTGCGCCGTGAGGGCGACCGCGACGCCCGCTGGGTGCTGCTCGACTACGTCGACATCGTCGTCCACGTCCAGCACAGCGAGGAGCGCGTCTTCTACGCCCTGGAGCGGCTGTGGAAGGACTGCCCCGAGATCGAGCTGCCCGCCGACGCCGTCGCCACCCGCGGCAAGGCCGCCGAGCACGCCGAGGCGCAGGCCGCCGACCTGGACGGTGAGCTGAGCTGAGCGGCGGCGAGCGCGGCACCGGTACGGGCGCCGTGGCCGGCAGGGGGCGGCGCATCGTCCTCTGGCGGCACGGCCAGACCTCATGGAACCTGGAGCGCCGTTTCCAGGGCTCCACGGACATCGAGCTGACCCCCACCGGCGTCGCGCAGGCACGCCGGGCCGCCCGGCTGCTGGCGGCGCTGCGGCCGGACGCGATCGTCTCCTCCGACCTCAGCCGGGCCAGGACCACGGCCGCCGAGCTGGCGGCCCTCACCGGCCTGCCGGTGGAGAGCGACGCGGCGCTGCGGGAGACCTACGCGGGCGTGTGGCAGGGCCTCACGCACGACGAGATCATCGAGCGGCACGGCGCGGAGTACGCGGCGTGGAAGCGCGGCGAGCCCGTGCGGCGCGGTGGCGGCGAGCTGGAGACCGAGGTCGCCGACCGGGCCGCCCCGGTCGTCCTGGCCCAGGCCGACAAGCTGCCCGACGGCGGCATCCTCGTCGTCGTCAGCCACGGCGGCACCATCCGCACCACCATCGGCCGGCTGCTCGGCCTGGAGTCGGCCTCCTGGGAGGCGCTCGGCGGCCTCACCAACTGCTGCTGGTCGGTGCTGGGCGAGGGCGCCCGCGGCTGGCGGCTGCTGGAGCACAACGCCGGAACGCTGCCCGAACCCGTCCTGGGTGACGACGACTGACGGCCCGCCGACGGCCTGACGGCGGCCCACCGGCGGCCCCGATCGGCCCGATTTCACATCTGGGCAGGTCACAGGCTAAAGTTCTTCTTGTTCGCGGGGAACGCGGAGGGAAACCTCCGGGGGAACCGAGAACAGCGGGGCTATAGCTCAGTTGGTAGAGCGCCTGCATGGCATGCAGGAGGTCAGGAGTTCAATTCTCCTTAGCTCCACAACCCGGACAATCCCGTCTCCCACTCACAGGGAGGCGGGATTGTTGCTGTTCGGACGCGGTCCCGTGGCAGAATCGGACGGCCGGGAGCGGACGGGTCCGAAGGGGAGGGAACAGGCTGATCCATGGGTGCACACAGCCGGAAGTGCGACTGGTGCGGCAGCGGGACGCCGATCGTGCGCGACATGGAACCGCTCAACTCCGCTTACCAGTACTGGTGCGTGGAGTGCGCGCGGGCGCTGATCATAAAAGGCGACCCGATCGAGACCTACCGCGAGCTGGAGGGCGAGCCCATCTACGGCCGCCTCCTCGACGAACACTGCGCGTTGAAGCGCTTCTACTCCTTCGCCACCGCTTGACCCCCTCCTGACTTCCGCGTGTTTCCCGCCCGACGGCCGCCGCCGGGGCAACCGCCCCCGAGCGCGGGCGCGTCCTGAGGGGTGAAGCTGCCGCCGGCAACGGCCGGTGGCACGGGGGAAGCGATGGAGGTCACCTGGTGACCGAGACAGCGATCAGCCCTGTCCGCGACGGCGAGGCGTCGGCCGGACTCACACCCTTTCTCGACGCCCTGCGCGTACCGCCGGTGCTGCGGCCGGGCCGCACGGAGGCCCTCGCCGGCATCGACATCGATCTGACGGCCACCTGGGTCAGGCTGCACTCACAGCTGCCGCCCACCCGCGTATGGGCCTACGACGGCCACTTCCCGGGGCCGACGATCGAGATCCGCCGCAACCGGCGGCTGAGGATCTCCTGGAACAACCGCCTCACCGGAACCCACCCGGTGACCGCCGTGGAGGCCACGCCCGTGCCGGGCGCCCCGCCGCCCGGTGACGTGCCCGGCCGGGGCGCCGCCCCGCCGCTCGCCGACGTGGCCGCCCTGCCGCCCTGGACGGTGACCCACCTGCACGGCGCGCCCACCGGCGGCGGCAACGACGGCTGGTCCGAGAACGCCGTCTCGCCCGGCGACAGCCAGCTCTCCGAATACCCCAACGACCACCGTGCGGTGGCCTGGTGGTACCACGACCACGCCATGGACATCACCCGCTGGAACGTCTTCGCGGGCCTCGCCGGCATGTACCTCGTCCGCGACGAGGAGGAGGACGCGCTGCGGCTGCCGCACGGCGAGCACGAGGTACCGCTGATCCTCCAGGACCGCAACCTCGACCAGGACGAGGACGGCCGGCTGACCGGTCGGCTGCTCCACAAGACCGTCGTCGTCGGCAAGGACGCCCACGGCAAGAACGTCACCGCCGCGTTCACCGGCCCGTACACCCTCGTCAACGGCGTCATCTGGCCGTATCTGGACGTCTCCGCCCGGTGGTACCGCTTCCGGCTGCTCAACGGCGCCAACGCCCGCGTCTTCCGGCTCCGGCTGGTCGACGACGAGACCGGCGAGCCCGTCACCGGCGCGGCCTGGCAGATCGGCACGGACGGTGGGCTGCTGCCGCGCCCGGTGCCGCTGGACGGGCCGCTGCCCGTGGCGCCCGCCGAGCGCATGGACGTGCTGGTCGACTTCGGCCGGCTGCGGGGGCGCCGGATCCGGCTGGACAACGTCGCGCCCGGGGTGGCGCACCCGCGGGTGATGCAGTTCCGGGTGGACTCCCGGCCGGTGCGCGACCCCTTCGTGCTGCCGCAGGTCATCTCCAGCTCGTTCCGGCGCATCACCCACGACACGGCGCCCGGCCACGGCCACCGCCTGGTCGTCCTGACGCCGCCCGGTACCGCGGGGGACGCCCACCCGGGGCTCTGGGAGATGCGGCCGGTGAAGCCGGGCGAGGTGCCGGTGCCCGGCGAGGGGGTGATCCAGGTCAAGGGCGCGGACGGCACGGTGCGGACGTACCGCAGGATCGCCCGCACCTTCGACGACGCGCTCGGCTTCATGGTCACCCACGGCGCGTGGGAGCAGTGGAGTTTCCTCAACCTGGGCGGGCCCACCCACCCGATGCACATTCACCTGATCGACTTTCAGGTGCTCAGCCGCGATGTGTACCCGGCCGGGGCGGGCAGCCCCTTCGACACCGCCCTGGGCGGCACGCGCGCGCCGCTGGAGTTCGGCGGGCGGGTGCCGGTGTCCGCGGGCGACGCCGGATGGAAGGACGTGGTCCAGGTGCCCGCCGGGCAGATGGTCAACGTCATCGGCCGCTTCCAGGGCGCCAAGGGCCGCTTCATGTACCACTGCCATCTGCTGGAGCACGAGGACATGGGGATGATGCGGCCCTTCGTGGTGATGCCGGGCGAGGTGCTGAAGTTCCACCACGGGGAGCCGGGCGGCCACCACGGCGGTCATCACGACGGGCCCTGAGCGCTCCTCCGGCCGTGCTCCTTACGGCGGCCGCGGGCCGGGGGAGGGGTCGCTACGACCCGCTCCCCGGCCCGTCCCGGACGCCGGCCGGGAAGCGATTTGGCAGATGGGGGGGACCTCCGTGTAATGTAATCCGTGTCGCCAGGGAAACCGGGCGGAAAACAAAACAAGGGGCTATAGCTCAGTTGGTAGAGCGCCTGCATGGCATGCAGGAGGTCAGGAGTTCAATTCTCCTTAGCTCCACAGTGAATGAGAGGGTCGTCCGGAAACGGGCGGCCCTCTCTTCGTCTTGTCCGGGTGCGCGCGGTCAGTTCCCCTGGCCGGCCTCCCGGCCGAGCTCGCGGTCGAGGCGGAGGGCGAGTGCCGGACAGCGGCGGACGGCTCGCAGGGCCCGGCCGCGCAGGTGCGTCGGCACGCCCGCCTCCGCGAGCGCCGGGTAGCCGTCCGGCCCGAGGCGTACGAGCTCGGGCAGCAGTCCCGCGCACAGCCCGTGCCCCTCGCACAGCGTCCAGTCCACCGCCAGCCGCTCGCCGCTCTCCGGGCTCCCCTCGGTGGCACCGGCGGCGAGGGGCAGCGGCAGCGCCCCGAGGGTGGGCCGCCCGCAGCCGCCGCCCAGCACGTGCGCGGCCAGGTCGTCGGTGAACGCCGACAGCGCGGTAAGGGTGAAGCGGGCCGCGCCGTCCGGGTGGGCGCAGGCGCCGCGCCCCCGGACGGCGCCGGCCGCCTGGCGCACGGTCTCCAGGGCGCTCCGGCCGCCCCCGGAGACCACGTCGGCCAGGGCCCCGGCCACCGACGGCAGGCCGAGGCGGCAGGGCCCGCACTGCCCGGCGGACTCGGCGGCCAGCCAGTGCGCCACCCGGACCGCCTCGCCCAGCGGGCAGGTGCCGGCGGGCAGTGGCAGCAGGGCGCCCGCGCCGAGGGAGCCGCCGCAGGAGGCGAGGCCCTCCCGGGAGACGGCCGCCGCGTACGCGGTCGGCGCGTCCAGCCAGGCGCCGTGGTAGCCGCCGGTCAGCACGGCCTGGAGGTCCGGTCCGGCGCCGCAGGACCGCAGGACGTGCGCGAGGGGCACTCCGCTGGGCGCCTCGACGACCCTGGGGTCCGGCACCGCGCCGGAGACGGTCAGCAGCAGGGTGCCGGGTTCGGCCGCGGTGCCCGAGGAGGCGTAGTGGTCGGCGCCGAGGTGGGCGGCGAGCGCGAGTTGGGCGAAGGTCTCCGTGTTGGACAGCAGCGTCGGGGCGCCGCCGAGGCCCTCCTCGGAGGCGTGGGCGTGTCTGCCGGGCGGCAGCGGCGGTCCGCCGTCGGCGGCCCGCAGCAGCGCGGAGGACTCGCCGGAGACCAGCCGCTCGGGCAGCCGCACCACCCGCGCGCGCAGGGTGCGGCCGCGCCGGTCCGTGAGGCCGCGCTCCGCCAGGGCCTCCAGGACGGACTCCTCGGCCGTCCGCCGGGTCACCCCGACGACCAGGGTGGCCGCGTCGAGGGCCTCGGCGGCCAGCAGGGCGCCGTCGAGCACCAGGTGCGGGGCGCGGGCGAGCAGCACGGCGTCCTTACGGCAGGCCGGTTCGCCCTCGCAGCCGTTGACGACCACGGCCGGGCGGATGCCGCGGCGCCGTGCGGCGAGGCCCACCGCCCGTAGCTTCCGGGCGAGGGGGAAGCCCGCGCCGCCCCTGCCGCGCAGGGTGACCGTTTCCGCGAGGGTGGTGAGCTCCGTCTCGGTGAGCTGGGCCGGCGGGCCGTGCACGGCGAGGTGGGACCGGCGGTCCAGGCGGGCGGCCAGGTCGAAGCCGGCCGTCAGGCGCGGCTGCCCGAGGGCGAGGACGGGCGGCAGCCCGGGAAGGGGGGCGTTCACCGCGCGCGGCCCGTGGCACCGTGCGCGGCGTGCGCGGGCGCGGCCGGGCGTGGGGGACCGGACCGGGCGCGGGGGAGCCCGTGGCGGGGCGTACGGGCGCCCGGGGCAGGGACGCCGGAGGGTGCCGTCCCGGCCGTCCTGGGCGTCCCGGAGGGGCGGGGCCCCTCCGGGACGGTGCGGCGGGCGCGCAGCAGCCGGAGGACCAAGGCGCAGGCCACCGCCGCGAGGCACAGCGCGTAGCAGGCCGTCACCCAGGGGGACGGCGTCCGTCCGGCCTTGAGGCCGTGCAGGAGGGCGGCGCACCAGGCCGGGTAGGCGCAGGCGTGCAGGGCGCGCCAGAGGTGGGCGGTCCGCCTCTTCCCCGCGAAGACGCGCCGCAGGGCGCCGGTCGCCCCGGCGAGCACCATCAGGCAGGCCGCGAGCGCGCCCAGGCCGATCAGCCCGCCCTGCCCTCGCAGGCCGGCCGAGAAGGGCAGCAGGGCGCCGGGCGGGGCGTGGTTCTCCGCGACCTTGACGCCGATGTGCGTGAGCAGGAAGCCGAGCGCGCCGGCCGCCGTCGCCCGGTGGACGGCCTGGGCGAGCAGCCGGGCACGGGGGGTGAGGAGCAGCCGGTCGGTGGCGAGGAGCCCCCAGGCGACGGTGGCGGTGAGCGAGACCAGGGTGAGGACTCCACCGGTGTGGTCGAGGAAGCGGTTCATGCCCCCGCACGCTAGGCAGCGCGCGGGGGCGCCGGGTCCGCTTCCCGCAAGCCCGGTGCGGTGGGCGCTCGCGCTGCTAACGTCGGTTCGTTCTGCGGAACTTCCGCCACTCGGACAACTCCACCGGCCGTCGGCGCGCCAACGCGCCCGGGTTTCACGGACGTTGATCCGGATTCCGCCGGTCCGTCCCCGGTCCCGCCCCGGGCGAACGTGTGCCCCTGGAGTGAACGGCTGTCCGTAAGGATGACGTGAGGCGTGTCCGCCCCGCCGGGGGCCTGTCCGGGTGCCCTCGGAGGGCGTCACCGGCCGCGTCCGGCGACAGCGCCGCACCGGCGGGGGAGGGCCGGAAGCGGCTCCGGTGGCCCGAGGGGCCGTGCGCCGGCCGGGGCGGCGGGTGCCTTCCGGCCAAGGCCCGCGGGGCCCGTGCCCCTCACCTCCGTGCGGGCCCTTCGGCCCCTGCGGTAACCTGACCCCATGCGTGCCGTACGCCTTCTGCTTAGCGGGCCGCGCTGATCAGTACCGGCCGGTGAGATCCGGTCGGCATCGGCGCGGCGTCCCCTCCTGTGCGAGGGGCTTTTTCATTTCCGCGGATGCCCGCAGGTAGAGACGACGATCGATGGAGCTTTGAGGACGATGAGCGAGACCAACACCGCCGCCGAGGTGGCTGCCCCGCACCGCTACACGGCCGCGCTGGCCGCTGACATCGAGGCACGCTGGCAGGACTTCTGGGACGCCGACGGCACCTACGAGGCGCCCAACCCCAGCGGTGACCTGGCGGGCGACCCGGCGGTCGTCGCCCGGCCCAAGAAGTTCATCATGGACATGTTCCCGTACCCCTCGGGCGCGGGCCTGCACGTCGGCCACCCGCTCGGCTACATCGCCACGGACGTCTACGCCCGCTACCACCGCATGACGGGCCACAACGTCCTGCACACCCTCGGCTTCGACGCCTTCGGCCTGCCCGCCGAGCAGTACGCCGTGCAGACCGGCACCCACCCGCGGGTCTCCACCGAGGCCAACATCGAGAACATGAAGGCACAGCTGCGGCGGCTGGGCCTGGGCCACGACAAGCGCCGGTCGTTCGAGACGATCGACCCGGAGTACTACAAGTGGACCCAGTGGATCTTCCTCCAGATCTTCAACTCCTGGTACGACGAGGACGCCGGGAAGGCCCGGCCGATCGCCGAGCTGGTGGCTCAGTTCGAGAGCGGTGAGCGCGCCGTCGACGGCGAGCGCCCCTGGAGCGAGCTGAGCGCCGCCGAGCGCTCCGAGGTCCTGGGCCGGTACCGCCTGGCCTACGCCTCCGACGCGCCGGTCAACTGGTGCCCCGGCCTGGGCACCGTCCTGGCCAACGAGGAGGTCACCGCCGACGGCCGCTCCGAGCGCGGCAACTTCCCCGTCTTCAAGTCCAAGCTGCGCCAGTGGAACATGCGGATCACCGCCTACGCGGACCGCCTGCTGGACGACCTGGACGCCCTGGACTGGCCCGAGGCCATCAAGCTCCAGCAGCGCAACTGGATCGGCCGCAGCGTCGGCGCCCGCGTCGACTTCCCCGTCGAGGGCCACCCGGACGCCAAGGTCACCGTCTTCACCACCCGCCAGGACACCCTCTTCGGCGCCACCTACCTGGTCGTCGCCCCGGAGCACCAGCTGGTCGTCTCCGACGGGGAGAACGGCGGGATCGTCCCGGCCGCGTGGCCCGAGGGCACGCACGAGGACTGGACCGGCGGCCACGCCACCCCGGCCGACGCCGTCGCGGCCTACCGTAAGGAGGCCGCCGCCAAGTCCGACGTCGAGCGGCAGGCCGACGCCAAGGAGAAGACCGGCGTCTTCACCGGCGCGTACGCGATCAACCCGGTCAGCGGCGCCCGGCTGCCCGTCTTCACCGCCGACTACGTCCTGATGGGCTACGGCACCGGCGCGATCATGGCCGTCCCGGCGCACGACAGCCGCGACTTCGCCTTCGCCCGCGCCTTCGACCTGCCGATGCGCTGCGTCGTCCGGCCGGCCGACGACCGCGGCACCGACCCGGCCACCTGGACCGAGTCCTTCGACTCCTACGACGCCGAGATCATCGACTCGGCCGGCCCGGACGTCTCCCTGGACGGCCTGGCCGTGCCCGAGGCGAAGGACCGGATGGCCGCGTGGCTGACCGAGCAGGGCATCGGCGAGGCGACCGTCAACTTCCGCCTGCGCGACTGGCTGTTCAGCCGCCAGCGCTACTGGGGCGAGCCCTTCCCGATCGTCTACGACGAGGCCGGCGTCGCCCACCCGCTGCCCGAGTCGATGCTGCCGCTGGAGCTGCCCGAGGTCGAGGACTACTCGCCGCGCACCTTCGACCCGGACGACGCCGACACCTCCCCCGAGACCCCCCTGTCCCGCAACGAGGACTGGGTCAACGTGGAGCTGGACCTGGGCGACGGCGTCAAGCGCTACCGCCGCGAGACCAACACCATGCCCAACTGGGCCGGCTCCTGCTGGTACGAGCTGCGCTACCTGGACCCGCACAACAGCGAGCGCCTGGTCGCCGCCGACGCCGAGCAGTACTGGATGGGCCCGGGCGAGGGCCGGCCGCACGGCGGCGTCGACCTGTACGTCGGCGGTGCCGAGCACGCCGTCCTGCACCTGCTGTACGCCCGCTTCTGGTCCAAGGTCCTCTTCGACCTGGGGCACGTCTCCTCGGCCGAGCCGTTCCACAAGCTCTACAACCAGGGCATGATCCAGGCGTACGTCTACCGCGACGCCCGCGGCATCCCGGTGCCCGCCACCGAGGTGGAGGAGCGCGACGGCGCCTTCTACTACCAGGGCGAGAAGGTCAGCCGGCTGCTCGGCAAGATGGGCAAGTCCCTGAAGAACGCCGTCACGCCGGACGAGATCTGCGCCGAGTACGGCGCGGACACCCTGCGCCTGTACGAGATGGCCATGGGCCCGCTGGACGTCTCCCGCCCCTGGGACACCCGCGCCGTCGTCGGCCAGTACCGCCTGCTCCAGCGCCTGTGGCGCAACGTGGTCGACGAGGCCACCGGCGAGGTCACGGTCGTCGACGCCGAGCCCGACGACGCCACCCTGCGCGCCCTGCACAAGGCCGTGGACGGCGTCGCCCAGGACATGGCGAACCTGCGCTTCAACACCGCCATCGCCAAGGTCACCGAGCTGAACAACTTCGTGACCAAGCTGAGCGAGGTCCCCCGGTCCGTCGCCGAGCGCATGGTCCTGCTCGTCGCGCCGCTGGCCCCGCACATCGCCGAGGAGCTGTGGCGCAAGCTGGGCCGCACCGGCTCGGTCGTCCACCAGGAGTTCCCCGTCGCCGACCCCGCCTACCTGGTCGACGAGGCCGTGACCTGCGTCGTCCAGATCAAGGGCAAGGTCAAGGCGCGTCTGGAGGTGCCGCCGTCCATCTCCGACGAGGAGCTGGAGAAGGCCGCCCTGGCCGACCCGGCGGTCGTCGCGGCGCTGGGCGGCGCGGGCATCCGCAAGGTGATCGTCCGGGCGCCGAAGCTGGTGAACATCGTCCCCGCGTGACGGCCTGCGGCCCGGGTGAGGGCCGCGCCGGTCCCGCCTGACGGAGGCGTGGGACGGCCGCGCCCCACGGGGTGAGGGTTTGTCCCTACGGGCAGGTTGGGGGTTCCGCTGGAACCCCCGGCCTGCCCTTTCCGTTTACGGTGGAGAGGTACGCACGACCCCCGTCGGCCCGGGCGAACCCGCCGCATCCCGCCGAACCCCGCCGAATCGCTGAGGAGCGTTCATGGAAGCCGTGGCCGTGATCGTCGCGCTGATCTTCGCGGTCCTCGTGGCACTCGGCGTGATCGCCACGGTCAAGACCGTGCGCGCGGTCAAGCGCGGGGTCGACCGGACCGTCACGCAGGCCCGCCGGACCGTCGAGGACACCCGCCTGAAGGCGAGACAGTACGTCCAGCCCGGCGCGGCCGGTGAGGTCGCCCAGCTGCGCCTCTCGCTCCGCACGTCGATGCGCGCCACCCAGGAGGCGCTGCGCCTGGCCGCCCCCGAGGACGCCTCGCTCTCCGAGGCGCTCCAGCTCTTCGAGCGGCTCAGCGCCCACGGCCACGAGCTCGACGAGGAGCTGCGGCGCCTGGAGGCCGAGCCGGACCGGGAGCGGATCGCCGCCTGCCTGCCCGAGCTGCGCGAGCGCACGGAGCGCGTCCGGGAGTCGGCCGATTCCCTGCGGTGGGCGGCCCAGGACCGCGCCCGGCGCTTCGCCGAGGACGACCTGGAGGCGCTGAGCGGCCAGATCCGGATGGAGGCGGGGGCGCTGCGGCACTGGACGGTGGAGGAGCCGGAGGGCACGGCCCCGGCGGCCGGCCGGCCGGAGTCCGCCTCTTCCGGTCCGGCCGCGGGCCCCGCCGCCGACCGGGGCGCCGACCGCGCCGCCCGTCCGGAGACCGGGCCCGCGGCCGAGCAGGCGGCCGGCGAGCGTCCCGCGATCACCGGCGGCGCCGAGGCGTGGCAGCCCGGCTACTCCTGGCAGAAGGCCCGCCGCCCCGAGAGCACTACCTGACGGCACCGCCCGCTGTCCGGCCGTCCGGCCGGATGATCACGCGTACGGGGCCCGTACTGCCGTCGGAGCGCCCCGGCGGGTAACCTCCGGAACATGTCCCGCCACGTCGCTGTCGTCACCGATTCCACGGCCTATCTGCCGCAGCAGGCGATGCGGAGACACGGCATCACCGCCGTGCCGCTGACGGTCGTCCTGGGCGACGAGGCGCTGGAGGAGGGCACCGAGATCTCCGCCCGGTGCGTCGCGCAGGCCCTCCAGAAGCGCAGGCCGGTGACCACGTCGCGGCCCGCCCCCGAGGTCTTCGCGGCCACGTACCGCGCGGCGGCCGAGGCGGGCGCCGAGGGCATCGTCTCCCTGCACCTCTCCTCCGAGTTCTCCGGCACGTACGACGCGGCGGTCCTCGCGGCGCGCGAGGCCCCCGTGCCGGTGCGCGTCGTGGACACCGGGATGGTCGCCATGGCCCTGGGGTTCTGCGCGCTGGCCGCCGCGGAGACGGTGGAGGCGGGCGGCACGCTCGACGAGGCCGTCGCCGCCGCCGAGAAGCGGGCGCAGGGCACCGCGGCGTTCTTCTACGTCGACACGCTCGACTACCTGCGGCGCGGCGGCCGCATCGGCGCGGCGCAGGCGCTCCTGGGCTCGGCGCTCGCCGTCAAGCCGCTGCTCCAGCTCGACGGCGGCCGCATCGAGCTGCGCGAGAAGGTCCGCACGGCGTCCAAGGCCATCGCTCGCCTGGAGGAGATCGCGGTCGAACGGGCCGCCGCCGCGCCCGTCGACATCGCCGTCCACCACCTGGCGGCGCCCGAGCGGGCGGCGCTCCTCGCGGAGCGGCTTCGGGAGCGGGTGCCGGGGCTGGTGGAGCTGCACGTCAGCGAGGTGGGGGCGGTCATCGGGGCGCACACGGGGCCGGGGCTGCTGGGCGTGGTGATCGCACCGCGGTAGGCCCCGTTCGGGTGGCGTGGTTATCCCCAACTCCCGGGTTTTCCACGGTTTTCGGGGCGCTTGAGCGGGGATGCGGGAACGCGCCTACGGTCGTCGTCATGACCGATCGCCTCGCGACTGATCACTTCGACGGACCGGCGCCTGTGCCCGCCCTCTCCGGCGGCTCGCCGCGTGAACGCGCGGCGACGCTGTTCCCGGGGGTGCCCGCGCCCGTGCGCGACGGCCCGAGCCCGCCGGGCGGCGACGCGTACGGCCCCGATCCGGGCCGGGGCAGGGCCGGTTGGCGGTCGGCGCTGGGGGAGCGGCTGCCGCTGTGGGTGCGGCTGCGGTGCGGCATCGAACCGCGGACGCTGGCCGCACTGACGGTCGTGCTGGTCGCGGCGTGCGCGTTCGCCGTCCACCACTTCTGGGCGGGCCGCCCCGAGCCCGTACGCCCGCCGGACCGGCGGCTGCCGGCGGTGCCGGCGGCGGGGGCGGCTTCCGCGGATCCGACGGGCGCGCCGACGGCGGCTCGTACGGACGGGCCGTCCCGGAGCGCGGGCCTGGTCGTGGACGTGGCGGGCAAGGTGCTGCGGCCGGGGCTCCAGCGCCTGCCCACGGGGTCGCGGGTCGCGGACGCGCTGGAGGCGGCCGGGGGAGCCCGGCCGGGGACGGACACGACGGGTCTCAACCGGGCGCGGGTCCTCACCGACGGCGAACAGATCGTGGTGGGCGCCTCCCCGCCCGTTCCCCACCACCGGGCGGCCCGGCCCCACCCGGCGCACCGGGTACGCCTCCCGCCGGGCCGATCAGCCTCAACACCGCCACGGCCGAGCAGTTGGACGCCCTCCCGGGCGTCGGCCCGGTCCTCGCCCGGCACATCCTCGACTACCGCGCCCAGCACGGCGGCTTCCGCTCGGTCGACGACCTCCGTCACGTCAACGGCATCGGCACCCGCCGCCTCACCGACCTCCGCCCCTTGGTACGACCGTGAGACGGCCGGTCGGAGGAACCTCGCGGCGGCCTGGGGGCGCGCCACGGCCGTCCCGGTCCGGTGGGACAGGGCGCGTCCGCCGGGTGCGGGTGGCGTCCGGCGGGGCGGCCGGGGCTGCGGGTCCGGACGGGGGTGAGGCGCGTCGCCCGGCGCGCGGGGGAGAGGAGGCCGAGGTGCTCGCCGCCCGGTGGAGGCGGGCACGCTCCCTCACCGGGCCGGCCGGTGGGGCCGGGCAGGCGCTGGGCGCTCGGTCGGTGGCGGGTGCGGGGCCGGTGGGTTCCGGTGCGGGGGTGGTCGGCGCGGGCGAGGGGCGGACGGCTCCGGCGGAGGGAAGGCAGGTGCTCGATTCGCGGCCGGCGGCGGACGCGGGGGCTAAGGGTTGGGCTACGGGTCCTCGCGCCGGGGTGGTCGGCGAGGGGCGAGCGGCCGTGGGGGAAGGTGGGCGACAACGCGGTTTCCCGCCGGTGGCGGGCGTGGATCCGGTGGGTCCCGGTGCCGGGGCCGCCGGTGAGGAGGAGGGGCGGGCAGCTGCGGGGGAGGGCGGGCAGGGGGTCGATCCGCGGTCGGCGGCGGAGGAGCCGGTGGGTGCCCGCGCCGGGGTGGTCGACGAGGACGAAGGGCGCGTAGCGGCCCCGGCCGGGGTGCCGCCGGTCGATCTTCGGCTGGCGGTGCCCGCCGCCGCGGCGTGGGCGGCCGCCGCCTGGGCGCTGACGGCGGGTGAGCGGATCGTCCTCACCCTGGCGGCGGTGGCCGTGGTCGGGGCCTGCGGGCTGGTCCTCCGGGCGTGGTGGAGCAGGCGGCCGGTGGAAGGGGCGTCGCCGGCCGGGTCCGGTCGGGCCGGTGCGGCCGTCGCGCTGGCCGCCGTGCTGCTGTGTGCCGTGGCCGGGGCGGTGGCCGGCACGCTGCGGGCCGCCGACACCCGTCGCGGCCCCCTCCCCGAGCTGGCGCGGCAGTACGGGGAGGCCACCGTCGACCTCACGGTGACCGCCGACCCCCGGGCCGCCCGCCCCCACGTCCGAGGCGCGGCGCGCGCCGCGCCCGCCGCCCTGGTCGAGGCGGAGGCCACCCGCGTGGTCACCTCACGGGGCGCGGCCCGCGTCCGCACCCCCGTCCTGGTGATCGCGGATCCGTCCTGGCTGGGGCTGCTCCCTCCACCCGGGTCCGGGTGGAGGGAAGGCTCGCCCCGCCCTCCCGCGAGGGCGACCGCGCCGCCGCCGTCGTACGGGCCGCGGGCCAGGGACCGCCCCGGATCGTCGAGCGGCCCACCACGCTCCAGCGCGCCGCCGGCCGGCTCCGCGCGGGACTGCGGGCGGCCACGGACGGTCTGGACCCGGACGCGCGGGCGCTCCTCCCCGGACTGGTCGTCGGCGACACCTCCCGTGTCCCGCCGGACCTCGAAGACGCCTTCCGGGCCACGGATCTGACGCACCTGCTGGCCGTGTCCGGCAGCAACCTCGCGATCCTCATCGCCGTGCTGATCGGCCCGCCCCACCTCGCGGGGCGTGCCGAGCGCCGCGGCCTGGCCGCCCGGCTGGGCATCCCGCTGCGGCTGACGGCACTGCTGGGCGCGGGGCTCGCGCTGGGGTTCGTGGTCGTGTGCCGCCCGGAGCCGAGCGTGCTGCGGGCCGCCGCGTGCGGGCTCGTCACGCTGCTGGCCCTCGGCACCGGCCGGCGCCGCAGCCTGCTCCCGGCGCTCGCGGCGGCCGTCCTCCTGCTCGTGCTCTACGACCCCTGGCTCGCGCGCTCCTACGGCTTCCTGCTGTCCGTCCTGGCCACCGGCGCCCTGCTGACCCTCGCTCCCCGCTGGAGCGCGGCCCTGCGCCGCCGCGGGGTCCCGCCCAGGCTCGCGGAGGGGCTCGCCGCCGCGGCGGCCGCGCAGGCCGTGTGCGCCCCCGTGATCGTCGTGATCGCGGCGCGGGTGAGCCTGGTGGCCGTGCCGTGCAACCTCCTCGCCGAGGCGGCCGTGGCCCCCGCCACCGTGCTCGGCTTCGCCGCGCTCGCCGCCGCCCCGCTCGCCCCGCCCGTCGCGGAGGCCCTCGCCTGGCTCGCCGGCTGGCCCACGTCCTGGACGGCGGCCGTGGCCCGCACCGGAGCCGGCCTGCCCGGGGCCGAGCTGGAATGGCCGGGCGGCACACCGGGCGCCCTCCTCCTGGCCGCGACGCTCGCCGCGGCCGGGCTCGCCGCCCGGAGGATCCTCCGCCGCCCATGGGTGTGCGCCGCCTGCGCCCTGCTCCTGCTGGTCGCGCTCGTCCGCCCGGCGCCGCTGACGAGGGCGGTCACCGGCTGGCCGCCGCCCGGCTGGAGGCTCGCCGTGTGCGCGGTGGGCCAGGGCGACGCGCTGGCACTGGCCGCGGGCGACGGCGCCGCCGTGGTCGTGGACACCGGCCCCGACCCGCGCGCCGTCGACGGGTGCCTGCGCGCCCTGGGCGTCGACCGCGTACCGCTCCTGATCCTCAGTCACTACCACGCGGACCACGTCGACGGACTGCCCGGCGTCCTCCGGGGCCGTGCCGTCGGGGCCATCGAGGCGACGCCGTACGCCCGGCCGCCGGGCCAGGCCGCGTTCGTACGCCGTCTGGCGGAGCGGGCCGGTATCCCGGTCGTGGAATCCGTGCCGGGGGAGCGGCGGAGCCTCGGCGAGCTGTCCTGGGAGGTGCTGTGGCCCCCGCCGGTGGGAACCCCCTCCGTGGCCGAGGACGGGCCCAACGACGCCAGCCTGACCCTCCTCGTCCGCACCGCCGGCCTCACCCTCCTGCTCCCCGGCGACCTCGAACCGCCCGCGCAGCGCGCCCTGCTGGAGGCTCACCCCGCACTGCCCCCGGTGGACGTGCTCAAGGTCGCCCACCACGGCTCCTCCCACCAGGATCCCGACCTGATACGGAAGCTCCGGCCGCGGCTGGCTGTTGTTCCGGTCGGTGCCGGAAATCCGTACGGGCACCCGTCGCCGCGCACGGTCGACGCGCTCAGGTCCGGGGGCGCGGCCGTCCTGCGCACCGACACCGACGGGGCCGTCGCCGTGACCGGGGACGGCACGGCCTTCCCGGACCGTCCGTGATCCCGGCCTCAGTCGCTGTGCCCCGGCCACCGGAGAGAGGGATAACTGATCCATGACCAACACCAAGATCGATGTTGCTGCCTATCTGCGCCGTATCGACGCCGACCGCCCGGCCGCGCCCGACGAGGCCGCCCTGCGCGAGCTCCAGCTCCGTCATCTGCGCGCCGTGCCGTTCGAGAACCTGTCCATCCACCTCGGAGAGGAGATCGTGCTGGACGGCGAGGCCCTCGTCCGGAAGATCGTCGAGCGCGGGCGGGGCGGCTTCTGCTACGAACTCAACGGCGCCTTCGCCACGCTGCTGACCGCCCTCGGCTTCCGGGTGACGCTGCTCGCCGGGCGGGTGATGGGGCCGACGGGTGAGTTCGGGGTGCCGTTCGACCATCTGGCGCTGCGGGTCGACACGCCGGAGCCCTGGCTGGTGGACGTCGGCTTCGGCCAGAACAGCCACCACCCGCTCCGCTTCGACGAGCGGGGTGACCAGGCCGACCCCGGCGGCGTCTTCCGGATCGCCGAGACGGCGGACGGCGACCTGGAGGTGTTCCGCGACGGCAAGGTGCAGTACCGGCTGGAGCAGCGCCCGAGGGAGCTGTCCGACTTCGTGAGCGGCTGCTGGTGGAACAGCACGTCACCGAAGTCCTTCTTCACCCAGTCCCTGATCTGTTCCCGCCTCACACCGTCCGGCCGCGTCACCCTCAGCGGCCGGACGTTCGTGACCACCGACGCGACGGGCCGTCAGGAGCGGCGGCTGAACGGCGAGGAGGTCCTGCCCGCGTACCGGACGCACTTCGGCATCGAGCTGGGCGGCGAACCGGAGGTACGGGCGCAGGGCGGCGCGGCGGCCTGACGACCCGGCCCTGTGACCTCCGGTCGGGCGGTGCCGAAGCCGGGCCCGACCGGGGCAGGGGCAGGGGCAGGGGCCGGACCGGTGCGGGGCGCGCAGGGCCGCGGTGGGCCCGGGGCCCTGCGCCCGGCTCACCGGCCCCGGCAGCCTGCTCCGGTCAGGCGTGGCAACCGCCCGCCCGCCGGTTCACTCCGACTCCAGCCAGCCCTCGTACTCCTCGGCCAGCTCGCGCAGCGCCTCCGGGTCCAGGGTGCCGCGCGGGTCCTCGACGACCACCAGCCACTGCGCGTCCTCGGCGTCGTCCTCACCGGCGAGGGCCTCGCGCACGATCTGGGGTGTCTCCTCCAGCGGGAAGCGCTGCCCGGCCTCCTCGGCCACCTCGTCGGCGGCGTCGCGGTCGGGGAGCACCAGCAGGTGCCGTACGGCGTCGGCGGCGTCGAAGGCCGGGGACGGGGAGGAAGCGGGGTAAGGGGAAGCGCTGCTCACCCGATCATTGTGCGATACGCGCGCACGGACGCGCGGCGGGAGTGTCAGCGGGGCGTGGGATGCTGGACGCGATGGCCAGGAAGACTGCAAACGACGACCTACTCGCCCCCGTCACGCTCGCCGTGGGACAGGAGGATCTCCTGCTCGACCGCGCGGTGCGGGAGGTGGTCAAGGCCGCCCGCGCCGCCGACGCCGACACCGATGTGCGCGACCTCAGCTCCGACGCGCTCCAGCCCGGCACGCTCGCCGAGCTGACCAGCCCGTCGCTCTTCGCGGAGCGCAAGGTCGTGATCGTGCGCAACGCCCACGACCTGTCCGCCGACACGATCAAGGACGTCAAGGCCTATCTCGGCGCGCCCGCCGAGGAGATCACTCTCGTCCTGCTGCACGCCGGCGGTGCCAAGGGCAAGGGCCTGCTGGACGCCGCCCGCAAGGCGGGGGCCCGGGAGGTCGCCTGCCCGAAGATGACCAAGCCGGCCGACCGCCTGGCGTTCGTCCGCTCGGAGTTCCGGGCGACCGGCCGCTCCGCGACCCCGGAGGCCTGCCAGGCCCTGGTCGACGCCATCGGCAGCGATCTGCGGGAGCTGGCCAGCGCCTGCACCCAGCTCGTCGCCGACGTCGAGGGCACGATCGACGAGTCCGTCGTCGCCCGCTACTACACGGGCCGCGCCGAGGCCTCCAGCTTCACCGTCGCCGACCGGGCCGTGGAGGGCCGGGCCGCCGAGGCGCTGGAGGCGCTGCGCTGGTCGATGTCCACGGGCGTCGCCCCCGTGCTGATCACCAGTGCCCTCGCCCAGGCCGTCCGCGCCATCGGGAAGCTCGCCTCCGCCCCGCGCGGCGCCCGCCCCGGCGACCTCGCCCGTGACCTCGGGATGCCGCCCTGGAAGATCGACCGGGTGCGGCAGCAGATGCGCGGCTGGTCGGCGGACGGCGTCGCGACGGCGCTGCGGGCCGTGGCCCAGGCGGACGCGGGGGTGAAGGGCGGCGGGGACGACCCGGAGTACGCCCTGGAGAAGGCGGTCGTCGCGGTGGCGCGGGCGGCACGCAGCCGAGGCTGAGGGGGAGCCACCCGGTCGGCCCCTTCCCACGCGCCCGTAGAAACGCCGGGCGGGCTGAGGCATCAGCCCGCCCGGCGTTTCCACGGATCGGAAGCCCCGAAAGTCTTGGAGCCCCGGAAAGGCCCGAAGGCCCGGTGCCGCCCTGGGGAAGGGCAGGCACCGGGCCTTCGGATCGTTCAGCGAGCCCCGGAGGGCTCATGCCGCGCCCGCGTGGCGAACGACCGGGGGCGGCGGGGTGCCGGCGCGGAGCGGTAGAGGGGCCGCTGGATCCGTGCCGACGGGGTGGGGCTCATGCCCCGGTGAGGCTTCAGGCCTTGAGAGCGGCAGCCTGCTTGGCCAGCGCCGACTTCTTGTTGGCGGCGGCGTTCTTGTGCAGGACACCCTTGCTGGCGGCCTTGTCGAGCTTCTTGCCGGCCGCGGCGACGGCGGCGGTGGCCTTCTCGACGTCGCCGGCGAGCAGGGCCTCGCGGGCAGCGCGCACAGCGGTCTTGACCGAGGACTTGACGGCCTTGTTACGCAGGCGCGCCTTCTCGTTGGTCTTGTTCCGCTTGATCTGGGACTTGATGTTCGCCACGAAAAGAGCCTTTACAGGTTCGTTGGATTTCGATGAGTGCCCCGTACGACAGAAGGCGTACAAAGCACAGTGGACCAGGTTACCAGCAGGCGCTCCGGCCTCCCAAACCGGACCGAGGCCGCTACTCATGGGACGATGGGGTGACGTATCACCCGCGACTCCCGACGAGACCGCGTTCAAACGCCGAAGTCACCGAATGGACCTTGCGTGCCCGCGACCCCTACCCATGTGCCGGAGCCGAGCCGTACCGACCCGGCTCTCATCCGTAACTTCTGCATCATCGCGCACATCGACCATGGCAAGTCGACGCTCGCCGACCGGATGCTCCAGCTGACCGGTGTGGTCGACTCGCGGCAGATGCGTGCGCAGTACCTCGACCGGATGGACATCGAGCGTGAGCGCGGCATCACGATCAAGTCCCAGGCGGTCCGGCTGCCCTGGGCACCCACCGAGGACAAGGGCAACACCCACATCCTCAACATGATCGACACCCCGGGCCACGTCGACTTCACCTACGAGGTCTCCCGCTCCCTCGCCGCGTGCGAGGGCTGCATCCTCCTGGTGGACGCCGCCCAGGGCATCGAGGCCCAGACCCTCGCCAACCTGTACCTGGCGATGGAGAACGACCTCACGATCATCCCGGTCCTCAACAAGATCGACCTGCCGGCCGCGCAGCCCGAGAAGTTCGCCGCCGAGCTGGCGCACCTGATCGGCTGCGACCCCTCCGACGTGCTCAAGGTCTCCGCGAAGACCGGCGTCGGCGTGGACGCGCTGCTCGACAAGGTCATCGCCGAGGTCCCGGCCCCGGTCGGCGTCAAGGACGCGCCCGCCCGCGCGATGATCTTCGACTCGGTCTACGACTCCTACCGCGGCGTGGTCACCTACGTCCGAGTCGTCGACGGCGAGCTGAAGAAGCGCGAGCGCATCAAGATGATGTCGACCGGCGCCACGCACGAGCTGCTGGAGATCGGCGTCTCCTCGCCCGAGATGACGCCCTCCGACGGCCTCGGCGTCGGCGAGGTGGGCTACATCATCACCGGTGTGAAGGACGTCCGGCAGTCCAAGGTCGGTGACACGATCACCTCCCAGCAGAACGGCGCCACCGAGGCCCTGGGCGGCTACAAGGACCCCAAGCCGATGGTGTTCTCCGGCCTCTACCCGCTGGACGGCTCGGACTACCCGGAGCTCCGCGAGGCCCTGGACAAGCTCCAGCTCAACGACGCCGCGCTGGTCTACGAGCCGGAGACCTCGGCGGCGCTCGGCTTCGGCTTCCGCGTCGGCTTCCTCGGCCTGCTCCACCTGGACGTGATCCGCGAGCGCCTGGAGCGCGAGTTCGGTCTCGACCTGATCGCCACCGCGCCCAACGTGGTCTACCGGGTCAAGATGGAGGACGGCGCCGAGCACACCGTCACCAACCCGAGCGAGTTCCCCGAGGGGAAGATCGCGGAGGTGCACGAGCCGGTCGTCAAGGCCACCGTGCTCGCGCCGAACGAGTTCGTCGGCGCGATCATGGAGCTCTGCCAGTCCCGCCGCGGCTCGCTGCTGGGCATGGACTACCTCTCCGAGGACCGTGTCGAGCTGCGCTACACCCTCCCGCTCGCCGAGATCGTCTTCGACTTCTTCGACCAGCTGAAGTCCAAGACCCGCGGCTACGCCTCGCTGGACTACGAGCCCACCGGCGAGCAGCAGGCCAGCCTGGTCAAGGTCGACATCCTGCTGCACGGCGACAAGGTCGACGCCTTCTCCGCGATCACGCACAAGGACAAGGCGTACGCGTACGGCGTGCGGCTCGTCGCCAAGCTGCGCGAGCTCATCCCGCGGCAGAACTTCGAGGTGCCGATCCAGGCCGCCATCGGCTCGCGGGTCATCGCCCGTGAGACCGTCCGCGCCATCCGCAAGGACGTCCTCGCCAAGTGCTACGGCGGTGACATCTCGCGTAAGCGCAAGCTGCTGGAGAAGCAGAAGGAGGGCAAGAAGCGGATGAAGATGGTCGGAAACGTCGAGGTTCCGCAGGAGGCCTTCATCGCGGTCCTGTCCTCGGACAGCGAAGGCGGCGAGAAGAAGAAGTAGCCGGAGCCGCCGAGAGGCGGCAGCCGGAGCCGGCCTCGGCCCGGAACGCGGCGCCCGTCCCCTTCACCAGGGGGCGGGCGCTTCGCGTACCGGTCCGTACGCGCTGCGTGCGCGCTCCGGGGGCCCGCCTCCGGCCGGAAACCTGCACTCCACAGCTATCTCCCGGTCACAGCTTCGACAAGCCTTTGAAAGGCTCTTACGCGGGGGCCCTGTGCGTTCTACTCTGATCACTGCTTGCAGGTTACTCGTGAGTCACCAGTAGGAAATCGGACCGGAGGGACGCCGTGACCGAGACACAGGCTTTGATCGAGAACCGGCCGCCCTCGGTGGCGTCGATCTTTCTCGAACGCGTCGAGCTGACACCCGACGCGGAGGCCTACCGCTACCCGGTGCCCGCGGCTTCCGGCAAGGGGCCCGACGACTGGGCCTCGCTCACCTGGCGCCAGTCCGCCGACCGCGTCTTCGCGATCGCCGCCGGCCTGATCGACCTCGGGGTGCGGCCGGAGGAGCGGATCTCCCTCGCCGCCTCCACCCGGATCGAGTGGATCCTCGCGGACTTCGGCGTGCTCTGCTGCGGCGGCGCCACCACCACGATCTACCCCAGCACCAACTCCGACGAGACGGCCTTCATCCTCTCCGACTCCGAGAGCCGGGTGCTGATCGCCGAGGACGCCACCCAGCTGGCCAAGGCCCGTGAGCACCGCGCCGAGCTGCCCGAGCTCGCCCACGTCGTCGTGCTGGAGGAGGCGGACGCCGTCCCCGCCCCCGGCGACCCCGAGGGCTGGGTGCTCTCGCTCGCCGAGCTGGAGCGGCGCGGCGCCGAGCGTCTCAAGGCAGACCCGGACGCCGTCACGGACCGGATCGGCGCCCTGCGCTCCGACCAGCTCGCCACCCTCATCTACACCTCGGGCACCACCGGCCGCCCCAAGGGCGTCCTGCTGCCCCACGACGCCTGGTCCTACATGGCCCGCGCCATCCTGGCGTCCGGGCTGGTCCTCTCCACCGACGTGCAGTACCTGTGGCTGCCCCTGGCCCACGTCTTCGGCAAGGTGCTCACCGTCAGCCACCTCAGCACCGGGCACATCACGGCCGTCGACGGCCGGGTCGACAAGATCATAGAAAATCTCCCGGTCGTCCGGCCCACCTACATGGCCGCCGTCCCACGCATCTTCGAGAAGGTCTACAACGGCGTCGCGGCCAAGGCCCGCGAGGCCGGCGGGGCCAAGCTCAAGATCTTCCAGTGGGCGGCCGAGGTGGCCCGCGAGTACGCCAAGGTCTCCCAGGACAACTACCACCGCACCGGCAGCCGCACCGCGCCGTTCGGGCTGTCCGCCAAGCACAAGGTCGCCGACGCGCTCGTCTACTCCAAGATCCGCGATGCCTTCGGCGGGCAGCTGCGCGCCTGTGTCTCCGGCGCCTCCGCCCTCGCCCCCGACATCGGCTACTTCTTCTCCGGCGCGGGCATCCACATCCTGGAGGGCTACGGCCTCACCGAGACCAGCGCCGCCAGCTTCGTCAACCCCGGCGAGGCGTACCGCACCGGCACCGTCGGCAAGCCGCTGCCCGGCACCGAGGTGCGGATCGCGGACGACGGCGAGGTCCTGCTGCGCGGCCCCGCGATCATGACCGGGTACCACGGCCTGCCCGAGAAGACCACGGAGGTCCTGGAGCCCGACGGCTGGTTCCACACCGGCGACATCGGCGAGCTCTCCGCCGACGGCTATCTGCGCATCACCGACCGCAAGAAGGACCTGATCAAGACCTCGGGCGGCAAGTACGTCGCACCCGCCGAGGTCGAGGGCCAGTTCAAGGTCGTCTGCCCGTTCGTCTCCAACGTCCTCGTGCACGGCGCCGACCGCAATTACTGCACCGCCCTCATCGCCCTGGACGAGCCCACGCTCATGACCTGGGCCGAGGAGCGGGGCATGGGCGGGAAGAGCTACGCCGAGGTGGTCGCCGCCCCGGAGACCGTGGAGCTCATCGACGGCTATGTGAAGCAGGTCAACGACGGCCTCCAGCGCTGGCAGACGATCAAGAAGTTCCGGCTGCTCCCGCGCGACCTGGACGTCGAGCACGGCGAGCTCACGCCCAGCCTCAAGCTCAAGCGGCCGGTCGTCGAGCGGCTCTACAAGGACCTGATCGAGGAGATGTACTCGGGCACCCGGGAGAGCTGAGCGGGCCCGGGCGGAGCCGCCCGGGAGGGCCGGGAGGTCCGGGCACGGAGGCGCCCGGAGCCGCCCGGTCCGGTCGGCGCCGGGCGACTCCGCCCGATGCCGGACAATGGACCCATGCCTTCCGTACTGCCTGACGGCGAACCCATGCCCGAGGACGGGGCGCTGCCCCTCCACGCCCTGCGGGGCGCCGGGCAGCGGCCCCTCGGGTTCTACCTGCACGTGCCGTACTGCGCGACACGCTGCGGGTACTGCGACTTCAACACCTACACCGCGAGTGAGCTGCGCGGTTCCGGCGGCGCCCTCGCGTCCCGGGACAACTACGCGGAGACGGTCGCCGAGGAGATCCGCCTCGCGCGGAAGGTCCTGGGCGACGACCCGCGCCCGGTGGAGACCGTCTTCGTCGGCGGCGGCACGCCCACCCTGCTGCCCGCCGCCGACCTCGTACGGATGCTGGCCGCGATCCGCGACGAGTTCGGCCTCGCCGACGGCGCGGAGATCACCACCGAGGCCAACCCCGAGTCCGTGGACCCGGCCTACCTGGCCGAGCTGCGGGCGGGCGGCTTCAACCGGATCTCCTTCGGCATGCAGAGCGCCCGGCAGCACGTCCTGAAGATCCTCGACCGTACGCACACCCCGGGCCGCCCGGAGGCCTGCGTCGCCGAGGCACGGGCCGCCGGCTTCGAGCACGTCAACCTCGACCTGATCTACGGCACGCCGGGCGAGACGGACGACGACTGGCGGGCCTCCCTGGCCGCCGCGATCGGCGCGGGCCCCGACCACGTCTCCGCCTACGCGCTGATCGTCGAGGAGGGCACCCAGCTCGCCCGCCGCATCCGCCGCGGCGAGGTCCCCATGACCGACGACGACGTCCACGCCGACCGCTACCTCATCGCCGAGGAGATGCTCACCGCCGCCGGCTTCGGCTGGTACGAGGTCTCCAACTGGGCGACCACCGAGGCCGGCCGCTGCCGCCACAACGAGCTCTACTGGCGCGGCGCGGACTGGTGGGGCGCGGGCCCCGGGGCGCACTCCCACGTCGGGGGCGTGCGGTGGTGGAACGTCAAGCACCCCGGGGCGTACGCCCAGGCCCTGTCCGAGGGCCGCTCCCCGGGCGCGGGCCGCGAGGTCCTGCCGGACGAGGACCGGAGGGTGGAGCGGATTCTGCTGGAGCTGCGGCTGATCGACGGGTGCCCGTTGTCGCTGCTGCGGCCGGCCGGGGCGGCGGCTGCCGCGCGGGCGCTGGCGGACGGGCTGCTCCAGCCGGGGCCGTATGAGGCCGGCCGGGCCGTCCTGACGCTCCAGGGGCGGTTGCTGGCGGACGCGGTGGTCAGGGACCTGGTGGATTAGGCGGTTTCTTTCCCCACCCCGCCCCTTCCCGCTGCATCCGATGTGCGGCTCCGCCGCGTGCGGGGCTCCGCCCCGGACCCCGGTCCTCAAACGCCGGACGGGCTGAATTGTCGCCCGGAACCGGGCAAATTCAGCCCGGCTGGGGGCACCTCCCAGCGGTAGCCGGGGGAGTGTGAGGCCACCGCGCGTCAGCGCGGCCGGGGGGCCCGGGGGCTTGCCCCCGGTTCAGGAAGGGGCGGGTAGGGGACAAAGCCCCCCGCTCACCCCACCGGCACCGTCACGAAGTCGATCAACTCCTCCACCCGCCCCAGCAACGCCGGCTCCAGATCCTTGTAAGACCCCACCGCCGACAGGATCCGCTGCCACGCGGCCCCCGTGTTCGACGGCCACCCCAGCGCCGCGCACACCCCCGTCTTCCAGTCCTCGCCCCGCGGCACCCGGGGCCACTCCGGGATGCCCACCGACGACGGCTTCACCGCTTCCCACACATCGATGTAGGGGTGCCCCACCACCAGCACGTGCTCCCCGGTCACCTCCGCCGCGATCCGTGACTCCTTCGAGCCCGGTACGAGGTGGTCGACCAGGACGCCGAGGCGGGCGTCCGGGCCGGGGGAGAAGGAGCGGACGACGGCGGGCAGGTCGTCGACGCCCTCCAGGTACTCGACGACCACGCCCTCGATGCGCAGGTCGTCGCCCCAGACCCGCTCCACGAGCTCCGCGTCGTGCCGTCCCTCTACGTAGATGCGCCCGGCGCGCGCGACACGCGCACGCGCCCCCGGTACGGCGAGCGAACCGGACGCCGTCCGCACAGGTCCTTGGGGCGCCCGCGCGGCGGTGGGGCGTACGAGCGTGACGACACGCCCCTCCAGCAGGAAGCCGCGCGGCTCCAGCGGGAAGACCCGGTGCTTGCCGAAGCGGTCCTCCAGGGTCACCGTGAGGCCCTGGGCCGTCTTCTCGCAGCGGATCACCGCTCCGCAGAAGCCCGTGGACACCTCCTCGACGACCAGGCCGGGATCCGCCGGCACCTCGGGCGCGGGCTGCTGACGCTTCCACGGAGGGGTGAGGTCCGGTCCGTATTGTCTGCTGCGCATGGGTGCCATTCTGCGGGGTGAACCGGGCGGACGGGATCTTGCTGCGCGCCCCGCCCTCCTTCAGGTGAGCCGGGCGGGTCGCACGCCACCGCACACGACGTACGCCCCGCCCCTCCCGTCACGACACGCCGAACCGCTCCGCCAGCGCGTCCCGTTGCGCGCGGACGAACCGGGCGTCCACGACGGCCCCGTGCCCCGGCACGTAGACCGCGTCCTCGCCGCCCAGCGCCAGCAGCCGGTCCAGGGCGGCCGGCCACTGGCGGGGCAGCGCGTCCGGCCCGGCCTGCGGTTCGCCGGACTCCTCGACCAGGTCGCCGCAGAAGACGACCTCGGGCGCCCCGCCCGCGCCCGCGACGAAGACGGCCAGGTCGTGCGCCGTGTGTCCCGGGCCGATGTTGGCCAGCAGCACCTGCCGGCCGCCGCCCAGGTCGAGGGTGAGCTCGCCGGAGACCTGGTGGTGGGGGCGTACGAGCAGCTCGGCGGCGCCCGCCGCGGCCTCCGGCTCCACGCCGTGCCGCACCGCGTCCCGGCGGAGCTCCTCGCGCTCACGCTCCAGCAGATCGGCGAGCCCCACCGCCCCGTACACCTCGGCCCCGGAGAACGCGGCCGTCCCGAAGACATGATCGAAATGGGGGTGGGTCAGAGCGATATGCGTCACTGCGCGCCCGAAGATCTCGCGCACGTCCCGGCGCACCTCGGCGCCCTCCAGGACGGTCGCGCCGGTGTCCACGAGCAGCATGCCGTCCGCCCCCGCGACCACGCCGATCGTCGCGTCCCACCCGGGCATTCTGCGGCGCGCGACCCCTGGCGCGAGCCTCTCCCAACGCGCGGTCGCCTCATCGCTCTCCATACCCGGACGCTATCCGGAGCGCGGTACGGTTGCCCGCCCGGCGGGCATACGGCAGGTGTGCGGCGGGCGCCCGGCGGAGACGGCTCTTGCCCTGGCCGTGGTGGACGGCCGTACACTGGCTGGAGGTATCTGGCACTCGTGACCATTGAGTGCCAGGGACAGAATCCGTAGGACGGCTGGACTGGAGGTGCGCGGTGCTGAGCGAACGCAGGCTCGAGGTGTTGCGCGCCATCGTCCAGGACTATGTGGGCACCGAGGAGCCCGTGGGCTCCAAGGCCCTCACCGAGCGGCACCGCCTGGGCGTCTCCCCGGCGACGGTGCGCAACGACATGGCCGCGCTGGAGGACGAGGGCTTCATCGCCCAGCCCCACACGAGCGCGGGCCGCATCCCGACCGACAAGGGCTACCGCCTCTTCGTCGACAAACTGGCGGGCGTCAAGCCCCTGTCGACGCCGGAGCGGCGGGCCATTCACAACTTCCTCGACGGCGCCGTCGATCTCGACGATGTCGTGGGCCGCACGGTGCGGCTGCTCGCGCAGCTGACCCGGCAGGTGGCGGTGGTGCAGTATCCGTCGCTGACCCGCTCGACGGTGCGCCATGTGGAGCTGCTCTCGCTCGCTCCCGCCCGCGTCATGCTCGTACTGATCACGGACACCGGCCGGGTCGAGCAGCGCATGGTCGACTGCCCGGCGCCGATCGGCGAGACGTCTCTCGCGGACCTGCGGGCGCGGCTGAACAGCCGCGTCGTCGGACGGCGGTTCGCGGATGTGCCGCAGCTGGTGCAGGACCTCACCGAGTCCTTCGAGCAGGAAGATCGCGGAACCGTTTCCACAGTCCTCGCGACCCTGCTGGAGACCCTGGTCGAGGAGACCGAGGAACGGCTGATGATCGGCGGCACCGCCAATCTCACCCGCTTCGGCCATGACTTCCCCCTGATGATCCGGCCCGTGCTGGAGGCGTTGGAGGAGCAGGTCGTGCTGCTCAAGCTGCTCGGCGAGGCCAAGGACTCGGGCATGACGGTGCGAATCGGTCATGAGAACGCTCATGAGGGACTGAACTCCACATCGGTCGTCGCCGTCGGCTACGGTTCGGGCGACGAGGCAGTCGCCAAACTCGGCGTGGTCGGACCGACCCGCATGGACTACCCCGGAACGATGGGAGCGGTACGCGCAGTGGCACGTTACGTCGGACAGATCCTGGCGGAGTCGTAAGTGGCCACGGATTACTACGCGGTCCTGGGCGTACGGCGCGATGCCTCGCAGGACGAGATCAAGAAGGCCTTCCGCCGGCTCGCCCGTGAGCTGCACCCGGACGTCAATCCGGACCCGAAGACCCAGGAGCGGTTCAAGGAGATCAACGCCGCTTACGAGGTGCTCTCGGACCCGCAGAAGAAGCAGGTCTACGACCTCGGCGGCGACCCGCTCTCGGCCTCCGGCGGCGCCGGCGGCGGGGCCGGTGGCTTCGGCGCGGGCTTCGGCAACTTCTCCGACATCATGGACGCCTTCTTCGGCCAGGCCTCGCAGCGCGGACCGCGCTCGCGCACCCGCCGCGGCCAGGACGCCATGATCCGCCTGGAGATCAGCCTCAACGACGCGACGTTCGGGACGACCAAGGAGATCCAGGTCGACACCGCCGTCGTCTGCACCACGTGCAGCGGCGAGGGCGCGGCCCCCGGCACCTCCGCGCAGACCTGTGACATGTGCCGCGGCCGCGGTGAGGTCTCGCAGGTCACCCGCTCCTTCCTCGGCCAGGTCATGACCTCCCGGCCGTGCCCGCAGTGCCAGGGCTTCGGCACCGTGGTGCCGACCCCGTGCCCGGAGTGCGCCGGCGACGGCCGCGTCCGCTCGCGCCGCACCCTGACGGTCAAGATCCCCGCCGGTGTCGACAACGGCACCCGCATCCAGCTCGCGGGCGAGGGCGAGGTCGGCCCCGGCGGCGGCCCCGCCGGCGATCTCTACGTCGAGATCCACGAGACCCCGCACCCCACCTTCCAGCGGCGCGGCGACGACCTGCACTGCACGGTCACCATCCCGATGACGGCCGCGGCCCTCGGCACCAAGGTGCCGCTGGAGACCCTGGACGGCGTCGAGGAGATCGACATCCGCCCGGGCACCCAGTCCGGCCAGTCGATCCCGCTGCACCAGCGCGGCGTCACGCACCTGCGCGGCGGCGGGCGCGGTGACCTCATCGTGCACGTCGAGGTGATCACCCCCAGCAAGCTGGACCCGCAGCAGGAGGACCTGCTGCGCCAGCTCGCGAAGCTGCGCGGCGAGGAGCGCCCGATGGGCGAGTTCAAGCCGGGGCAGCAGGGCCTGTTCTCGCGTCTGAAGGACGCGTTCAACGGCCGCTAGGCGGTAGTGGGTGACGTCGTCCCGACGTCCCCGTGAGGTTCAGGCGACCGGGCTCCGGCCCGGTCCCACGTCCGGCCCCGGTCCGGCAGGTCTCCTGCCGGACCGGGGCCGGCGCGTTCCCCGGCTCCCGCCGGGGCGGCGGGTTTCCCCAGGTCTCCTTCCCGGCCGGGGTCGGCGTGCCCGGCCAGGCGTGACACGATGTGGTCATGGCCTTTGAATCCAGGGGAGCCACCGCGCTGACCGGTCTGTACCGGCACCCGATCGTGCAGGCCCCCATGGCCGGCGGCCCCTCCTGCCCGGCGCTCGCGGCGGCCGTCTCCGAGGCCGGCGGCCTCGGCAGCCTGGCGGCCGGCTACAAGACCCCCGCGGCGATGTACGAGGAGATCAAGCAGCTCCGGGCCCGTACCGCCGCCCCCTTCGGCGTGAACCTCTTCATGCCGCACACCCCCGCCGCCGACCCGGCCGCCGTGGAGGTCTACGCCGAGCAGCTGGCCGGCGAGGCCGCCTGGTACGGCACGCCCCTCGGCGACACCGATCTGCCGTGCGACGACGCCTACGACGCCAAGCTGGCGATCCTCCTCGACGATCCCGTGCCCCTGGTCTCCTTCACCTTCGGCTGCCCGGACCGGGCGGTGGTCGAGTCGCTGGCCCGCGTCGGCACGGTGACGGTCGTGACCGTCACCTCCGTCGCCGAGGCGCGCGCCGCGCACGCGGCGGGCGCCGACGCCCTGTGCGTCCAGGGCACGGAGGCCGGCGGCCACCAGGGCACCCACCGCGACGACCCGCGCCTGGACGGCACCGGCGCGGGCGTCGGCCTGCTGACCCTGCTGGCCGAGATCGGCGAGTCCGTGGACCTCCCCATGATCGCCGCGGGCGGTCTGATGCGGGGTGCCCAGATCGCGGCCGTACTCGCGGCGGGCGCCGTCGCGGCGCAGCTCGGCACGGCCTTCGTGCCCTGCCCCGAGTCGGGCGCGCACGCCCTGCACAAGCGCGCCCTGACCGACCCCGAACCGGTCTTCACCGGCACCGAACTGACCCGCGCCTTCTCGGGCCGCCCGGCCCGTGGCCTGGTGAACCGTTTCCTCCGGGAGCACGGCCCGTACGCCCCCGCGGCGTACCCTCAGGTCCACTACCTCACCTCCGGCCTGCGCAAGGCGGCCGCGGCGGCGGGCGACCCGCAGGGGATGAACCTCTGGGCGGGCCAGGGCCACCGGCTGTCCCGGGAACTCCCGGCGGCGCGGCTGGTGGAGGTGCTCGCCGCCGAACTGGAGGCGGCGCGCGGGCCGTCGGCCCGGGGCGAGGAGTCCGGAACCGGAGGGTACGGGGTCGCCGGGTCCGGAACCGGAGGGTACGGGGTCGCCGGGCAGGGCGGGCAGAGCAGTGCGAAGCGAGGGAGCGAGTCATGACAGCGCCGGTGTTCCTGGTCGAGGAGGGTGCCCTCACGGGCGTCTTCCCCGGTACCGTCTTCCCGCTCTCCGGCCCCGAGGGCCGGCACGCCGTGTCGGTCCGCCGGCTGCGCGTCGGCGAGGAGATCGTCCTGACGGACGGCGAGGGCACGGGCGCGTTCGGCACCGTGGCCGCGGTCGAGGGCAAGGACCGGCTGGACGTCGCGGTGACCTCCGTCCGCGCCGAGCCGCTGCCGGAGCCGCACATCACGGTCGTCCAGGCGCTGCCGAAGGGCGACCGCGGTGAGCTCGCGGTGGAGACGATGACGGAGACGGGCGTCGACGCGATCGTCCCGTGGGCGGCGTCGCGCTGCATCACGCAGTGGAAGGGCGAGCGGGCGGCCAAGTCGCTGGGCAAGTGGCGGGCGACGGCCCGTGAGGCGGGCAAGCAGTCGCGGAGACTGAGGTTCCCGCCGGTCTCCGAGCAATTGACGACCAAGCAGGTCGCCACGCTGCTGGCGGACGCCGCGTTCGCCGCCGTCCTGCACGAGGAGGGCTCCAGCGCCCCGCTCGCCACGGCGGAGCTTCCCGCGACGGGGAACATCGTCCTCGTCGTCGGCCCCGAGGGCGGCGTCTCGCCCGAGGAGCTCGCGGCCTTCGCGGAGGCGGGCGCGAAGCCGTACCGCCTGGGCCCGAGCGTCCTGCGGACCTCGACGGCGGGCACGGCGGCGACGGCGCTGCTGCTGGGCCGGACGGGCCGCTGGTCGTAGGGACGCCGCCGGCCGGGCCGCGCCCCCTGGTGGGGCGGCGTACGCGGCAGGAAGCCGTGGGCCTGGCCACATAGGGGCTCCGGACCGCCGTTTCTGGGGATGGACTGTTCATGTCGCACCTTCGTTCCCGGGACTACGAGCGCATGCTCGACCTCGCCGTCGCCGTACTCGAAAGCCACGAGCCCGAAGCGCTCCAGCACCTGGTGGCGGCGCACCTGCTCGAAACCTTCGGCTGCGGCACGGTGATCCTCGCGAAATTCGACGTGACGAGCCCGGTGGGCAGGGGCAGCGGGGCCGACGGCTGGGCACCCACGTCGATCGGCCCCGCCGTGGACGCCCTCGTCCTGCGCCGGGCGCGCCAGCGGCACCCCCTGGTCGGCTACCTCGCCGCGGGCGGGCGCCGGCCGGTGACCATGGACCGGATCTGCGACGGCTGGCGCAACACCCGCTGCTACAGCGAGGCCCGTCACGACTTCGGTACGACGCGTCAGCTGGGCATCCCCCTTCCGGGCGATGGAACCGTGATGCGTGCGGTGTCCCTGGGGCGCAAGGGGCGGGACTTCAGTGCGCGGGAGCTCGCCTTCGCGGCACGGATCCAGCCGCTGCTGCTGGGCGCGGAGAACCACATCCAGGAACTGGGACGGCTGCGGCGGGCGGCGGCGCAGGGTGGCGGGGGTGGGAGCGGGGGCGTCCGAGAGGCGGTCGTCGGTGGCGTCGGCGGCTTGGCACCCGCCGCCGAGCACGGCCTGACGCCCCGTGAGCGGACGGTCCTGGGCCTGGTCGCCCAGGGTCTGACGGCGGAGGTGATCGGCCGCCGCCTCACGATCTCGCCGCACACGGTCAACCGCCATCTGGAGAAGATCTACCGCAAGCTCGGCACGAACAACCGGGTGTCGACGGTGGTGCAGGCGAGACGGGTGGGGCTGGTGCCGTAGCAGCGGGGGCGGAGCGTCCGGGGCGTCCGCGTGGTTCGGAGCCGGGCACTCCGGATGGGCAGTTCTTCCTATGGCGGCCGGACGGCGGTCCCCCTGATGCTGGAAGAAGAGGCAGGGCGCCGGCGCCGACCACGGGGGAGTGGGCGTCGGCGCCCCTCCCTTTTCCCGCCTCCCTCCGGGCGTGGCGTGTCCCGGGAAACTCCACCGAATTGACGTGCGATTATGTGGCGTCGGTGTCGCTCGGTAACGGGTGTCACTCGACGTGACGGACGTGAGACCTCGGCGGGGGAGACGGCGATGGGCGACAGCCCTGGCGACGGCAAGGTACTGGACATCAAGACGGCGGACCTGAAGTCCTCGGCGCCGGTCTTCCACGAGCAGGGCCAGAAACTGAGCGAGGCGCTCACCAAGCTCGTCACCACCCTGGACGGGCTGGGCAAGCCCTGGGGCAAGGACGACGCCGTCAAGGAGTTCGCGGCCGAGTACCCCAAGCAGCAGACCGCCATCGAGAAGGCGACCGGGACCCTCGTCCTGGGCCTGGTCAGCATCCATCAGGCGATGGTCGACATGTCGGACGGTCACGTCGACAACGAGGCACTCATCGCCGGGATGTTCACCAAGGAGAAGAACAAGGGCAAGGACGGCAAGTGAGCATCGCCGACGAGGCCAAGAACATCCTCGAGAAGCTGGGGCTCGACTGGCCCGACGGCGACCCGGGCAAGCTGCGCAAGGCCGCCACCGCCTGGAACACCTTCGCCGACAGCGTCGAAAAGGTGCGTACGCCCGTCAACACCACGGCGCGCTCCCTCATCCACAACAACAAGGGTGAGGCGATCGAGGCGTTCGAGACCTTCTGGAACCGCTACGCCAACGGCGACAAGGGATGGCTGTACGACGTCCCGAAGGCGGCCCGCCAGATGGCCAAGGCCCTGGAGAAGGTCGCGGACGCCATCGACGACGCGACCGACAGGCTGTGGACCCAGATCTGGATCGACGCCGGCGTCATCGTGGCGGGCGTCGGACTGGCCTTCTTCACCGCCGGTCTCTCGACCGCTGCCTCGGCGACCGCCGCCGCGGCGATCATCGAGCTGGGCACCACCGTGGGCGTCGCCATCTCCACCGTGGTCGCCGAGGTCGCCGCGACGACGCTGGTCGCGGCCGCGTTCGGCGGGGTGGAGGCCGTCACCGTCGAGCTGGCCGTCGCCCAGACCCTCAAGATCAGCACCGGCCTCCAGGACGGCGTGAGCCTGGACGACATCAACGCCGCGGCCAAGAACGGCATGATCTACGGCGGCGGCTTCGGCGGCTTCGGCTCCCTGGCGAAGAACAGCGTCCAGGTCGGCGGCCTGGGCCCGCTGCTCAGGGGCGCGCGCCCCAACCTCCTGGACGTGGGAACGGTCGGCCGTCCCAAGGCGAACGTCAAGGGGTGCCTGGACCCGATCGACGTCGCGACCGGCGCGATGATGCTGTCCCAGACGGACGTCACGCTGCCCGGCGCCCTGCCGCTGGTCGTCGAACGCAGCCACCTCTCCTCGTACCGGGCGGGCGGCTGGTTCGGCCCGACGTGGGCCTCGACGCTCGACGAGCGCGTGCAACTGGACGCCGAAGGCGTGGTCTTCGTCGCGGCCGACGGCATGCGCCTGGTCTATCCGGTGCCGAGGCCGGGCGTCCCCGTCCTGCCGGTCAAGGGCCCCCGCTGGCCCCTGGAGTGGGACGGCCGCCCCGACGGCCTGATGACCGTCACCGACCCGTTCACCGGAGTCGTCCGTACCTTCGGCAACCCGGCCCCCACGGATGTGCCCGGTGCGATCCAGCTCCCCCTGGACAGCCTGCACGACCGCAACGACGCGCGCATCGACATCGAACGCACGGCGAAGGGCGTCCCTTTCGGCATCCGTCATTCCGGCGGGTACTACGTCGCCATCGAGACACAGGGCACCCGGATCACCGGCCTGCGCCTCCTGGACGAGGCGCCGTCGCTGTACGACCCGACGGCACCGGCGGGCCGGGGGAGGGCCCTGGTCACCTATGGCTACGACGCCGACGGAAACCTTACGGACGTCACCAACTCCAGTGGCAAACCGCTGTCCTTCACCTATGACGCCGATGGCCGAATAACGTCCTGGGCCGACCGCAACGCCTCCTCGTACGCCTACTTCTACGACGAGCGCGGGCGTGTCGTCCGTACCGAAGGAAGCGACGGGTTCCTCTCCGGCAGCCTGGAGTACGACGACGAGACCGGCACGACGAAGGTCACCGACGCGCTGGGGAACGGGCAGACGTACCGGTACAACCCGGATGGTCTCGTCGTCGAGGAGACCGACGCGCTCGGCAACGCCACGCTGACGGAGTGGGACGAGCGCGGCGAGAACCGGCTCTCCGTGACCGACCCGCTCGGGCGTACGACCCGCTACGCCTACGACGAGTCCGGAAACCTCGTCCAGGTCGTCCTCCCCGACGGCAGCGTGGGCACGGCGGTCCACAACGACCTGTGCCGACCCGTCGAGGTCACCGAACCGGGTGGGGCGGTCTGGCGGCACACGTACGACGAGCGGGGCAATCCGCTCACCACCACGGACCCCGCCGGGGCGGAAACCCGCTACGGCTATGACGAACTGGGGCATCTGGCCTCGGTCACCGACGCGCTCGGCCAAATCCAGCAGGTCGCCTGCGACCCCGCCGGGCTGCCTCTGGTCCTCACGGACCCGCTGGGCCACCGCACGACGGTCCGCCGCGACGCCTTCGGCCGGATCGCGGAGGCGACCGATCCGCTCGGCCGCACGACGCTGATGACCTGGACCCCCGAGGGCAGGCCGAGCCGCCGGGAACACCCCGACGGCACGAGCGAGAGCTGGGTCTGGGACGGCGAGGGCAACCTCCTCTCGCACACGGACCCCGCGGGCAACACCACCACGCACACGCCGGGCCACTTCGACCTCCCGTCGTCCCGCACCGACCCCGACGGGGCGACCTACCTCTTCGGCTACGACACGGGGCTCCGCCTTACCCAGGTCACGAACCCGCAGGGGCTGACCTGGTCGTACGAGTACGACGCGGCGGGGCGGCTCACCTCCGAGACGGACTTCAACGGCCGTACGCTCACCTACTCCCTCGACGCGGCCGGCGGCCTCGTCGCGCGGACGAACGGCGCGGGCCAGACGGTACGTTTCACGCGCGACCTGCTGGGACGCACGACGGCGCAGAGCGATGAGACGGACAGGGAGACGACCTTCGAGTACGACGCGTCGGGCAGCCTGGTCCGCGCGGCGAACCCGGACGCCGAGATCGTCTACGAGCGGGACGCACTCGGGCGGGTCCTGTCGGAGGCGGTCAACGGGCGCAGGACGGCCTTCACGTACGACGCGCTGGGCCGCCGGACCGGGCGGGTCACTCCGTCCGGCCTCACCTCGGAATGGGAGTACGACGCGGTCGGCCGGCCGACGGAGCTGCGCGCCGACGCCGGGACGCTGACCTTCGCCTACGACGCGGCCGGCCGCGAGACGGAGCGCGGGCTGGGCGAGGGCGTCGCCCTCACCCAGGAATGGGACGCGAACAACCGCCTCACCACCCAGGTGGTGCGGGCCGGTGCCCAGCTCCTCCAGCACCGCGCGTACGCGTACCGCGAGGACGGCTACCTGCGGGAGATCCGCGAACTCACCTCCGGAACCCGCCGCTTCGACCTCGACCCCGTCGGCCGCGTCACGACGGTCAGGGCCCATGGCTGGACCGAGAGGTACGCGTACGACGCGGCGGGCAACCTCACACGGGCGGTGGCACCGGCACACACCGCGCCCGGCGAGCGGACCTTCGAAGGAACGCTGATCCGCCGCGCGGGCCGGACCACGTACGAGCACGACGCCCAGGGCCGGCTGACCCGTAAGGTCCGCAAGCTCCTCAACGGCAAGAAGCACACGTGGACCTACGCCTGGGACGCGGACGACCGCCTGACGGAGGCGGTGACCCCGGAGGGCGAGCGGTGGCGGTACGCGTACGACCCGCTCGGGCGCCGCATATCCAAGGAGCGCGTCGCCCTGGACGGCGACGCGTCCACGGACCGTACGGACTTCTCCTGGGACGACACGAGGGTCGCCGAGACGGATCGGGACGGCGCTGTCACGACCTGGGACTACGCTCCGGGCACCCACCGGCCGCTGACACAGACGAACCACCGGCCGCTGGTCCGCGCGTCGGGCAAGTCGCTGATCGAGGGCTTCGCCGAGAGCGCGGGTGACGGGTGCGTGCCCCGGTTCCACGCCGTCGTCACGGACGCGGTCGGCACCCCGACGGAGCTGCTGACGCCCGACGGGACTCTGGCGTGGCAGCACCGCACGGCATTGTGGGGCACCCGGCTGCCGGCGCCGGTGGACGTAGAGATCGACTGCCCTCTCCGATTTCCAGGTCAATACCACGATCTGGAACTCGGCCTGAACTATAATTATTTCCGTTATTACGACCCGGAAGTGGCGCGTTACTGCACGCAAGATCCCTTGGGTCTCGGGCCGGCACCGAATCCGAGCGCATATGTGCATGCGCCGCATGTATGGGCTGACCCGCTGGGTCTCACTCCTTGCAAGGTGGGTGAGACTCTCGGGGACACCTCCAGGCTCAAGGGCTGGATTCCCACGGTAGTTCCCGAAGAGTCGAAAGCCGTCCTCAGGGATATTCGGGAATCCGGCGTTGAGGCTCAGGGTGCAGGTCCTCAGCGCATGGGACCTTCCGTTCCGGTACGGTTTGAAAACACTGGGAAGAACGGGGCCTTCAAGCTTCCGGAGTTCGATAGTTCCGGTAAACCCATCCGATACCTTGAATGGGGGACGGTCCAATCCGTCGACAATCCAAAATGGGGTGGAGAGCGAGTCATCACCGGTTCGGACGGATCGGCCTACTACACTCCGACGCACTATCAGACCTACATCGTGATGGAGGCCGGGAGATGACGGATACGCTCGATCTTTGGTCCACGGAAGGTGCGTGGCTGCATGTCCAGACGCGAGACGTGACGGCGATGGCGGTCGATCTCGTGCCGCCGCCCGGAATTACGTTCACCGGGCGACTGGACGGGGCGAGGATGGGCGATAGTGACGGCGTCTTTGAGCAATTTTGGAACCAGTTTCGGTTCCCTGATTACTTCGGCTGGAACTGGCCTGCCCTGTCTGACTGCCTTCGGGACCTCCAGTGGATCAAGGCGGATCGGTATCTCGTCGTGATCGAGAACGCTGGATCAGTTCTCGATGGAACCCCGGATGATTGGGAGACGTTCCTCGGAACATTGCATCGCGCCTCGGCGCATTGGGCAAACCCGCATGAAAAGCCCGCCGGAGTTGGAATTCCGTTCAATGTGCTCCTCGTGTGTGATCCGGAGGAAGTAGCGGAAGTGCGAGAGCGAGTTTCGGTGATGGTGGCCGACGTCTAGACGGTGAATATTGAGCCGTTGGGATCGAGAGTGGACGAATATGCGGAAATTAGACGATGGGCTGACGGGTTTCCCGGAGGAGTTGACCACGTCGATTTTCTCTCCGCGAACTGCACCCTCGGCATGTGGCTGGCCTTCTCCCACATGATGAACCCGGAGTTCGTCGAGGTCCGCGGCGCCGTCATCCGGCGGCGTTCGTACCACCCGGACCGCTTCGAGGAATGGCACCGGAAGCTCGGTGGGGACGTCCGCCGCATCGAGTCCGTGCTCAACCGCTTCGTGCCGGGCTACGAGATCGAGTGCGGCGACAGCGCCGAGGACGAGGCGGCGCTCGGGGATGTCGCCCGGGCGGTCGCCTATTCATGGGAGGCGGCCTTGGCCCGCGCGTTTCCGGAGCGGCGGTTCGAGGTCAGGGTGGTGGAGACCGACGACGGGCCGACCGTCGTATTCCATCAGGTTCCGGCTTAGTGCTGGTGCTGCCGATGCCGGGAGCAGTGGATCGGCGGCTGGACGCTCATCGCCGGGGGTTCGGGACGGCCGTCACCGAGTGGCGCCCGCTAGGACCGCGTCGCCCTCGCGCACCCGTCCCCGGAGGACTCGCCCCGCCCGACCGGCGTGCCGCGGTCGTACGGGTCGACCTCCGTGCCGGCCTCGTCCGCCCGGCGGTCCGTGCCGAAGGGCGGGGTGAAGTAGCCCGTGGGGGCTCCGCAGCCGCCGTTGGTCATGTCGTACTTGTACGAGACGATCGAGAACGTGCCCGGTTCGGTGACCACCTTGCCAGGGTCGTCCCAGTTCAGGACCAGCTCGCGGCGGACGATCGTGCGTACGATCTCGTCGTCGCCGCCCGCGTCCGCGCGGGTGACCGGGTAGACGAAGGTGACGTCGGCGGTCACCTGGAGCGCGCCGCGCTCGCCCTCCCGGTACGTGAGTTGGCCCTGCGTCTTCACGACGTCGCCGACCAGACGGGTACGGGAGGGCTGGAAGCGGCTGAAGAGGAGGAGAGGGTCGTTCTTCTCGCTCGGGGTGCGGAACGCGGAGGCCAGAAGGTCCTGGACGTCCTTCTGGTGCGGGTTGATCAGCGCGATCGCCTTCTCGGGGCTCCCGCCCCGCAGCACCCCGGGGTCCAGGCTGGACGCGACGAGGAAGTCCCGGCTGCGGGCGAGGGCCCGCTCGACCTCGGCCGCGCTCATCCAGCCGACCGCCCCGGCCTTCGGCACGGTGATCCCCGCCGTTCCGCTCGCCCAGCCCGCCGCCGGCGATCCGCGGAACGGCTGGTCCATTGTGGGGCGTTGGGAGGCTGCCGGGGCCGCCTGGCTCGGGCGGGCCTCCGGCGGGGAGTCGGCGCCGCCGAACAGGTCCACTATTCGCCCCGGCACGAGCGCCACCACCAGCAGCACCAGCGAGGCCAGCAACCCGACCACGTACCAGCTCGTGCGCCGCTCGGGCCGCGCGGGCGTGTAGCCGCGCCAGCTCTCCGGTTCGCGCGCGGGCTCCGTGCTCAGCCGCTTCGCCACGTCGCGGGCCCGCGCCGAGGGCTCCTTGGGCGCGTCGGCGGTACCCGCCACCGACTCGCGCAGAAACCGCTCCCACTCCTCGTCGGACCTGGACGAGCCGTCCGGCTCCGTACCCGCGCCCATCCCCAACCCCCGGCAATCAGTCGTCCGCGGGCCACTCGCCGGGGACGCGTCCGCATAATGACACAGGGCGCTGACAGCGAGATCGGCTGGGCGGACGGTGCGGGTGCGTTGGCGCCTCGGGACGGGCCCACCCGTATCCCGAGCGGCGGTCGAGCCCGGATGGTGGAGACCGATGACGGACCTAACGCCTGGTTGCGTGCGGCCCTGGAGGACTTCATGGAGTTCGAGAAGTGACAGATGGCGCTATGGGCTGGCTCCCCGGGGACGAAGAGGAGTGCGTGCTCGTCAACGCCCGGGAGATGTCGCCCCTGTGGTCCGTTCTGGCCGACTGGACGGGTAGCGAGGACGAGGGGGAGTGGACTGCTCTCGTGCCCGTCTTCGCTCAGATCGTCGAGCGCTTGGACAAGGCCGGAAGTGTGCACGTCTATCGCGGCGACGCGTGGCCGGCCCATGAGGGTGGGGAGCGTGTCACGGGAGAGGCGCTTGAGGCTTTGCTTCGACTCTCGTCCGCGTGGGAGTACCGGGAGGGGCCACCGGTTGTCGGGCTTCTCGCGGCGTTTCCGGGTCAGCCCTGACTGCGGGTGAGCGTGTCGGATTTTATGCGGGATATGAGGGGGCGGAGTCTGTCCGGGGTCGTGGTGAGGATCGTTTCCGGGGTTTCGCTTTCGCGGAAGTGGATTGTGCCCGTGGCGGCCGTCGCGACGTGGATGCAGGTGGAACCTGCCTCGCAGTAGGAAGACCTTTGCCAGGTCAGTTCGGTCATGGCTCATCCCGTCAGGTGGATTTGGCGATGTGATGCATGAGCTCGCGTGAGGCGATGACGTCCAGGGCCACCTGCTGCATGCGGTCCAGCATGAGGCGGTACCTCCGGAGGCTGGCCGCCGCGTCGACCAGCTGACCGCCGTGCGCCGCATCCAGGTGGACCGTGTCCAAGTGCGGGACCGGGCCGTAGCAGTAGTCGACTCCGTGCCCGGAGATCGGGAACGACGTGACGTTGAAAGGGATCACCGCGATCGCGATGTTCTCCCGCTCGGTCATGGAAATGACATGTGCGAGCTGGGCTCTCGCCGTCTCCGGTCCGCCGAACTGCATGCGTAGTGCGGCCTCGTGGATGATCGCGGTGTAGCTGGTCGGCTTGTCGCGGAACAGGATCTCTTGCCGTTTCACGCGATGGGAGACCCGGTGCTCCACCTCGTGAGGCTTGAGCGCGGGGACGAACTCGCGAAAGATCGCGCGTGCGTGTTCGGGCGTCTGGAGGAGTCCCGGAATGGTGATGGCCTGGGCCACGCGCAGCGCGGTCGCGTGATGCTCGGTTTCCGCGAGGTCGAGGAGGCCGGTGGGGAGCACGTCCTGGTAGTGGTCCCACCAGCCGCGTCGTCGTTCCTCCGCCATGGTGGTCAACGCCTCGATGAGCGCCTGATCCGTGCAGCGGTAGTTGATGGCCAGCATGCGTACCCGGTTGGCGCTGACACCTACGCGACCGGTCTCGATGTTGCTGATCTGGGCCTGGCTGGTGCCGAGCAGCCGACCCGCTTCGGTCGAGGAGATCCCCGCCGCCTCGCGCAGCTTGCGCAGCTCCGCGCCGAGACGGAGTTGGCGAGCGGTTGAGCTGTTCCTGACGGGCATCGGCGGCCACTCCTTGTTCGTACACAGTGAGCACTTGTCGCCCGAACGAGTACTCAAGTGAGTTATACGCCCCATTCGGCGAATAACTTATACGGCTGGCGATACGGTGTGGCGCACGCCACTGGATGTGGCTCAACTCACCGCATCGCCAGGAGACTTCATGGCCACCGTATCCGCGCCGCCGCCCTGGACGTACACCCTCGAACTGCCGCACGACCCCCGCGCACCCGGGATCGCCCGGGCCACCCTGCGGGCCGTCCTCGGCGGGCACGGGATGAGGGAACTCTCCGACACCGCCGAACTGTTGGTCTCCGAGCTCGTCACCAACGCGTATCAGCACACCGACGGGCCCTCCTCGCTGCGGCTGCGAGGGCTGGCGGAGCGGCGGTTGCGGGTGAGTGTGTGGGACGCGAGCCCCGATGTGCCGGCCTTCTTCGGGGAGGCCAAGGCCGCGGTGCGGGCGGAATCCGGGCGGGGGCTGCTGCTCCTGCGGCGGTGCGCCAGTACGTGGGGGAGTTACCGCTTCGACCTCGGGCGGTTCGGGGCCGCCGGGGGGAAGATCCTTTGGTTCGAGCTCTCGGAGTCGGCGCGGGAGGGGCGGGAGTCGTTCGGCCCCTCCGCCTCGCCCCTCGGGTGCCGTGAGTGCGCCCACCTGGAAGCCGAGCGGCGGCGGCTCGCGGCCTGCGGCAGCGGGGAGAAGGCCGTCGACGCCGGGATCGCCGTACGCCGGCACTTCCGGAGCGCCCACCTCCTCCCGAAGGGCGCGGTCTGGTGATCGCTGTCAGCCAGCGGATCGTGCGCAGTTGTGTCCACCCGTTCGGGTGGGCACGCACCGCCGGAGGTGAGTCGCGATGTGAACGGTGCGACACGCGACGGTTCAGCGATTACGCGGCGCTCCGGATGCCTGAAGCCCCTCAGGTCGTTACCTTGAGTGCCTCCGAGCGCCACGCCGTCGATCGTGCGGCAGCCCACAGGCTGCTCACCGTCGCCGACCGTCCCACCCCTACTCGCAGCCCGACTCGATCTTCCGGAAATTCGAGTAGTGATCGCCCGTGTACCAGACAGCGTGCGCGCCCTCGTCCCGCACGATCCGTTCCGCGTCCCGGTGCTGCCCGGGCCTTCGCGGATTGACGTCGTACTCCCGGTAGGCCCCGTCCGTCGGCAGGTCGCGGCTGAGGTTGCGGTAGACGTTGCTGCCGCGGATGACCAGGGGACGGGACATCGGCACCTGGTAGTCCTGGGCGCGGGGGGCCTTCGGCCAGCCCAGGCCCTTCCAGATGGCGCACGCCTTCTTCACCTGGGCCGGGAACCTCTCCACCGGCCACGGCGGGTCGTAGACGTCCGCCGGCCGGGCGGCGGCCCCCGGTGCCGGGGAGACGGCGCTCGCCGGTGACGGTGCGGGAATTCCCGTCGCCGTCAGGAGGGGGATTCCCGCCACCGATACGAAGAAGGAGGCGCGGGCCACGGGTTTCGATCTCAGGAAAGCTTTCACGTATGGACAACAGCCAGTGAGCATTCCGCGACACGTTCCCTCACACGTACGGCCCCACCCCGCGCCCCATGCGTACGGCTAACCGGGCAGCGACATCAGCGCGACCGACGCCACGATCATGATCAGGCCGAACGGAATCATCACCGCCCCCAGGAACCGCAGATATCCCGCCGTCCCGAAAAGCGGCACGGACACCGGCCCCAGGCGGCCGCTCGCCTGATGCATGAGTTCGAGCTTCCTGTACGTCCGCTCCACCCGGCGGGTCGTCACACCCCGCACGTTGAAGGCGATCACGACGCCGAACGCCACCGCGGCCACGCCGAACAGGAGGAAGACCATCTCGATCAAGGAAGGCATCAGCGGATCCTAGCCCCTGGGTTCCCGCCCTGCGCCTCGTCCCACCCCACCGTCCGCCAAGGGCTCCCCGGGTCCGTCGTCAGGAGCCGGTGCGGTTCCAGCACCGCTGTGTACCACTCCCCGAACTCCTCCGTGTCGAAGCGGAGTACGCGCCCCAGGGCGTACCCCGCCGAGAAGTCCTCCCAGGAGTCGTACGCCTCGCGGCACGCCCCGCCGGCGCGGAGGATCGCGCCCTCGGCCGCCTCCGCCGGGCAGAGTCTGGCGCTCAGCCCCCAGCGGGCGAAGCCGACCGCGCGGCCGTAGTCGTAGCCGACCGCGCTGCGGACGTAGCCGTCGGGCGCGAGGAGGCCGTCCGCGCGGAAGCGGGCCTCGTAGCGGAGGATGCGGCCGATGACGTCCTGGACGGCGGCGTCCGCCTCCGGGATCTCCAGCTCGTCGAGGGCGGCGGCGCAGGCGCGGCGCCAGGCGTCCGCGCCTAGAGTGGCGGCGTCCCGGGAGAGCTCGCGCCGGACCCGGAGCGCGAGTTCGGGTTCCGGAGGGCTGTTGCGGGCGGCCAGCAGGGCGTTCATCTGGAGCTGCCACTCCTGGGGCGTCCCGGTTCCCCAGATGTCCCGGAGCAGGTGGACGTCCCGCTCGTAGTCGCGGTAGACGTCACCGATCTCGTTCCACAGCACGCCGTTGGTCACCGACAGATGAGCCCCGCAGGCCAGAGCGTGGGCGAGCGGTCCCGACCGCGGGCCCGTCAGCTTGGTGAGCAGGGTCGTGGGACGGTCCGTGCCCGCCGCCCGTGCCGCCTTCTTCCAGCGGCGGCGGTCCCACGGGCGGGCCCGCAGCCGCATCCCGGACGGGGAGCCCGGATTCACGTAGAGGGAGAAGCGGGCGTCCGGCCAGTGCTCGGCCAGGTCCTCCAGCGTCCGGCACGAGGCCACCGACCCCGCGTGGCGGGGCAGCCGTTCCCCGGGGGTGCGGACGGCGACGCACCAGTTGCCCAGCTCGTCCTCCGTGGTCCGCCAGGACCGGGCGCCGCCCGCGTCGACCTGGTCCTTCGCCAGGTACAGGTACAGATCGGTCTCCGCGAGGACGCGCAGATAGCCCTTCTCGTCACCGGCGAGCGCGGCGTCCCGCAGTCGTCGCTCGACCTCGGTCGGGGGCTGCCAGGGCCGGCGGGCCGCCAGCGCGCGTGTTCTCGGGGATGTCGATGTCACCGGGACACCCTAGGACGCGGGCACCCCCGGCCTCCGAGGAGGTCCGGGGGTCCGGGGGCCGGGGGTACCCGTGCGAGGTCGGGTGGCCGTGCGTCGCGATCGTTCGCCTGTGCGGAGTCGGCCGCGCGACCGTCCCTTGCGCGGAGTCGGCCGAACGACCGTCCCTTGCGCGAAGCCGGTCGAACGACCGTCCCTTGCGCGAGGCCGGCCGCACGACCGTTCCTTACGCGAGGCCGGCCGTACGCCCCTCCCTCAGCCGCACGCCCTCCCGTTCCTGTCGGGATCCAGCCCCAGCGGATCGTCCTTCCCGTTGACCTTCAGATCCTTGTAGCCGTGCGAGGTCAGCCACGCGCAACGCCCCGCCGTCGTCGACGGCACCGACTTCGGGAACTTCGTCGGCACGCACACGTTCTCCGTGCCGTAGTGGCGGTCGCAGCCGGCGATCTGGGTGTCGACCGTCTTCGACGTGTGCTTCTCCTGCGGCTTCTTGGCCGCCGAAGCCGGCATCTTGGACGCGAAGTCGTGGACCATCGGCGCGGCCGCCGGAGCCATGGCCTCCGGGCCGCCCAGGCGGACCCAGGTGGCCACCGACGGGACACCGGCCGCGTCGACCGCGTACAGCATGTACCAGCCGGGCGGCGCCAGGTTGGGGTTGCTGGTGACGTTGAGGTCGATGGTGGTGCCGTCCGCGCCGACCGTCATCGGCAGGTCGACGAAGCGCTGGTTGGGGTCGGAGGAGTGGGTCACGGCCGCCGGGCGGATCAGCTCGGCCTTGACGATCGGCCGGTCCACCGTGACGCGCTGCGTGCTCGCGTACTGCCACTTGTCCGTGGCCACGGACGTGATCTGCGGCCGCGCGCCCTTGTAGAGGTACGGCGGGGTGTAGATCGAGACGTGGTCGTCGAACGAGCCGTTGCCGGGGTTGTCGCCGACCGCCATCACCCTGCCGTCCGGCAGCAGGAACGCGGACGAGTGGTACGTGCGCGGGATCGGGTCCGTGGCCAGGCCGGACTGGAAGGTGTTCGCCGCCGGGTTGAACATCGACGCCTCGAACACCGGATCCGCCCGGTCGTGCAGCCCGCCCCCGGTCTCCAGCACCTTGCCGTCGGGCATCAGCACCGCCGACACGTACATCTTGCCCTGCGCGCCCGTCTGCGGCTTCCTCCCCTGGCCCTGGTCCACGGTGCCCTGGGGGATCAGCGGCCCCGGCGCATACCGCGGAGTGGGCTTCTTGAGGTCGATGATGTCGGTGAAGCGGTTGGCCTCGGGGTTGGTGTTGACGTTACCGCCGCCCATGGTCAGCACGCGCTGGTCCTGCGCCGGCGGCAGCAGCACGCTCGCCGACTGGTCGCGGTGGTCCTTGTCCTGGAGGCCGGGGACGTCCGTGACGGTGTTCCGGTCGTAGTCGTAGACCGACGCGCCCGTGCCCGGGGTGCCGTTGCCGAAGACATGGCTGCCGGAGTAGAAGAGCCGCCCGTCCTGCATGAGGATCATGGACGGGTAGAGGCCCCAGTACGACCAGGTCTGGTTCACCTGGTTCATCGGCAGCCACTTCTGCTGCGCCTGGCTGAACCGCTCGGCCGTCACGCTGCCCGTCGAGTCCTCGCGCAGGCCGCCGAAGGTGATCACGTCGCCGTTGCCGAGGAGTGTGGCGGAGGGGTACCAGTGGCCGTCGTTGAGGTCGTTGGTCCTGGTGTACGTCTCGCTCGACGGGTCGAAGAGGTAGCTGTCCTTGAAGCCCTCGTAGCCGTGGCTGCCGTCCGCCGCCGGGTACGCCTTGTTGCCGCTCATGATCAGCACGCGGCCGTCGGACAACTGGACATGGCCCGCGCAGAACATGTCGACGGGGGTCGGGATCGTCTTCATCCCGCCCGTCTTCGGGTCGTACACCGCCGAGGTGAAGGTGCCCGCCTTGAAGAGCTCGGGGTCGTTGCCGGAGCCCGCGACGAGCAGCACCTTGCCGTTGTGGAGGACGACCGAGTGCATGCTGCGCACCGGGTTCTTGAACGGCATCACCGCCCAACTGCCCTTGGCGCACGCCTCGCCCGCCGTGCAGACGTCGCCGGGCGCCGGCTGCGTGGCGTCCTCCATGGCGAAGTCGTCGGTGGTGACCGTGCCCGTGCCGTAGACCGAGACGCCCCAGGTGATCTGGTCCGTGCCGGGCGGCACGACGGGCGTACGGACCTCCGCGCGGGTGTAGCCGGAGCTGACCGGCAGCGTCTTGAGGTCCGTCCAGTACTGCCAGCCGTCCTTCACGTCGTGCCGGAAGACCGTGACGGAAGCGTCCGGAGTGGTGCTCTTATACCAGAGCGACAGGTCGTACTGATGGGACGACGTCACATTGGGCGCGCAGGAGGTGTCCTCCAGCATCAGCGCCTTCCGGTCACCGCTCACCCGCCGGGTCAGGGTGACGGACATGGCCCTCTTCCCGCTGTGCGCGTCGCCCGTCGTCGCGTACGTGAAGTCGTTGTCGCCCCAGCCGGACTTCTGCCAGCAGGTCGGCTCCCCGTTCGACCGTAAAGCCTCGAAACCGGGGTTGACGACGAGATTCGAACCGGCCTCGGCCGGGACCGGCGCGGACAGCAGCAGGCCGAAGGAGGCGGAGGAGGCGAGGAGCGTCGCCGCGGCGAGCCGGGCCCTCCTGGCCCGCCGGCCGCGGGCCGTCCGCCGCCCGCCGGTGAGCGGTGGGGGCGGTGGCGGTGAGGGCGGCTCGGCGGGCGCCGAGGGTGTCAGTGGTGGCATGTACGGGTCCCTTCCCCACGGTCCCCGGTGCCGGCGCCCCGGCGCCGTACGGTCCCGTGGCGGTGCTTGCGGTGCTTGTTGTTCCCGGCGCCGGCGCCGCTCTTGCCGGGCGGCGCCGTCTTGCTCTTACGGGGCAGGTAGACGAGGGCCTCCGTGGCCGCGAAGCGCAGCACGAAGGTGGTGAGCAGAGCGATCACCGTGGCGGTCAGCACCCCGAGGCGGAGGGAGCCCACGAGGAAGGCGATCAGGGGGATGCGCAGCAGCAGATCGGCGTTGGCCAGCAGCGCGAAGCGGCCGACCCGGTCCGCCCAGTGGCGGTGCCGCCGCCGGTCGCGGAACAGCAGCACCTCGATGAGCAGGAAGTTCCACAGCACGCCGAACTGGTTGGCGACGATCTCCGCCGGGAGGTAGTGCAGCCCGGCGGTGGTCAGCAGATGGAGCCCCAGGAGGTTCGGCAGGAAGCCGGTGAGGCCGATGAGACCGAAGAGGAGCATCCGGGCCACGGAGGACGCCGTGCGCAGCGTGGTCAGGTGGCCGAGGAAGCGCAGGCCCTCGCGGGCCGTGGACTTCGACTCGCCCGCGAAGCGGTCCTGGAACGCGAACGGCAGCTCGGTGACGGCCGCAGGCCGGCAGCGTACGGCCAGCTCCAGCAGGACCTTGTAGCCCAGCGGCCGGAGCGCGTCGGCGTCTGCCGCCGCGACGGCCTCGCGGCGGATCGCGAAGAAGCCGCTCATCGGGTCGCTGACGCCCTTCAGCAGGCGCGGGAAGGCGCCCTTGGCCAGCCAGGTCGCGGCGCGCGAGACCGCGACGCGGTAGCCGCCCGCCAGCCCGGCGCGGCTGCCACCGGGGCGGTAGCGGCTGGCGACGACCAGATCGGCGCCCTCCCGGAGGCCCGCCTCGACCAGCTCGGGGACGAGCGCGGGCGGGTGCTGGAGGTCGGCGTCCATCACCACGAACCAGCCGGGCTCCGGCGCGCCCCCGCGCAGCCCGCCCCGCATGCCCTCGACGACCGCGCCGCCGAGCCCGCCGACGGGCTCCCGGCGGTGGATGACGGAGACGGGGTACGGGCACGAGCGCGCCGCCTCCCGGACGGCCTCCACGGTGTCGTCCGTGCTGTCGTCGACGAAGAGGACGTCGCAGGGGAAGCGGGAGGGCAGTGCCTCGGTGAGGCGCCGGAGCAGCTCGCGGACGTTCCCCGACTCGTTGAAGGTCGGCACGATGACGGTGACCGTGGCGGCCCGGGGGACGGCGGCGGAGGGCGGCGCGGGCGTGGAGGAGGGGGAGGGGGCGGGGAGCGCGGCCGGAAGGCCGGGGCCCGGTGCGAATCCCGAATCGTCGGGGAAGCCGGACCCCGCGGCGAATCCTGAGCCGTCCGGGAAACCGGCGCCCGCGGCGAATCCGGAACCGTCCGGGAAGCCGGATCCCGGGGCGGAACCGGAATCCGGCGGGAAGCCCGTGCCGGCCGGGTGGCACGCCTCCGTAGGCATCCTCGTGCCTGCCGGCCCTTCGGTCGCGCCCGGCACCCCCGCCTCCGGCGGTCCCACGCGCCGGCCCCGGGGACGGGAGAGCGTCATCGCGCCGCCCCCGTCCCCGTGATCCGGCGGATCTCGATGCGGTCCGCGCCGCGCCCGAAGACCGCGACGGTCCGGGAGTGCTCCAGCGCCCCCTGGACGACCGGCAGATGGGCCGCGTCGCGCCGCACCGTGGGCGAGGCGACCACGTAGTCCAGGTCGCGCCAGCCGCCGGGCAGGCTGCGGGCGACGGCCGGGTCCAGGTCGGCCTTGTAGAACCAGATGGCGCCCGTCCCCGGGGTGTAGCCGGCGTGCACGAGGTCGAGCCAGATCGCGTCGTCGGCGAGGACGCGCGTACGGGCCGGGTCCGCGACCCTGTCCCGGTCCCGCAGCCAGGACGTCGCGGCGCGGTACGGGGCGTTGACGTCGGTGGTGACGGCGGCGCGGTCGCCGTCGTACCAGCGCGGCACCGTGTACGCGGCCGCCGCCCCGGTGAGCAGGACGACCGCGGTCCAGCGCGCGGGGTACCAGCGGCGCCGGAAGCCCGGGCGGGTGCGCAGCGTCTTCCCGGTGACGGCCGCGGCGAGCCCGGCCAGGGAGAGGGCCAGGAAGGGCAGCGCCTGGATGATGTACATCGCCGGCAGATAGCCGGAGGGGCGCAGCGCGACGACCGCGAGGATCAGCGCGGCGATCGCGGGACCGGCCATCGCCCGGGCCGTCACGGAGCGGCGGGTGAGGGCCATGAGCGCGAGCGCGGCGGCCAGCCCGCCGACCGGCAGCACCCGGTCGTAGTACAGCCAGGCGCTCAGCACTTGGTGGGCGGCTGAGCCGGGGTCGAGGAGGAAGCCCGAGCCGGCCCGGCTCATCTGGTACGTGACGCCGTCGACGAGCGAGACATGGCCGGGGCCGGGGAACAGCTCGTGGTTGAGGAGCGCGAGCAGCGGATAGGACAGGCCGATCAGCACGCAGACGGTCACCGCGCCCGTCACCGCGAACTTGCGGGTGTCGCGGTGGGTGTGGCGCCACATCGTCACCAGCAGCGCCGGCAGGACGACCAGCATGGTCTCCTTCGACAGCACGGCCACGGCGGCCGCGACGCCGGCCCCGAAGTGGTGCCACAGGTGCCGCCGCGGGGACGCGGCCAGGCAGAAGGCCAGCAGCGTCCACATCACGGCGATGTTGTCGAGGAAGATCTCCCGCTGGAGGACGACCGACAGCGGGGACAGCCCGAACAGGGCCGTGCCGAGTCCCGCCGCCCAGAGCGGCAGCCCGAGCCGCCGCCCCAGCGCGTACACCAGCACCGCGCTCACCGCCGTCACCACCAGCATCGCGGCGCGCATGGGGGCGACCGTGAGGAGGTCGGGCGCGAGGACCGAGGGGAGCCAGGTGAGGGCGGCGATCTGGAGCCAGCCCAGGGGCGGGTGGTCGTACCAATAGGTGTAGTGGGCCAGGCCCTTGCCCTGCTGGACGGCCCACGCCTGGGCGAGGTACGTGCCCTCGTCGTCGCTGAGGTTGGGGTAGCCGGTGATGTTCCAGCCCTGGACCAGCAGGATCGCGATCAGCAGCAGCCCGCAGAGCGCCAGGTCGGGGCGGGAGCGGCGCAGCCGCAGCACGGGCCGGAGCGGGACCGGGGGGCCGGCCGCGGCCGGGCGGTAGAGGGTGTCGGGCCGGGCCTGGGCGGTGGGGAGGGTCGCGGTCACGACGTGACGTCCTCTCGGGTGAGGTGCGCGCCGACGTGCTGGGTGAGCTCCCACTCGTTGCGGCCCCGCTGCTCCCGCCAGACCGCGCGGACAGCGGCCCCGGCGAGAAGGAACTGGTAGAACGGGCCGCCGGCGATGAGCTTGAGGTAGTGGACCAGGCGCACCCGGAACCCGTACTGCTTGCCGAAGTCGTGCAGACCGACGACCTCGAAGACGAAGGTGATGAAGGCCGTCACGGCCGGCAGGAACGTCAGCACGGCGATGTGGACGGGGACGTGCAGCAGGAGCGTCACCAGGACGTTGAGCGGGATGACGAGCCCGGTGAAGGCCTGGAAGAACGGGGTCATCAGGGTGTAGCGGGCGAGCATCCGCTGTCCCACGGTCGGCAGCCGGTGCCAGTCGCGCTTGCGGTAGACCTGGATGAAGCCCTGGTTCCAGCGGGTGCGCTGCTTGAGCAGGCTCATCAGGGAGCCGGGCGTCTCCTCGCGGGTCACCATCTCCGCGTCGTACGCGACGACGACGCGCTTGCCCCTGCTGGACAGCCGTACGCCCAGGTCGCAGTCCTCGGCCAGGCAGTCGGGGTCCCAGCCGCCGGCCTCGCGCAGCACGTCGGTGCGGACGAAGACGGTGTTGCCGCCGAGCGGGATGAAGCCCTTCGCGGCGTGCAGGTGCAGCCGGCTGCGGAACCAGAAGAAGTACTCCAGGCAGTTGCGCAGGCTGTACCAGCTGGAGTGGAAGTTGATCAGCTGGACGCCGCCCTGCACCACGTCGGCGCCGGTGCTGCGGAAGGCGTGGTCGACGTGGGTGAGCAGGGCCGGGTGCACCTGGTCCTCGGCGTCGAAGACCCCGACGACGTCGCCCAGGCAGTGCGGGAGGGCGGTGTTCAGGGCCTTCGGCTTGTTCTTCGCGGCGTGCGTGTCGGTGATCACCCGCACCCGGTTGGGCGCGGAGGCCGCGACGCGCTCGGCGACCTCGGCCGTGCCCGGGTCGTCGTGGCCGACGACGACGAGGATCTCGAAGCGGGCGTGGGTGGAGCGCAGCAGGCGCCTGACGGTGTGTTCGAGTACGGCCTGCTCGTGGCGGGCCGGCACCAGCAGCGAGAAGGACAGCGTGCCGTGGCCGCTCGGGCGCTCGAAGCGGGTGGCCGCGAGCGTCTCGGGCGTCCGCCAGGCGTGCATCTGCCACCAGAGCGTGAAGGCGGCCATCCAGAAGAGCGTCAGCGAAACGACGCAGACCAATACGGACGTGAGCAAAGAAGTCCCCCCTAGGACCCACGGATCAGGACGCGCGACAGGGCGCGAGACGGCGCGCTACGGCAGTGCGAAGCCGGCTGTCGGTCGCACGGCCGTCGAGCCCCCCGGCCGCCGCTGTGTGGCATGCCCCCTCACGCGACTCCCCAGTGCGCGTGTGTCTCCCCTTCGCTGGAGAGAGTAAGGGGGGAAGATGAAACGCAGGTGCTTAATTGATAAATCCCGTGTTTCCGAACTTACGGTCGAACAGGGGCAGTTGGGTGGTGAAAACGCCATAGGGGCGCGCCCCGGGGGCGCCCGCGGGCCTGGCCGGGGCCGCCCTTCCGTGCCGGTCCGGGCGGTGGGAAGCTGTCCTCTATGGGTGCATTGAGGCGCCTACGGGCCCGACAGGTGCTGTACGCCGCGGGGGTGGCCGCCCTCGTGGGCCCGGCCGCCCTGTCGCTCGTCGGCTGCGAACCGGCGGAAGCGGGCGGTCTCAACTCGGTGGCCGTCGCCGTCACCACCGACAAACGGGCCACCGGCCGGCTCCAGCACGACGGCTATCCGGTGCAGTGGCTGTCCTGCATCGGCACGGCCGAGGCGGGCGGCTCCACGGACAAGGGCTCGCCGCGCCCGGTGTCGGCCGTGGGGGTCGACTGCGAGGGCCGGACGGGCGGCGGCCAGAAGATCATCGTCTACGGCCGGGTCACGGGGATCCACGGCGAGACCTGTGTGCGGGGGCGGCTGACGGGCAAGGTGGACGGGAAGACGGCGTTCACGGCGGGGGTGCTGGGGGAGTGCGAGGGGAGTGGGAGCGGGTCGGGGAGGCCGGATGTCCAGCCGGAGAAGCCGGGTGGGAAGCCGGGTGGGCAGGGGCCGTCGCCGGACTGTACGGATGAGCACGGGAAGCCGAAGGGGAAGTAGCCGCCGCGCGGGGCTCTTTCCCCGGCCCCGCCCCTTCCCGCCGCATCCGATGCGCGGCTCCGCCGCGTGGCGGGGGCGAGCCCCCGGGCCCCCTTTTCCGCGCTCCGCGCGGTGTCCTCAAGCGCCGGACGGGCTGAAATCAGCCCGTCCGGGGGCACCTCCCAGCGGTAGCTGGGGGAGCTTGAGGACATTCGGGAAGGGGCGGGGCGGGGACAAAGCCCCGCGCAGCGGCACCCACCGGCCCCTCCCCACCCCCGCCCCACAACCCCGCTCCACCCGCCGCGAGCCCCCGCTTAGGCTGGGGGCATGCCCGACGAGTCCCCCCTCATCAAGAGCCTGCGCACCGCCGTGGACGCCGCCCCCGACGACGTACCCCTGCGCCTTCACCTCGCCCAGCTCCTGCTCGACGCGGGACACGTCCAGGACGCCATCGCCCAGGCCGCCGGAGCGCTCCAGCGGGAACCGGGCAACACCGACGCCCAGATGCTCATGGCCCGCGCCGTGGCGCCCGTGGCGCCCGTCGCACCCGCCACGCCCATACCCCCCGTCGCGCCCCCGCCCCGAGCGCCCCCGCGCGACTCGACGCGCCTCCCGTTGCCGACCCCGCCGCGGCCGCCGGAGCGCCCGCCCCGGCCACGACCGGCGACCCGTACGACTGGAAGCGCGCCGAGAACGAGCTCGCGGACGTCGTCCCGCCCCGCTTCGTCCAGCAGCCGGCCCCGGACGCCGCGCCCCAGGAGCCGGAGCTCCCCGAGGCCCCGCTCACCGTCGACGGATCCGGTACCGCCGACGACTCCTCCCTCTGGGAGGTCCAGCCGGGCGACATCACGCTCGCCGACGTCGGCGGCATGCACGAGGTCAAGGACCGGCTGGAGGCCGCCTTCCTCGCCCCCATGCGCAACCCCGAGCTGCGCAAGCTCTACGGCAAGAGCCTCCGCGGCGGCCTGCTGCTGTACGGTCCGCCCGGCTGCGGCAAGACGTACATCGCCCGCGCCGTCGCCGGCGAGCTCGGCGCCCGCTTCATGTCCGTCAGCATCAGCGACGTCCTCGACATGTGGATCGGCAACTCCGAGCGGAACCTCCGCCAGCTCTTCGAGACCGCCCGCCGCAACGCCCCCTGCGTCCTCTTCCTCGACGAGCTGGACGCCCTCGGCGCCAAGCGCAGCCAGATCCGCAACACCGGCATGCGCAACACCGTCAACCAGCTGCTCACGGAGCTGGACGGCGTCGACGGCAGCGCCAACGACGGCGTCTTCGTCCTGGCCGCCACCAACCACCCCTGGGACGTCGACACCGCGCTGCGCCGCCCGGGCCGCCTCGACCGGATGCTGCTCGTGCTGCCGCCCGACCGGACCGCCCGCGAGGGGATCATCCACCACCACCTCAAGGACCGGCCCGTCGCCGGCATCGACCTGGCCAAGCTGGCCAAGCGGACCGAGGGGTTCTCCGGCGCGGACCTGCGGCACCTGTGCGAGTCGGCCGCCGAGCGGGCGCTCCTGGACTCGGTGCGCACCGGCCGCGCCCGCATGATCGAGATGTCCGACCTGCTCGGCGCTCTCGACCAGCTGCGGCCCTCCACCGGCCCGTGGTTCGCCTCGGCCCGCAACGTGGCGCAGTTCGCCAACGACGGCGGCGCGTACGACGAACTGCTCGCGTACCTGAAGCGGAAGAAGATGCTGTGAGCGAGACGGTCAACCCGGTCGTCGCCCGTGCCATGGCGCTCATCGACGTCGACCGCTGCACCCAGGCCCAGGAGATCCTCTCGGGCCATCTGGCGACGTTCCCGGACGACGCCCGGGCCTGGGAGCGGCTCTCGGTCTGCCGTTTCGAGGCGCGGGACTGGACGGGGGCGGTGCGGGCGGCGGACGAGGCCCTGCGGCTGAGCCCCGAGTTCGTCGACGCGCACCTGCGCCGCAGCGAGGCCTTCCGCGTCTGCGGCTGGACCAAGCAGGCGGTCGAGGCGGCCCGCGAGGGCGTCCGGCTGCTGCCCGAGGACCCGGCCCCCAGAGTGGTCCTGTCGCACGCCCTGCGGAAGCTCCCGGAGCAGGAGGGGCTCCAGGAGGCGTACGACACCGCCCTGGAGGCGATACGCCTGGACCCGGAGCGCGTGGGCGCGCACTTCGCGCTCTACTTCGCCGCCTACGACATGGGCCGCAAGGACCTCGCGGCCCAGGCCATGGACCAGGTCCTCTCCTTCGACCCCGGCAACGCCGCCGCCCGCACCAACCTCGCGGCCCTGCGCACGGAGGACCCGAACGGCGACCTGTTCGCCGCCACCGAGGACCTCGCGGCGGCCCTGACCGTCCAGCCCGACTCCTGGCACGCCCGGCACAACCTCGATGTGGTCGCGCGGAAGCTGCTGAAGCAGGCGCGCTGGCCGGCGCTGGCCTCCCTGGTCATCGCGATGGCGACGGCGGTGGCCGGCGACACCGCGCCCGAAGGGCAGGGGCTGGGCCCGTCCATCCCGCTCGGGGCGCAGGCCGTGGGCCTCGGCGCCATCGTGGCGATGTGGGCCTGGTGCGTCCTGCTGACGCTCCGCAAGCTCCCCCGGTCCGTCCGCGGCTACCTGCTGCGGCTGCCCCGGCGGGTCCCCGCGCTGAAGGTGATGGCCGGCGGCGTCCTCTGGTGCGTGCTGTGCGCGGTGCTGCTGCTGACCTTCCCCTACGGCCCGCAGTGGTTCGTGGGCGTGTTCCTCAATTCCGGCTGGGTGGGACTGGCGGGGTGCATGATCTACAGCGCCAGGTCCAAGCGCCTCAGGACGCGCGGGTAACATCCGGACCGGACCGTACGAGCCGACGACCCCGAGGAGCCACCGGTGGCGGGAGAACCGCAGGCCGACTGCCTGTTCTGCAAGATCGTCGCGGGGGAGGTGCCCGCGACCGTCGTCCGGGAGACCGACACGACCGTCGCGTTCCGCGACATCAACCCGCAGGCGCCCACGCACGTCCTGGTGATCCCCAAGGTGCACCACCCGGACGCCGCGACCCTCGCGGCCGCCGAGCCGCAGATCGCCGCGGACATACTGCGCGAGGCCGGCCACGTCGCCGCGGCGGAGGGTGTGGACGCCTCGGGCTTCCGCATCGTCTTCAACACGGGCAGCGGCGCCGGACAGACCGTCTTCCACGCGCACGCCCACGTGCTCGGCGGACGCGGCCTCAACTGGCCCCCCGGCTAGACCCTTGTCCGTACGGGAACTGGTCGTCCTCGGCACCGCCAGCCAGGTGCCGACGCGCCATCGCAACCACAACGGCTACGTCCTGCTCTGGGACGGCGAGGGCATCCTCTTCGACCCCGGCGAGGGCACCCAGCGGCAGATGCTGCGCGCCGGGGTGGCTGCCCACGACCTGAACCGGATCTGCGTCACCCACTTCCATGGTGACCACTCCCTCGGGCTCGCGGGCGTCATCCAGCGCATCAACCTCGACCGGGTCCCGCACCCGGTCACCGCGCACTACCCGAGGAGCGGGCAGCGCTTCTTCGACCGGCTGCGGTACGCCACGGCCTACCGCGAGACGGTGGACCTGGCCCAGGAGCCGGTGACGGGCACCGGCGCGGTGCTCGCGCGCACCCCGTCGTACGTCCTGGAGGCGCGGCGCCTCTCGCACCCCGTCGAGTCCTACGGCTACCGCCTGACGGAGCCCGACGGGCGCCGGATGCTGCCCGAGCGGCTGAAGGCGGCCGGCATCGCGGGCCCGGACGTGGGGCGCCTCCAGCGGGAGGGCGCGCTCGGCGACGTCACCCTGGACGACGTCAGCGAGGTGCGCCGCGGGCAGCGGTTCGCCTTCGTGATGGACACCCGGCTGTGCGAGGGCGTGGAGGCCCTGGCGGAGGGCTGCGACATGCTCGTCATCGAGTCCACGTTCCTGGACGAGGACGAGTCGCTGGCCGTCGAGCACGGGCACCTGACGGCGGGCCAGGCCGCCCGGGTCGCCGCCGCGGCCGGCGTGCGCCACCTGGTGCTCACGCACTTCTCGCAGCGCTACGACGACCCCGCCGTCTTCGAGCGGCAGGCACGGGCGGCGGGCTTCACGGGCGAGCTGACCGTCGCCCGCGACCTGCTGCGCGTCCCGGTCCCCAAGAGGGGGCGCTGAGCGGTCCGTAAGGACGACACCGGCAGGAACCAAAGTGCCGGTGTCGTCCTTACGGCGGCCGTCTCAGGGGGCCTCACGGCTCCTTACGGCAGGTAGTACATCGGGTTCGGCAGCTTGTACGTCCGGTCGGCGTAGCCGCCCTGGAGGTCGCTGTACTGGTCGCCGAAGTTGGCCACGATGTCGTAGCCCTGGGACTCGATGTGCTTGCGGGTGCCCGCCTTGTACTCGACCGTCGTGCAGGTGGCACCGCACGGCAGGTAGGCCGGCGGGGTCTTCTTGTTCTTCAGGAAGAAGTGCGCGGGGTCGGCGGCCGGCTTGTAGCCGACGTTCTTGAGGTTGCGCACGCTCCAGTCGCGCTGGTGCTCGCCGCGCCCGGTCACGTAGAAGACCGTCACACCCTTGGACTGGGCCCAGTTGACCAGCTCGGGCATGCCGAAGACCGCCGCCATGTCGGTGGACTTCAGATAGGCGTCCTGCGACTCGGGCGTGAAGTGGAAGCCCTGCTGGAGCTCGTAGTGGTAGGTGAGCAGCGTGGTGTCGTCCAGGTCGAGGACGATGGCGGGCTTGGTCTTGGTGTGCTTGCTGTTGCGCACCGCCCGGTCGATCTGGGCCTTGGCCTTCTTCTCGATGCCCGCGACCTGCTTGGCGTAGTTGCTGTCCGGCGAGGCGTAGTGCTGGCCCGCCTTGTCGACGGTGTCGCCGTAGTAGGCCTTGATCTTCTCCTGGACCTGCGCGAGGTTCGGGATCTCCTTGTCCGTGCGCGGCGCGGAGTGGTCGGCCGAGGCCGCACCCGCCGCGTAGAGGCCGGCGCCGGCGGCGAGGGCCGCGGTCACGGCGGCGATACGGATGCGGTTGCGCTTCGAGGGCACGTCAAACTCCTGGGTCACACGACGGGTGCAGCGCGAAGCTAGAAGGGCCGGACCTGCCCGGTCAACGACGGACGTCACAGCGGCGCCCCATGAGTAGGTCAAGAAAACCGCAGGTGGGAAGGGTCGGCGCAGGTCACGCCCCCTGGGCGGGGCCGCAGCCTGCGCCTTCGCCCGCGCCGCGCGGGGGCCCGCACCCGTGGCGTCGCACGGTCCCGCGCGGCCCCCGGCCCGCTACACCGGGAGCGGATACGCCTCGGACCGTGCCAGGATCCGGGCCGCCACCGCGGGGGAGTCGACCAGCGGGTGCAGCGCCAGCGCCCGCAGCGCCGCGCTCCGGTCGCCCAGCACGGCCGCGTCGATGGCCGCCCGCTCGACCGCCTTGAGCTGGAGCATCAGCCCGAGCTGGTCCTCCCGCAGCGGCGCGCACGGCAGCGGCCGGGCGCCCTTGGCGCTCACCTCGCACACCGTCTCGATGATCGCCTTGGAGTCCAGCGCGGGCACCGTCGTGCCGTTGGGGACGTTCAGGACGAGCCGGGTCCGCTCGTCCCCCGAGATCGCCCGCATCAGGGCGAGCGCCACCCGCTCGTAGCCGCCGCCGTCCAGGTCGCAGGAGTCCCGCTGCCAGCCGCCGCTCGCCGCCCGGCTCTCGGCCATGTACGTCTCCTCGCGGCGGCGCCGGGTCCGCTCCCACAGCTCGTACGCCTTGTCGAGCGCGGCGGCGGCCGTCGTGAAGAACTGGCCCTGCTGCTGGTCGAGGAACTCGCCCCGGGTCTCCACCGAGTCCAGCACGGAGCGCAGGGTCTCCCGGCGGAAGTAGTAGTAGTGCAGGTACTCGTTGGGCAGGGCGCCCAGCGCCTGGAGCCACTCCGGGCCGAAGAGCTTGCCCTCCTCGAAGGAGAGCAGCGCCTTCTCGTCGCCCAGCAGCCCCGGCAGCAGCTCCCGGCCGTCGAGCGTCAACGACCGCAGCCACCCGAGGTGGTTGAGGCCCACGTAGTCGAAGCGCACCTCGTCCGGATCGGCGTGCACCGCCCGTGCCGCGCGCCTCACCAGCCCCACGGGTGAATCGCAGATGCCGATCACCCGTTCACCCAGGACGGTCTCCATGGCCTCCGTCACCATCCCCGCGGGGTTGGTGAAGTTGATGACCCAGGCGTCCGGGGCGAGTGCCGCGACCCGCCGGGCGATGTCCACCGCCACCGGGATCGTCCGCAGCCCGTAGAGCACCCCGCCCGCGCCCACCGTCTCCTGGCCCAGGACCCGCTCGCCCAGCGGAATCCTTTCATCGCGCACGCGTCCCGCCGTGCCGCCCACCCGGATCGCGGAGAACACGAAGTCGGCGCCGCGCAGCGCCTCGTCCAGGTCTCTCGCGACCCGCACGACCGGCGCGCCGGGCACGCCGGCCGCCTGCGCGGACAGCACGGACTCGATCACCTTCAGCCGGATGGGGTCGGTGTCGTACAGGACGAGCTCGGTGCACCGGCCCGGCGCGTCGCGCCGCGCGTCGTCCAACAGGGCCCGATGCACAAGAGGAACCCGGAATCCGCCACCGCCGAGAATCGTCAGCCTCATGGAACGGAACGTATCGCAGCATCGGGCAGACTGTCCGGACCCGCATCCCCTGAGAGGAGCAGCGAGCGAGCATGACGATCTATTCGCCTCATGCGGTGCCGCCGTCGGCCTTCCGAGGAGAGCGCTTCCCGGGGCCCGCGGACCCCGAGGGCCGCTCCGGCCCGGCGCCCGTCCTCGACCCCCTCGCCGAGGTCCGCAGGGAGGGTGACCCGGAGACCGACGTCTATCTGACCGGCACCGTCTTCCTCGACATCATCTTCACCGGCCTGGACTCCGCCCCCGTGCGCGGCACCGAGTCCTGGGCCCGCGGCATGGGCTCCAGCCCCGGCGGCGTCGCCAACATGGCCACCGCCCTCGCCCGCCTCGGCCTGCGCACCTCGCTCGCCGCCGCCTTCGGCGACGACATGTACGGCGAGTACTGCTGGGACGCCCTCTCGCGCGGCGAGGGCATCGACCTCGGCCTCTCCCGCACCGTCCCCGGCTGGCACTCCCCGGTCACCGTCTCCATGGCCTACGAGGGCGAGCGCACGATGGTCTCCCACGGCCACGAGGCCCCGCCCCCCGAGGAGCCGGCCCCCGAGTGCCCGCCCCCGGCCCGCGCCTGCGTGGCCCTGCTCGTGCCCGGCCGCGAGGAGGAGTGGATCGCCACCGCCGCCCGCCGGGGCAGCCGGGTCTTCGCCGACGTCGGCTGGGACGAGACCGGCCGCTGGGACCCCGCCGACCTCGCCGACCTGGAGCACTGCGAGGCCTTCCTGCCCAACGCCGAGGAGGCCATGCGCTACACCCGCACGGACTGCCCGCGCGCCGCCGCCCGCGCCCTGGCCGAGAAGGTGCCGCTCGCCGTCGTCACCATGGGCGAGAAGGGCGCCTTCGCCGTCGACAGCCGCACCGGCGAGAGCGCCGAGGTGCCCGCCATCGGCGTCGAGGCGCTCGATCCCACCGGCGCCGGCGACGTCTTCGTCGCGGGCTTCGTCACCGGCACCCTCGCCGGGTGGCCGCTCGCCGACCGGCTCGCCTTCGCGGGACTCACCGCCGCCCTGTCCGTGCAGGAGTTCGGGGGGTCACTCTCCGCACCCGGCTGGGTGGAGGTCGCCGCCTGGTGGAAGCACGTGCGGTCCTACGACGACCAGGCCCCGGCCACGCTGCGCCGCTACGGCTTCCTCGACGGCCTGCTGCCCGCCGCCGCCCGGCCCTGGCCGCTGCGCCGCGCCGTGCCCACGCTGGGCTTCCGCCAGCCGTAAAACCCCTCGGGCCCGGCGGCGGACCGTCGTACCCTTGACGTGCAAGGTCAGCGGACGAGATTGCGGCCCGGCGACACGGGCCGGACCGAGAACCGGACGCAGTGAGACACGGAAAGAGGGATGAGCAGGCCCCAGAGCCGGCCCATGACTTCGACACCCACACAACCGCAGGCGACGGCCCGCTTCACGGTCCCGGCCAAGCACCCCATGGTGACGGTCCTGGGCTCCGGCGACAGCCTCCTGCGCGTGATCGAGAAGGCCTTCCCCGGCACGGACATACACGTCCGGGGCAATGAGGTCAGCGCCACCGGGGCCCCAGGGGACGTCGCCCTCGTGCAGCGCCTGTTCGACGAGATGATGCTGGTGCTCCGCACCGGACAGCCGATGACGGAGGACGCGGTGGAACGGTCGATCGCGATGTTGCGCGACGAGAGCGAGGGCGGCGAGACCCCCGCGGAGGTCCTCACCCAGAACATCCTCTCCAACCGGGGCCGCACGATCCGCCCCAAGACGCTCAACCAGAAGCGCTACGTCGACGCCATCGACAAGCACACGGTCGTCTTCGGCATCGGCCCCGCCGGCACCGGCAAGACCTACCTGGCCATGGCCAAGGCCGTCCAGGCCCTCCAGTCCAAGCAGGTCAACCGCATCATCCTGACCCGGCCGGCCGTCGAGGCGGGCGAGCGGCTCGGCTTCCTGCCCGGCACGCTCTACGAGAAGATCGACCCCTATCTGCGGCCGCTCTACGACGCCCTGCACGACATGCTCGACCCCGACTCGATCCCCCGGCTGATGGCGGCGGGGACGATCGAGGTCGCCCCGCTGGCCTACATGCGCGGCCGCACGCTCAACGACGCCTTCATCATCCTCGACGAGGCGCAGAACACCAGCGCCGAGCAGATGAAGATGTTCCTCACCCGGCTCGGCTTCGACTCCAAGATCGTCGTCACGGGTGACATCACCCAGATCGACCTCCCCGGCGGTACGAAGAGCGGACTGCGCCAGGTCCAGCAGATCCTGGACGGCGTGGAGGACGTCCACTTCGCGCGGCTCACCAGCACCGACGTTGTCCGGCACAAGCTGGTCGGCCGTATTGTCGACGCGTACGAGCAGTTCGACAGCCGCGAAGGGCTGTAGTCCCCCCAGAAGCGAGAAGACCCGCGAACCATGGCCATCGACGTCAACAACGAATCCGGCACGGACATCGACGAGCAGGCGGTCCTCGACGTCGCCCGCTACGCCCTGGCCCGGATGCGCATCCACCCCCTCTCCGAACTCTCGGTCATCGTGGTCGACGAGGAGGCCATGGAGCAGCTCCACATCCAGTGGATGGACCTCCCCGGTCCGACCGACGTGATGTCCTTCCCCATGGACGAGCTGCGCCCGCCGGCCAAGGACGACGACGAGCCGCCGCAGGGCCTGCTCGGTGACATCGTCCTGTGCCCGGAGGTCGCGAAGAAGCAGGGCGAGGAGGCCCCCACGGGCCACTCCATGGACGAGGAGCTCCAGCTCCTCACCGTCCACGGCATCCTCCACCTGCTCGGCTACGACCACGAGGAGCCCGACGAGAAGGCCGAGATGTTCGGCCTCCAGGCCGCGATCGTCGACGGCTGGCGCGCCGAGCGCGGGATCGAGGGGCCCTCCCCGGCTCCCACGATCACGTGACCGGGCAGCTCATCGCCGTAGCGGTCCTGCTGCTCGTCGTCGCCTGGCTCGCCGCCTGCGCCGAGACGGGCCTCGCCCGGACCACCCGCTTCCGGGCCGAGGAGGCCGTGCGGTCCGGGCGGCGCGGCAGCGCCAAGCTGATGGCCGTCGCGGCCGACCCGACCCGCTATCTCAATGTCGCGCTGCTCGTGCGCGTCGCCTGCGAGATGGCGGCCGGAGTCGTCGTCACCTACGTCTGCCTGCGCGAGTTCGACACCACCTGGCAGGCGCTGACCGTCGCCATCGCGGTGATGGTCCTCGTCAGCTATGTGGCCGTCGGGGTCTCCCCGCGCACCATCGGCCGCCAGCACCCGCTGAACACCGCGACCGCCGCGGCGTACGTCCTGCTGCCCCTGGCCCGGATCATGGGCCCGGTGCCGCAGCTGCTGATCCTCATCGGCAACGCCCTCACCCCCGGCAAGGGCTTCCGCAAGGGCCCCTTCGCCTCCGAGGCGGAGCTGCGGGCCATGGTCGACCTGGCCGAGAAGGAGTCGCTGATCGAGGACGACGAGCGCCGCATGGTGCACTCCGTCTTCGAGCTCGGCGACACGCTCGTACGCGAGGTGATGGTGCCCCGCACCGACCTCGTGGTCATCGAGCGGGGCAAGACGATCCGGCAGGCGCTGACGCTGGCGCTGCGCTCCGGCTTCTCCCGCATCCCGGTGACCGGCGAGAGCGAGGACGACATCGTCGGCATCGTCTATCTGAAGGACCTGGTCCGGAAGACCCACATCAGCCGTGGCGCCGAGTCCGAGCTGGTCTCGACGGCGATGCGGCCCGCGGTCTTCGTGCCGGACACCAAGAACGCGGGCGACCTGCTGCGCGAGATGCAGCAGCAGCGCACCCACTGCGCGGTCGTCATCGACGAGTACGGCGGCACGGCCGGCATCGTCACGATCGAGGACATCCTCGAGGAGATCGTCGGCGAGATCACGGACGAGTACGACCGCGAACTGCCCCCCGTCGAGGAGCTCGGCGACGGCCGCTACCGCGTCACGGCCCGCCTCGACATCGGCGACCTGGGCCAGTTGTACGGCCTGGAGGAGTTCGACGACGAGGACGTCGAGACCGTCGGCGGCCTGCTGGCCAAGTCGCTCGGCCGGGTCCCGATCGCGGGGGCCACGGCGACGGTGGATCTGGCGGCGTACGGGCTGGCGGACGCGGTGCTTTCGGGATTGCGGCTCACGGCGGAGTCGGCGGCGGGGCGTCGGAACCGGATTGTGACGGTGCTGGTGGAGCCGTTGCCGACGGAGTCGGCGGGCGCGGGGGCGGACCGGCGTAGGGGGTGGGCCCTGCGGGCGGCTTTGTCCCCGCCCCGCCCCTTCCCGGACCGGGGGCAAGCCCCCGGGCCCCCTTTTCCGCGCTCCGTGCGGTGCCCTCAAACGCCGGACGGGCTGAATTTCGCCCGGTTCCGGGCAACGATTCAGCCCGTCCGGGGGCACCTCCCAGCGGTAGCCGGGGGAGTTCGAGGACCGGGGTCCGGGGCGGAGCCCCGCACGCGGCGGAGCCGCACATCGGATGCGGCGGGAAGGGGCGGGGCCGGGGAAAGAACCCCGCCGCTCAGGCCCGCCGCCGCAACCCCGCCGCGACGGCCACGGCAACCACCGCCACCACCACCGCATCCACCCCGAGCCCCAACCGCACCCCACCCAGCGTCGCCGACGCGAACGAGGACCCCCCGTCCCGCAGCGCGGAAACCCGCGCCGACGACACCGCGCTCAGCAGCGGAATCCCCACCGTGATCCCGATCTGCTGAGAGCTGGTCACCAGACCCGTCGCCAGCCCCTGTTCCCCGTCGGGCAGACCCGACGTGGCGGTGACGCCGTAGGACACGATCGCCCACAGGTGGCCCACGCAGGCCAGCGTGGCGGCGGTCATGGCCAGCCACGCGCCGCCGGAGCCGAGGCCGATGCCGAGGAGCGCGGCGGTGAAGACGGCCTGGACGGCCAGTCCGGCGACGAGCGTGTTGCGGGCGCCGACGCGGGCGATGACCTTGGGTGCGGTGAGGCCGGCGACGGCGGCGAAGACGCCCTGGACGCCGAAGACCAGACCGGTGCGGAAGGCCGAGAGCTCCAGCACCTCCTGGAGGTAGAGGGTGAGCAGGAAGACGACCGTGCTCATCATCGCGAACGTGGTCAGACCGGCCAGGTTCCCCCAGGCGACCGGGCGCCGGCGCAGCATCGGCAGGGAGACGAGGGGCTCGGCGGTCCGGGACTCCACGACCACGAAGGCGACGAGCAGCCCGACGCCGGCGACGAGCGTGCAGAGGACGTCCACGCCGCCGAAGCCGCGCTGGGCCGCCGTCGACAGGGCGTAGATCAGGGCCAGCAGGCCACCGGTGACGGTCACGGCGCCGGGGACGTCGACCCGGGGCCGCCCGGGGTGCCGGGACTCGGTCAGCAGGCCCGGCGCGACGGCCAGGATGGCGACGCCCGCCACGGCCAGCAGGCCCATCGTGGAGCGCCAGCCGAGGGAGTCGGTCATGACGCCGCCGAGCACCATGCCGATGGTGAAGCCCAGGGAGAGCAGGGTGCCGCTGATGCCGAGCGCCCGCTCGCGCCGGGGGCCTTCGGTGAAGGTCGTGGTCAGCAGGGACATGCCCGTCGGCACGATGGCGGCGGCGCCCAGCCCCTGGAGGGCGCGGCCCGCGAGGAAGACGGCCGGGTTCCAGGCGAGCGTGGCGAGCACGGAGGCCACGGTGAACAGGGCGAGCCCGGAGAGGAAGAGCCGGCGGCGCCCGTGGAGGTCGGCGATCCGGCCGAAGAGCAGCAGGAAGCCGCCGGAGGGCAGCGCGAACGCGGTCACGGCCCACTGGAGGTCGGCCTGGCCCATGCCGAGGTCGTCACCGAGGACGGGCAGCGCGACGTTCAGGATCGAGAAGTCGAGCGCGACGATGAACTGCGCGGCGCACAGCACCAGCAGGATCAGCTTCTCGCGGCCGGACATCCCGGCCGCTTCGGCGGCAACGGGAGACGAGGAGGAGGAAACAGGGGGAACAAGGGGAGCTGAGGCAGGGGAGGTGTCGATCGCCATGGTCACCACCCTCGGACGCCCGGAATACGCATGGGGAGACAGTGCTTATGGTGGTGCCCGTACCACCAGGCGAGGGGGAGCCGTTGAGTGTCAGCCGGACCGAAGAGCGGGCGGTGCCGGAGCCGCGCGGCGGGAAGTCGCGCCGTCGTCAGGAGCTCAGGGAGTTCCTGATGAGCCGTCGGGCGCGGGTGAGCCCCGGCGAGGCCGGGCTGCCGGACGGCGGCGCCCGCCGCCGCACCCCGGGCCTGCGCCGCGAGGAGGTCGCGGTCCTGGCCGGTGTGGGCGCCTCCTGGTACCAGTGGCTGGAGCAGGGGCGTGACATCACCGTCTCCCCGCAGGTCCTCGACGCGGTCGCGCGCGTGCTGCGGATGGACGGCCCGGAGCGCCGCCACCTGTACGTGCTGGCCGGGCTGAACCCACCGCAGCCGGAGTCCGCGGAGGACCCGGAGTACCTGTGCGAGGGGCTGCACCGGCTCATCGACGGCTGGATGCCCAACCCGGCGCACATCATGGATCCGTACTGGAACCTGGTCGCCCAGAACGAGTCGGCCGGTCTGGTGCTCGGCTTCCGCCCGGACGTGAAGCAGAACTGCCTGGTCAACTTCTTCACCGACCCCGTCTACCGCGCCCGCGCCACCAACTGGGACGAGAACGCCCGGCGCCTCGTCGCGCAGTACCGCGCCGCCTGCTCGGAGCGCCCCGACGACGAGGGCTTCCAGGAGGTCGTGGCGGAGGTGTCGGCCGGGAGCCCCGAGTTCGTCGAGATGTGGGCGCGCGGCGACGTCCAGCCCGCCGGCCAGCTCGTGAAGGAGTTCGACCACCCGCTCGTCGGCACGCTCTACCTGGAGAGCACCCAGCTGCGCGTACCGGCCCGGCCGGACCTGGTGATCGTGCTGCACAACCCGGTGCCGGAGTCGGGCACGGCGGCGAAGGTGGCGTGGCTGAACTCGCCGGAGGGGCGGCGGGGCGGGATGCTCTCGGTGGCGGGCTGAGGCCGTTCGCGGGCGTCTGGGCCCGTGGAGAAGGGTTGGGAGGCCTCCGTGGGGGTGGCCGCCTGGAGCACCTCCACGGGCTGAGGCCATCTGCGGCCACCTGGGCCCGTGGAGAACGGTTGGGAGGCCCCGTGGGGGCCCGCCCGGAGCACCTTCACGGGCTGAGGCCGTCCGTGGCCGCCGTGGCCCGTGGAGAACGCTCGGGCGGCTTCTCCCGGGGCGCCTGCCCGGAGCACCGCCGCCACCGCCCCTCCCTCCCCGCCCGCGGCGGCGCTGCGGGCCGGGCGGGCGCTCTCCACCTCCCGATAACCCTCCCTCCCCGCGCGCGGCGGCGCTGCATATGCTCGCCGCTATGACGGAGACGACACTGGACCCCGAAGACCGCAAGATCATCACGCTGGCCCGTTCCACGCGGGCCCGCAACGGCGTCCCCGAGGGCGCCGCCGTGCGTGACGAGACGGGCCGGACGTACGTCGCCGGGACCGTCGCTCTCGACTCCCTCCACCTCTCCGCCCTCCGCACGGCCGTCGCCATGGCCGTGGCCAGCGGCGCGAAGTCCCTGGAGGCCGCCGCCGTCGTCTCCGAGGCGGAGACCCTGCCGGACGAGGACCGCGCCGCCGTACGGGACCTCGGCGGCCCCGCCACGCCCGTCCTGCTCGCGGGCCCCGACGGCACCGTGCGCACCACGCTCCCGGCGGGCTGAGCGCCGTGGAGGAGCCGACGGGGCCGGAGACGGCCCCGGCCCCGGCGCGGGCTGCGGCGCGGGCCTCCGCCGAGCGCCGGTCGAACGTCATGAGCACCGTGCTGGTGGTCGCGGGGGCGATCCTCACGGCGGGTGTCCTCGTCGAGTGGGTGCGGGGGAGGGCTTCGACTGGGCGACTTCCGCCTGGCTGCTCGTCCTGTGGCCGCATGGGATCCGGCAGCTGCTGCTGACACGGGGGCGGGCTCGGGCGGCGGCTCGGGCGGAGGCGGTGGGGATGTGGACGCCGCTGGCGGCGACGCTCCTGCTGTGGGCGTCCTTGATCATCGGCTGGCGCCGGGGGGAAGGTACGGACTGGCTCGTGTTCGTCGCCGCGCTGGTGTTGCCGGTGGCGGGGGTGTTCCTGCTGGGGAGTGTGCTGGCGAGGCGGCGGCGCTGAGGGGTGCGGCCCTGCGGGCGGCTTTTTCCCCAGCCCCGCCCCTTCCCGGAACTGGGGGCTTCGCCCCCAGGCCCCCTGGTTCCGCGCTGACGCGCGGTGGCCTCAATCGCCGGCCGGGCTTGATTTGCCCCCTGCCCGCGGCCGGCTCTCCGCTGTACCAGTGGCGGCTTTCCCGCCCGGTTCCGGGCAACGATTCAGCCCGTCCGGCGTTTGAGGACCGGGGTCCGGGGCGGAGCCCCGGTTCGGGAAGGGGCGGGGCTGGGGAAAGGCCCGCCGCAGGCGCACCCCGGACCGCCCCCGCCACACCCCGACCCCACCCACCCGCACCACTGGTCGGCACCCGCCGACGGATCGGGGAGAATACCCCGTATGGACAGTGCTGCCTCCCCCTCCCAGGCCCCTCACCGCGCGGGCTTCGCGTGCTTCGTCGGCCGCCCCAACGCGGGCAAGTCGACCCTGACCAACGCACTGGTGGGGACGAAGGTCGCGATCACCTCCAACCGGCCGCAGACCACCCGGCACACCGTGCGCGGCATCGTGCACCGCCCGGACGCCCAGCTCGTGCTGGTGGACACCCCCGGTCTGCACAAGCCGCGCACCCTGCTGGGCGAGCGGCTCAACGACGTCGTGCGGACCACCTGGGCCGAGGTCGACGTGATCGGCTTCTGCCTGCCCGCCGACCAGAAGCTCGGTCCGGGTGACAAGTTCATCGCCAAGGAACTCGCGGGGATCAAGAAGACCCCGAAGATCGCGATCGTCACCAAGACGGACCTGGTCGACTCCAAGCAGCTCGCCGAGCAGCTCATCGCCATCCAGCAGCTGGGTGACGAGCTGGGCATCCAGTGGGCGCAGATCGTCCCGGTCTCGGCCGTCGGCGACAAGCAGGTCTCGCTGCTGGCCGATCTGATCGCCCCGCTGCTGCCGGAGAGCCCGCCGCTCTACCCCGAGGGCGACCTCACCGACGAGCCCGAGCAGGTCATGGTCGCGGAGCTGATCCGCGAGGCCGCCCTGGAGGGCGTGCGCGACGAGCTGCCGCACTCCATCGCCGTCGTGGTCGAGGAGATGCTGCCGCGCGAGGACCGCCCGGCCAACAAGCCGCTGCTGGACATCCACGCCAACGTCTACATCGAGCGCCCCAGCCAGAAGGGCATCATCATCGGCCCCAAGGGCTCCCGGCTGAAGGAGGTCGGCATGAAGTCCCGCAAGCACATCGAGGCGCTCCTCGGTACCCCGGTCTTCCTCGACCTGCACGTGAAGGTCGCCAAGGACTGGCAGCGCGACCCGAAGCAGCTGCGCAAGCTCGGCTTCTGAGCACCGCCGCCGCTGCCGAAGGCGCCTGACGCGGATCCGCGTCAGGCGCCCTCCTTCAGCACGAACCGGATCAGTTCCCGCTGCTCATGGGTGAGGTGCGGGTCGGCGCAGTGGATCGTACGGCCGTCCACGCTGATCTCGTACCGGAAGCCGTCCGGCACCCCGGTCACCGCCGTGCCCTCCTCGGCGGCCGAGGCGAGCGCCCGGTGCGCCAGGGCCTGTACGTGGGTCGCGTCGGGCCGGCCGGTGGTGTCCAGCTCGGCCCGCCGCTCGATACCGGCGAAACCGCCGGTACGGGTGATGGCAATCCGCATGACGCCATCCTTACCCCGTTCGCCCGGCTCTACGAGACGGGCACCCCCACCGAGGACCACGCCTTGAGCACGGCCTGGATCTCGTCGCCGTCGCCGAAGAGCCCCCGGGCCGACGCCGCCGTGAGCCGCGCGAAGTCCGCGAAGTCGGCGTCCGACGCCAGCTCGCCGCCGGTCAGCGTGGCGTACCAGATCTTCCCGGCCCGCTCCCAGGCGTTGCCCCCGAGGTCGGTGGCCAGCAGGTAGAAGGCGTGGTTGGGGATGCCGGAATTGATGTGCACCCCGCCGTTGTCCCGCGAGGTCCTCACGTAGTCGTCCATCGTCGCCGGCTGCGGGTCCTTGCCCAGCACGTCGTCGTCGTAGGCCGTGCCCGGCTCCTTCATCGAGCGCAGGGCCACGCCGCGGTCCACGTTCGGGCCCAGCAGCCCGGCCCCGATCAGCCAGTCGGCCTGATCGGCGGACTGCCCCAGCGCGTACTGCTTGATCAGCGAGCCGAAGACGTCCGCGACGGATTCGTTCAGCGCGCCCGACTGGCCGTAGTACTCCAGATTGGCCGTGTGCTGGACGACGCCGTGGGTGAGCTCATGGCCGATGACGTCCACCGGAATGGTGAAATCCAGGAAGAGGTCGTTGTCCCCGTCACCGAAGACCATCTGGGAGCCGTCCCAGAACGCGTTGTCGTAATTCTCGCCGTAGTGGACGGTGGCATCCAGCGGCAGCCCGGAATCGTCGATGGAGCGCCGCCCGTACACCTTCAGGTACAGGTCGAACGTGGCGCCGAGACCGGCGTGGGCGCGGTTGACGGTGGCGTCCTTGGACGGGGCGTCGCCCTCCGCGTGCACCTTGCGGCCGGGTGCGACCTCGCGGTGCTCGGCGTCGTAGATGGTGCGCAGCGGCTTGTCGGACGGGGTGCCCGCGGGCGCGGCGGCGGCCCGGAGGGTGGTGATCCGGCGCCGGGTGCGCTGGAGGGAGTCGTGCTCCAGGGTGCGCCGCGCGGGCTCGGAGACCGCCGGGTCCTCCGACCGGGCGAGTTTGTCGAGGACGTGCGGAGGCACGATCGTGCAGAAGACCGGATGGATAGCGCGTTTCATGGCGTGCAATGTGGCACCGCGCCTCCGGCTTGTCACTGCTTGCCGTCGAGCTTAATTAAATCGAGTGGTTGGCTATCATTTGCAGGACAGCGATTCCGCAATTCCTCTCCGCGGTGCCGCCGGGAGCGCGCGTGCCATCGACGCCACCGCCGCGACCGGGCCGCGTCCCGCATGCTGATACGGGCCTTCCGCATGGCGGCCGCCTCGGTTAGCGTGCTGGACATCATGCGTTACGGGCTGCTTCTCCTTAGCTGCCGCGGTGAGGGCCTGTAGTCGTAGGCCGACCCCCTCCCCGCGGAGTTCGGTGCTGCGGTTCACCCGCCCGGTGACCAGCCCCCGTCGGCCGTCCACGCGGACACCCGAGGAGCCCCACGCAGATGCCCGAGCCCCGCACTTCCGAGATCGTGGCCGTCGGCCGCCCCACGCCCGTCACCGCCGCCACCGTCACCCAGCGGCCCTCCGGAATGCCGGTCCACAAGTACGGACAGTACGAGGCCGTCGACATCCCCGACCGCACCTGGCCCGACCGGCGCGTCACCGCCGCCCCCCGCTGGCTCTCCACCGACCTGCGCGACGGCAACCAGGCCCTGATCGACCCGATGTCCCCGGCCCGCAAGCGCGAGATGTTCGACCTCCTCGTCCGGATGGGCTACAAGGAGATCGAGGTCGGCTTCCCCTCCTCCGGCGCCACCGACTTCGCCTTCGTGCGGTCGATCATCGAAGAGGGCGCGATCCCCGAGGACGTGACGATCTCCGTCCTCACCCAGGCGCGCGAGGAGCTGATCGAGCGGACCGTCGAGTCCCTGCGCGGCGCCCACCGCGCCACGGTCCACCTCTACAACGCCACGGCCCCCGTGTTCCGCCGCGTCGTCTTCCGCGGCTCCCGCGAGCAGGTCAAGCAGATCGCCGTCGACGGCACCCGCCTGGTCACCGAGTACGCCGACAAGATCCTGGGCGACGACACGATCTTCGGCTACCAGTACTCCCCGGAGATCTTCACCGACACCGAGCTGGACTTCGCCCTGGAGGTCTGCGAAGGCGTCATGGACGTCTGGCAGCCCGAGGCCGGCCGCGAGATCATCCTCAACCTGCCCGCCACGGTGGAGCGATCCACGCCCAGCACGCACGCCGACCGCTTCGAGTGGATGTCCCGCAACCTCTCCCGGCGCGAGCACATCTGCCTCTCCGTGCACCCGCACAACGACCGCGGCACCGCCGTCGCCGCCGCCGAGCTGGCGATCATGGCCGGCGCCGACCGGATCGAGGGCTGCCTGTTCGGCCAGGGCGAGCGCACGGGCAACGTGGACCTGGTGACCCTGGGCATGAACCTCTTCTCCCAGGGCGTCGACCCGCAGATCGACTTCTCCCAGATCGACGAGGTCCGCCGCACCGCCGAGTACTGCACCCAGATGGAGGTCCACCCGCGCCACCCCTACGCGGGCGACCTGGTCTACACCGCCTTCTCCGGCTCCCACCAGGACGCCATCAAGAAGGGCTTCGAGGCCATGGAGGCCGAGGCGGCCGCCGCCGGCAAGACCGTCGACGACATCGAGTGGGCCGTCCCCTACCTGCCCATCGACCCCAAGGACGTCGGCCGTTCGTACGAGGCCGTCATCCGCGTCAACTCGCAGTCCGGCAAGGGCGGCATCGCGTACGTCCTCAAGAACGACCACAAGCTGGAACTGCCCCGCCGGATGCAGATCGAGTTCTCGAAGATCATCCAGAACAAGACCGACGCCGAGGGCGGCGAGGTCACCCCGCAGGAGATCTGGTCCGTCTTCCAGGACGAGTACCTGCCCACGCCCGCCGACCCCTGGGGCCGGATCGCCCTCCGCTCCCACCAGACCACCACCGCCGGCGAGAACACCGACGTCCTCACCGTCGACGCCGTCGTGGACGGCGCCGACACGGTCCTGACCGGCACGGGCAACGGTCCGATCTCCGCCTTCTTCGACGCCCTCGCCGGCCTCGGCGTCGACGCCCGCCTGCTCGACTACACCGAGCACACCATGAGCGAGGGCGCCAGCGCCCAGGCCGCCTCGTACATCGAGTGCGTGATCGACGGCAAGGTCCTCTGGGGCATCGGCATCGACCCCAACACCACGCGCGCCTCGATCAAGGCCGTCGTCTCGGCGGTCAACCGCGCGCACCGGGGCTGACCCGCCGCGGTCCCTTCCCCACGCGAGTTCCGTCCGGGCGTCAAGCGGCCGTCACCGAATCCACCGTATCCGGTGGCCCGGTGGTGTATCCGGCCAACTGGCGCCCGGACTCTGCGCACGGGGTACTGACGCCACATCATCGATGTGGCTAACATCACGTCAACGCGGCCATGGGGTCGTGGCGTTATGGAGGTGCGCCGTGATGTACGCGCGAGGCCGATCCGGTCCGGACCGGTGCGTGGTGGGCGTGCGCACCGTATGGCGGACCGTCGGTGACGGCGAGTTCTACTGCCCCGGATGCGGAGGCGACCGCAACTACCGCCGCCGCACCGGCCGCCGCCGCCTCGTCGCGTTCGGCGTCCCGCTGCTCCCGCGCGGCCCGGCCGGCCCGATCGTCGAGTGCACCGCCTGCCGCACCCGCTACGGCATGGACGTCCTCGACCACCCCACCACCACCCGCTTCTCCGCGATGCTCCGCGACGCGGTGCACACCGTCGCCCTCGCCGTCCTCGCCGCGGGCGGCACGGAGGCCCGTACGGTCCGCCGCGCGGCGGTCGGCGCGGTCCGGGCCGCGGGGTTCGTCGATTGCAGCGAGGAACAGCTGATCACCCTCATCGAGGCCCTCGCGGCGGACACGGGGCGGCTCCCCGGCATGTACGCGGGCGGCGGCGGCCTCGGCGACGGCACGCCGTGCCGCGACGGCTTCGACCCCCGGGGCACGGCGCTCGCCATCGAGCTCCACGAGGCCCTGGAGCCGCTGGCTCCGCACCTCGCCCCGGCCGGCCGCGAGACGATCCTGCTCCAGGGGGCGCGGATCGCCCTGGCGGACGGGCCGTACCGGCCGGCCGAGCGGGAGGTTCTGGCGACGGTGGGGCGGGCGTTGCTGTTGTGTCCGGAGGATACGGATCGGTTGCTGGCGGGGGCGCGGCCGGCGGCGTCTTGATCCGTCCGCCTACGGGAGTCTCCTGACGCGGGTCAGGAAGGCGCGGGCGGTGGCCGGGGTGGTGGAGATGACGACGTCGGGATAGTCGCTCTCCCGGATGCCGACGTGCCCGTCGTCGCGTCTCAGCTCTACGCAGCTGCCCTCGGCCTCGGAGAACGAGGACTTCTGCCACGTTATGGATCCACTCATCGCGTGCCGCTCACAGTTCCTTTGCGATACGGGAAATGACGTCTTGGGACTCGCCGACTCCTAGGGATACGCGTTCGAGCGCGTCGTACGTGGCCCGGTAGCCGGCAAGCTGCGACGGGGTGTCCAGGAGGACCGAACCGTAGGCGGAGTCCAGCTGCACCGTGTCCAGCTGCGGGACGACGCCGCCCGCGTACAGCATGCTCTGGGCGGAGCCGATGAACTCTTCGGTGGTGAACGGGATGACCCGCACCTCCACGGTGGGCCATTCGGAGACCTCCAGCAAGTAACGCAGCTGTTCGCGGGCTACGTTCCGGCCGCCGTAGAGCGCGTGCAGGGCGGCCTCGTGGATGATCGCCTCGAAGGGTGGCGGGGCGGGCCGTTCGAAGATGGCGCGTCGACGCATGCGGTGTTCGACCCTGATGTCGAGTTGGGCGGCGGGCAGCGCAGGAGTGCGGCCACTGAAGATCGTGCGTGCGTAATCCTCGGTCTGGAAGATGCCCGGGACTGTGAGCGTCTGGAAGGCCCGCAAGTACTGCGCATGATGTTCGAGCTCCGCGATGTCGAGGAACCCCACCGGCAGGGCCGTTCGGTAGCTCTCCCACCAACCCTTGCCGCGTTCATCCGCCATGGCGCAGAGAGCGGCGATCAGCTTGGCATCGGTGACCGAATAGATGGCGGCGAATCGTCGAACTCGTTCGGAGCTGACGCCCCAGCGCCCGGACTCGATGTGGCTGATCTGTGCCTGGTTTCCGCCCAGCAGCTCTCCGGCCGCTCGCGTGAGCAGTCCGGTGGACTCACGCAGCTTGCGGAGCTCGGCACCGAGCCGTGCTTGCCTCGCGGTTGGGCTGCTCCGGGGTGGCATGGGCTCCCTCTCTGGTCTGCGTGCCAAGTGTGCAGCGCACAGTCTTGCGGGTCCACCGACGGAGCACAGGCGTTGGCCTGCGCTTGAGAGGTTACATACATGTGCCCTATGGTCTGGCTCACACCGCGCGACGCCGCTGGCGAACGCTCGAAGTGCAGCTTCCTGCATGCCTGTTGGGGATTCAGGGTGGCCGGGCCACGGGTGTCGGCGAGACGCGGGAGATCGCCATCAGCCTCAAGGGAGATCCCATGCGTATGGCAACGCTCGACCGTCCCCGCCCCTCCGAAGACGCCGAACCCGAATCCGTCTACCGGTTCACGGCCCCGGCCTGGCCGGGAACCGCCCGCGTCGCACGCGAGTTCGTCGCGGCAGCACTCGTCGCGACCGGGCGCGACGCCCTCGCCGAGAACGCCTGCGTCTGCGTGTCCGACGTCGTCTCCAACGTCGTGCGGCACGCGCGCGTGACCAGCCTCGCCGTCGAGGTGGCCGTGCACCACGACCACGTGGTCGTGGGGGTGAGCGACACCGACCCCGGTCGGATCCCGTGGCGGCGGAAGGTCGCGGCCGACTCGGAGGGCGGGCGGGGGCTGATGCTCGTGCAGCGGCTGTCGGAGGCGTTCGGGGTGGCGTGGGAGTGGGACGGGCTGACGCTCGTGGGTAAGCGGGTGTGGTTCGAGCTGCGGGATTCGGCCGTGGGGTGAGTGGGGGGGGAGGGGCGGTGGTCAAGCGGCGGCTCTGCCGCCCGGCCGCCGCCCGGCTCGCCTACTCCGCCCGTACGGCCGCCGTCAGCGTCAGGCTGCCCGGCAGTGCGGCGAACGCGGCGCGCAGGTCCGTCGCGAGGTCGTCGCGGGTGGGGGTGCCCGGCCGGTTCGTCCACTGCTCGATCGCGCAGTGGGAGGCGGCGATCAGGAGGTCCAGGGCGAGGCGCGGCCGCAGGTCGTCCGGGCCGGCGAAGTGGAACCGGCGGTGCAGGATGTCGAGAGCCGCACGGCTCGTCCCGTGGCAGAAGTGCAGGCCGTGCGCGTCCATGGACGGGGTCTTCGCCGCCAGCCGCCGGCTGAGCAGGACGCGGTGGGCCCAGCCGTCCTCGGTCATGCGTTCAAGCGAGGCGTACAGGGCCTCCTGGAGCATCTCCGCCACCGGGCGGTCGCCCGGCTCGCGGGTCTCCAGGTCGTCGAGGAACGTGCGCCACAGATCCTGCGTGGGCGCCATGGCGACGTCTTCCTTGCCCGCGAAGTTGCGGAAGAACGTGCGCTTGGAGATCTCCACCGCGTCGCAGAGCTCGTCGAGGGTCACCCCGCCGAAGCCCCGGGCGGTGAACAGCTCCAGGGCGGTGTCGATCAGCGCCTGCCGGGTGCGCAGCTTCTTGCGCTCGCGCAGGGGGAGGCGGGCGTCGCCGGACGGCGGGGGCTCAGCGGTCATGGGGTGATCGTATCCGAGGGGCAAGCGCCACTTGCACGCTTATGCCACCGAGTGGCATAACTGGGTTTCTTGATCCTCAATGAAGGGTGCACCGCCATGCGTGCTCTGCTCGTCGACCGTTCCGCCCCCTCAGGACTGCGCCTCGGACAGGCGCCCGATCCCGAACCGGCGCCGCACCAGGCGCTGATCCGGGTGACGGCGACGTCCCTCAACTACGGCGAGGTGCGGTTCATGCTGCAAGAGGTGCCGGACGGGGCCGTTCTCGGCTGGGACGCGGCGGGGGTGGTGGAGCGGGCCGCCGCCGACGAGTCCGGGCCGGCGGCCGGTACGCCCGTCGTCACGCTCGGCGTGGCCGGGGCGTGGGCCGAACTCCGCGCCGTGGACACCGACTGGATCGGTACGGTCCCGGCCGGGGCGGATCCGGGGGCGGTCAGTACGGTGCCCGTCGCGGGGGCGAGCGCGCTGCGCGCCCTGCACCGGGTCGGCCCGATCCTGGGCAGGCGAATACTGGTCACGGGTGCGACGGGCGGCACCGGCCGGTACGCGGTGCGGCTCGCCCGCCTCGGGGGAGCGCACGTCATCACGTCCACCGGGGACCCGGACAAGCACGGCGACAGCTTGCGGGCCGCCGGGGCGCACGAGGTGGTGGCCGGGCCGCACGAGGTGGGGGAGCCGGTGCACGGCGTCGTGGACATGGTGGGCGGGCAGCAACTCGTCGACGCGTACGGGCTGCTGGTCCAGGGTGGCACGCTGGTCGCGGTCGGGCACTCCGCGCACCAGGGCGAGAACTTCCCCTTCGGCGCGCTCTTCGCCGACAACGGGCGGCACGACCGCTCGATCGTCACCTTCTCCCTGCCCGAGTGCGCGGGCCTCTCGTCCGACCTGACCTGGCTCGCCCACCGGGTCGCCGCGGGGGAGCTGGAGCCGCAGATCTCGTGGCGGGGTGGCTGGGACGTCGCCGGTGAGGCCGTGGACGCGCTTCTTCAGCGGCGGCTGCACGGGAAGGCGGTCCTGGACATCGTCTGATCGCACGGTTGAGTGGATGTTCCGTCCATCGGATGAACTCCGGGGCGAACGGTGATTGGAAACCCGCGCGGACGCGCAGCCTGTTCCGCGTGAGGGGACGCCTGAGGGCAAGGTATGCGGCGGGTCTGGCCATCACCGCGGTGCTCGTGTGCGCGGGTGAGGCGGCGGCGGTGGACGCGGGGGCGAATGTCGGGGTGGGGGGCGCGCCGGTGGTGGACGCGTTGGTCACCGATCTGCCGGATCTGGTGCCTCCGCATCCGCCGTCGCGGGTGAACGCGGATCTGCTCGGCGGGGCGGTCAGAGCCGACCTGGTGGACAACGGGCAGGGGTGTCTGGATGTCACGGCGCGGGTGGTGGGGGTGGATGCGAACGCTTGGCTGAAGTGCCGGGGTTCGGCGCCGGAGGAGCCGGCTCCTCCGGCTCCTGCGCCACCTGCTCCTGCGCCACCTGCTCCTGCCCCTCCTGCTCCTGCGCCACCTGCTCCTGCGCCACCTGCTCCTGCGCCTCCTGCTCCTGCCCCTCCTGCGCCGGCGCCTCCTGCTCCTGCCCCTCCTGCGCCGGCGCCTCCTGCTCCTGCCCCTCCTGCTCCTGCCCCTCCTGCGCCGGCGCCTCCCGCGCCTGCCCCGCCGGCTCCGGGGCCTGCGGAACCTGCTCCTCCTGCGCCTGCGCCTCCGGCTCCTGCTCCTCCCGCTCCTGCTCCTCCCGCGCCGGCACCACCTGCGCCGGCACCACCTGCGCCTGCGCCGCCGGCTCCGGCCCCGCCCGCTGCGGAGCCGCCGGCTCCCGCTCCTCCGGCGCCTGTGCCCGTTCCGCCCGCGCCTGCTCCTCCGGCGCCCGTTCCGCCCGTGCCCGCGCCGCCCGCTCCGGCACCGCCCGCGCCCGCTCCTGTTCCGCCCGCAGCCGAGGTCCCCGCGCCTGCCCCACCCGCCCCGCCTGCCGCCGAGGCTCCCGCCCCGGCGCCGCCTCCGGCGCCCGCGCCCGTACCGCCTGCTCCTGTCCCGCCTGTCCCGCCCGTGCCTCCGGTCCCGCCGGTGCCCGCGCCTCCGGCTCCCGTGCCGCCGCCCGTGCCACCGGCCCCCGTCCCCCCGGATTCCCCTGACGAGCCCGCGCCCGGTCCCGGTGCGCCCGTACCGCCCGCTCCCGCCGCTCCTGCCGCGCCGCCCGCCCCCGGGCCCGTGCCCATCGGGGACGTGCCCGCGGCTCCTGACGCGCCGTCGGCGGAGAGGCCGCCGCCGTTCCGTACGGCTCCGCCGCCGGCGGCCGTTCCGCCGAAGTTTCCCTCGCGGCCGAACTACCGGCAGTCGGAGGGGGCTTCGGGGAAGAAGATGCAGCGGGGGCTGACGTTGGTGACGATGACGTTGCTGGTGACGGCGCCGGCGGTGTTGGCGGCGTTGTTGCTGCGGCCGCGGTCTGGAGGGCGGGGGAGGCGCTGAGGGGGCGGGTAGGGGAGAACCCCGTCACTGCGCCAGCGGCTCCGCCGCTGCCCGCGCCCGCCGCGACGGCCGCCGCCGCACTCGCGCACGCCACAGCATCACCACCAGCACCGGCCCCCCACCCCCCGCCGCCGCCAGGAGCAGGCCCGTCTGGGCCGAGTCCGTGACGAGGGGGGCCATGAAGGCGGCGGCCGTGAGCCAGGTGCCCGCTACCGCGGGGAGGATCAGTTCGCGGTAGCCGAACGCGGGGGCCGTCGCCGGGCGGCGGGTCCAGCGGAAGGTGAGGCGGAGGAGGGTGCCGCTCAGGGCGAGCAGGGCCAGGCCGCAGGAGAGCGGGAGGCGGTAGCCGTCCTTCGGCTGGTCGGCCGTGTACTGCCGGACGCCCTTGAACTCGACGAAGCGGACCTTGCTCCGCCAGGAAGTGATCGTCACCGGGTCGCCGGCCCGGACCGCGCCGAACACCTTCGGCGTGCCGATCATGTCCAGGCGGTGGGAGGGCCCGTCCTTCTCGGTGACCGTCAGCCAGTGGTGCGCCGACCTGCCCTCGCCCACGGTCGCGGTGTCCCGGACCGTGGCCGCGTCGGGCCGCCGGCACTCCGTGGACGGGTCGGCCTGGAGGCAGGCCGAGGCCGTCGCGAAGGCGCGGCCGTCGGCGCGCTTGTCCGGCACGGTGACGAACAGGACGAACGCCGCGATCAGGGCGAGGGCCGCGCCGAGAAGAGCCGCGGGTATCGCCGGCGGCCGCTTCCGGCGACGCGGACGGGCCGTACTCAACGGGTGCTCCCGGGTGGTGAGGAGATCGAGGGGGAGATCAACATGGCGCACATTCTGCCTGCGGTTCGGAGTGCCTCCGTCCGTTCTTCCCCCGCCTTTCGCGACGGGCCCGGACCGCCCCGGTCCGGGCCACCCCGCCCGTACGGGACAATGGCTCCATGAGTCTGTTCCGCGACGACGGCATCGTGCTGCGCACTCAGAAGCTGGGCGAGGCGGACCGGATCATCACTCTGCTCACCCGGGGCCACGGCCGGGTCCGGGCCGTCGCTCGTGGAGTGCGGCGCACGAAGTCGAAGTTCGGGGCCCGGCTGGAGCCCTTCTCCCACGTGGACGTGCAGTTCTTCGCGCGCGGGGGCGAGCTGGTCGGGCGCGGGCTGCCGCTCTGCACGCAGAGCGAGACCATCGCCGCGTACGGTGGCGCCATCGTCACCGACTACGCGCGCTACACCGCCGGCACCGCCATGCTGGAGACCGCCGAGCGGTTCACCGACCACGAGGGCGAGCCCGCCGTGCAGCAGTACTTGCTGCTCGTCGGCGGCCTGCGGACGCTCGCCGCGGGCGAGCACGCCCCGCACCTGATCCTGGACGCCTTCCTGCTGCGCTCCCTGGCCGTCAACGGCTACGCGCCCAGCTTCGACGCCTGCGCGAAGTGCGGTATGCCCGGCCCCAACCGGTTCTTCTCGGTGGCCGCCGGTGGCGTGGTCTGCGGGGAGTGCCGGGTCGCCGGAAGCGTCGTACCCTCCTCGGAGGCGATCAGGCTGCTCGGTGCGCTGCTGACGGGCGACTGGGCGACGGCGGACGCCTGCGAGCCACGCCACGTCAGAGAGGGCAGCGGCCTGGTCGCGGCGTATCTGCACTGGCACCTGGAGCGGGGCCTCCGTTCGCTCCGGTATGTCGAGAAATAGGGAAACAGGGACCAAGGAGTAGTGGCACGCATGGCACGACGCGGGATTCTGGGCCGTTCCCGACGCGAGTACCGCACACCCGACCCGCACCCGTCCGGGGCGCGGCCGCCGAAGATCCCCGGCGAGCTGGTCCCCGAGCACGTGGCGATCGTCATGGACGGCAACGGCCGCTGGGCCAAGGACCGCGGCCTGCCGCGCACCGAGGGCCACAAGGTCGGCGCCGAGCGCGTGCTGGACGTGCTCCAGGGCGCGATCGAGATGGGCGTCGGGAGCATCTCCCTGTACGCCTTCTCCACCGAGAACTGGCGGCGCTCGCCCGACGAGGTGCGCTTCCTGATGAACTTCAACCGCGACTTCATCCGCAAGACCCGCGACCAGCTCGACGAGCTCGGCATCCGGGTGCGCTGGGTGGGCCGCATGCCCAAGCTGTGGCGGTCGGTCGCCAAGGAGCTCCAGATCGCCCAGGAGCAGACCAAGGGCAACGACAAGCTCACGCTGTACTTCTGCATGAACTACGGCGGGCGCGCGGAGATCGCGGACGCGGCGCAGGCGCTGGCGGAGGACGTGAAGGCGGGCCGCCTCGACCCGTCGAAGGTCTCCGAGAAGACCTTCGCGAAGTACCTCTACTACCCGGACATGCCGGACGTGGACCTCTTCCTGCGGCCCTCCGGCGAGCAGCGCACGTCCAACTACCTGATCTGGCAGAGCGCTTACGCCGAGATGGTCTTCCAGGACGTCCTGTGGCCGGACTTCGACCGCCGCGACCTGTGGCGTGCCTGCCTGGAATACGCCTCCCGGGACCGCCGGTTCGGCGGGGCGATCCCCAACGAGCAGCAGCAGGCGGAGGAGCAGGGCACCGCGTGAGGTGAACCTCACGAGCGTACGCCGAGGGGCCCCGGGCGATGCCCGGGGCCCCTCGGCGTACGTACCGGTGGCGTCAGCGCTTCGCCGCGCACTCCCCGCACGTACCGAAGATCTCGATGGTGTGCGCGACGTCCACGAAGCCGTGCTCGGCGGCGATGGAGTCGGCCCACTTCTCCACGGCCGGGCCCTCGACCTCGACGGCCTTGCCGCACTCCCGGCACACCAGGTGGTGGTGGTGCCCGCTGGAGCAGCGGCGGTAGACCGCCTCGCCCTCGCTGGTGCGGAGCACGTCGACCTCGCCGGCGTCGGCGAGGGACTGGAGCGTGCGGTACACGGTGGTCAGGCCGACCGAGGCGCCCTGGTGCTTGAGCATGTCATGGAGCTCCTGTGCGCTCCGGAACTCGTCCACCTCGTCGAGCGCGGCCGCGACCGCCGCCCGCTGCTTGGTGGACCGGCCGCGTACCGGGGGACCCGCGGTCGCCACAGTTGCCTCCAAAAGCTCGCCTGAACACCCATCCGCACATGTCGCGCCGCCAATTGTGCCAGCCTCCGCGACCGGGTGGCCAAGTCCGCGCCCGGCTCAGACCCGCACGTCGTCCGTGGCGGTGCGCGCCTCGGGCACCTGGAGCGTGCAGCCCTCGGCGGCCTCGGTGCGCCGTGCGCGCCGCCTCGCCAGGGGTGCGGCGAGGGCGGTCAGGGCGACGAAGACGCCGATCGCGAGGAGCACGATGGTCGCGCCGGACGGCACGTCCACGTAGTACGAGGTGGCGGTGCCGGAGACGGCGACCAGCACGCCGATGCCCATGGCCAGGCCGAAGGTCATGGCGAAGCTGCGGGCGATCTGCTGGGAGGCGGCCACCGGGATGACCATCAGGGCGCTGACGAGCAGCAGGCCGACGACGCGCATCGCGACGGTGACGGTCACCGCGGCGGTGATCGCGACCAGCAGGTTGAGCAGCCGCACCGGCAGACCGGTGACGCGGGCGAACTCCTCGTCCTGGCAGATCGCGAAGAGCTGCCGCCGCAGGCCGATGGTGACCAGGATCACGAAGGCGGCCAGGACGCAGATCGCGACCATGTCGTCCTCGGAGACGGTCGTGATCGAGCCGAAGAGGTACGAGACGAGGTTGGCGTTGGAGCCGGCGTCGGAGAGGCTCGTCAGCATCACGCCGCCGGCCATGCCGCCGTAGAAGAGCATGGCGAGGGCGATGTCGCCGCGGGCCTTGCCGTAGGAGCGGATCAGCTCCATCACCACGGCGCCGGCGACGCAGACGGCGGTGGCGATCCAGACCGGGCTGGCGTTGAGCAGGAAACCCAGGCCGACGCCGGTGAGGGCGACGTGGCCGATGCCGTCGCCCATCAGCGCCTGGCGGCGCTGGACGAGGAAGGTGCCGATGGCGGGGGCCGTGATGCCGACGAGCAGGGCGGCGAGCAGGGCCCGCTGCATGAATGCGGGTTCGAGGATGTCCATCAGGTCAGCAGCCCCGTTCGAATCGGTTCCGCCACCGGGCCGGCGTGCGGGTGTACATGGTCGTGGCCGGGCAGCGCGTGCTGGCCCACGGCCTCGGGCGGCGGCCCGTCGTGGACGACGCAGCCGTCGCGGAGGACGACCGCGCGGTCGATGAGGGGCTCCAGGGGGCCGAGCTCGTGCAGCACGACGAGCACGGTGGCGCCCCGGGCGACCTGGGCGCGCAGGGCGTCCGCGAGGACCTCCTGGCTGGCCAGGTCCACGCCGGCCATCGGCTCGTCCATGATCAGCAGCTCGGGTTCGCCGGCCAGCGCGCGGGCGATCAGCACCCGCTGGTGCTGGCCGCCGGAGAGGGCGTCGACGGAGTCCTTGATCCGGTCTGCCATGCCGACGAGCTCCAGGGCCCGTACGACGGCCTCGCGGTCGGCCTTGCGCAGGACGCCGAAGCGGGTGCGGGCCAGCCGCCCGGAGGCGACGACCTCGCCCACGGTGGCGGGCACGCCGCCGGCGGCGGTGGTGCGCTGCGGGACGTAGCCGACGCGTGCCCAGTCGCGGAAGCGGCGCCGGGGGCGGCCGAACAGCTCCAGCTCGCCGCCGGTGAGCGGCACCTGGCCGACGACGGCGCGGACGGCCGTGGACTTGCCGGAGCCGTTGGCGCCGAGCAGCGCCACGACCTCGCCGCGCCGCACGGTCAGGTCGACGCCGCGCAGCACCGGGCGCGAGCCGAGAGTCGCCGTCGCGCCGCGCAGGGCTATGACGGGCTCCCCGGCGGTGTCCGGGGCGGACTCGGTGACGGGCTCTATGGCGGGCTGATCGTCCATGGTGTTGACCTCCGTCACTTGGTGCCGAGCGCCTTCTGGAGGGCGGCGAGGTTGGCTTCCATGACCTCGAAGTAGTCGTCGCCCTTGGACTTGTCGCTGATGCCTTCCAGCGGGTCGAGGACGTCCGTCTTCAGGTCGAGATCCTTGGCGAGGGTCTTGGCCGTGGACGGGTTGGCGATGGTCTCGAAGAAGACCGTGGAGACGTGGTGCTCCTTCGCCAGCTTCTGGAGGTCCTTGATCCGGGCGGCGCTGGGCTCGGACTCCGGGTCGAGGCCGCTGATGGCCTCCTCGGTGAGGCTGTAGCGGTCGGCGAGGTAGCCGAAGGCGGCGTGGGTGGTGATGAAGGTGTCGGAGGCGCGGTTCTTCAGGCCGTCCGAGAACTTCTTGTTCAGCCCGTCCAGCCGCTTGGCCAGCGCGTCGGCGTTCTTCTCGAAGTCCGCCCTGTGGTCGGGCGCGGCCTCGCCGAGGGTCTTGGCGACGCCCTTGGCGACCTCGGCGTACTTCACGGGGTCGAGCCAGATGTGGGGGTCGGCGCCGGCCTCGGAGTGCGAGTGCGAGTGGTTGTCGCCGGAGGTGTGGTCGTGGCCGTCGACCTCGGTGCCGTGCTCCTCCATGCTGGTCAGGGAGGCCGCGTCGGCGACGTGCTTGTTCTTGGACTGCTTGACGGCCTCGTCCACGGCGGGCTGGAGGCCCTTGAGGTAGACGATCGCGCCGGCGTCGGTGAGGGAGGCGGTCTGCCGGGGCTTGAGCTCCAGGTCGTGCGGCTCCTGGCCCGGCTTGGTCAGGTTGGTCACGCTGACGTGGTCGCCGCCGATCTGCTCGGCCAGGAACTGCATCGGATAGAACGACGCCACCACCTTGAGCTTGCCGTCCGCCGCCTCGTCCGCGGTGCCGGAGGAGCACGCGGACAGCGTGAGCAGCCCGAGGGCTGCGGCCGTGGCGACGGCGGCCGTGGTTATTCGGGGGGCGCGGAGGGAGCGGGGGCGGCTTACGTTCATGACAGTCATTTTCAACAAAAATGGAAACGATTGTCAACAACATGTGCGCAGGACCTCTCCCGGGAGCCTCCGGAGCCGCTTCCGGAGGGATCCGGTCAAGCCAAGGCCAGAGCCGATTTGATTAGGGGGGTGGCAGCGCCGGTAACCTGAACCATTCGCTGTTCGTCGTCGCAATGAAGAGAGCACCGTGGCCGCCGACAAGATCGACACCATCGTCAGCCTGAGCAAGCGCCGTGGCTTTGTCTATCCGTGCAGTGAGATCTATGGCGGCCAGCGTGCCGCCTGGGACTACGGACCGCTCGGTGTGGAGCTCAAGGAGAACATCAAGCGTCAGTGGTGGCGCTCCATGGTCACCTCGCGCGACGACGTGGTCGGTCTCGACTCGTCGGTCATCCTGGCCCGCGAGGTGTGGGAGGCGTCCGGTCACGTCGCCACCTTCACCGACCCGCTGACCGAGTGCACCTCCTGCCACAAGCGCTTCCGCGCGGACCACCTGGAGGAGGCGTACGAGGCCAAGCACGGCAAGCTCCCCGAGAACGGCCTCGCCGACCTCAACTGCCCGCACTGCGGCAACAAGGGCGCCTTCACCGAGCCCAAGCAGTTCTCCGGCCTGCTGTCCACGCACCTCGGCCCGACCCAGGACTCCGGCGCGGTGACCTACCTGCGCCCCGAGACCGCGCAGGGCATCTTCACCAACTTCGCCCAGGTCCAGACCACCTCGCGCAAGAAGCCCCCGTTCGGCATCGCCCAGACGGGCAAGTCCTTCCGCAACGAGATCACGCCGGGCAACTTCATCTTCCGCACCCGCGAGTTCGAGCAGATGGAGATGGAGTTCTTCGTCAAGCCGGGCGAGGACGAGCAGTGGCACGAGTACTGGATGCAGCAGCGCTGGAACTGGTACACCGGCCTCGGCATGCGCGAGGAGAACATGCGGTGGTACGAGCACGCCGCTGAGAAGCTCTCCCACTACTCCAAGCGCACCGTCGACATCGAGTACCGCTTCAACTTCGGCGGCACCGAGTACTCCGAGCTGGAGGGTGTGGCCAACCGCACCGACTACGACCTGAAGGCGCACTCCAAGGGCTCCGGCCAGGACCTGTCGTACTTCGACCAGGAAGCCGGCGAGCGCTACTTCCCGTACGTCATCGAGCCGGCGGCCGGGCTCAACCGCGCCATGCTCGCCTTCATGCTCGACGCGTACAACGAGGACGAGGCCCCGAACGCCAAGGGCGTCATGGAGAAGCGCGTCGTCATGCGCCTCGACCCGCGCCTCGCGCCGGTCAAGGTCGCCGTGCTGCCGCTGTCCCGCAACCCGCAGCTCTCCCCGAAGGCCAAGGGCCTCGCGGCCGACCTGCGGCAGAACTGGAACATCGAGTTCGACGACGCGGGCGCCATCGGCCGCCGCTACCGCCGCCAGGACGAGATCGGTACGCCGTTCTGCGTCACGGTCGACTTCGACACCCTCGACGACAACGCCGTGACCGTGCGCGAGCGCGACACGATGAAGCAGGAGCGCGTGTCGCTGGACCAGATCCAGGCCTACCTGGGCGCGCGTCTGCTGGGCTGCTGATCTTTTTCGGCCGACCTTTCCGGGCCGTACGGCCCGACCACCGGAGGCCCCGGTTCCCCACCACGTGGGAACCGGGGCCTCCGGTCTGTCCGGGGTCCGTGCCGGGTGCGTGCCCGGTCCGTACCGGGCGGAGGGTGGCACCAGGTGCACCCCCGACTCGGAAACCTGCACCATCGCCCCTCCTGACCTGCGCACATAACGTTCGGTACATGCGAATCCCCACCCCGCCGCGCCTCCCGCTCCGGCCCTTCCGCGACGCCCGGCGCGCCTTCGCCCTCGTGGCCGCCGGCATCGGCGTCCAGCTCGCCTTCTGCGTGCTGCTGGCCGCGCCGTGGCTCACCGTGAACCCGTCGCACCCGCTGCTCGTCATCGCCGCCGTGATCGCGCCGTTCGCCGTCGCCGCGGCCGCGACGCCCTGGCTGACCGCCGTGCAGCGGGAGCGGTTCCGGGCGCTGGCCCGGGTGGACATACCCAGGACCCCCGAGGGCGCCGGACCGCGCGGGATCGGGACCCGGGCCGGACGGCGGCAGGCCGTCTACCACCTGCTGGCCGGGCCGCTGGCCGCGCTCGGCGGCGCGCTGACGTTCCTGCTGGGGCTGGTGTCGCTCGGCGCGGCCACCGTCTACGTCTGGGTCTGGGCGCTGCCGGTGTCGTGGCGGCTCGCCCAGGCCGGGTACACCACCCAGGCCGCGTACGTCACCGCCGCCGGGCTCGCCGGGCTCGGCGCCACGGCCTGGCTCACCGGGGCGCTCGCCCGCGCCGACGGGCGCACCGCCCTGCGGCTGCTCGGCCCCAGCCGGGAGGAGCGGCTGGCCCGGCGCGTCGAGGACCTCACCGAGCGGCGCGCGGACGTCGTCGACGCGGCGGACGCCGAACGGCGCCGCATCGAGCGGGACCTGCACGACGGGGCGCAGCAGCGGCTGGTGTCGATGGCCGTCAACCTCGGCCTGGCGAAGGTCACGCTGACGGACCTGCCCGACGACGCCCGCAAGGTCATCGACGAGGCGCACCGCGAGGCCAAGGAGGCGATCGCCGAACTCAGCAGCCTCGTACGGGGCCTGCACCCCGCCGTCCTGGAGGACCGGGGCCTGGACGCGGCCCTCTCCGGCATCGCGGCCCGGGCGCCGCTCCCGGTCCGGCTCAAGGTGGACCTGGCGTCCCGGCCGTCGCCGACCATCGAGGCCGTCGCCTACTTCGTCGTCTCCGAGGCGCTCGCGAACGTCGTCAAGCACGCCCAGGCCTCCCGGGCCGACGTCACGGTCGAGAGGTTCGGGGGGATACTTCTCGTCGTCGTCTCCGACGACGGCGTGGGCGGCGCCGACCCCTCCTCGGGCGGTACGGGCCTGGCGGGGCTCGCCAAGCGCGTCGCGTCGGTCGACGGCACGTTCTCGATCAGCAGCCCTCCCGGGGGCCCGACCGTTGTGACCGTGGAGCTGCCGTGCGCGCTGTGATCGCCGAGGATTCCGTCCTGCTCAGGATCGGCCTGGTGAAGGTCCTGGAGGCGGCCGGGTTCGAGGTGGTCGCGGAAGCCGGCGACGCGGAGGCGGCGCTGGCCGCCGTGGCCGAACACCGGCCGGACCTCGTGGTCCTCGACGTCCGCATGCCGCCCGGCTTCACGGACGAGGGCGTACGGGCCGCACTCGTCATCCGCCGCGAGTGGCCGGACACGGCGGTCCTGCTGCTCTCCCAGTACGTGGAGGAGCGCTACGCCGCGGATCTGCTCTCCGGCGACACGAGGGGCATCGGCTATCTGCTGAAGGAACGCGTCGCGGACGTCGAGGAGTTCATCGACGCCCTGCGCCGGGTCGCGGCCGGCGGCACGGCCCTCGACCCGCAGGTCGTCTCCCAGCTGCTGCTGCGCCGCCACCGGGATCCGCTGGAGCGGCTGACCCGGCGCGAGCGCGAGGTGCTGGAGCTCATGGCGAGCGGCCGGTCGAACGCGGGGATCGCGGAGCGGCTGGTGGTGAGCGAGTCGGCCGTGGCGAAGCACATCAACAGCATCCTGGCGAAGCTGGATCTGCCGCGGGCGGACGCGGATCATCGGCGGGTGCTGGCTGTTCTGCGGTTCTTGGGGGTGGGGTAGGGGGTGCGGGGTGCCGCTGCGCGGGGCCCTTTCCCCTACCCGCCCCTTCCCGGAACCGGGGGCTTCGCCCCCGGGCCCCCTTTTCCGCGCTCCGCGCGGTGTCCTCAAGCGCCGGCCGGGCTGGATCTTCCAGCCCGGCCCGGAGTCCCGGGTGCCGCGCTTATGCCCGCAGCCCCCGTAGCACCAGGTCGCACACCGCCTCGAACGCCTCGTCGATCCCCGGGCGGGACCACTCCGCCGCGTACGCCGGGTCGTGGAAGCGGTTCGTCGCGTCCCACAGCGCGCGTGCCGTCGCCGCCGGGTCCGCCGCCGTGAACTCGCCGTCGCGGACGCCGCTCCCCACGATGCGGGCCAGCTGCTCGATCATCGTCTCGACGTGCCGCTCGACGACGCCGCTGTTCTCGCCGACGAGGACCATGTACGTGGCGAACAGCTCGGGGTCGTCGCCCGCCTTGCGCCGCTTCGCGGCGAAGAGCGCGGCCAGCCACTCCCGCAGCCGCGGGCCCGCGGGGCCCTCCGTGTCGGCGACGGCCGAGAGCGCGGTGTGCGACTGGTCCAGCCAGCGCTGCGTCACGGCCTCGCGGAGGGCGGCCTTGCTGCCGAAGTGGCGGTAGACGCTGCCGTGGCTGACGCCCAGGGCCCGGGCCACGTCGACGACGGTGGCCTTCGCGGGGCCGAAGCGGCGGAGGACGTCTTCGGTGGCTTCCAGGATGCGGGTGGGGGTGAGCGTCTCGGGGGGCATCGGGGGCCTTTCGGGGGCGGGCGGGTGGGCGTGGCGGGCGCCCGGTAGTGACCGTACCCGGCTGGGGCGCGGCGGGGGCCGGGTGGGCTGACCGCCTCGTTGCCGGGTGCGGGCCGGTGGTCGGGTTGTGCCCACCCGTTCCGCCCTTGCGGAACGCCTGCCCACAACCGCCTGGGAACGCCTGCCCACAACCGCCTGGGAGCGCCTGCCCGTATCTCTTACCGCTCGCTGTCGAGGTGGGCCATCTGGTCGGTCGGGTAGCGGTCGCCTGCTGCCGCGTCGGCGGGGATCGCCTGTTCGATGGCGGCGAGGTCCGTGGCGTCGAGCCGGACGTCCAGGGCGCCGAGTGCCTCGGCGAGGCGGTCGCGGCGGCGGGCGCCCACCAGCGGGACGATGTCCTCGCCCTGGGCCAGGACCCAGGCGATGGCGGTCTGGGCGACGCTCGCGCCCTTCGCCCCGGCGACCTCGCGGAGCGCGTCGACCAGGTCGAGGTTGCGCTGGAGGTTCTCGCCCTGGAAGCGCGGGCTCATGCCGCGGAAGTCGTTCGCGGCGAGCTGCCGGTCCCGGGTGAAGTGGCCGCTGATCAGACCGCGCGAGAGGACGCCGTACGCGGTGACGCCGATGCCCAGCTCACGGACGGTGGGCAGGATCTCCTTCTCGATGCCGCGCGAGATCAGGGAGTACTCGATCTGGAGGTCGGCGATCGGGGCCACGGCGGCGGCCCGCCGGATCGTCTCGGCGTTGACCTCGGAGAGGCCGATGTGCCGGACGTGACCGGCCTCGACCAGCTCGGCGATCGCGCCGACGGTCTCCTCGATCGGGACGTTCGGGTCGAGCCGCGCGAGGCGGTAGACGTCGATGTGGTCGGTGCCGAGGCGCTGGAGGGAGTACGCGGCGAAGTTCTTCACGGCGTTCGGGCTGCCGTCGACGCCGGTGAAGCCGCCCTCGACGGTGCGCAGCGCGCCGAACTTGACGCTGGTGAGGGCCTTCTCGCGGGCGCCCGCCGGCGCGGTGCGCAGCGCTTCGTTGATGAGCAGCTCGTTGTGGCCCATGCCGTAGAAGTCGCCGGTGTCGATCAGGGTGACGCCGGCGTCGAGGGCGGCGTGGATCGTGGCGATCGACTCGGCGCGGTCGGCCTCGCCGTAGAGGGCGGACATGCCCATCGCGCCGAGACCGAGAGCGGAAACCTGGGGGCCGGTGGTGCCGAGGGTGCGGTGCAGCACGGGGGACTCCTTCACGGGGCTGCGGAAGTGCGTACGGCGGAACGCGTACACAGGAAGAGTGACACATGGAATGACAGATTTCAATATCTGTCATTCCATCCATGTCCCTGTGTGGGCCTCCGTGTGTCTCCCCGTGTCTCCCCGTGTCTCCGTGTGTGTGCGTGAAGGAGGTGCCGCCGGGCACCGGGCCGGTGCCCGGCGGCGATTTCAGGCCAGTTTTCGCGGCAGCCGCAGGCTCAGCAGCACCGTGAGCGCCACCGCCACCAGCTGCACCCCGAGCGTCACCACCACCGCGTCCCGCATCCCCATCGACCCCGAGAGCGACAGGAAGAGCGAACCGAGCGTGGCCACGCCCAGCGCCATGAACGCCTGCTGCGTCGTGGTCAGCACCCCGCCGCCCACACCCGCCTGCCCCACCGGCACCTCGCTCAGCACCGCCCGGATTGCCACCGGGAACAGCAGCCCCTGGCCCAGCCCCTGCACGGCCAGCGCCGGTGCCGGGCCCACGGCGCCCAGCCCGTCCCAGCCCCAGTAGAAGGTCGCCGCCAGGCCCACCAGTCCGGCCCCCTGGAGCAGCGACCCCGCGGTCACCACGCCGCGCCCGTACCGCGCCGCGAGCCGCGGCCCGGCCAGCGAGCCGGCCAGGAAGGTCAGGCAGAGCGGCAGCAGGGCCAGCCCCGCCGCCATCGGGCCCAGCCGCAGCCCCTCCTGGAGCGCCACCGCGACGACGAACATGTAGCCGCCCCAGCCGACGGAGAACGGCACGATCAGCGTCAGGCCGCTGCGCACCGAGTGGATCCGCAGCAGCGACGGCGGTATCAGCGGCGTCCGCCCGGCGGCCTCCTCGCGCCGCTCCACCACCGCGAAGGCGACCGCCGACACCGGGAACACGGCCAGCAGCGCCCACGACCACACCGGCCAGCCCGTCGCCCGGCCCTCCGTCAGCGGCACCAGCAGCGAGACCAGCGCCACCGACAGCAGCACGGTCCCGCGCACGTCCACGCCCGTCGGCCGCTCCGAGCGCGTCTCCGGGATCGTCCGTACCGCCAGCACCAGCGCCACCACGGCCACCGGGGCGTTCACCAGGAAGATGGAGCGCCAGCCGGTGCCCAGCACGTCCACCGAGACCAGCACCCCGCCGAGCACCTGGCCGACCGAGGCCGCGACCCCCGCCGTGCAGCTGTACAGGCTCAGCGCCTTGGTGCGGCGCGCGCCGCTGGTCGTCGCCTGGATCGTCGCCAGCACCTGAGGCAGCATCAGGGCCGACGCGGCGCCCTGCGCGATCCGGGCCACCACCAGCGACCACGCGTCCGGCGCCAGACCACAGGCCACGGACGTCACACCGAACGCCGCGGTGCCCCACAGGAACAGCCGCTTGCGCCCCACCATGTCGCCCAGCCGCCCGCCGAGGACGAGCAGCACGGCGTACGCGACGCCGTAGCCGCCGACGACCATCTCCAGCATGGCCGGGCCCGCGTTCAGGTCGTGGTCGATGGTGGGCAGCGCGACGTTGACGATGAAGAAGTCCAGCATCGGCAGCGCCGCGCCGGTCAGCACGGTGATCAGGCCGAGCGTGCTCAGGCCGGATGCCGGGTTCGGGGCGGATCGCTGTACGGGGGCGGCGGCGCGGGCCGCCGCGGGGGCATGGGGGGTTGTCCGGGTATCGCTCACGAAAGGGACGATGCCCGGGGTCCCAGCCTGGTACCAGAGCCTCTTTATCCTGGTACAAGCACTACCTGGAACCGGGACCGCGCGCCCCGCACGCTGGAGGCATGACCACGATGTTGCAGGAGACCCGGATCCTCCCCGCGCCCGGGCCCGCCCTCGGCCCGCCCGACGACCGCGCCCCGCGGACCGCGCCCGGCGCCGACGACGCGCGCCGCGGTGAGCTCGCCGCCTTCCTGCGCAGCCGCCGCGAGCGGGTCACCCCGGAGCAGGCCGGGCTGCCGCGCGGCCCCCGCCGCCGCACCCCTGGGCTGCGCCGCGAGGAGGTCGCCCACCTCGCCGCCGTCGGCGTCACCTGGTACACGTGGCTGGAGCAGGCGCGCGACATCAAGGTCTCGGCGCAGGTCCTGGACTCCATCGCCCGTGCCCTGATGCTCGACCGCAGCGAGCGCAGCCACCTCTTCGCCCTCGCGGAGACGGCCGACCCGATGCCGGACACGTCCTGCCTGGGCGTCTCGGCGGAGCTCCGGATGATGCTGGAGCGCCTGGAGCCCTTCCCCGCCTGCGTCCAGAACGCCCGCTACGACATCCGCGCCTACAACCGCGCGTACGGCCGGCTGATGTGCGACCTCGACTCCCTGCCGGTCGAGGAGCACAACTGCATGTGGCTCGCCTTCACCAACGCCCGGATCAGCGGCACGTTCGTGGACCGGGCGGAGGTGATCCAGACGATGGCCGCGAAGTTCCGGGCGTCCATGGCCGAGCACATCGCGGACCCGGCGTGGAACTGCCTGCTCAAGCGGCTCCTCGACGCCTCGCCGGAGTTCCGGGCGCTCTGGGCCCGCCATGAGGTGGCGCCGCCGACGGCGCGGCCCATCCGGGTGTTCCAGCACCCCCGGGCCGGGCTGCTGCGGCTCAACCACACGAGCCTGTGGCTGGGACCGCAGCTGGGGGCGCGGCTGGTGACCTTCACGCCGGCGGACGAGGAGACGCGGGTGCGGCTGGAGGAGCTGCGGTAGGCGGGCCGCCGCCGGGGGTGCCCCTCCGCCGGAAGGTCAGGGCCGCTCCGGCCCCGGGTCCACCAGGCGCGCCGCGATGCGGTCCAGCGCCGCCAGGTCCTCCTCCGGCAGCGCCAGCAGCGCCGACGGCGGTGCCCCCAGTATCCGTTCCGCCCGCTCCGCCGCCGCCCTGCCCGCCGCCGTCACCGAGACGATCTTCGAGCGCCGGTCCGCCGGGTTCGCCGTGCGCTCGACCAGGCCCCGCTCCGCGAGGTCGGCCACGACGAGCGTCGTGTACGGGCGGTCCGTCACCAGCTGGTCCGCGAGTTCGCGGAGGGTGACGGGGCCGCGGGCGATCCTGCGGAGCGCCTTGACGCGGAAGAAGCTCATGCCGAGCGCCTCGACGACCTCCTTGCGGCGTTCGTTGCCGCCGAGGACGATCTGCCGGAGGTTGCCCCAGGCGCGCTCGGCGGCCGCGGACCGCTGGGGCGGGGGCGAGTGCGGGTGCGGGTGCGGGTGCGTGGTCATGGTGTCGTCACCGGGATCCTGGTCCGTTCGGGGTCGAGGCGGGCCGCCGTCCGCTCGGCCGTGCCGGCGGCCCAGCGGCCGGTGGTGAGGGTACCGAGCAGCAGGACGGCCGCGCCGCACCCCGTGATGATCCACCAGCCGGTGAGCTGGAGGCCGGCGGCGACCGCCGCGCCGATCACGGCGACCCCGAGCGAGCTGCCGACCTGCCGGCTGGTCGACGCCACCGCCGCGGCCACCCCGGCCCGGGAGCGCGGCATGCCGGAGACCGCCGTGTTCGTTATCGGCGCGTTGACCAGGCCGAAGCCGATACCGAAGAGCACATAGGCGGTGATCATCGTGAGGTCGGAGGAGCGCGCGTCGAAGCCCGCGAACATCACCCCGCTGGCGGTCATGGCCGCTCCGGCGAGCAGCAGCGACAGCCGGGGCCGCGGGAGCCCACCAGCCGGCCGGAGACCGGCGCGCAGACCATGCACATGGCGGCCATCGGCAGCATGTACAGGCCGGCGTCGAGCGCCGAGAGGCCGCGCTCGTTCTGGAGATAGAGGGTGTTGAGGAACAGGAACCCGCCGAGCGCCGCGAAGGCGCTGACCGCGATGACCGTGGCGCCGCTGAACGGGGCGCTGCGGAAGAAGCCGAGCTCGATCAGGGGCTCCGCGCGCCGCCGCTCGTAGACCAGCAGCCCGGCGAGCGAGCCGGCGGTGACGGCGAAGCAGCCCAGGATCGGCGCCGAGGTCCACCCCGCCTCGGCGCCCTCGATGATCCCGTACGTCACCGAGCCGAGCAGCGCGATCACCAGCAGCTGGCCGACCGGGTCCGCCCGGCGCGGCCTGGGGGCGCGTGACTCGGGGACGTAGCGGGCGGTCATCACCAGCGCCGCCAGGCCCAGCGGCAGGTTGATCCAGAAGATGGAGCGCCAGCCGACGGACTCCACGAGCACGCCGCCCACGACCGGCCCGGCGGCCATGCTGATGCCGACGACACCGCCCCACACCCCGATCGCGCGGGCCCGCTCCCGGGGGTCCGTGAAGGTGTTGGTGATGATCGACATGGCGACGGGGTTGAGCATCGAGCCGCCCACGGCCTGGACCATCCGGAAGACGACCAGCCACCCCAGGCCCGGCGCCAGGCTGCACAGCAGCGAGCCGAGCGTGAACAGCACCAGCCCGGCCTGGAACACGCGTCTGCGGCCTATCCGGTCGGCGGTCGAGCCGGCCAGCATCAGCAGCGAGGCGAGGACGAGCGTGTAGGCGTCGATGGTCCACTGGAGGCCGGAGACCGAGGTGTGCAGCTCCCGCTGCATGGACGGCAGGGCGACGTTGAGGATCGTGTTGTCGAGGCTGACGATCAGCAGGCTGGTGCAGCAGATGCCCAGCACCAGCAGGCGCCGGCGGCGGGAGAGCCGCCCGGCGGGCGGTTCGAGCGGTACGGAGGGATCCGTCATGCGGCACCACCAGAATTAGTTGTACGAGTCCAATTAATTTGAGCCTACAGCCGAAGGAGCCGGAGCGGTACGGGACAATGGGAGGCATGACCAATGACGCCGGCTCGCCGTTCGCGCCGCTCTCCATCGGCCCGCACACCCTGTGGCCGCCGGTGGTGCTGGCCCCCATGGCGGGCATCACCAACGCGCCGTTCCGCACCCTGTGCAGGGAGTTCTCGGGCGGCAAGGGCATCTTCGTCAGCGAGATGATCACCACCCGGGCGCTCGTCGAGCGGGACGCCAAGACGATGCGGCTGATCCACTTCGACGCCTCGGAGAAGCCGCGCTCGATCCAGCTCTACGGCGTGGACCCGGAGACCGTCGGCCGGGCCGTCCGCATGATCGTGGACGAGGACCTGGCCGACCACATCGACCTGAACTTCGGCTGCCCCGTGCCCAAGGTCACCCGCAAGGGCGGCGGCGCCGCGATGCCCTACAAGCGCAACCTCATGCGCGCGATCCTGCGCGAGGCGGTCGGCAACGCCGGCGCCCTGCCGGTCACCATGAAGATGCGCAAGGGCATCGACGACGACCACATGACCTACCTGGAGGCCGGCCGGATCGCCGTCGAGGAGGGCGTCACGGCCATCGCGCTGCACGGCCGGACGGCCGCCCAGCACTACGGCGGCACGGCCGACTGGGACTCCATCGCCCGGCTGAAGGAGTCCGTGCCGGAGATACCGGTGCTCGGGAACGGCGACATCTGGTCGGCGGAGGACGCCGTGCGGATGGTGCGCGAGACCGGCTGCGACGGCGTGGTCGTCGGCCGCGGCTGCCTGGGCCGGCCCTGGCTCTTCGGCGACCTGGTGGCCGCCTTCGAGCACGGCGGCGCGCCCACGGCGCCCACGTTCCGCGAGGTCGCCGCCGTGATGGTGCGCCACGCACGGCTGCTGGGGGAGTGGCTGGAGAGCGAGGAGCGCGGTGTCATCGACTTCCGCAAGCACGTCGCCTGGTACACCAAGGGCTTCTCGGTCGGCTCGGACATGCGGAAGAAGCTCGCGATCGCCTCATCCCTGGACGAACTGGACGCTCTTCTGAGCGAGCTCGATCTGGACCAGCCGTGGCCCGCCGGCGCGGACGGCCCGCGTGGCCGCACGTCCGGCCGTGACCGGGTGGTTCTCCCGGAGGGCTGGCTGGACGATCCGTACGCCTGTGTGGCCGTGAGCGCGGACGCCGAACTTGACACTTCGGGCGGCTGAGAGCGCGTGATTCTCGCCACCCCTGATCAGGGGTGCGCTCAAATGAGCAGCTGAAGACGGCCTGCATCTTCAGAAGGGTGGCACTGCGTGCCACCCTTCTTGCTTTCATTTCTTGGCGACACCTGATGACAGATGGTCGTTTTTGTCGACGGTGCGTGCTTGCGTGGGTGCTCTTTGTCATCCTGGCTTCAGATGTCGAAGAACGGGCTGAAGGCGCCTTTGCCGGAGCGTGACTTTCGATCTGACGGCAGACGGGTGGTTACAGCCCTATGACCGTGGAGTGGACCTCCTCAGAATCCTTCGATCTGGGTACGCTCCCCGCCGTCAGCCCGTTTGAGCACGCCCTCCCCCACCTGAGTACGGGGGGACCCCAGTGAGGAGTCGAGTCCCGTGCCGGAGACCACAGATCGCCAGAAGTTCGTCTACGACTTCACCGAGGGCAACAAGGACCTCAAGGACCTTCTCGGTGGGAAGGGGGCCAACCTCGCCGAGATGACCAACCTCGGTCTCCCGGTGCCCCCCGGCTTCACGATCACCACCGAGGCCTGCAAGGTCTACCTCGCCAGCGGCAGCGAGCCCACGGCACTCCGTGACGAGGTCACGGCCCACCTCGACGCCCTTGAGGCGCGGATGGGCAAGAAGCTCGGCCAGGCCGACGACCCGCTGCTGGTCTCCGTCCGCTCCGGCGCCAAGTTCTCCATGCCCGGCATGATGGACACGGTCCTGAACATCGGCCTCTCCGACGAGTCCGTCACCGGCCTCGCCGCCCAGGCCGGCGACGAGCGCTTCGCGTGGGACTCCTACCGGCGGCTCATCCAGATGTTCGGCAAGACCGTGCTGGGCGTCGACGGCGAGCTCTTCGAGGACGCGCTGGAGGAGGCCAAGCGGGCCAAGGGCGTCACCACCGACGTCGACCTCGACGCCGCCGACCTGCGCGGTCTCGTGGCGGAGTTCAAGGGCATCGTCGCCAAGGAGACCGGCCGGGACTTCCCGCAGGAGCCCCGCGAGCAGATGGACCTCGCCATAAGGGCCGTCTTCGACTCCTGGAACGGCGAGCGCGCCAAGCTCTACCGCCGCCAGGAGCGCATCCCGGGCGACCTCGGCACCGCCGTCAACATCTGTTCCATGGTCTTCGGCAACCTCGGCCCGGACTCCGGCACCGGCGTCGCCTTCACCCGCGACCCCGCCAGCGGCCACCAGGGCGTCTACGGCGACTACCTCCAGAACGCCCAGGGCGAGGACGTCGTCGCGGGCATCCGCAACACCGTGCCGCTCGCCGACCTGGAGCGGATCGACAAGGCCTCGTACGACCAGCTGATCTCGATCATGGAGACGCTGGAGACGCACTACCGCGACCTGTGCGACATCGAGTTCACCATCGAGCGCGGCAAGCTCTGGATGCTCCAGACCCGCATCGGCAAGCGCACCGCCGGCGCGGCCTTCCGCATCGCCACCCAGCTGGTCGACCAGGGCCTGATCGACGAGGCCGAGGCGCTCCAGCGCGTCACGGGCGCCCAGCTCGCGCAGCTGATGTTCCCGCGCTTCGACGAGAAGGCCAAGACCGAGCTGCTCGGGCGCGGCATCGCCGCCTCGCCGGGCGCCGCGGTCGGCAAGGCCGTCTTCGACTCCTACACCGCCGTGAAGTGGTCGCGCTCGGGCGAGAAGGTCATCCTGATCCGCCGCGAGACCAACCCGGACGACCTCAACGGAATGATCGCCGCCGAGGGCATCCTGACCTCGCGCGGCGGCAAGACCTCGCACGCGGCCGTCGTCGCCCGCGGCATGGGCAAGACCTGTGTCTGCGGCGCGGAGGAGCTGGAGGTCGACACCAAGCGCCGCCGGATGACCGCCCCCGGCGGTGTGGTCATCGAGGAGGGTGACGTCGTCTCCATCGACGGCTCCACCGGCAAGGTGTACCTCGGCGAGGTACCGGTCGTACCCTCCCCGGTCGTCGAGTACTTCGAGGGCCGGATGCACGCGGGCGCCGACGACGCCGACGAGCTCGTCCAGGCCGTGCACCGCGTGATGGCCTACGCCGACCGGATGCGCCGGCTGCGGGTGCGGGCCAACGCCGACAACGCCGAGGACGCCTCCCGGGCCCGCCGCTTCGGCGCCCAGGGCATCGGCCTCTGCCGCACCGAGCACATGTTCCTCGGCGAGCGGCGCGAGATGGTCGAGCGGCTCATCCTCGCCGACACCGACGCCGAGCGCGACGAGGCCCTCGGAGCCCTGCTGCCGCTCCAGAAGGCCGACTTCGTCGAGCTCTTCGAGGCCATGGACGGTCTGCCGGTCACCGTGCGGCTGCTCGACCCGCCGCTGCACGAGTTCCTCCCGGACATCACCGAGCTGTCCGTCCGGGTCGCGCTCGCCGAGGCCCGCGAGGACGCCAACGAGAACGACCTGCGTCTCCTCCAGGCCGTGCACAAGCTGCACGAGCAGAACCCGATGCTGGGCCTGCGCGGCGTCCGCCTCGGCCTGGTCATCCCCGGTCTGTTCGCCATGCAGGTGCGGGCGATCGCCGAGGCCGCGGCCGAGCGCAAGAACGCCAAGGGCGACCCGCGCGCCGAGATCATGATCCCGCTGGTGGGCACGGTCCAGGAGCTGGAGATCGTCCGCGAGGAGGCCGACCAGGTCATCGCCGAGGTCGAGGCCGCCACCGGCACCAGCCTCAAGCTGACCATCGGCACGATGATCGAGCTGCCGCGCGCCGCGCTGACGGCGGGCCAGATCGCCGAGGCCGCGCAGTTCTTCTCCTTCGGCACGAACGACCTCACCCAGACCGTGTGGGGCTTCTCCCGCGACGACGTCGAGGCGAGCTTCTTCACGGCGTACCTGGAGAAGGGCATCTTCGGCGTCAGCCCGTTCGAGACCATCGACCGGGACGGCGTGGGCTCGCTCGTCCGCTCGGCCGTCCAGGCAGGCCGGGCCACGCGCCCCGACCTCAAGCTCGGCGTCTGCGGCGAGCACGGCGGCGACCCGGAGTCGGTGCACTTCTTCCACGAGGTGGGCCTGGACTACGTCTCCTGCTCGCCGTTCCGCATCCCGGTCGCACGCCTGGAGGCGGGGCGCGCTGCCGCGCTGGGTGGAGGTAGTGACAGCCGCTGATCCGGGCCGGCGGGCGGCCTGCGGGCCGTCTGCCGCGCGGGCTGTCTGCGGGTTGCCTGCCGCGCGGGCAGTCTGCTGACTGCGGGTTGCCTGCTGCCTGCGGGCCGTCTGCCGCCTGCGGCGGGAGCTCCCTGCGGTCGCGTCCTCAAACGCCGGACGGGCTGGATGTGCTGCGGGTCGGAGACCACCCGCGGGTGGTCTCCGACCCGTCCGGCACATGAGGGCCGCGTGCCGCGCTCTGTCAGAGGCGCGGAGCCGACCCGTCCGGCTCGCGAGGACCCGCGTGGTCAGGGGCCCGTAGGGCGGGCCGCACGTGAGGGCCGGGCATCGGCCCCGTCAGGGGCGCGGGGAACTGCGCGACCAGCTCCCACCGGCCCGCGGTCGAGGAAGGACCGTGGGGACCGCGACCAGCCCCCACCGGCCCGCGGTCGAGGAAGGACCCGGGGGACCGCGACCAGGAAGGACCCCGGGGGAGCCGTGCATCGCCCCCGCCGGCCCGCGGCCGGGGAAGAGTCCGGGGGACCGCGATCGGTCCCCACCGGCCCGCGGCCGAGCAAGGGCGGCGTGTCGGGCGGTAACCGCCGCGTAATCCGTGGCGGGCCACGGGACACCGGGCCCCCGCCGGACGGCGACACGGCGGAGGGGCGGCGCCCGTGCGGGAGCGCCGCCCCTCTTTACTCCCCCACCGGGAGTTGTTGCCGCCCGCATCGGCTCGGGCGGCAACTCGCATACTCAGCGGCCGCTTTTTCGCCCGCCACCCCCCACGGGAACGAGCGGAGGCGGCCCTGAGTGCGTGAATAGCATTTCGCTTCCGACATGTTCCGCGCGAGTCCTTTCAACTGTGGCCAAAAGGGCGTGGTAACAGCTCGTATCGGTGTGCATACTCAGTGAGCGGGGGGTGGTTGCGATGTCTCATGTGGGGGTTTGGTGCTGCGCGTCCATTTCACGGGACTCGATCTGGCCCGGTTGCGCCTGGCCGGAGACCCGGACGCACTCTGGGAATCCGTATTGAGCCTGCACCGACTCCGGGACAAACAAGGCGAGTCGATCTTCGGCGATTGGCGGTCGGAAACCCGGGCTCGGTTGAATGGTGAAACGCGGCTTCTCGCGCCGCTGGTTCCCTCCCGCGGCTATTTTCCGGACTTCCTCACGCCGCCCGAAGGCGTACTCGGACTCGACTCGGGCATGCAGGCGCTGCGCGAGACGCCCCCGGAGCGGGTCCACCAGGAGCTCGGCCGGCTCTCCACCGTCCGCACGCTCCCGGCTTGGATACGATCCATGGCGGAGGGCGACCCGCGGGCCTTCGCCAAGCTGACCGGCGCGCTCCAGGCGTACCACGAGGCGGCCATCGCGCCCTACTGGTCCCACATCCAGGCCCAGATAGAGGCGGACCGCGCGGTGCGCGGCCGGGCCCTCCTCGACGGCGGCGCCGACGCCCTGCTGTCGTCCCTGCCGCCGATGATGCGCTGGCGGGCACCGGTCCTGGAGGCCGACTACCCCGTCGACCGCGACATCCACCTCAACGGCCGGGGCCTGCTCCTCGTGCCCTCCTTCTTCTGCCGCCGCACGCCCGTCACCTACGTCAACCCCGACCTGGCCCCCGTGCTCGTCTACCCCGCCCGGCACATGGCGGAGTGCGCGCCCGCCGAGGTCGCCGCGCCCCGCTCGCTGGGCAAGCTGGTGGGCCACACCCGCTCGGCCGTCCTCGGCTCGATCGGCGGCGGCTGCACCACCAGCGAGCTCGCCCGCCGGGTCGGGGTGTCCGCCGCCTCCGCCAGCCAGCACGCCGGGGTGCTGCGGGAGGCCGGCCTGGTGCTGACCCTGCGCAACGGCAGCGCCGTGATGCACACCCTCACGCCCCTGGGCGCGGCGCTGCTGCGCGGCGGGCACCGCGGCCCGCAGGGCCGGCCCAGGGTGCAGCCGGTGGGTCAGTCGTCGATCCCCGAGCGCTCGACGCCCGCCACGATGTAGCGCTGGAGCAGCAGGAACACCAGGAGCAGCGGGATGATCGAGGCGGTCGCCGCCACGAACAGCTCGTGGAGGTTGATCGTCTGCGCGGTGGTGAAGGTCGACAGGGCGACCTGCGCCGTCCACGAGCTCCGGCCCTGGCCGATGACCAGCGGCCACAGGAAGGAGTTCCAGGCGCCGATGAAGACGATGGTGCCGACCGCCGCGAACACCGGCCGGGAGTTGGGCACGACCACCCGCCAGTACGTGCGCCAGTAGCCGAGCCCGTCGACCTGGGCGGCGTCCTCCAGCTCGCGCGGGAAGCCCAGGAAGTACTGCCGGAAGACGAAGCACGCGAAGGCGCTGAACAGCGTCGGCACGATCAGCCCGCGCAGGGTCGACACCCAGCCCAGCGAGGAGACGAGCACGAAGGACGGCACGAAGGTGACGGCCGCCGGGACCATCAGGGTGCCCAGGACGGCGTAGAAGACGGCGTTCGCGTGCCGGTAGGGGATCCGGGCCAGCCCGTACCCGGCGAGCGAGGCGAGCAGCAGGGTGCCGGCGGTCGTGGCCACCGCGATCAGCGAGGAGTTCAGCAGCGCGTGCGCCATGGGCACGTCCGGGTCGGCGAACAGCTCCCGCACGTTCGACCAGTGGGGACGGCTCGGGAAGAACGTCCAGCCGGCGGAGGTGATCTCCTCCTCGGAGGCGAGGCCGTTGCGGACGAGGAGGTAGAAGGGGATCAGGAACAGCGCGGCCAGGGCGATCAGGAGCACCAGCCGCAGGGCCCGGCCCGCCCGTACGAGGGCGTCGTCGGCCGTCCTCACCGGGGCGGTCCGCTCGGTCTTCGCGGGCATCCTCACTCCTCCTTGCGGCCGAGGCCCGACACACGGGACTGCACGACGGTGACCACCGCGATGATCAGTGCCAGGATCACGGCGCCCGCGCTGCCCAGGCCCAGGTCCTGCCCCTGCCCGAGCGCGGTGTAGTAGAGGTAGACCAGCGGCGGCCGGGCGTAGGGCGGGTAGCCGCGGCTGTCCGACAGCAGGTTGTAGAACTCGTCGAACGCCTGGAAGGCGCCCACCACCAGCAGGAGCACCACGGCGACCGAGGTGGCCCGCAGCGCGGGGAAGGTGATGTGCCGGAACGTCTGCCAGCCGGGCCGGGCGCCGTCGAGCGCCGCCGCCTCGTACAGCCGCACCGGCACGCGCTGGAGCCCGGCCAGGAACAGCACCATGTAGAAGCCCGCCTGGAGCCACAGCCGCACGGTCACGATGACGAGCCAGTACCAGGGCGGATCCGTCGACGCCAGCCAGGCGACCGGCTCGGCGCCGAACCAGCCGAGGACGGTATTGGCCAGTCCGAAGCGCACGCCGTTGAAGACCGACAGCTTCCAGACCATCGCGGCGACGACGTAGGAGCAGGCGGACGGCAGGAAGAAGACGGAGCGGAAGAAGGCCTGGGCGAAGCGCAGCCGGTTCACGGCCAGGGCCAGGCCGAGGGAGAGGGCGTAGGTGGCGGGCACGATGAAGGCGGTGAAGACCGCGAAGGTCACCAGCGAGGAGCGGAAGGCCGGATCGCCCAGCATCGCGGTGTAGTTGTCGAGCCCGACGAAGTCGGTGGGGGAGACGGTGTTGTGGGCGTCGAAGAGGCTGAGGTACACACTCCAGGCCAGCGGTACGTACGTGAACAGGGCGAGCCCCGCTACGAACGGGCCGACGAAAGTCCAGAACCAGAGGGCACGGTTCCGCTCCCGGCCGCGTGGCCTCCGGCGGGTGCTCCCGGGCGCGCTCATGCCCGCTTCCGCACCCGGCGCAGCTCGGCCCCGGCCTTGCGGACGACCGCCCGCAGCTCGGCCTCGGGGTCGGCGCCGCCCTTGATGACGCGGTTGAGGGCGTCCTGGTAGACGGTCCGGCTCGGGGGCGTCCACAGCAGGGGCTGCGCGGCACCGCCGTATTCCTTGGTGAACCGCACCACCTCCGCCGCCGGGCCCGTCTTGAGCCGGTCCGCCTTCGCGGCGAGCGAGTTCCGGGCGGGGACGTGGAAGCCGTAGGAGAGCGCGAAGTCCTCCTGGTGGTCCGTGCGGTCGATCCACAGCCACTTCACGAACGCCTTGGCGGCCTCGCGGTGCTCGCTGCGGGCGCTGACGGCGGCGGTCCACGCCCCGACCGGCACGGCGGGCCGTCCGGACGGGCCGTCCGGCGGGAACGGCAGCACCCCGAAGTCGTCGCCCAGCTCCTTCCGGATCCGGGGCAGCGCCCACAGCCCGGACCACTGCATCGCGGTGAGCCCCTGGAGGAACGCGCCCGGGTCGGCCCAGTCGGTCGGGGCGCCCAGCAGCAGCGACTTGTCGGCGTACAGCCGGTGCAGCTTCCCCAGCGTGCGGGCGGCGGCCGGGTCGTCGAAGCCCACCTCGCCACCGTCGGTGACGAGGCCGAGCCCGGCGGCGTACAAGGGGGTGCCGTCCAGGGCGCTCGCGCCGCCGTCGTTGCCGAGGAAGAGGCCCTTGACCTTGCCCGTCGAGAGCTTCCGGGCGGCGTCGATCAGCTCGTCCAGGCTGCCGGGCGGCCGTACCCCGGCGTCCCGGAGCATGCTCTTGCGGTAGTAGAGCAGCTGGGTGTCGACGAGCTGCGGGATGCCCCAGACGCGGCCGTCGTGGGTCTTGGGGGCGAGGACGACCTGGCTGAAGTCGTCCTTGACATCCTTGACCAGGTCGGTGAGATCGACGACCTGGCCGCCCTGGATCTGGTCCAGCGTCGGACCGCTTGCCTCGAAGACGTCCGGCCCGGAGGAGGTCAGCAGGGCGGCCGCGGTCTGCTGGTCGTAGTTGCCCGGCCGCCACTCGATCCTGACGTCCGCCTCCTTGTAGGCGGCGGCGTACCGGATCACCGCCTGCCGGGTGCCCGCCTCCCCGTACTGGTGGTACCACTGCGACAGGCGGGGTCCGCTCGAACCTCCGCCGCCGCGCCCGGTGTGGGAACCGCACGCGGAGCCGAGGGCGCCGGTGAGGGCGAGGCCGGCCCCGCCGGCCATGAGCTGTCTGCGGCTGATCGGCATGTCGGCACTTCCCCTCGCGTCGGGACCGTACGGACCAACGATCAACGATGCGAGGGGATTACGACAGAGGGCTTACCGCCGTGTGCCGTTCCCCGGGCCGGTGTCCGGGGAACGGCGGCCGGCCGTCAGCCGCGGGCGTCTATCCGGAACCGCAGCCGGCAGATCACCGCGTCGGTGTCCCGGCGCACCGCGTGGGCGACGACCGCGCCACGCTGGTTCTGGAGCATCCGCTGCCACAGACGGGCGGGTTCGACCTCCGGGATCAGCACGGTGACCCGGTCGTCCGGGTGCCGGTCCGCGAGCTCGCGCACGTACGCGACGATCGGCCGGCCGAGCGCCCGGGTGGAGGCCGGCAGCTCGACGAGCGCGACGCCCGGGTCCCACAGCTCCCAGTCCCGGCGCAGCGACTCGGTGGCCCGCCGGCCCTCGGCGTCGGGCTGTGCGACGGTCACCGCCACCACCTCGTCGCCCAGCGACACGGCGGAGGTCAGCGCCTTGCTGGTCAGCCGGGACAGCGACGAGACGGGCACGACGACCACGGAACGGCAGCGGCGCGGCGCCTCGGGCACCCGGCCGAGGCCCAGCCGCTCGCCGATCCGCCCGTACGCGCGGTGGACGGCCTCGAAGGCGGCCACCAGCAGCGGGAGGGCGAGGACGATCAGCCAGGCGCCCTCGGTGAACTTCGTCGCGGTGACGACGACGGCCGAGACGCCCGTGAGGACCGCGCCGAAGCCGTTGAGCAGCGTCCTGCCCCGCCAGCCGGGGGAACGTTCCCGCAGCCAGTGCCGGACCATGCCCACCTGGCAGATGGTGAAGCCGACGAACACCCCGATCGCGAACAGCGGCACCAGCGTGTTGACGTCGCCGCCGGACAGCACCAGCAGCAGCGCGGAGACGGCGGCGAGGGCGAGCACCCCGTGCCGGTGCACCTGGCGCTCGGCCTTCAGGCCGAAGACGTGCGGCAGGTAGTTGTCCCGGGCGAGCAGGCCCATCAGGACGGGCAGCCCGCCGAAGGAGGTGTTGGCGGCCAGCGCCAGCAGCACGACGGTCGCGAACTGCACGAGGTAGAAGGCCGCGTTGTGGCCGAGCGAGGCGTCCGCGAGCTGGGCCAGGACGGTGACGCCCTCGACGGGCTGGAGGTGGAAGCGGCCGATGAGGACCGAGAGGCCGACGAGCATCACACCGAGCAGCGCGCCGAGCGCCACCTCCGTGCGCTGGGCCCGCCGGGGGGCCGGGGCGCGGAAGGACGGCACCGCGTTGGCCACCGCCTCGACGCCGGTCAGCGCGGAGCAGCCGGCCGCGAACGCCTTCAGCAGGAGCAGCGCGCCGACGGCCGTGGCGTCGCCGGACAGCGCCGACGCGTGCCCCGCGGCGGCCTCGGTGCTCACCGGGGCGTCCCGGAACAGCCCCACCACGATCATGGTCAGGATCGAGCCCACGAAGACGGCGGTCGGCACGATGAACGCCTTGGCCGAGTCCACGATGCCGCGCAGGTTCACCGCCGTGACCAGGGCCAGCACGCCCAGGCAGAGCCACAGCCGGTCGTCGTAGAGGGACGGCACCGCGGAGGTGAGGGCGGCGACGCCCGCCGTCACCGACACCGCCACGTTCAGCACGTAGTCCAGCACCAGCGACGCGGCCGTGAACAGGCTGGTGCGGCGGCCCAGGTGCCGCTTGGCGACCGCGTAGCTGCCGCCGCCGTCCGGGAAGGCCGCGATGACCTGCCGGTACGAGGCGACGAGCACGGCCAGCAGCGCGGCGATGGCGAGCGTGACCGGAAGGGTGAAACCGAGGCCGTGCGCGCCCGCCGCCGCCAGCACCAGCACGACCGCCTCGGGCCCGTAGGCCACGGACGCCATCGCGTCCAGGGACAGGGCGGCCAGGCCCTGGGTGGCGGTCAGCCGGTGCCTGTCGTCGGCGGTGTGCCCGGCCCCGGTATCGGGCGGCTCCTCGCCGGTCCCGGCGGGCCGGTCGTCCGTCTTGGCCAGCGTGGACATGTAGGTGGTACCTCCGTGGTGGTGGGCGCGCCCCGAGCGGCCCCGTGGTGCTCAGGTTGCGCCCGCCCGCGCGGCGGGACGACCGGCCTTTGCGGCGCCTTGGCGCGATTTGGCGGGATCTTCACGCGTTCTTGACGCCGAAGGATGTGCTCCGCGTCAGAGCCGCGTCAGAGTTGGGCGCTGTGGCGTCAGATCGGCATCAACATCCGGCGCGTGGCCGCCGTCGCGGTCCTAGCGTCCGGGCCATGGGACGGCGACAGCACCTGCGGGTACGGACACATGGGCGCGCGGCGGACGGACGGCCCGGCGCGCCGCCCACGGCCGGCCGGGTGCTCGCCCGGAACCGGGAGTGGCGTGCGGAGGCGCGGGCCGCCTGGCTGTGCGGGCTGGGCCTCACCGGCGTGCTCGTCTCCATCGACCTGGCCCGGGGCACCCTCGACGGCTGGCGCGGCGGCTTCTGGACCGGCCTCGGCGCGCTCTTCCTCGCCGTCCTGCTGCCGCAGCGGGTCACCGCCGGCGACGGCTGGCTGGCCACCCGCGGCCTGCTGCGGGAGCGGCGCGTCCGCACCGACCTGCTCACCCGGGTGCGGCGGTCGGAGGGCATCACCCCGCGGCTGGTGCTGTGCGACGTGGGCGGCGGCCGGGTGGAGCTGGACCCGCAGGTGCTGATCGCGAACCCGCTGCTGTGGCACCAGTTGGACGCGGGGGCGCGGTGCGCCCGGCGGAGCGGGCTGCTGCGGGAGGGGGCGCCGGTGCTGGCGTCCGTGGGGTCGCAGGTGGACGGGGACATCGCGCGGGAGCTGCTGGGGAGGGCGGGCCTGGAGTAAGGAGGGGGCTTTCCCGTGCTTTTCCCCCCCCGCTACCGCCCCGGACGGGCCGGAACGCGGTCGCCCCGGTCAGAGGTAGCCGACGCCCGTCATCCGCTCCGACACCGCCCACAGGCCCGCGCTCGCGCGGTCGTCCCGCGTCCACGCCGCCCGCCACGACCGCGCCGGCGCCCCGCGCCACATCAGCAGGCGGGGGCCGAAGAAGTCGTCCGGCCGGACGTCCGGGGCCGTGGCCGCGTGGAGGACCGGCAGCGCCCCCTCCTCCGCGCTCTGCGCGACCGTGCGGTTGAGGAGCTCCACCGCCCGCTCCGCCAGGGCCCGTTCCTCCATGCGGACGCCCGCGGTCTGGAGGTTCGTCGACGCGTAGCCGGGGTGCGCGGCGGCGGCCACGACCGGCGAGCCCGCCGCGGCGAGCCGGCGCGCCAGCTCGTGGGTGAAGAGCAGGTTCGCGCTCTTGGAGCGGCCGTAGGCGATCCACCGGCGGTAGCGGTGCTCCATGTGGAGGTCGCGCGGGTCGACCGTGCCGAGGACGTGCAGCCCGCTGGAGAGGTTGACGATCCTGGCCCCGCGGCCGGCCTCGTCCAGGCGCGGCAGCAGCAGCCCGGTCAGCGCGAAGTGCCCGAGGTGGTTGGTGCCGAACTGCATCTCGAAGCCGTCGACCGTCTTGCGCTCCGGCAGCGCCATCACGCCGGCGTTGTTGACCAGCAGGTCCACCCGGTCGCCGGGGAGGCCCGCGGCGAAGTCCCGTACGGAGGACAGGTCCGCCAGGTCCAGCGGGGCGAACACCACCTCCGCGCCCGGCGCGGCCGCCCGCACCCGCTCCTCGGCGGCCTTGCCCCGGGCGGCGTCCCGGCAGGCCAGCACCACCTTCGCGCCGTGCCGGGCGAGCTCCAGGGCCGTGACGTAGCCGATGCCGCTGTTGGCGCCGGTCACCACGGCCGTGCGGCCGCTCTGGTCGGGGATGTCGTTCGCGGTCCAGCCGTTCACGTCCGCCGCGCTCCTCTGCCGTCGGTACGGGTCGTACGCGTCAGTAGCCTGCGGCCCCAGCCTAGGCGAACCGCGCCGCGCACGCGCTGTTCCGCCGGGGTCCGGTGCTCGACCGCCGCGGTCCGGACGGGCCTTCCCTCGCGCGGGGGCCGGCGAAACCCCGTCCGCCCCTCGCACACCCCACCGTCCGGCCGTCACACCCCAGTTGGCGGACCCCGTACGATCCTCACAGTGGTCCACGACATATCGCTGACGACGCTGCTCCTGCTCTGCCTCGCCGCGGCCGCCGCCGGATGGATCGACGCCGTGGTCGGCGGCGGCGGCCTCCTCCAACTGCCCGCACTCCTGGTGGCACTGCCCCATGTGCCCGCCGCCCATGTCCTCGGCACCAACAAGGCCGTGGCCATCTGCGGCACGTCCGCGGCGGCCGTGTCCTACGTCCGCGGCGCCCGGCTGGACCTGCGCACCGCCGTCCGGATCGGCCTCGCCGCCCTCGGCGGCTCGCTGGCGGGCGCCTTCTTCGCGGCCGGCATCGACAGCGCCGTGCTGCGCCCGCTGATCATGGGGGTGCTCCTCGCCGTCCTCGCGTTCCTCCTGCTGCGGCCGGCCTTCGGCACGGCCGGGGAGCCCGCCGCGCCGGTGACCCGCCGCCGGGTGCTGGCGGCGATCCTCGTCGCGGGGCTGGGCATCGGCTTCTACGACGGCCTCATAGGCCCCGGCACCGGCACGTTCCTGGTCATCGCCCTCGCCGGGATCCTCCACATGGACCTGGTCGCGGCCTCCGGGACGGCCAAGATCGTCAATGTCTGCACCAACGTGGGCGCGCTGGTGACGTTCTCGCTGCACGGCTCCGTCCTCTGGCAGCTGGCCGCGCCCATGGCCCTGTGCAACCTCACCGGTGGCGCGTTCGGCGCGCGGATGGCGCTGAAGCGGGGGAGCGGGTTCGTGCGAGGGGTGCTGGTGGTGGTCGTGGTGTCGCTGGTCTGCAAGCTGGGTTACGACCAGTGGGGCGGGTGATCGGGTGACGCTCGTCGGTTGATCGGACCGGCGAGGGTTGGCTCGTGGTGGTTGTGGTTAGCCTGTCGATTACCTTTACCGTTCCGACGTGGTGGGGTCTGACGTGGGTTTTTCCCGGTGGTGGCGGGTCCGGTGGGTCCGGGCCGTGCTCGCGGGGCTGTATGTGGTCACCCTGGCCGCCGCGGTGCCGAAGGGCGCCGGCGGGCACGCCAGGGACGGTGACTGGTCCAGCGCGGAGGCCCGGCGCTTCTGGGGGCCGGAACGGATCCAGGCCGCCGCGGGATCCGACGGCGCGGGCGGCGGGGCGGCCGTCCCCGAGGCCCAGCGGATCACCGGCAGCGCACGCCACTTCGAGGGCGTGCCCTCCGTCGGCGTCCTCTTCTACGCCGGTGAGGACATGCGGGACCACCACTGCACGGCCAGCGTGGTGCACAGCCCCAAGGGCAATCTCATCGCGACCGCGGGCCACTGCTCCGTGGGCGAGGACGCCGCCTTCGTGCCGGGCTACCGCGCGGGCGCCGACCGGCAGCCGTACGGGGTGTGGCGGGTGGAGCGCGCCTTCACCGACCCGCGGCGCTCCGACACCGGCGAGGGGTCCGACCTGGACTTCGCCTTCGCCACCGTCAAGCCCGACGGCCGGGGCCGCCAGATCGAGCGCGTCACGGGCGCCAACCGGCTGGTCCGTACGCCCGGCTACGTCAACCGGGTCACGGTCATCGGCTATCCGGACGCCGACGACGACCCCGCCGACCAGGCCATCCGCTGCACCGCCCTGACCGAGCGGCTGGAGGACCGGAAGCAGGAGCGGATGACCTGCGAGGGCTTCCTCTCCGGCACGTCCGGCAGCCCCTGGCTCACGCACTTCGACGAGAAGACGAGAACGGGCGACCTGGTCGGCGTCCTGGGCGGGGTCAACGGCGGCGGCCCCGACGGCGAGGAGGGCTCACGGATCTCGTACAGCCCGGTCAACGACGACGCGATCTTCCGGCTCTACCTCGACGCCGTCAACGGCCGTGAGCCGCGCCGCGGCTGACCACCTGCCCGCGATCACCGCGCAGACCATCAGCTGCACCTGGTGGAAGAGCATCAGCGGCAGGATCACCGGGCCCGCCGAGGCGCCGAAGAGCACCGCGGCCATCGGCAGCCCCGTCGCGAGGCTCTTGTTCGAGCCGCAGAAGACCAGGGTGACGCGGTCCTCGCGGCAGAACCCCAGCCGCCGCCCGGCCAGCGCCGTCGTGCCCAGGGCCAGCGCCAGCAGCGCCCCCGCCAGGCACAGCAGGGCCAGCAGCCGGAGCGGGGTGAGCTGCCGCCAGACGCCCTCGGCCACACCCCGGCTGAAGGCGGTGTAGACGACGAGCAGGATGGACAGCCGGTCCAGCCGGCCGAGCACCTTGCGGTGCCTGCCGACGAACCCCCCGATCCAGCGGCGCAGCACCTGCCCGGCGAGGAACGGGGCGAGCAGCTGGGTGCTGATGGTCAGCAGCCCGTCGGCCGAGAAGCTGACGGTGGAGCCGATCAGCCAGGCGGCCAGCAGCGGGGTGGCGGCCATGCCGACCAGGCTGGAGTAGGTGCCGGCGCAGATCGCGGCGGGTACGTTCCCCCGGGCCGTGGACGTGAGGGCGATCGAGGACTGGACGGTCGAGGGGACGACGCACAGGAAGAGCAGTCCGGTCCAGAGCCGGTCGGTGAGCAGGAACGGGACGACGGCGCGGGCGGCCAGCCCCAGCAGGGGGAAGAGCACGAAGGTGCTCGCCCCCACCGCCAGGTGCAGCCGCCACTGCCGCAGGCCCGCCACCGCCTCGCCGGTGGAGAGCCGGGCGCCGTAGAGGAGGAAGAGCAGGGTGATGGCGACGTCGGCCGCCCCGCCGGCGACGGTGGCGCCCCGGCCGGTCGCGGGCAGCAGCGCCGCCAGCGTCACCGTGCCGAGGAGGGCGGCCACATAGGGGTCGACCGCCTTCCCCAGCCGCCTCGGCAGGGGCACCGGACGGACCGGGCCGGGGCCCGCTATCCCGTGCCCCGCCACCGCGCGTCTCCTCACTCCTGCCCGCCGTCGTCGGACTCACGGCTCTGGGCGGGGGAGTTGCCCGTACCGGTGACGTCCCTGTTGTGGACGTCGATGGCGCCGCCGCCCCCGTCGTGGTCGCTGCCGGCGGTGCCCTTCCCGGCGACGACCGCGTTGGCCGTGCGGTCGACCTCCAGCCAGGAATCGGCGCCCGAGTTGTCGACGAGGAGGAATCCGATGCGGCGCTCGTCGGAGCAGTGCGGGGCCCGGCCCTCCGGCGCGTCCGGGTGCGCGCCCCCGTGCAGGCCCGCGCCGGCCGCGGCCGCCTCGCCGCCGAGCAGCACGCTCGCGAGGACCGCGCCGGTGAGGCCCGCCGCGAAGAGGGGGCCACGGATCACGCCGACACCGCCGTTCGCTCCGGGTGGTGCCGGCGGATGTTCTGCTCCAGTAGTTTCGTGGAGCGCGCCACCCCGATGCCACCGGACTTCGACATGTCCGGAAGGCGGCCGTCCGCTTCTTTGAGATCGGTCAATGCCGTGTCGATCGCGTGGTGCGCCGCGAAAAGGCACGGCGTGCTGTAGATGGCGATATCGACGCCCAGTTCGGTGAGCTCCGACAGGGAAAGGCTCGGCGATTTCCCGCCCGCGATCTGGTTGAACAGCAGCGGGGTGCCGCCGATGACCGAACGGACCTTGCGGATCCATTCCACGCTGCGCACCCCGTCGACCAGCACGACATCCGCGCCGCTCTCCGCCAGCGCCGCCGCGCGGCGCAGGATCTCGTCCTCCTCGGTGGCGTCCGTACGCGCCACCACGAGCATGTCCTGCCGGCTCGCCAGCACCAGTTCGAGCTTCCGCAGGTACTCGTCCAGCGGCAGGATCAGCTTGCCGTCCGCGTGCCCGCACCGCCGCGGCCGCTTCTGGTCCTCCAGCACGACACCGGACGCCCCGGCCCGCTCCAGCCGCCGCACCACATGGCAGGCGACCTCGGGATCGACGTAGCCGTCGTCGATGTCGACCAGCAGATGGTGGCCGGGGAAGGCCGGGCGCAGGCGCTCCACGAACGCCACCATGTCCGGCCAGGCGATGAAACCGATGTCGGGCAGACCGTAGTGCGAGGCCGCGAACCCGAACCCGGACACGAAGAATCCGTCGTAGTGCCGGGCCGCGATGGAAGCCGAGTACATGTCGTAGATGCCGATGAGGGGCGTGGTCCTGGGGGAGGCTACTTCTTCCCGCAGGGCGTTTCCGTGGCGCATCCGTTCTCCTGACGTCCGGAACCCGTATGTTTCTCGACCGTCGTTCGATACACGGCGGTGGACAAACCGGCCCGCTGTGTCGGCGGACACGTTTTCAGAATCGTCAGAAGTCTGTAAATGGCGCACCAAGAGAGGCACCCGGCAAAGAATGAGCCCTTTCAGCGTGGCCACTGATCGGGTGAGGGCGGTGGCGTCCGCAACACACGAGGCTCCCGTGCCGTTGAGGGAGGTGTTCGAAGTCTCAACCCACCGGCACAGGAGCCTCGTTGGTTCCCTATCCTGCCGCACTCGACCTGCCTCATGCCTTGGTCGAGTGGGTAACCATGCTCATCGTCACCCGCGAGGGTGACCGCCGCTGCAAACTTCCACCGCACCAGCGTGCCCTGGTGGGGCTGGCGTACCTGCGCCGGCACGACACCCTCACCCAGCTCGCCGCCGGTTTCGGCATCGCAGTCGGCACTGCCCACGCCTACACCGCAGCAGTCGTCGGGCTACTCGCCGACCGCGCGCCCGGGCTGCTGCGCGCCCTGCGCGAAGCCGACCCCGACTACGTCCTGCTCGACGGCACTCTCGCGGAGTGCGACCGGGTCGGCGACAGCCGAGCCGACTACTCCCACAAGCACCGACGGCACGGAGTCAACGTGCAGGTCGTGACCGACCCGGCGGGGAGGCTGCTGTGGATCTCGCCCGCACTGCCTGGCCGCGCCCACGACCTGACCGCCGCCCGCACCCACCGGATCATCCGGATCTGCGAACGCCAGGGCATCCCAGTACTCGCCGACCGCGCCTACCTGGGCGCCGGCCCATGGGTGACAACACCCGTCCGGCGACCGCCGGGCGGCGACCTGTCACCGACCCAGCAGACCGTCAACCGCACGCTCTCCGCAGCACGGGCACCAGTCGAGCGGGGCGTGGCCCGCCTGAAGTCCTGGCGGATCTTCCGCAAGGCCCGGTACAGCCCGAATCGAATGTCGGCAATCGCCGCAGCCGTCCTCACCCTGGAGCGGCAACGCTGAAAGGGCTCAATTATTCGACGGTATATTTATCGGCCCGTACGGGCGTTTGGGCCCCCGAGGTCAGGGGCGGGACCGGGGTCCGGCGTGGGTGGGGCGCCACGCATCGTGTGCCCGCGCACGACCGGAGTACCGGGCCCGGAAGTACTCACCCCGGGCGCGGTCCGGGCGGAGGATGACGTAGCCCCGCTCACCCGGAAGCCGTACGCGCCGCTCGGCACCCGCACAGCCTCCACCGGGCACCGCCCGCCGCACCCGTCAGCGCGTCCGCGCCGCGTCCTGGAGCGCCTGCTGCACCCCCGGCTCGTGCGGACCCAGGAACCGCGGCCCCGGCCGGACCAGCGCGTCCAGCGCCGCCTTGCCCGAGGCGAAGACCTCCCGCGCGCCGCCCGCGTACCAGGTGACGTCGTGCACCGCGTCCACCCCGACACCGTGCGCGTCGATGCCCGCCGCCCCGCACAGCGCCAGCGCCCGCCGTATGTGGAACCCCTGGCTGACCAGCACCGCCTTCCGCACCCCGAAGATCCGCACCGCCCGGGTGCAGGAGTCCCAGGTGTCGAAGCCCGCGAAGTCGCTGACGATGCGGTGGTCCGGCACCCCCCGCTCCGTCAGATACGCGCGCATCGCGTCCGGCTCGTCGTACTCCGCACGGCTGTTGTCACCCGTGACCAGCACCACCCGGACCTTGCCCGCCTTGTACAGCTCCGCCGCCGCGTCCAGCCGGTGCGCCAGATACGGGGACGGCCTGCCCTCCCACAGCCCGGCGCCGAACACCATCGCCACCGGCGCCGCCGGGACGCTGCGCACGTCCCGCACCCGCGGCTCCGCCGCCGCGTACACCCAGGTGACGGGCAGCAGCGCCAGCACACAGCCCGCCACCACCGCCCACACCGCACGCCGCCGGCCCCGCCGCGTCCGCGGCAGCCGCAGCCGCGACCCGGATCTCCCGGCCGTGCCGGCCATGCCACCCATATCGATCGTCCTCCCCGTTACCCTGGATCAAACGCCGCAGGTCACCGCCCGGTTCCCGGTCCCGCCCGGCGACGGCCGGAAAGTCCGTCCACCGTTCCCCACGCCGTCGCTGCTGTCACAGCCTGCGGTTACCGTCGGGGTATGAACGGCTCAGCACGGACCGCACCGGAACAGCCCGGCCTCGCCGGATACGACGCCTCGGACCTGGAGCGCTGGGCGCCCGAGCCCGACAAACGCCCCGGGCGCACCGCCTTCCAGCGCGACCGGGCGCGCGTCCTGCACTCCGCCGCGCTGCGCCGCCTCGCCGGCAAGACCCAGGTCGTCACCCCCGGCGTCAGCGACCAGGCCTGGGACGCCAGCCCCCGCACCCGGCTCACCCACTCCCTGGAGTGCGCCCAGGTCGGCCGGGAGCTCGGCGCCGCGCTCGGCTGCGACCCCGACCTCGTCGAGGTCGCCTGCCTCGCCCACGACCTCGGCCACCCGCCGTTCGGCCACAACGGCGAGCACGCGCTCAACGAAGTCGCCGAGGCCTGCGGCGGGTTCGAGGGCAACGCCCAGTCCCTCCGCCTCCTCGCCCGGCTCGAACCCAAGCGCTTCGTGACCCGCCCCGGCGGCACCGAGCTCGTCAGCGTCGGCCTCAACCTCACCCGGGCCGCTCTCGACGCCGCCACCAAGTACCCCTGGCCGCGCGGCGGCCACCCCACCGACCCGGCCTCCCCGAAGTTCGGCGTCTACGAGGACGACCTCCCCGTCTTCGACTGGTTCCGGCAGGGCGCCCCGGAGGGCCGGCGCAGCTTCGAGGCCCAGGTGATGGACTGGGCCGACGACGTCGCCTACTCCGTGCACGACGTCGAGGACGGCCTGCACGCCGGCCACCTCGACCCGAACTGCCTCCTCGCCGAGCCCGAGCGGCGCGAGGTGTTCGCCGTCGCCGCCCGCCGCTACGCCCCCGGCGCCGGTCCCGAGGAGCTCGCCGAGGCCCTCGACCGCCTCCTCGAACAGGAGTGGTGGCCGCACGGCTACGACGGCTCGGCCGTCGCCCAGGCCCGCCTCAAGGACGCCACCAGCCAGCTCATCGGCCGCTTCTGCCTCGCCGCCGAGAGCGCCACCCGCGCCGCCTACGGCCCCGGCCGGCTCACCCGGTACCGCGCCGAGCTCGTCGTCCCCCGCGCCACCCGGCTGGAGTGCGCCGTCCTCAAGGCCGTCGCCGACCGCTACGTCATCCAGCGCGAGGACCAGGAGAAGCTCCGCGCCGACCAGCGCGTCGTCATCGCCGAGCTCGCCGAGGCCCTCGTCGCCGGCGCCCCCGACGGCCTCGACCCGCAGTTCCGCTCCCTCTTCGCCGCGGCCGGCGACGACGCCGGCCGGCTGCGCGCCGTCGTCGACCAGATCGCCGCGCTCACCGATGTCTCCGCCCGCTCCCTGCGCGCCCGGCTCACCCGGCGGCGGACTGTGGCAAAAGGGTGACCGAATGTCCACAGAATCCGGGTGGTTCCCCCGCACCATGCGGGTACTGACCGTCCGGGACAGTCCCTCTTCCGGCCGTCGGCTCCGTGCGGGACCCTCTGCACGGGCGGTTCCGACCGGGGGCGGTAGCGCAGACGCACTGCGTGGCAGCGAGGAGGCAGCAAGTGGTCGACGCACACCAGACGTTCGTCATCGTCGGAGGGGGCCTGGCCGGGGCGAAGGCCGCGGAGACCCTCCGCTCGGAGGGCTTCACCGGCCGGGTGATCCTCATCTGCGACGAGCGTGACCACCCCTACGAGCGGCCGCCGCTCTCCAAGGGGTACCTCATCGGCAAGGACGACCGCGAGAGCGTCTTCGTCCACGAGCCGGCCTGGTATGCGCGCGCCGACATCGAGCTCCACCTCGGCCAGCCCGCCGTCCACCTCGACCGCGAGGCCAAATCCGTCCGGCTCGGCGACGGCACCCGCGTCCACTACGACCGGCTGCTGCTGGCCACCGGCTCCGAACCGCGCCGCCTCGACATCCCCGGCACCGATCTGGCCGGCGTCCACCACCTGCGCCGCCTCGCCCACGCCGAGCGGCTGCGCGGCGTCCTCGCCTCCCTCGGCCGGGACAACGGCCACCTCGTCATCGCCGGCGCCGGCTGGATCGGCCTGGAGGTCGCCGCCGCCGCCCGGGGCTACGGCGCCGAGGTGACCGTCGTGGAGGCCGAGCCCACCCCGCTGCACACCGTCCTCGGCCCCGAGCTCGGCCAGCTCTTCACCGACCTGCACGCCGAGCACGGCGTCCGCTTCCACTTCGGCGCCCGCCTCACCGAGATCACCGGCCACGACGGCATGGTCCTCGCCGCCCGCACCGACGACGGCGAGGAGCACCCCGCCCACGACGTCCTCGCCGCCATCGGCGCCGCGCCCCGCACCGCCCTGGCCGAGGCCGCCGGCCTCGCCCTCGTCGACCGCGCCGACGGCGGCGGCATCGCCGTCGACGCCTCCCTGCGCACCTCCGACCCCGACATCTACGCCGCGGGCGACGTCGCCGCCGCCGAGCACCCCTGGCTCGGCACCCGGCTGCGCGTCGAGCACTGGGCCAACGCCCTCAACAGCGGACCCGCCGCCGCCCGCGCCATGCTCGGCCAGGAGGTCTCCTACGACCGGGTCCCCTACTTCTTCTCCGACCAGTACGACGTCGGCCTCGAATACTCCGGCTACGCGCCCCCCGGCTCGTACGACCAGGTCGTCTGCCGCGGTGACGTCGGCAAGCGCGAATTCGTCGCCTTCTGGCTCTCCGAGGGCCGCCTCCTCGCCGGCATGAACGTGAATGTGTGGGATGTCACCGACCCCATCCAGAAGCTCATCCGCTCCGGCGCCCGGCTGGACCCCGACGCCCTCGCCGACCCCGGCGTCCCGCTCGACTCCCTGATCGCCCCGTGAGGCCCCCGCGCACCGCCCTGGTGCCCGTCGCGGAGGTCTTCGCCCTGCGTCACGCGGTGCTGCGCCCCGGGCTGCCCGCCGCCTCGGCCGCCTTCGCCGAGGACGCGGCGCCCGGCACCTTCCACGTCGCCTCCTACGACGCGGACGACACCGAGGGGGAGGCGGTACGGGCCTGTGTCACCTTCCTCCCGGAGCCGCTGCCCGGCACCGGGGAGGACGCGTACCGCTTCCGCGGCATGGCCAGCGACCCCGCCGTGCGCGGCCTCGGCCACGGCACGGCCGTCCTGCGGGCGGGCCTCGCCGAGGCCGCGGCCCGCGGCGCGGGCCTGGTGTGGTGCAACGGCCGCACCTCCGCCCGGGGCTTCTACGAGCGGCACGGCTTCACCGCCCGTGGGGAGGAGTTCACCGTGGAGGGCATCGGCCCGCACCTCGTCTTCACGATCAAGCTCTCCGGAGGGGGTTCCGGGGACACGGCGGCCTGAGGTGTCGGTACCCGGCCGTAGACTTCACCCGTGGCAGGACGGATCAACGATGACGATGTGAAGGCGGTCCGGGACGCGGTCCCGATCGACGCCGTCGTGTCCGAGTACCTCCAGTTGCGCAACGCCGGCGGCGGCAACCTCAAGGGACTCTGCCCCTTCCACGACGAGAAATCCCCGTCCTTCCAGGTCAGCCCGGCCAAGGGACTCTTCTACTGCTTCGGCTGCCAGGAGGGCGGGGACACCGTCGACTTCGTCATGAAGATCGACCACCTCTCCTTCGCCGAGACCATCGAGCGGCTCGCCTCCCAGGCCGGCATCACCCTGCGCTACGAGGAGGGCGGCTACACCCCCGGCCGCCAGCAGGGCGAGCGCATCCGCCTGGTCGAGGCGCACAAGCACGCCGCGAAGTTCTTCGTGGAGCAGCTCGACAGCCCCGAGGCCGAGATCGGCCGGAAGTTCCTCGCGAGCCGCGGCTTCGACCAGGCCGCCGCCCAGCACTTCGGCGTCGGCTACAGCCCGGCCGGCTGGGACCACCTCACCCGCTTCCTGCGCGGCAAGGGCTTCAGCGACAAGGAGCTGATCCTCTCCGGCCTCGCCCAGGACAGCCGCAACGGCCGGCCCATCGACCGCTTCCGCGGCCGCCTGATGTGGCCCATCCGCGACATCACCGGCGAGGTCATCGGCTTCGGCGCCCGCAAGCTCCGCGACGACGACAACGGCCCGAAGTACCTCAACACCCCCGAGACGCCGCTCTACCGCAAGTCCCAGGTCCTCTACGGCATCGACCTCGCCAAGAAGGACATCGCCAAGACCAGCCGCGCCGTCGTCGTCGAGGGCTACACCGACGTCATGGCCTGCCACCTGGCCGGCGTCACCACCGCCATCGCGACCTGCGGCACCGCTTTCGCGGGCGACCACATCAAGATCCTCCGCCGGCTGCTGATGGACAATTCCGGCGCGAAGGTGATCTTCACCTTCGACGGTGACGCCGCCGGGCAGCGCGCGGCCCTGCGGGCCTTCGAGGACGACCAGAAGTTCGCCGCCAGCACGAAGATCGCCGTGAGCCCCGGCGGGATGGACCCCTGCGAGCTGCGCCTGGCCGAAGGCGACGACGCGGTGCGGAAGCTGGTCGAGGAGAGCACACCCCTCTTCGAGTTCGCCATCCGCTCCGTGGTCGGCCGGCACGTCGTCGACGAGCCCGAGGGCCAGGCCGCGGCCCTGGAAGAGGCCGCGCCCATCGTGGCGAACATCAAGGACCCCTCCATCCGGCACCAGTACGCCGTGCGGCTCGCCGGCCTGCTGGGCATCCTCGACACCCAGTTCGTCGTCCTGCGCGTGGGCCAGCTGGCCCGCTGGGCGAGGGAGCGGGGGGACCGCGGCTCCCAGCAGCGCTCCGGCGGCCGGGGCGGTGCGCAGCCCGCCGCGCGCGCGGCGGGGACCGCCCAGGGCCCGGCAGGCGCCACGCAGACCCTCCGGGGCCCCGCGCTCAACCTCCGCAGCCCCGTCGCGCTCACCGAGCGTGAGCTGCTCAAGCTCGCCCTCCAGCGCCCCGAGCTGGTCGCCCCGGCCTTCGACGCCTACGGCGAGGACGAATTCACCGCCGCGCCGTACGTCACCGTGCGCCGTGCCATCGAGGAGGCGGGCGGCGTCACCGCCGCCACCGACGACTACCTCGCACGCGTCCGCGACGCGGCGCCCGACGACACCGTCCGCTCGCTCATCACCGAGCTCGCCGTCGAGGCCATCCGCAACAAGAACGTGGACGAGGTCTACGCGGGCATGCAGCTCGTCCAGGTCCGGCTGCGCGCCGTCGAGCGCCGCATCCAGGAAGTGCAGGGCAGCCTGATCCGCCTGGGCAGTCACGCCGCCCCCGACCACCTGGCCGCCGTGCAGAACGAACTCTGGGTACTGGAGCAGTACGGCCGCGCCCTCAAGGACCGCGGCGCCGCCGCGCTCTGACCGCCCCGGCCCGCCGGCGGGAGCGCCGTGCTCCGGCCGCCCGGCCCGGCGGCGGTGCCGTGCGTCCCGCCTCCGCGCGGCCGCCCCCGGCCGCACCCGACACGATCCGTCACCTCCCGCCCGCCCCGGGGGAGAGGGACCCCGCCGCGCGGCCGCCGAAGCCGCCGGTGGCGCCCCTCCGGCCGGCGCCCGGTGGGATCCGCGGTTCCGTTCCGTGACCGCCGGTCACGGAACGGACTCAGAAAGTACCCGCACGCCCCTCGTGGCGGGCCCGCGTCGTACCCCACACTGGTGGGCGGTGCCTGAGTCCTCGGAGCGCGGCAGGTCCGGCCGCAGGGACCCGGAACCCTCCGCGAAGCCGCACGTGATCCATGGGACGGCGGTGGCCCGGCCACCGCCGTGCCCTCTCGTTCTGCCATCACAGCAGCGATCACCTTGGAGGTCGCCCCCGTGCAGACCCGGACGCCCACCCGGCCCCAGACACCGCCCCTGCCGACCGCCCAGCCGGTGCCGGCCGTGCCCCAGCAGGCCGAGCCCCCCGCGGCCGAGCGCCTGCCCGCCGACGCCCCGCCCGGGGCCGACCCGCCACCGGAGCCACGTCCGGCCGCCCGCCGGGGCGGAACACCGGCACCGGACCCCGACGCCGACCCGGACCCCGCCGAGCGCGCCGCCGACGCCGCCCGCGCGGACACCAGCGGCCCCTCCTCCGACCTCTTCCGCCAGTACCTCCGCGAGATCGGCCGGATCCCGCTGCTCTCGGCCGCCGAGGAGGTCGAGCTGGCCCGCTGCGTCGAGGCCGGCCTCTTCGCCGAGGAGAAGCTCGGCAGCACCCCCGACCTCGACTCCCAGCTCGCCGTCGACCTCGACCGCCTGGTCGTCCTCGGCCGGATGGCCAAGCGCCGCCTCATCGAGGCGAACCTGCGGCTGGTCGTCTCCGTCGCCAAGCGCTACATCGGCCGCGGCCTGACCATGCTCGACCTCGTCCAGGAGGGCAACCTCGGGCTCATCAGGGCCGTCGAGAAGTTCGACTACGCCCGCGGCTACAAGTTCTCGACGTACGCCACGTGGTGGATCCGCCAGGCCATGTCCCGGGCCCTCGCCGACCAGGCCCGCACCATCCGCGTCCCCGTGCACGTCGTCGAGCTCATCAACCGCGTCGTCCGGGTGCAGCGCCGGATGCTCCAGGAGCACGGCTACGAACCCACCGCCGAGGAGGTCGCCGCCCAGCTCGACCTCACCCAGGAGCGGGTCAGCGAGGTCCTGCGGCTCGCCCAGGAGCCCGTCTCGCTGCACGCGCCCGTCGGCGAGGAGGACGACGTCGCCCTCGGCGACCTCATCGAGGACGGCGACGCCGCCTCACCCGTCGAATCGGCCGCCTTCCTGCTGCTCCGCGAGCACCTGGAGGCCGTCCTGTCGACGCTCGGCGAGCGCGAGCGCAAGGTCGTGCAGCTGCGGTACGGGTTGGTCGACGGCCGGCCGCGCACCCTGGAGGAGATCGGCCGGATCTTCGGCGTCACCCGGGAGCGCATCCGCCAGATCGAGTCCAAGACCCTCAACAAGCTCCGCGACCACGCCTTCGCGGACCAGCTCCGCGGCTACCTCGACTGACACCCCGGCCCCCGGGCGCCGGCCCCGCGAGGACGGCCGCGGGAGGTTACTGGAACGCCCCGGGGTGGGTCTGCTCGCGCACCGTCGTGTACTGCTGCCGGACCGCCTGGCCCACCGGCAGGTCCTCGCCCGGCTCGAAGACCTGGCCGGCGCCCGCGGGCCACAGCGGGGGCTGCTGCGGGGACAGCGTCCCGTGCTGCACCCCGAGCGCCCAGGCCGCCTGCCGGGCCGCGCCCAGCGCCGCGTAGTCCGCGGGCTGCGGGACGACGACCTGCGCGCCGAACAGCTGCGGAGCCACCGCCTGCACGGCCGGCAGCTCCGCGGCGGCGCCCAGCAGGAACACCCGGCGCACCTGGACGCCGCGCGAGCGCAGCACGTCCAGCGCGTCCGTGAGGCCGCACAGCATGCCCTCGAAGGCCGCCCGCGCCAGATGCTCCGGCTTCATGCTCTCGCGCCGCAGCCCGGCCAGGGTGCCCGCCGTGTGCGGCAGGTTCGGGGTCCGCTCGCCTTCCAGATACGGCAGCAGCACCAGCCCGTACGCCCCGGGCGAGGACCGCAGCGCCAGCTCCGACAGGCCCGCCAGGTCCGTGCCCAGCAGCTCCGCCGTGCCGCGCAGCACCCGCACGGCGTTCAGCGTGTGCACCACGGGCAGGTGCATGCCGGTCGCGTCGGCGAAGGAGGTGATGGTGCCGGTGGGGTCCACGAGCGCCTCGTGGTGCACGGCGAAGACCGAACCGGAGGCCCCGAGCGAGACCACCGCGTCGCCGAGGCCGACGCCGAGCCCGAAGGCCGCCGCCATCGTCTCGCCCGTGCCGGCGGAGATCAGCAGGCCCTCCGGGGTGTGCCCGGCGGGCTCGGCGGGCGCCAGCACGTCCGGCAGCGTCACCTGGCGGCCCAGCGCCAGCTCCACCAGGTCCGGCCGCCAGGAGCCGGTCGCCGCCGACCAGTAGCCCGTCGCGGAGGCGTCGCCGCGGTCCGTCGTGCGCCGCGCGGGCCGGCCCAGCAGCTGCCACACCAGCCAGTCGTGCGGCTGGAGCACGGCCGCCGTGCGGCGCGCCGCCTCCGGCTCGTTCCGCGCCAGCCAGCGCAGCTTGGCCACCGTCTGCCCGGCCTGCGGCACCGACCCCACGGCCTGCGCCCACGCGGCCCGGCCGCCCAGCGCGTCGGTGAGGTCGGCGGCGGCGGGCTGCATCCGCTTGTCGTTGCCCAGCAGGGCCGGCCGGACGAGCACCCCGCCCGCGTCCAGCGTCAGCATGCCCTGCTGCTGCGCCGAGACGCCGATGGCCTGGACGCCCTCCAGCAGCCCTCCGGCGGCGGCCTCGCCCAGTGACATCAGCCACGCCTGCGGATCACCCTCGGAGGTCGTGGGGTGCGGGGCGTACCCCTGCCGGAGCACGGCCCCCGTGTCCGCGTCGCAGACGACGATCCGTGTGCTCTCGGTGGAACTGTCCAGTCCGGCGACTATGCCCATGCGGTGATGATGCCAAACTCCGCCCGGCCGGCCGTCACCGGTCAGGTGTTGCTCGTCCCCCAGTCGTCCTCGGTGGCCGCGCGCTGTTCGCGCAGCGAGCGGACCCGCTCGCTCACCGGGCCCGGCAGCCGGTCGCCGACCCGGTCGAGGGCCCGGGAGGCGAGGGCCCGGCCGTTCTGCGCGGCGGACTCCGCCGTATTGCGCACCGCCGGGTTCTGGGCGACCCGCTGCGCCCCCTTGCGCAACTGCTCGTACCGCTCACGGCCGGCCCGCGCGCCGAGTACGTACCCGACGGCTGCTCCGATGATGAACGTCAGCCGGTAGCGCATCGCGCTCCACCCTTCCCTCGGATCCCTCGTGCCCCACACGTCATCGCGGGGGCCGGCGGGCTGTGCTCCGCGCCTACCCGCCGGGTGCGAAGGTCACTCCCGGGGCACCGATTGGCGGAGCACCCCCCTGCTTGCGCTAATGTATGTGTCGCAGCGAGCGCACGCCGCCCGGAACCCCGGTCGACAGTGCATTCGAGGCAACCGCAGCAATCCCCTGTAGCTCAATTGGCAGAGCAGCCGACTGTTAATCGGCAGGTTACTGGTTCGAGTCCAGTCGGGGGAGCGCGATCCTCTGTAGCTCAATTGGCAGAGCAGCCGGCTGTTAACCGGCAGGTTACTGGTTCGAGTCCAGTCGGAGGAGCAAACGAAGAAGGACCCCGGAAGGGGTCCTTTTTTCGTACCCGGAGGGAACCATCCGGTCGTGATCGAAGTCCTCATGGTCAGGTCGGTCACGCAATGCGGACCCTCAGGGGCAGCAGATCGTATGAGCGGCTATGCTGCGGCAGACGGCGCGCACAGATGTGCGCGACGCGCCGTGAACGGGGCGGTAGCTCAGCCGGTTAGAGCAGCGGACTCATAATCCGTCGGCCGTGGGTTCGAGTCCCACCCGCCCCACTCACGCGACGTCAGTGCAGAAACGATGCAACCTGCGTCTTCGGTGCCCCGCCCGGTTTCGACCGGCCGGGGTTTCGTGCTTTCGGGGCACGGGAGCCCGGGCGCGGCGCACGGTGGCCCGCGGCCGCCCCCGAAGTCGTACGGAGAGTCGTACGGGAGTCTGTACTGAAACCGGCGGTCGTGGGCAGGTGCCGGGCTTGGAGGAATACGTCCCGGTGGCGGCCTGTTGCCGCTGCTGGGCCACTCGATGCCACGAGACCGGAAGCAGGTAGCCGCACATGAGCAGCAGCACGGTGGAGCTCACCAAGGACAACTTCGACGAGATCGTCTCCGGCAACGGGTTCGTGCTCATCGACTTCTGGGCCGCGTGGTGCGGCCCGTGCCGGCAGTTCGCGCCGGTCTACGAGGGTGCCGCCGAGCGCCACGACGACCTGGTCTTCGCCAAGGTCGACACCGAGGCCCAGCCCGAGCTGGCGTCCGCGTTCCAGATCCAGTCGATCCCGACGCTGATGATCGTGCGGGACAACATCGCGGTCTTCGCCCAGCCCGGCGCCCTCCCCGAGGCCGCGCTGGAGGACGTCATCCGGCAGGCCCGCGACCTCGACATGGACGAGGTGCGCGCCTCCGTGGCCCAGGAGCAGGAGAAGGCGCAGTCCGCCGGTGAGTGAGCTGCTCCTGATCCGGCACGGGGAGACCGAGTGGAGCCGTTCCGGACGGCACACCGGGCTCACCGACATCCCGCTGACCGAACACGGCGAGAAGCAGGCCGAGGCGCTCCGGCCGCTGCTCGCCGGGCGCACGGTCGGGCCGGTGCTCGCGAGCCCGCTGAAGCGCGCCCTGCGCACCGCCGAACTGGCGGGCCTCGACCCGCGGCCCGACCCCGACCTGCGGGAGTGGGACTACGGCGGCTACGAGGGCGTCAGCACCGACGAGATCCACCGCACCCGCCCCGGCTGGTACCTGTGGGACGACGGCGTCGTCCCCGGGGACGCCGGGCACCCGGGGGAGACGGCCGCCCAGGTCGGTGCCCGCGCCGACCGGGTGCTGGCCCGGATCGCCCCCTGGCTGGCGGAGCCGGACGGCCCGGATGTCGTCCTGGTGGCCCACGCCCACTTCCTGCGGGTCCTGACGGCCCGCAGACTCGGGTTGCCGCCCACCGCCGGGGCCCTTTTCCGGCTCGACACCGCTACGGTGAGCCGGATCGGCACCGAGCACGGACGCCCGGCGCTCGTCGCCTGGAACCTGCCCTCGGCCTGACGCCGCCGCCCTTGGTCCGGCCCGCTGTGTCATGGGCCCGCGCCGAGCGTGTCGGAACCGGGCCCCGGGCGGTGCCGGACCGATGATCGGGGGCGGTAGCCCGACCGCCCGCGGTCTTCATATGATCAATTTCTTTCCGATGGAGGGATGTCCTCGTGGCCACGACCCGCACCGCGCACACCGTCTGGGAAGGTGACCTGCTCAAGGGCAGCGGCACCGTCACCTTCGACTCGTCCGGCATCGGCTCCCAGCCGGTCTCCTGGCCCTCCCGCGCCGAGCAGGCCAACGGCAAGACCAGCCCCGAGGAGCTGATCGCGGGCGCCCACTCCAGCTGCTACTCCATGGCGCTCTCGCACGGCCTGGCCGGCGCCGGCACGCCGCCCACCCGCCTGGAGACCAAGGCCGACGTCACCTTCCAGCCCGGCGAGGGCATCACCGGCATCCACCTCACCGTCCGCGCCGAGGTCCCGGGCCTGGACGCCGAGGGCTTCGCCGCCGCGGCCGAGGACGCCAAGAAGAACTGCCCGGTCAGCCAGGCGCTGACGGGCACGACGATCACGCTGACGGCCGAGCTCGTCTGAGCCGGTCCGCGTCCGTTCGCACCGAGGCCGGTGGGACACCTTCGGGTGTCCCACCGGCCTCGGCCGTGTGTACGGCCTCCGCGGCCGCGCCTCACGGCTTCAGGGTCGCGTAGACGATCAGGTTCTCCACCGGGTGGCCGTCCGCGTCCAGCTCGCCCGCGCAGGTGACCAGGCGCAGCGCCCGTTCGGAGGTCTCCCCGTAGACCTTCCGCGTCGGGAAGGCGTCCTTCCCGACCTTCTCGGTGCCCGTCACGGTGAAGTGCAGCACCTCCCCGTCACCCCGCTTCACGTTCACGGCCGCCCCCTTGCCGACCTTCCCCAGGTCGTGGAAGACGGCTTTTCCCTCGCGGGTGTCGTTGTGCCCGATGATCACGGCCGCCCCGGGCGTCCCCGGCGTGGCGCCGCCGGTGTACCAGCCCGCCGTCATGCCCTTCTCCGGCGGCGGCACCTGCACGGTGTCGTCACTGTTCAGCCCGAGGCGCAGCAGGGCGCTGTCCACCCCGATGGACGGGATCGACACCCGGGACGGCTCCTCGGCGGAGGCGGGGGTGCCGCTGGCTTCGCCGGTGCCGGTGGTTCGGCCGGTGAGGGAGCAGGCGGTGAGGGCTGTGAGGGTTGCGAGGGCGAGGAGGAAGGGGATGGCGAGGGGTTTGGTGCGCATGGGGGCCGTCCGGGGTGGGGGCGGGGTGGGCGGGTTCCACGCTAGGGAGGGGGGTGGGGGTGCGCTTCGGGTAAACGGCCAGTTTGTCCTCGGCCTAAAGGAGGAGGGGGGTGGGCGGGGGCGGGGGCAGGGTGCGGGTGGGGTGCCGCTGCGCGGGGCCTTTCCCCACCCCGCCCCTTCCCGGAACCGGGGGCAAGCCCCCGGGCCCCCGTTCCGCGCTCCGCGCGGTGTCCTCAAACGCCGGACGGGCTGAAATCAGCCCGTCCGGGGGCACCTCCCAGCGGTAGCTGGGGGAGTTTGAGGACCGGGGTCCGGGGCGGAGCCCCAGTTCCGGGAAGGGGCGGGGTGGGGAAAAAGCCCCGCGCAGCGGCACCCCACCCGCACCCCCGCCGTACCCGACCCCCGCTACACCCCCCGCACCCGCTGCAACAACCCCCACGTGAACTCCGCCACATAATCCCCCCGCCCCCCACCCGCGGACGGTCCCGAGAACCCCAGCCCCCACCGCGTCGGCGCCGTCCCCTCCATCGGCCGGGCCGGTGCGAACGCCCGGGCCACCTCGTCGACCGTGCACGACCACGGGCGCAGGTCCTCGACCGTGCGGAGGGTGGGCGCGGGGGCGTCCGGGGCGCGGATCAGCCATTCGTTCCAGACGGCGCCGCCGGGTGCCGAGAGGACCTCGAAGCGCAGGTCGGGCCAGAGCGGCACGCGCCACGTCGCCGCGTCGAAGGTCAGGTCGCCCACGCGCCGCTCGCCCGTGGTCTCCGGCGGGCCGAGCACCGAGCGGTAGCGCGTACTGGCACCACGGCTCTTCGGCGAGCGCACCATGGCCTGCCAGCGCCGGTTCGCCTCCCGCATCGTCGTGCGGTCGACGCCCAGCTCGCGCAGGGCGTCCTCGACCAGCTCCGGGTGGTGGTCGGCCATCCGCCGCAGCAGGACGAGCTGGAACCACAGGGGTCCGGAGACAGGGGTGGACCCGGACAAGGGGTCGGGCGCTGCGCTCATGCGTGCCATCGTCGCGCATCGGCACGCCCCGGACCCGCCGTCGGGCGGGCCGGGCGAGGGCAGGGGCGAGAACCGGACAGCCCCGCACCCACCTTGCCCCTGAACGTATGTTCGCCCCGGTTCGTTAGGGTCGGGCACGTCAAGATCACCACATACGGAGGCCCGATGGCCGCGCAGGGCGACCCCGCCGCGACCCCGACCACCCCGCCGCTCCTCCGCCTGCGCGGGGTCGGCCGCGTCTACGGGGAGCGGCACGCGCTGCACCCCCTCGACCTCGACCTCGAACCCGGCACCTGCACGGCCCTCTTCGGCCACAACGGCTCCGGCAAGTCCACGCTGCTGCGCATCGCGAGCGGCCGTGACACCCCGACCACCGGCAGCGCCCTCTTCGCCGGCCGCCCGGTCTCCGAGGACGACCCGGAGGTACGGGCCAGGGTGGCCGTCGTCGGCGACACCGTGGCCATGTACCCCGACCTGACCGTGCGCGAGCACCTCGAACTGGTCACCGTCGCCCACGCGGTGGACGACGCGCAGGAGTGGATCGACCACGTCCTCGCCGACCGCCGCCTGTCCGACCACGCCCGCGCGCTGCCCGGTTCGCTCTCCTCCGGCCAGCTCCAGTCGCTGCTGCTGGCCGCCGCGCTCGTACGCCCCCGTGACCTCCTCGTCCTGGACGAGCCCGAACAGCGCCTCGACCCCGATGCCCGGGTCCGCCTCGCCGAACTGCTGACCGGCGAGAAGGAGGACGGTGTGGCGGTCCTGCTCGCCACCCACCAGGCGGACCTCGCCGAGGCGGTCGCGGACCGGATGATCGCGCTGGAGGACGGCCGGGTGGTGGCCGAGGGGCCGCCGGCGGAGGTCCTGGAGCGGCTGGAGCCGCGCGGATGAGGGGGAAGGGGGAGGGGACGGAGGCGGTGGCCGGGGCGGCGGACGGGTCCGTGGTCGGGTCGGAAGCCGGGACTGCCGGCGGGTCCGTGGTCGGGCCGGAAGCCGGGGCGGCGGACGGCTCCGTGGCCGGGGCGCGGGCCGAGCCGGCGGACGGGCCGGCGTCCGGTTCCGGGCGCGCACACCGCGCCGCCCCCGCCGCACCCGGGACCGGCGACGACCCCACCGGCGACGACCCCACCGACCACGACCCCACCGACCACGACCCCGCTCTCCACGACCCCGCTCTCCACGACCCCACCTGGACCGTCGAGGACGACGACCGCACCCCCGAGACCCTCCGCTGGCTGCGCGGCAAGCGCCGCGCCCACCGCCGGCAGAAGGGCCGCGACCTCGCCGTCGTCGTCTACACCCTCCTCCTCGCCGTCGTCGGCTACGGCAGCGGCTACGCCTTCCACTTCCTGCGCCGCGTCGAGCTCGGCGCCGACTACAGCGGGGTCGGTGCGGACCTCCAGCGCGCGCTGCCCGCCCTCTTCACCCTGATCACGGCCGCTCTCGCGGTGCTCGCCGCCCGCGACGCGCTGTGGCGCGGGCCCGTCGTCGTGCCCGCGCCGTCCGTGGGGTGGCTGCTCGCCCAGCCCGTGCGCCGGGAGCGGGTGCTGCGGCCGTGGTTCCGGCTGTCGGCCGGGCTCGCCGTCGTCCCCGGGCTGCTCGTGGCGGCCGGCGGAGCCGTCGCGCTGCGGGTGACGGGCCTGGCACCGCTGGGGTCCGCGCTGCTCGCCCTCCTCCCCGCGGCGCTCTGCCTGCCGCTGCTCGCCGTCGCCGTGGGCACGGCCGTCGAGCGCCGGGCCGCCCTCGCCGCGCGCGTACGCCGCTGCACGCCCCTCGCCGTCCTTGTCCTGATGCTGCTCGCCGCGCAGACCGCCCTCGCCGTGCGCGGGCACCGGTCCGTCCTCCTGGAGCGGGTCGAACTGTGGTCGGGGCCGTGGGGATGGGCGGCCCAGCCGGTGGTCGCCGCGGCCGGGGGTGCCGCGCCCGGCCGGTGGCCCGCCCTCGCCGCGCTCGTCCTGCTCACCGCCGGCGGCCTCGTCCTGGGGCACCGGGACGCGGGCCGGGTGCCGACCGCGCAGCTGCGCAGGCGGGCGGCGACCGCGCAGACCGTGTCGTCCGTGATGTGGACCGTGGAGCTGAGGGCCGCCAGGCTCGCGCTGCTCGACGCGACCGGCTCCGGCCGCGTCCACCGGGTCCGGCTGCCCGCGCCGCGCTCCACGTACCTCGTGGTGGTCTGGCGGGACGCGCTGGCGCTGCTGCGCGCGCCCGGCCGACTCGCGAAGGCCCTGATGTGGACGGTCTGCGCCACGGCCGCGGCCGCCCTCGGCGCGGAACCGGCCGGCGGCCGGCGGGACCTGTGCACGGTCGTCGCCCTGCTCCTCGGCTACGTGGCCGTGGGCGCCCTCGCCGAGCCCGCCCGGCTGGAGACGGACGACGTGCGGCGCGCCGCCTGGTCGCCGTTCCGGCTGCGGACGCTGATGCTCCAGCACGCGGTCGTACCGGCCCTGACGGGCGCCCTGCTGGCCCTGGTGGCCGCCGTGCCGTTCGCGGTGGCGGGCGCGCCCTGGGCGCTCCTGCTGTGGCCCGTGTGCGCGGTGCCGTCCGCCGCGGCGGCGGTCTTCGCGGCGTGCCGGGGCCCGGCCCGTACGAGCCTGATGTTCACGGGCGTGAGCACGCCCGTCGGTGACCCGGGGGTGCTGATCTTCCTCGCCTGGTACGCCGCCGGGCCGCTGGTGACCGTCGGCGGTCTCGCGCTCGCCCTGGGCGCCGTGCCGCACCGGCCCGACGCGGCGGGCACGGGCGGTGTCGCCGCCGTGGCGGCGCTGCTGACGGCGGGTCTGCTGTTCTTCGCGGCGCGTTCGGCGGACCGGCTGGTGCGCCGCTGACGAACTCCCGGGCCGGGCACGGGACATGCCGCCCCCGTGTCCTCACCGCCGCGTCGCGCAAGCTTTACCCGCCGTCAGCCGTCCGGTGATCCACCGGCCCCCCGCGGTCCCGGCCCGGCCGGTACCGTCTGGCCATGACGGAAATCGACCCGCGCCGCACCGCCCTGGTACTGATCGACCTGATGGAGCGCGTCGTCGCGCTGCCCCTCGCGCCGTACGGCGGGGACGAAGTGGTCCGTACCGCCGGTGACTTGGCGCGGTCCTTCCGGAAGGCCGGGGCGCCCGTCGTGGTCGTGCGGGTCGAGCGGCCCGGGGTGGCGGAGCAGCCGCCCGGCAGCGGGCTGCCGGCCGGGGTGTCCGAGCCGGGCGACATCGAGGTCGTCAAGGGGACCGTGGGGGCGTTCCACGGCACGGACCTGGACGCGCGGCTGCGCGAGCGGGGGTGCGGACGCTCGTCCTCGGCGGGGTCTCGACGAACCTGGGCGTGGAGTCGACGGCGCGGGCGGCGGCGGACCACGGGTACGAGCTGGTGTTCGTGGAGGACGCGATGAGCGCGCTGACGGCGGAGGAGCACCGGGCGTCGGTGACGCTGGACATGCCGCGGCTGGGGACGGTGGTGCGGGCGGGGCAGCTGCGGGTGGGGTGACCTGGGGTTTTCTTCCCCTGCCCGCCCCTTCCCGGACCGGGGAGGCCCCCGGCCCCCTTGGTGCGCTCGGCAGTGGCTGGAGGCGCCTTCCGGCCGCCGCCGGGAGGCGTCGTGTGCCGGCGGCCCGGCCGGGCCGGACTCCGCCGAGGCCGGCCGTCCCCGCTGGGCGGCGGTTTCCGCCCGGGCCGGGCGAGCGCCTCCGCTCCCGGCGCTCCAGGCCCCGGGCGGGGGGGGATCCCCCCCCGTTCAGGCGCGGACGCGCCTACGCGCTGCCGCCCAGCATCCGCTTCAGCAGGTCCCGCAGCGCCGTCCGCTCCTCCGTCGAGAGGCCGCCCAGCGGCTCGCGGGCGAAGTCCAGGGACTCGCGGAGGCGGGCGGCCGTGACGCGGCCCTCCGGGGTCGCCGCCGCGAGCTTCACGCGGCGGTCGTCGGGGTCCGGGCGGCGCTCGACCAGGCCACGGGACTCCAGGCGGTCGACGATGCCGGTGACGTTGGACGGCTCGCACTTCAGCTTCTGGGCGATGCGGCGCATCGGCATCGGCTCCAGCGTGAGCAGGGCCAGCACCTTCGCCTGGGCGCCGGTCAGCGAGTGCTTGGCGGCGGCCTCCTCGTACTCCTCGTGGTAGCGCGCCACGACGGTCGCGATGAGTTCGACCACTTCACGGCTCAGGGCGTCGGTTCGAGGGGTCATGACTTCAGGCTACCTCTTTGCTTGACAACATGAAATATCGAGGCGCATGGTTGTTTCAGTTCCTGAAATATCGAGGAGGCAGCGTTCCATGCCCGCAACGCCCACCACCGGCCGTGAATGGCACCTTGTCGCCCGCCCGCACGGCTGGCCGAAGCCCGAGGACTTCGCACTGCGCGAGACGGAGATCCCTGAGCCCGGCGAGGGCCAGATCCTCGTGCGCAACGTCCACCTGTCGGTCGACCCGTACATGCGCGGCCGGATGAACGACGTGAAGTCGTACGTCCCGCCGTACGAGCTCGGCGAGCCGATGCTGGGCGGCGCGGTCGGCGAGGTCGTCGCCTCCCGCTCCGACGCCTTCCAGGTCGGCGACCACGCCCTGCACGGCCTCGGCTGGCGCGAGTACGCCGTGGTCGACGCCAAGGCGGCCGTCAAGGTCGACGAGGCCGTCGCCCCCCTGCCCGCCTACCTCGGCGTGCTGGGCATGCCGGGCCTGACCGCTTACGCCGGCCTGCTGGAGGTCGCCTCCCTGAAGGAGGGCGACGTCGTCTTCGTGTCCGGCGCCGCGGGCGCGGTCGGTGGCCTCGTCGGCCAGATCGCCAAGCTCAAGGGCGCCTCGCGCGTCATCGGCAGCGCCGGCTCCGCCGAGAAGGTGAAGCTCCTGGTGGAGGAGTACGGCTTCGACGCCGCCTTCAACTACAAGGACGGCCCGGTCGCCGAGCAGCTGAAGGAGGCGGCCCCCGACGGCATCGACGTCTACTTCGACAACGTCGGCGGCGAGCACCTCGAAGCCGCCATCAGCTCCCTGAACGTCCACGGCCGCATCGCGGTCTGCGGCATGATCGCGCAGTACAACGCGACCGAGCCCAACCCGGCGCCGCGCAACCTCATCGCCGTCATCGCCAAGCGGCTGCGCATCGAGGGCCTGCTCGTCGCCGACCACCGCCACCTCCAGCAGCAGTTCGTGGAGGAGGTCGGGGCCTGGGTGCGCTCGGGCGAGATCAAGTACCGCGAGACCACCGTCGAGGGCATCGAGAACACACTCGACGCCTTCCTGGGACTGCTGCGCGGCGAGAACACCGGAAAGATGATCGTCTCCCTTCCCGCGTGACGCTCCCGCCACCGCATCCCTCCCCCCCCACCAGCCAAGGAGCCCCCTCCCATGAGCGTCCAGCCCATCGAGGTCCTCTACACCGCCGTCGCCACCGCCGAGAACGGCCGTGACGGCCGCGTCGCCAGCGACGACGGCAAGCTCGACGTCGTCGTCAACCCGCCGAAGGAGCTCGGCGGCAGCGGCGCCGGCACCAACCCCGAGCAGCTCTTCGCCGCCGGTTACAGCGCCTGCTTCCAGGGCGCCCTCGGCGTCGTCGCCCGCCAGGAGAAGGCCGACATCTCCGGCTCGACCGTCACCGCCGAGGTCGGCCTCGGCAAGCTCCCGAACGGCGGCTTCGGCATCAAGGTCGCCCTCTCGGCCAGCATCCCGAACGTCGACCGCGAGACCGCCCTCGCGCTCGTCGAGAAGGCCCACCAGGTCTGCCCGTACTCGAACGCCACCCGCGGCAACATCGAGGTCGCGCTGACCGTCGCCTGACGGCACCCCGAGCGGGCCGCCGCCCCCACGCCGCCCGGCGTGCGGGGCGGCGGCCCGTCCGCGTACCCGGCGACCGGCCCCCGCGGCCGGCGGATACCCTTCCGGCCATGCGAGATCTCATGACGGGCATGACCTACCTGGCGAAAGGCCAGCGGTGGGTGGGGCGCAACCGGCGGCAGTGGGGGTTCGGGCTGCTCCCGGGCCTGGTCACGCTCGTCGGCTACGCGGCCGCTCTCGTCGCCCTCATCTTCTGGGCGGACGACGTCGTCGCCTGGGCCACCCCCTTCGCCGACGACTGGGCCTCGCCCTGGCCCGGGATCTTCCGCGGCGCCCTCACCACGCTGTTCTTCGGCGGCAGCATGCTGCTCGCGCTGATCTCCTTCACCGCCGTGACCCTGCTGGTCGGCCAGCCCTTCTACGAGGAGCTGTCCGAGCGGGTCGACCTGGCCGAGGGCGGCACGGCCCCGGAGTCCGGGCTGCCGCTCTGGCGGGAACTGTGGATCTCCGCCCGCGAGAGCCTCGCGGTCCTCTTCCGCGTCGCCCTCTGGGGCGTCCTGCTCTTCGCCCTCGGCTTCGTGCCGATCGCCGGGCAGACCGTCGTCCCCGCGATCGGCTTCTGCGTCTCCGGCTTCTTCCTCACCGAGGAGCTCACCGCCGTCGCCCTCCAGCGCCGCGGCGTCCCGCTGCGCGAACGGCTCCGGCTGCTGCGCTCCCGCAAGCTCCTCGCGCTGGGCTTCGGCGTGCCGCTGACCCTGCTCTTCCTGGTGCCGCTCGTCGCCGTGTTCGTCATGCCGGGCGCTGTGGCCGGCGCCACGCTGCTCGTCCGGGACCTGACGGGCGAGACGCCGGCGGCCGAGGGCGCGCCGGAGGACTCGGGGGAAGGCGCGGACGCACCCCGCCTCGGCTGAGCGCCGGGGCGGGCACCCCGGAGACGGACTCAGCCGAGCGGCAGCTCCGCCAGCACCAGCTCCTCGCCCTCCCACGCCGCCGCGACCGGGCGGCCGTCCGGACCCCACACCCCGCTGCGCCCGCAGCTCTCGTACGGGCCCGCCTGCCCCGCGTGGTTGGCCAGCAGGACGTACATCCCGTGGTCCTTCGCCAGCGCCGGGAAGACCGTCCGCACCTCCTCCTCGCCGTTGCCCCGCCCGTACAGCGAACTGGCCAGCTGTACGTGGCAGCCGTCGGCGGCGGCGCGCGCCGTGAGCTCCGGGAAGTGCGCGTCGAAGCAGACGAGGAGCCCGAAGGCGACACCGCCCAGGGTGAACCGGCCGGCCCCGGACCCCGGCACGAAGCCGGCCGCCCGCTCCTGGTCCGTCACGCACGCCTTGTCGTAGCGGGTGAGCGGGGCGCCGTCCGGCCCGTACACGAACGAGCTGATCGTCGGCCCGGCGGCCGACCGGCCCGCGCAGTTGACCACGGCCGCGACCCCCGTCGCCCGGCACGCCTCCCGCACCGGGGCGAGCCGGGGGTCCTCCGGCTCCATCGTCATCCGGTCCTGCCCGGCGACGATCGCGTCGAGCTCGTACCCCGTGGCGGCGAGCTCCGCGAAGACGACGAGCGAGGCGCCGCGCGCGCCCGCCTCCGTGACGTAGGAGGCCATCCGGGCCGCGTTGGCCCCGATGTCGTACGGCCGGGCGGAGAACTGCGCTGCTGCGATGATCATGCACCCATCATGGCGTCCCGGAGGACGCCACGGCCGTCGCTGTGATCGACCGCACCTGGGCGACGATCGCGAGCCGGTTCGCCACGAACGCGGGGTCGCTGATCCGGCCCGTCGACGGGTCGGTGTCGCCCTCGCCGAAGTTCAGTACGGGCGTGTGCAGATGGCCGCCCGGGACGCGCAGGCGCGTGGCGTCCCGCAGCAGGGTCGCGCGGTACGCGATCTCGTTGGAGAGGTAGTCGCCCCCGCCGCCCTCCCGGGCGGCCGAGCCCGGCGTCGGCCCGTCCGGCCGTTCCACGGGCTCCGTCGCGCCCGCCGGGACCTCGGTGACGGCCGTGTTGTCGTATACGGGGTACGGGCCGGTCCGCGCGGCCGTGATCGCCGCGTACGGGAGGGTGGTCGTCGTCCACTGCGGCTGCGGCCGGACGGTCGGGACGCCGGGCGGCACCGGCACGACGCCCGTGCGGGACAGGTCCGCGTTGTCCGGATAGCCGCCGCGCCAGGCGCCGTTGGTGCGCTCGACGTCGAAGCGGCCCGGCCGGCCCTGGCTGATCGTGGTGAACAGGTCGACGCGGCGCGGGCCGGGCCGGAAGTGCGGCAGGAGCGTCCGCTCCACGGTGCCGGCCGCGAAGTCGTCCCAGCGCACCGGGAACACGACGGCCTCGATCCGGGCCGGGCCCGAGGGCGTGTCGACCGTCGTGCCGTCCAGTGCGAGGGCGGCCGCGCCCGAGGGGTTGGAGCGGCGGGCGTCCGAGTCGAGCTGGAAGGGGTCGAAGCCGGTGAGCAGGACGCGCTTCACGGCGCCGCCCGCGGGCAGGTCGACGGAGTCCTGGCCGCGCGAGGCCCGCTCCACCCTCTCGATCAGGCCGGCGCGCTGCCCCGCGGACACCGGGAAGGACGGCTTCCACTCCCGGAGGGCGCGGGTCATGCCCAGCCGCGCCCAGTACAGCGGCCGGTCGTCGTCCCGGCTCAGCTCCCCGGCCCCCGCGCCCCGCGGCCCCCGGCCCTGCGCCCGGTCCACGGCCCGCCGCCACAGCCGCCGCCCGTCGTCGGCCGCCAGCCGCTCCGCCTCGGACAGGCCGTGCGCCCGGCCCAGGGCGCGGGAGAAGCCGGGCGCGACATCGTCGAAGCCGCTGCTCCGGAGGATCTCCTGGGGCACCGGGCCGGGCAGGCGCCGCTCCTCGACGGTGGGTGGAAGCGGTGCGGACGGTGACGGGGAGGCGGGGGCGGCATGTACGGGCGTGGCCGCCAGGACGGCGACACCGAGGGCCATTGCGCCAAGTCTCAAGGGCTTCATGAGGCGGAAGGTAGCCAATGGTGCTGCTCGGGCGATAGTGGGTGGCCAACTACCCTTGCGGACAGGTGATTTCAGGCCACAATGAGGCAATGGACATAGCGCAGCTCTTCGCGGCCCCGCTCTTCGAATCCACCAGAGGCCAAGGGGCGCGGCAGTTCGCGGAGTTGGGCATCGCGCTGCTGCTGTCCTCGCTCATCGGCCTGGAGCGCGAGTTGCAGCAGAAGAGCGCGGGGCTCCGTACGCACGCCCTGGTCGGGGTGGGCAGCGCGCTGTTCATGGAGGTCTCGATCCACGGCTTCGGCGCGGTGTCGGGGCTGGTCGGCGTGGACGTCCGGCAGGACCCCTCGCGGGTGGCCGCGCAGATCGTCTCGGGCATCGGCTTCATCGGCGGCGGCCTCATCTTCGTCCGCCGCGACGCGGTCCGCGGCCTGACGACGGCCGCCACGATATGGCTGACCTGCGCCCTCGGCATGGCCTGCGGCGGCGGCCTGCCCCTGCTCGGCGTGGCGGCGACGCTGGTGCACTTCCTGGTCGTCCGGGGCTTCCCCGTCGTCACCCGCCGCATGGCGATGGTCCCCGGCGACCGCGTCGAGCTGCACCTCTCCTACCGCACCCGGCGAGGCCTGCTGGGCCGGGTCCTCGAGCTGTGCACGAAGCGGGGGTTCCGGGTGACGGACGTCCATGTGGACGCGGAGGCCGGTGAGAAGGGCACGGAGAAGGCGGACAAGGCGGATGGGCGGGAGCGGGGCAAGGCGAAGGAGGCGGGGGTCGTCCTCAGTCTGGAGGGGAAGGGGTCGGCGTATCCGCTGGTGGAGGAGTTGACGGACTGGGAGGGGATTCTGGGGGTGGGGTTGCGGTCGGTGCGCGACAGTACGGAGTGAAGGGGGCGGGGGTGGGTGCGGGTGCGGTTGGGGTGCGGGGGGTGCGCCTGCGGCGGGCCTTTCCCCGCCCCGCCCCTTCCCGGAACCGGGGCTCCGCCCCGGACCCCGGTCCTCAAGCGCCGGACGGGCTGAAAATCAGCCCGTCCGGCGCTTGAGGACACCGCGCGTCAGCGCGGAAAAGGGGGTCTGGGGGCGAAGCCCCCAGTTACGGGAAGGGGCGGGGCTGGGGAAGAAGCCCCGCGCAGCGCCCCCCCCGCCCGACTCCGGATGGCCGGACCCCGGAGGCGCGCGCAGCCCGACGGTGCGAGGCTGACCCCGCGAGGACCTCCGAAAGGACCCCCTCATGAGGCTGCGAGGAAGACGCAGGCCGGCGGCCCGCCGCCGGCGCTCCGCCACGGACACGGGCATACGCGGCGCGGGCCCACCCACCGCGGGCATACGCCCCGCCCCCGCCCTCCTCCTGCTGATATCCGCCTGCATGCTGCTGACCGCGGCGGCCACCGTGGCCGGGACGGCCGGGACCGCGCGCGCCGCCGCGTGCTCGGCGGGCACGGGCCCGTACCAGTGGCAGCTGGAGGCGCACCTGGGCAGGCCCCAGGACGGGTGGCAGTCCGCCGCCGACTGCGCGGCGATCGCCGCGTTCCAGCGCAAGGAGGGCATCAAGCTGGCCGACGGGTACGCGGGCCTGGTCACGTACCGGACGATGCTGGTGGCGCAGGCGCGGAAGAACCCCAACGCGGCGGGCGGATGCCCGGCCACCACACCCGCGCGCAAGGTGGCGTGCGTGGACCTCGGCCGGCAGCTGATGTGGGTGCAGAACGGCGGGAAGATCCTCTTCGGGCCCGCGGCGGTACGGACGGGACGGCTGGGGCAGGAGACCCGTGCCGGGTGGCACAAGGTCTACTGGAAGCACAAGGACCACTTCTCGACGCTGTACGCCAACGCGCCCATGCCGTACGCCCAGTTCTTCTCGGGCGGGCAGGCGTTCCACGGCCACCCCGGGGACCTCTTCGACGGCGGGGGCTCGGCCGGCTGCGTCAACCTCGCGGTGAAGGACGCGGAGCGGCTCTGGGGGGTGCTCGCGGTGGGCGACAGCGTCTACGTGTGGGGACGCAAGCCGGGGACGTGAGGTGCCCGGCTCACGGCGTCGTGAGGGGTGCCCGGCTCACGGCGCGTCGGGGCCGTTCGAGGCAACACCCCGGCGTGCCGTCATACCAAAATAGCGACATATCGTCATGATTCGCAGGGTGACATTGTCGACCAAGCGAGGGCGGTATGAACAAGGGTCCGAATCCACCTCCTGACGTTCACCGGTCCTGGTGGCGCCCCGGGCCACCACTGCGCACGGTGGCCTGCGTCATGGCGCTCGCCGTCATGGGAGCCGTCGCCGTGCCCGCCGCGGCGGCGCCCCTCCCCGGCGGCCTGGGACCCTGCCTGCCCGGCGACTGCCCCGCCGTCTACCCGCCGGTGGGCAACGGCCCGATCGCCGGACGCGACGACAACATCAACGTGTTCGTCGGCAACGACTTCAGGGTGCGCGGCAGCGCGGCGGAGGCCGAGGGCAAGGTCGTCGCCCTCGGCGACTTCGACATGGAGAAGGCGCCCGGCGTCAGCAGCCTGTACAACGTGGGCGTGGCCGGCGTCGGCTCCCGGGTGCCGCCCTCGCCGGGCACGGACTGGCTGACCACGGGCGGCGCGGTCCGGATCGCCTCCGGCCAGCGCCTGGACGCCGAGGCCGGCGTCGTCCGGCACGCGGGCCCGGCCACCGGCACGATCATCGGCCGCAACGTCCTCGACGCGAACGCCGCCCGGCCCTACGAGCGGCTGCGCGACGAACTGGCCGTGGCCAGCCGCTGCTACGCCCACGGCGCCGACGGACAGGGCCGCGCGGCCACCGGGACCGCCCGGAACACGGTGGCGGAGACCCTGTTCACCGGCGACGGCACCTCGCGGCTCCAGGTCTTCAACGTCGACTTCGACCTCGTCGGGCGCGACGGCGGGCAGCAGGGCGTCCGCTTCGTCAACATCCCGCCCGAGGCGACGGTCCTGGTCAACCTGACCGGCGGCGCCCGCGTCATCAACACCTTCAGCGGCACCATCGCCGACGACACCCCGCTGAACAGGCTGCGGGAGCGGCTGCTGTGGAACTTCCCCGACGCGACCACGGTGGAGCTGAAGGGCACCGGTCAGTTCCAGGGCAGCGTCCTCGCCGGCAACCGGGCGGGCGAGACGACCGTCACCCTGCCCGGCATCAACGGCCGGTTCCTCACCACCGGATCCCTGACCCACACGTCCGCCGCGACGGGCGGGGGCGGGCAGGAGATCCACGCCTACCCGTTCAAGGGCGACCTGCCCGACTGCGCGCCGCCGCGCGGAAACGTCACGGTGGTCAAGAAGGACGCCCCGAGCGGCAACCTCCTGGCGGGTGCCCGCTTCCAGCTGTGGCGCGAGACCAACGACGCCGCCGGACTCCAGACCGCCGGGGACGGCCGTGACACACCGGTGGGCGCCGTGTGCACCACCGACGCGAGGGGCGAATGCCGCAGTGCGGTCGAGCCCGGGACGTACTACTGGCAGGAGACCCGGCCCCCGGCCGGCTACCCGGCCCCGACGACCACGGTCTTCGGCCCGCTGACCCTGACCACGGCCAACGCCGCGCAGGGCGTCTCCGCGACGGTCACGAACACCAAGGCCGCGGATCCGACCGGGACGATCCACCTGGTCAAGCAGAACGCCAAGACCAAGCGCCCGCTCCAGGGCGCCGTCTTCGAACTCTGGCGAGAGACCAACGGCCGCACCGGCCTCCAGGCCACCGGCACCCAGCCCGACCGCCGCGTCGGCGCCGGCTGCGCCACGGACCGCCAGGGCCGCTGCACCTTCCCGAACCAGCCCCTCGGCACGTACTACCTCCGTGAGACGGCGGTCCCCGAGGGCTACGTGATGCCGAAGACCCCGGTGTCGGGGCCGTACGCCCTGACGGCGGCGAACGCGGCGGCGGGCGTGAAGGTGACCCTGAAGAACACACCGGGAGAACCGGGGAAGGGACCCAAGAAGTAGGCAGGGCACACAGCGGGCGGGGTCCGGTCACCGGGCCCCGCCCGCCTTCGCGCTCTCAGCAGTGGCGCTTGCCGTAGGTCTTGGCTCCGGTTTCGGGGAGGTCGGCCCAGACTTTGGTGCCTTCGGTGGTGGGGGTGGGGTCGGTGATGCCCCAGGTTCCGCCGCATTCGCGCACGACGCAGGCGAGGAGGAGCAGGAGGCGCTTCCTGCTGCTGGTGCAGTGGGCGGCGTGGACGGGGTCGCTGTGGCTGCTGTGGGGGTCCCAGTTGACGAGGCGGAGGATGCCTTCGCGCCAGCGGAGGGAGTAGTAGAGGTCCTGTCCGGGGGCGAACAGGGCGCCGCAGGTGACGAGTTCGGTGATCACCTGGAGTGCGGGGTCGACGAATACGGCCAGGTCGTGGCCGTACAGCGCGGACCGGCTGGTGGGAGGGATTCCGCGGTGTTCTGCCCGCAGGCCTTCTGGACATCGCCGAGTTGGAATGGCATGCCGATCGGGTACTCACCATGCAGGTCGTGCACCTGCCAGGGCTCCTCCACACGGAGGACTATGCCAGAGCGATCTTCGGGGCGGTGCTTCCCGCGATGCCCCGGCTGGAGGTGGAGCTCCGTGTCGCACATCGGATGCAGCGGCAGCAAGTCTTCGAGCGAAGCAAGCCGCTTCCCTACGTGGGCTTCATCCACGAGGCCGCGTTGCGCATGCAGTTCGGCGGGCGGAAGGTCACCCGTGATCAGCTGAATTACCTTCTTGCCGTATCGGATCGACCTGATCTCGTGCTCCGCGTTCTCCCTGTGGAGAGAGGGGCGTTTCCGGGATCCGGCTCAGCGGTGCTCTATGCGGAGGGGGCGGTCCCCCAGCTCGACACCGTCCAGCTCGACTCGACCGACGGTCCGGGATTCGTACATGCGGAGTCCCTGCTGTCCAAGTATCGCGAGCACCTGGACTGGATGGACGCGGAGTCGCTGAGCCCCGAGCAGTCGCGCGACTTCATCCGCCGTGTCTCACATGACCTTTGAGGAAGGCCCGAATGAATCACATCACCTGGGAAGACGCCTTCTGCGGAGAGGGCAACAACTGCTTTCGTATAGGCGTCGACAACGCTGGATATGCCTACATCACGGTCAGTGGTGCCGAGGGTCATTACGTGCGGGACACCCATGATGCGCTCCGCGCCCTGATTCACGAGATAAAGGCCGGAAAGGCCGATCACTTGCTCTGAGCCGTTGCCGTTGCTGGGGTGGTCGGGAGGTATTCCCCAGCCCCGCCCCTTCCCGAAACCGGGGCTCCGTCCCGGACCCCGGCCGGGCCGGTGCCTGGGGTCGCCGCAGTGGCCGCGTGGCCCGGGGGCCCCGGGGGTTTCCCCCCGGTTTCGGGTAGGGGCGGGGCTGGGGAACAACCTCCCAACTCCCACCCGCGGGCTCCGTCCCGGACCCCGGCCGGGCCGGCGCCTGGGGCCGCCGCAGCGGCCCCGCGCCCGGGGGTCCGGGGGCTCGCCCCCGGTTCCGGGAAGGGGTGGGTACGGGAAAACCCCCCGGCCCCCGCCCCCGCACAACGTTGACCCACGTGAGGGTGAACTTGCTTATGAGGAAGGTACGTTCATCGGATACCGTGCTCACACGAAGGCGCGGGCGGTCCCGGCTTACGCCTTTGGCCATGGCTTGGGCTGTATCGACCGGTCACCGAGGGCCGGGCATCCGGAGCGAGGGTACGGATGTCCGGTCCGCGATCCGCGTCCGCGAACACCGGGGCGCGGTGCGGCCGGAGGGCGGTCCGGGTCATGGCCTCGGACCCCCGCGTCTTCGCCGCACGGCCCGCCGAGACCGGGGCGGGGTTCCCTGACGGGCCCCGCCCCTCCTCGGCCGTCACGCCGTCGGCCGCACCGCCGTGATCTCGCGGTACGCCATGTCGGCGAGGCGGCCCTGGCCGTTCTTGCTCGGGTGGAACCAGTCCCACTTGCTGAGCTGGTCGCCGTCGAAGTCGTAGCTGTGGACCGAGTCGTCGTAGCGGCACAGCTTGTCCCGCCGGCACACGTCCTTCAGGACGGCGTTGTACTCGCCGACCCGCTTGTCCACCTGTGCGCGGCGCTCCTCCGCGGCGGGGTCCTGGGAGTCCGGGTCGCGGAGCATCGTCGGGCAGATGCCCAGCTTCCAGACCGCCTTCGCGATGCTGTTGTTCCGCCCGGACGTCCAGAGGCGCTTCAGGTCCGGCACGCCGGCGACGTACAGCTGGGACTTGGGCAGCGCCTTGCGCAGCTCCGTGACCGAGGTCTCGAAGTCGGCGCGGAAGTCGTCGACGGGGGTCATGTAGGAGACCTGGTTGCGGCACGCGTCGTTGGCGCCGACGAGTACGGTCACCAGCTGCGGCTTCCGCTGGACGGCCGTCCGCATCTGGTCCGGGAGGTCGGCCATGCGGGCGCCGGTCTTCGCGAAGTTCCAGCTGCTGGTGGCGGGGGAGGGAAGCAGCCGGCGGGCGAGGCTGTCGACCTTGGTGCCGGTGGCCCAGGAGGCCTCGGGGCAGTCCTTGAGGACCGAGCAGGCGTCGAAGCCGCGCGTGATGGAGTCGCCGAGGGAGGCGATCGACTGCGGTCTCGGGTTCCAGCCGGAGGTGGGGGAGGGGCTCGGCCGCACGGCCGCGGCGCCCTGGCCGGCGCCGCTCTTGGCATCGCCACCGTCGTCACAGGACGTGACGAGAAGGGCCGCCGAAACCGCCGCGACCACCGCGACGGTGCCCCGCAGGGCCCCGCGCACCTTGCGTATCGCGTTGCCGCGCATCGCGTTCCCCCATCCGGCCGGGTGATATCTGTTCGGGTCCGACGGTACGTCACCGGAGGGGTGCCGCCGCACGGTAGCTTTTCCCCGGGGCGGATGCGCCGAGCCCCGATACCCTTCGCCCTCCGGCATCGCGGAAGAAAAGACAACACGTCACATCCTGTCCCTTTTCGGGAGAATTGCTTCCGATGGTGTTTACTGTTGGTAACCTCGTGAGCTGGTGCGGGAGTGGCCATTGGGGCAGAATGTCTGCTGCTGTCCCAGGCGGGACCGGTACGGGTGCGAGGCCGCTGGGGAAGGCGAACCTCGAACCGCACTGGAGGTCCCGGTGACGACACGTGGAGTTCTCTACGTGCACTCCGCGCCGCGCGCGCTGTGCCCGCACGTCGAATGGGCCGTCGCGGGCGTGCTCGGCGTGCGCGTCACACTCGACTGGATCCGACAACCCGCCGCGCCCGGCACCTGGCGTGCCGAATTCTCCTGGCAGGGTCAGGTCGGCACCGCGTCCAAACTCGCCTCCGCGCTGCGCGGCTGGCATCTCCTGCGCTTCGAGGTGACCGCCGAGCCCTGTCCCACGGCGGAGGGCGAGCGCTACAGCTCCACGCCCGAGCTCGGCATCTTCCACGCGGTCACCGGCATGCACGGCGACATCCTCATTCCCGAGGACCGGCTGCGCGCGGCGCTCGCCCGCGCCGGCCGGGGCGAGACCAAGCTGGAGGCCGAGGTGGCGAAGCTGCTCGGCAAGCCCTGGGACGACGAGCTGGAGCCGTTCCGGTACGCGGGCGAGGGCGCGCCCGTGCGGTGGCTGCACCAGGTGGTGTGAGAGAGGGGTGTCGCGGCCGGGGCCGCGACACCCCTCTCGGCCCTCAGAGCTTTTCGCCTCCCGGCAGCTCCTTCTCGGCGTCCACCACGGCCCGGGTGACCACCGAGGTCTGACCGACCACGGTGCCGGGCTTCATTCCGTCGGTCTCCTTCAGCAGCACCTCGCGCTGGCCGAGGTACGCGTAGGTGGACTTGTCGAAGATCCACTCGAAGCGGCTGTCGCCCCGGACGAAGGCGACGGCGATGCCCGGCCGGCCCTTCGCGTCCGTGGTGTTCTCGACGAGCGTGACGCCCGGGATCCTCGCCGCCGCCTTGTAGAGGGCGGCGCTCGTCTCCGGCGGCGCGAGCTGCTCGTGCAGCATCGAGCCGCTCTCCTTGAACGCGTCCCAGTCGGCTTCCGGGTCGCCCATTTTTCCGCCTTCGGGGTAGAGCTTCGCAAGGAGCGCGTCGGGGTCGGTGGGCAGCGCCTTCATGGCGTCGTAGGAGTGACGGTGGGAGCTGTCGCGGTGCGGCCCGTCGTCCAGGTCCTGCCCCTTCTTCTCCCCGAAGCTGTCACCCGGCTCGTACAGCCAGCCCTTGGTGCCGTCCGGCGACATCCAGATCTGGCGCTTGTGCAGGGGGTCGACCCAGCTCTCCTCCTTGCCACCGGCCTTCAGGCTCCGCCTGAACGACACCTGGCTCTCGATGTAGACGTACTGGTCCTTCCGGGGCTCCAGCACCGGCTGCCGCGCGGCCGCGAGCGAGATGTGGTCGACGGCGGCCGCGAGGTTCTTGGTGCTGCCGGGCTCCAGCGTGACGGTGGGCGGCTCGGGGTGCGGCCCTGTGAGCGCCTGTACGCCGTCGTCCTTGGAACCTCCCAGGTCCCACGGTCCGACGGCGAGGGCGCCGACGGCCAGGGTCGCGGCCACCGGCAGGGCGATCCAGGCCGCGCGCCGCAGCCGCCGCGGGGGGCGGGGCGCCCCGGCGGTGCCGGAGGCGGCTTCGGCGCGGCTGGTCAGGATCTCGTCCATCAGGTGCTCCTTGAGCTGGGCGTGCCGGCCGGGGGAGAGGGCGGGGTCGGCGGGGGCCGGCAGCAGCAGGTCGAACTCGGTGTGGCCGATCGGCTCGTGCCGTCGCCCGGGGGTGCGCTTCATCGGTTCCGGTCCTCCTTCTGCGGCGACCGCGGCATCTGCGGCAGCTGTGACGTCCGGGGTGTCTGCGGGCTCTGGGGTGTCTGCGGGGTCTGCGCGGGGCGTGCGGGCCCAGGCGGCGGCCCCCGCCGCGCCGCTCCGTCGGCGTTCTCGCGGAGCTCGCGCTCGGCCAGCTTGCGCAGCCGGTCACGCGCCCTGGACAGCCGGGACCGTACGGTGCCGACGGGTACGCCCAGGGCCTCGGCGGCCTCGGGGTAGCTCAGGCCGGACCAGACGCACAGGGTCACCACCTCGCGCTCGGAGCGGCGCAGCTTGCCCAGCGCCGCCTTGGCGGCGGCCAGCTGCTCGGCGTCGGCCATCCGGCTCACGAGCTCGGTGGCGAAGTCCGGCAGGGTGTCCCGTACCGGCACGCGGGCCAGCGCCCGCTCGTGGCGGCGGGCGGCCCGGGCGGTGTTGCGGAGCACGTTCACGGCGATGCCCATCAGCCACGGGCGCGGGCTGTCCCCTTCGTCGCGCAGCCTCTCCCGTAGCCGCCAGGCCTCCAGGAAGGTCAGCGAGACGACGTCCTCGGCCAGCGACCGGTCGCCCGTGACCCGGGCGGCGTGCCGGTAGACCAGGCCGGCATGGGCGTCGAAGAGCTCCCGGAACGCTCCGGGCTCCCCGCGGCGTATGCGGTCGTGCATCGAATGTTTCACACCAGGACTTGTCCGCTCACGATCAGGGGTTCCGGTGATCCAGGTCACACCGGGCGCGGGAAACGACAGCGGCCCGCCCCGGACGAACCGGGGCGGGCCGTTGCTGTGCGCGTGGGCGCGGGATCAGACCGAACGGAGCGCGAGGACCACGTTGTGGCCGCCGAACCCGAAGGAGTTGTTGATCGCCGCGATGGAGCCCTCGGGGAGCGGGCGGGGCTCGCCGCGGACGACGTCCGCGTCGATGTCCTCGTCCATCTCGTCGATGTTGATGGTCGGCGGGGCCACCCGGTGGTACAGGGCGAGGACGGTCGCGACCGTCTCGATGCCGCCGGCGCCGCCCAGCAGGTGACCGGTCATCGACTTGGTCGCGGAGATCGCGACGTGGTCGAGGTCGTCACCGAGGATCTTGCGGAGCGCCTTGACCTCGGCCGCGTCACCCTGCGGGGTGGACGTGGCGTGCGCGTTGAGGTGGACGACCTCGGACGGCTTGAGGTCCGTTGCGTCCAGCAGGTTCTGGAGGGCGGCGGCGATGCCGCGGCCCGTCGGCTCCGGCTGGGCGATGTGGTGGCTGTCGGCGGACAGGCCCTGGCCCAGCACCTCGCAGTAGACGCGGGCGCCGCGCCGGGCGGCGTGCTCGGCCGACTCCAGGATGACGACGCCGGCGCCCTCGCCGAGGACGAAGCCGTCACGGGCCTTGTCGTACGGGCGGGAGGCCTTCTCGGGCTCGTCGTTGTTCTTCGACATCGCCATCATGTTGGCGAAGGCCACGATGGGGAGGGGGTGGATGGCCGCCTCGGTGCCGCCGGCGACGACCACGTCGGCACGGCCGGTGCGGATCATCTCGACGGCGTAGCCGATCGCCTCGGCGCCGGACGCGCAGGCGCTGACCGGGGTGTGCACACCCGCCTGGGCGCCCACCTCCAGGCCGACGTTGGCGGACGGGCTGTTGGGCATCAGCATGGGCACGGTGTGCGGGGAGACGCGGCGGACGCCCTTCTCCTTGAGCACGTCGTACTGGTCGAGCAGGGTCGTCACACCGCCGATGCCGGAGGCGATGACGGTGCCGAGGCGCTCGGGCGCGACGGAGGGGTCCTCGCCGGCCTTGGCGGTGTAGCCCGCGTCGGCCCAGGCCTCACGGGCGGCGATCAGCGCGAACTGGGCCGACCGGTCCAGCTTGCGGGTGAGCGGGCGGGGCAGGACGTCCTCGGGGTCCACCGCCGCGCGGGCGGCGATGCGGACCGGGAGGTCGGCGAAGCGCTCGCCTTCGAGGGGGCGCGCGCCGGACCGGCCGGCGAGCATGCCTTCCCAGGTCGATGCGCTGTCGCCACCCAGCGGTGTGGTTGCGCCGATACCGGTGACGACCACGGTGCGATTGGTCGGGTTCACAGGAATTCTGTCTCCACGTTTAGAGGTGCTGGAACCGCCACCGCTGGGGTGGCGACGAACGCTCAGGTCAGCCCTGGTTCTTGAGGATGTACTCGGCGGCGTCGCCGACCGTCTTCAGGTTCTTGACGTCCTCGTCGGGGATCTTGACGTCGAAGCGCTCCTCAGCGGCGACGACGACCTCGACCATGGACAGCGAGTCGACGTCCAGGTCGTCGGTGAAGGACTTGTCCAGCTGGACGTCCTCGACCGGGATGCCGGCGATCTCGTTGACGATCTCGGCGAAACCCTTGACGATCTCTTCCTGGGTGGCCATATCGGCGCTCCTTCTATGTGCGGTGGAACTGCGTTATAGGAAACTGCTGTGCGATGACGCGCAGTGCGGCCGGGCCGGCTGCGTGGATCTCGCCTAGGGGAGGGTAACGACCGTGGCGGCGTAGACGAGACCCGCCCCGAACCCGATGACGAGCGCCGTGTCCCCGCTCTTCGCCGCCCCGGTGGCCAGGAGGCGCTCCATGGCCAGCGGGATGGAGGCCGCGGAGGTGTTGCCGGTGGTCTCCACGTCACGGGCGACCGTGACGGTGTCCGGCAGCTTGAGGGTCTTCACCATCGAGTCGATGATGCGCATGTTGGCCTGGTGCGGGATGAAGACGTCCAGCTCGTCGGCGCCGATGCCGGCCTCGTCCAGCGCCTGCTGGGCGACCTTGGCCATCTCGAAGACGGCCCAGCGGAAGACCGCCTGGCCCTCCTGGGTGATGGCCGGGAAGCGGATCTCCTCCAGCGCCTGCCGGGTCTCGGGGCCGCTGCCGCCGGGGACCGGCGTCGTGCGGTACTCGTCCCAGCCCACCGTCTGCTTGATGGTCCCGGACTTGTCGCCCTCCGAACCCCAGACCGTCGGGCCGATCGCCGGCTCCTTCGACGGGCCGACGACCACGGCGCCCGCGCCGTCGCCGAACAGGAAGGCCGTCGCGCGGTCCTCCAGGTCGGTCAGGTCGGACAGCCGCTCGACGCCGATGACCACGACGTACTCGGCGGAGCCCTCGACGACCATGCCCTTGGCGAGCGTCAGGCCGTAGCCGAAGCCCGCGCAGCCGGCCGAGATGTCGAAGGCCGCCGGCTTGCCGGCGCCGATCCGGTGCGCGATCTCGGTCGCGACCGCCGGGGTCTGGTGGAAGTGCGAGACCGTGGAGACGATCACGCCGCCGATCTGCTCGGGCCGCAGGCCCGCGTCGGCGATGGCCTTGCCGGCCGCCTCGACGGACATCGCGGCGACCGTCTCCTCGGGGCCCGCCCAGTGCCGGGTGGCGATGCCGGAGCGGGAGCGGATCCACTCGTCGGACGAGTCGATGTGCTTGAGGATCTCCTCGTTGGGAACCACCCGCGTGGGGCGGTAGCCGCCCACGCCGAGGATGCGCGCGTAGGGGGCGCCCTTGCTGGGCCTGATCTTCGCGGTCATGCTCTCGGGGCTCCTTATTCGGCCGGGGAGGCGGCCGGCGTAGCGGCGTCGGTGGCGTACTCGGCGATCAGAGCGCGGGCCGCATCGAGGTCGGCCGGGGTCTTGAGCGCGAGCGTCTTGACGCCGGGCAGGGCGCGCTTGGCGATGCCCACCAGGGTGCCGCCGGGGGCGAGCTCGATGATCGCGGTGACGCCGAGCTCCTTGAAGGTCTCCATGCACAGGTCCCAGCGGACCGGGTTGGCCACCTGGCCGACCAGCCGGCGGACGACGTCCTCGCCGGTGGTGACGACCGCGCCGTCCTTGTTGGAGACGTAGCGGGTGTGCGGGTCCGCGACCGTCAGCTCGCGCGCGGCCTCCTCCAGGGCCACCACGGCCGGGGCCATGTGGTGGGTGTGGAAGGCGCCGGCGACCTTCAGCGCGACGACGCGGCGGGTGCCCTCGGGCTTGTCCTCGGCCAGCGCCGCCAGCTGCTCGGCGGTGCCCGCGGCCACGATCTGGCCCGCGCCGTTGACGTTCGCCGGGGTCAGGCCGAGCTTCTCCAGGTGCGGCAGCACGACCTCGGGCTCACCGCCCAGCAGCGCCGACATGCCGGTCTCGGTGACGGCGGCGGCCTCGGCCATGGCCAGACCGCGCTTGCGCACGAGCTCCAGGGCGGCCTCGTCCGGCAGCACACCGGTCAGGGCGGCCGCGGCGAGCTCGCCGACGCTGTGCCCGGCGGCGGCGCCGACCAGGCGGGTCACGTCCTCGGCCGTCGCGAAGAGCTGCCGCGCGGAGAGCAGCGCGGAGGCCACCAGCAGCGGCTGGGCCACGGCGGTGTCGCGAATCTCGTCCGCGTCGGCGTTCGTGCCGTAGTGGACCAGGTCCAGGTCGATGGCGGCCGACCACTCACGGAGTCGGTCAGCGACACCGGGGAGGTCGAGCCAGGGAGTCAGGAAGCCGGGCGTCTGAGCGCCCTGGCCGGGAGCGACGAGTACGAGCACCCTCACACTCTCTCTCGTGGACGGCCTCGCCCACCCGTGAGGACAGGGACCAAGAACCGTCAGGGGAATTGTTGATGTTCGACAAAAGGCTAGGCGGACGTGTCGGCGTCTGCCAGACGGCCCAGGATGAGCGCGATCCGCAATGTGAAAGCGGAGCGCACATCGGACGGTGACCATCCGGTGACGTCCGTCACACGTCGGAGGCGGTATCTCACGGTGTTCGGGTGCACGAAGAGCATCCTCGCCGCACCCTCAAGGCTACTCGCCTGTTCCAGATAGACGCTCAGGGTCTCCAGCAGCGCCGAGCCCGCTTCCTCCAGCGGTCTGTAGATCTCCTCCACCAACTGCTCGCGGGCCGTGGCGTCGCCGGCCATCGCGCGCTCCGGAAGAAGATCGTCCGCCAGCACCGGGCGGGGCGCGTCCGGCCAGGCCGCGCAGGCCTTCAGACCGGCCGCCGCCGCCTGCGCGGAGCGGGTCGCCGCCAGCAGGTCGGAGACCACCGGACCGGCCACCACGGGACCGGCCGCGAACGGCCCGATCAGGGCCTTCGCCGCCTGGAGCGGATTGTCGGAGCCACCCGCGATCACCACCAGACGGTCCCCGAGCACCCCCGTCAGGACCTGGAGCTTGGCGTGCCGCGACGCCCGCCGGATCGCCTCGACCGTCAGCTCGCTGTCCCCGTTCGGGGCGGTGCCCAGCACCACCGCGACATGCGCCGGCGAGTTCCAGCCGAGGGCGGCCGCCCGGGACAGCGCCCCCTCGTCGGCCTCGCCCGACAGCACCGCGTTGACCACCAGCGACTCCAGGCGGGCGTCCCAGGCGCCGCGCGCCTCCGCCGCCTGGGCGTACACCTGCGCGGTGGCGAAGGCGATCTCCCGGGCGTAGACGAGCAGCGCCTCGCGCAGCACCGACTCGTCGCCCGGGGCGGCGACCTCGTCGATCGCCGACTCCATGACCTCGATGGTGGTGCGCACCATCTCCACCGTCTGGCGCAAAGTGATCGCCCGCGTCAGCTCGCGCGGGGCCGTGCCGAAGACATCCGTGCTGATCGCCTGGGGGGTCTCCGGATGCCGGAACCACTCGGTGAAGGCCGCGATGCCCGCCTGGGCGACCAGGCCGATCCAGGAGCGGTTCTCCGGGGGCATCGCCCGGTACCACGGCAGCTGGGCGTCCATCCGGGCGATGGCGGCGGCGGCCAGCGTTCCGGCGGACTTCTCCAGGCGGCGCAGGGTGGCGCTGTGCGGATGCGGGGTGTTAGCGGCGGGTTCAGGCACGGGACAAGCCTGCCTTATTCGCGTCCCGAGCGGGGTCGCCGGGCTACCGTAGCCCGATGACGCACGTGCGACGCGCCGTACAGCGCGCCGGGGAGCGCTTCCCCGGCGGGGACCCCGAGGCCGGCATCGAGACCTGGCACGCCTTCTCCTTCTCGGGCTTCTACGACCCCGACAACGTCCGGTTCGGGCCCCTCGCCGCCTGCAACGAGGAGCACCTCGCGGCCGGTGCGGGCTTCGCGATGCACCCGCACCGCGACGTCGAGATCGTCACCTGGGTCGTCGAGGGCGAGCTCACCCACGAGGACTCGGCGGGCCACGCCACGGTCGTACGGCCGGGGGACCTCCAGCGCCTCAGCGCGGGATCGGGCGTGCGGCACTCGGAACGCAACGAGTCGGCGGGCCCGCTCCGCTTCGTACAGATGTGGCTCACCCCTTCGGATTACGGCGGCGAACCGTCGTACGAGGTGGTGCGGGGCGTCTCCGAGAGCACGCCGTACGCCCTGGCGCGGGCGGACGCGGTGCTGCACGTACGGCGGGCGGGCGACGGGGGGACGATCGCGCTGCCGGACGCGCCGTGGGTGTACGTGCATGTGGTGCGGGGGGTGGTGCGGGTGGAGGCCGGCGGGTCTTCGGAGGCGCTGTCCGCGGGGGACGCGGTGCGGGTGCTCGATGCCGAGGGTGTGGTGGTGGGGGTCGAGGTGGCGGCGGAGCTGCTGGTGTGGGAGATGCACGCGGAGCCGCGGTTCGGGTGAGCGGGCTTCGGGCGGGGGAGAGGGGCTTTCCCCTACCCGCCCCTTCCCGAACGTCCTCAAACGCCGGACGGGCTGAAAATCAGCCGCCCGGCGGTCGAGACGCTCCGGATCAAGCCGCGCCGAGCTCCGCCAGGACCGCGTCCGTCAGGGGCGGCCATGCCTCCACCGCCCACGGGCCGAACGGGCGGTCCGCCAGGGCGACGCACGCCGCGCCCGCCTCCGGGTCCACCCACAGGAACGTGCCCGACTGGCCGAAGTGCCCGAACGTCCGGGGCGACGACGACGCGCCCGTCCAGTGCGGCGACTTGCCGTCGCGGATCTCGAAGCCGAGGCCCCAGTCGTTGGGGCGCTGGTGCCCGTACCCCGGCAGGACGCCGGTCAGGCCCGGGAAGGCCACCGACGTCGCCTCGTCCAGCGTCGTGCGCGACAGCAGCCGCGGCGCCTGGAGCTCGGCCGCGAAGCGGGCCAGATCGTCGACGGTCGAGACGCCGTCCTTGGCCGGAGAGCCCGGAAGGTCCGTCGCCGCCATGCCGAGCGGCTCCAGCACGGCCTCCCGCAGGTACTCCGGGAACGGGATGTCCGTCGCCTTGGCGATATGGTCGCCGAGCACCTCGAAGCCGGCGTTGGAGTACAGCCGCCGGGTCCCCGGCTCGGCCATCGGCCGGTGCTCGTCGAACGCCAGGCCCGAGGTGTGCGCGAGCAGGTGCCGGACCGTGGAACCCTCGGGACCGGCCGGCTCGTCCAGCTCGACCGCGCCCTCCTCGACCGCCAGCAGCGCGGCGTACGCGGCGAGCGGTTTGGTGACGGAGGCGAGCGGGAATCGGTGGCCGGTCGGCCCGTAGGACCCCGCCGTACTGCCGTCGGACCGGACGACCGCCGCGGCGGCGGTGGGGACCGGCCAGTTTTCGATCATGCGCAGGCTCTCCATGGCAAGGAGCCTAACCCGGCCGGGAATCACCTCCGGATCTCGCTTGCCTGGAGTGCACTCCAAGTCTCTAGCGTGGGGGCATCGCGAAGGCACGAGGGGGAAATCGCATGACCGTGACGGACCGTGTACCGATGTCGGTGCGCGCTTGCAGCCAGCTCGACCGGCAGCGGCGCCCGCAAGGGCGCGACCGCTACACGATCAGCGAGGTCGTCGACTACACCGGGCTCAGCGCCCACACCCTGCGCTGGTACGAGCGCATCGGACTGATGCCGCACGTGGACCGCTCGCACACCGGCCAGCGCCGCTACACCGACAAGGACCTGGACTGGCTGGACCTGGTGGGCAAGCTGCGGCTGACCGGGATGCCGGTCGCCGACATGGTCCGCTACGCCCAGCTCGTCCGGGAGGGCGACCACACCTTCGCCGAGCGGGAGCGCCTGCTGAGCGCGCACCGCGAGGACGTACGACGGCGCATCGCCGAGCTGCACAGCACGCTCGACGTCCTCGACTACAAGATCGACATCTATGCCGCCCGCCGCCGGGCGTCCGAAGGGGTCTGAGCACATGAGCAACGACAAGATATCCACCGTCGCCCTGGGGAACGGCGGCCCGCAGGTCGGCGTGCAGGGCCTCGGCTGCATGGGCATGACCTACGCCTACGGACCCACCGACGAGACCGAGGCGCGGGCCACGCTGGACCGGGCCCTGGAGCGCGGCGTCACCCTCTTCGACACCGCCGACGTCTACGGCCACGGCCGCAACGAGGAGTTCATCTCGCCGTTCGTCCGGGCGCACCGGGACGAGATCACGCTGGCCACGAAGTTCGCCATCGAACGGCGCGAGGAGGACCCCTCGTTCCAGCGGATCCGCAACGACCGCGCGTACATCCGCGCCTCCGTCGAGGGCAGCCTGCGCCGCCTCGGCGTCGACCACATCGACCTCTACTACATGCACCGCCGCGACGTGGAGGTGCCGATGGAGGACACCGTCGGCGCCATGGCGGAGCTGGTCGCGGAGGGCAAGGTCGGCCACCTCGGGCTCAGCGAGGTCTCGCCGGGCGAGCTGCGTACGGCGCACGCGGTGCATCCCATCGCCGCCGTGCAGTCGGAGTGGTCGCTTTTCAGCCGTGACGTGGAGCAGGGCGTCGTCGGCACGGCCGCGGAGCTGGGCATCGCCTTCGTGCCCTACTCGCCGCTCGGCCGCGGCTTCCTGACGGGCAGTTTCGTCCAGGCGGACACCGAGCTGACGAGCGACGACTGGCGCCGCCGGCAGCCGCGCTTCATCGGTGAGAACGCGGCGGCCAACGCGGCCCTGCTGGAGCCGGTGCGGCGGATCGCCGGGGAGCGCGGGGCGACGCCCGCTCAGATCGCGCTGGCGTGGGTCCAGCAGCGGGCCCGGGTGCACGGCCTGGCCGTGATCCCGATCCCGGGGACGCGGCGCCGCTCGCGCATCGAGGAGAACCTGGCGGCGATCAGCATGGAGCTGACGGCGGCGGAACTGGCGGAGCTGGAGCCGATCGCGGACAAGGTCGCCGGCGGGCGCTACGCGGACATGTCGTTCACGGCGGTGGGCCGGGAGTAGCGGGGGCGGCGGGCCCTGGGAGGGACCTTGGGGCCCCGCGGTGAGAGGGCCGTCGGCCTTCTCACCGTCAGGCGCCGCGCGCCGGGAGACCGGCGCCCCCTCACCGCCCTCCCGGGGACACCAGCCCCGACTCGTACGCGAAGATCACCGCCTGGGCCCGGTCACGGAGATCCAGCTTCGCCAGCACCCGCCCGATGTGCGTCTTCACCGTCTGCTCCGCCAGCACCAGCGACCCCGCGATCTCCTGGTTCGAGAGCCCCCGCGCGATGAGTTCGAGGACCTCCGTCTCCCTCGGCGTCAGGCCGTTGAGGCGGAGGGACGGGTCCCGGCGGGTGGCGGGGCGCTGCCGGGCGAAGTCGGCGATGAGGCGGCGCGTGACGGACGGCGCGAGCAGCGCCTCGCCTGCGGCGACGACCCGGACGGCCGAGATCAGATCGGCCGGGGGCGCGTCCTTGAGGAGGAACCCCGAGGCGCCCGCGCGCAGCGCCTCGTAGACGTAGTCGTCGACGTCGAAGGTGGTGAGCATCAGCACCTTCGGGCGGTGCGTGACGCCCGGTGGCGGGTCGAGGAGCCGCCGGGCGGCCTCCAGGCCGTCCATCTCCGGCATCCGGACGTCCATCAGGACGACGTCCGGGTGCGTGCGGCGGCTCACCTCCACACCCTGCCGGCCGTCCGGCGCGTCGCCGACGACGTCGATGTCGGCCTGTGCCGCGAGCAGCGCGGCGAACCCCGCGCGGACCATGGCCTGGTCGTCGACGATGATCACCTTGATGGTCATGCGGTGGGGAGTTCCTCTTCTGTGGTGAACGGGAGCCGGGCCGCCACCCGGAAGCCGCCGTCCGGCAGCGGGCCGGTGTCGAGCGTGCCGCCGACCAGGCGGACGCGCTCGCGCATGCCGACCAGACCGTGGCCCGTGCCACTGGTCTCCAGTGGCGGAGTGTCGTTCTCCGGGGCGGTGTTGACGACCAGGACCATCAGGCCGCCCCGGTCCCGGTCGACGGAGACCGACACCCGCGTCGCCGCGCCCGGGGCGTGCCGGACGACATTGGCGAGGGCCTCCTGCGTGATGCGGTAGGCCGACAGGTCCACGGTCTGCGGGAGCGCGTCCGGCAGCGGATCCGGCATCGACAACCTCACCGGCAGCCCGGCCCGGACCGTCGCCTCGACCAGCTGCGGGATCCGCTCGACGCCCGGCTGCGGCGCCCGCTCGCCCCCGCCCGCCTCGCCGGAGGCGTCCTCGCTGCGCAGCACGCCCAGCAGGCGCCGCATCTCCGTGAGCGACTCGCGCGCCGTGGCCGCGATCGTCGCGAACTCCTCCCGCGCCTCGGGCGGCAGGCCGGTCAGCCGGTACGGGGCGCTGTCCGCCTGCACGGTGATCACGGACATGTGGTGGGCGACGACGTCGTGCAGCTCGCGGGCGATCCGGGTGCGCTCCTCCAGCAGGGTCCGCCGGGCCCGCTCGGCCTCGCTGATCGTCTCCTGCTCGGCCAGCGCCCGCTGGGCGTCGCCGCGTTCGCGCAGCGCGCCGGCGATGATCAGCACCACGCCGGCCAGCACGAGCGTCGTCACCGAGATGACGGAGCTCCGCTCGGGCGAGACGTATGCGAGGGCGACGGTCGCGAGGGCCGTCAGGGTCCAGACGGCGACGAGGGTGCGCCGCCGCTCGCGCAGCCCGAGGAGGAGCAGCAGCAACAGCATGCCGATGATCTCCATGGGCGGCCAGGGCCAGGGGCGGCCCTCGCGCGCGGGCACGGTGAGCAGCGCCAGCGCCCCGGCGACGTCGGCGGTGAAGACGACGGCCCAGGCCAGCAGCGGCCGCCGGACGGCGAGGAACAGCGGGACGGCCTGGAGCAGCGCCAGCACGAGGGCGATGTCGGAGTGGAGCCGGTAGTCCTGGGACAGGACCGTGGCCGTGGTGCCCAGCAGGACGACGGCGAACGCCCCGGTGACGACGTACGGCAGGGCCCGTACGAAGCGTCGCCGGGACCGGCCGAGCAGCGGTACGGGCGGGCCGGCGGGCGTGAGGACGTCGCGCGCGAAGGCGAGCGGGGACGGCCGGGAGGCGGTGGCGCGGGGTGACTGGGACATGGCTGTCTCAGCCTAGATGCCCTGGTCAGGAGGGGCGTCACCCCGGAGTGCCGGTTTCCGGGTCATACCGCGGTATCAGCGGTACGGGCCGGTGCCACGGCCCGTGCGGGCGGCCGTCCGGTGCCGGCTACAGCTCGGCCAGCAGCTCCGCCTTCTTGGCGCTGAACTCGTCGTCGGTGAGCAGGCCCGCGTCGTGCAGCGCGCCCAGGTGGCGGATGCGGTCGGCGATGCCGCCCGGGTCGGGGCGGGGCGCGGGGATCCGGGCCGGGGGGACGCCGCGCGCCCCGGCGCGGACGGCCGCCTGGACCGCGGCGGCGAAGGGCAGCGACTCATGGACGAGGCCGTAGCCCATGCCGAAGACGACGGCCGCCGGGTCCTGGTCGGCCGGGCCGGGCGACCGGGGGTCCGCGTCGCGCGGTACGAGCCGCAGGTGGCCGCCGGCGATCTCGGGGGAGCGCCACTCGACGCCCGCCAGCTCACCGACCGCGAACCGCTGGTCGCCGGCCTTCCACTTGGCGGAGGAGGCGCCCGTCCAGAACCAGCGGAAGGCGACGGACGCGCCGTCGAAGGACGCCTTGCCGTCGTAGGCCTTGAAGGACAGGGGCGCCGCCGGGGCGGCCACGAGGTGGCGCTCGGCGGGTTCGTCCGCGGCGGGGCCGAGCGCGGCGCGTATCTCGTCGGCGTAGTACTCGGCGAGGGCGTCGCGCTCGGCGGGCAGCACCAGACGGTAGGGGTCGCAGGCCTCCTTGAGCTGGCCGCCGGCGACGTCCATCAGCGGATCGGCGCCCGGTCTGGGCACAGCGCGCAGCACCACCGTGCCGCGCTTCCCCGGGGCCTGCTCGACGGCCGCGAGTGCCTCGTAGGGGATGCGCCGCTCACCGAGCGCCTGGAGCAGCCTCGGTGTGCGGATCCCCCGTTCGAAGCGGATGAGCACGGAGTCGGTGTCGAACTCCCAGGCGGCGTGGAAACCGGCCAGCACATCACCCATGCGGCTCATCGTATGCGGCGGGGGGCTGTGCGTCCCCCCTCCGGGCGGGATGCGCTACGCGCGTCGCGGGGGTGTTGAAGTGGAATGACGGGTGCCGGTGGGGGTGCGGGTGGGTGCGGGGTGCCGCTGCGCGGGGCCTTTCCCCAGCCCCGCCCCTTCCCGGAACCGGGGGCAAGCCCCCGGGCCCCCGTTCCGCGCTCCGCGCGGTGGCCTCAATCGCCGGCCGGGCTTGATTTCGCCCGGTTCCGGGCGAGAACTCAGCCCGTCTGGGGGCACCTCCCAGCGGTAGCTGGGGGAGTTTGAGGACCGGGGTCCGGGGCGGAGCCCCGCACGCGGCGGAGCCGCACATCGGATGCAGCGGGAAGGGGCGGGGCTGGGGAAAGCCCCCGGCAGGGCGGTCAGACCAACCCGTCCGCGCAGCCCTCCGCACCCTTCGCGCAGACGACCGCCCCCGAACCCGCCACCCCGATCGCCGCGAAGTTCGCCAGACTCGTCGTCCCCGGTTCGAAGTACCCGCCGTGCCCGTCCGCCCCCTCCGCCGAGAGCAGGCGCGCGCCGAAGGCCGGGGAGACCGGGTCCGCGCCGTGGCCGAGGCCGCCGACCTCCAGGTGGGGGACGTCCTGGATCCAGTCGTCGGCGTTGCGCATCGCCCAGATCCGGGCGCCGGTGCGCAGCTCGGAGACGTGCTCGGCGCGCATGCCGGGGCTGCCGGCGACGGCGACGTCCGTGACGCGCGGGGAGATGTCGCGGACGGCGACCCCGCAGACCACCGAGCCGTAGCTGTGGCAGAAGAGTGAGACGGGGGAGGTGCCGGGCAGGGCCCCGACCAGGGCGCGCAGCCGGAGGGCGCCCTCGGCGGCGAGCTTGCCGGTGGCCGCGTCCATGCCGACGCCGGCGGGGGTGGTGTAGTCGTCCCAGGCGATGACGGCCGTCCTGGTGCCGGCGGAGGCCTTCCGCTCGGCCGCGTGGAGGGAGCGGGCCATGCCCACCGGGGCGGTGTAGGCGCGCTGGGTCTTCTCGAAGGTCAGGACGTTGGTGTCGACGCCGGGCACCACGACGGAGACCCGCTCGGCCCGGTCGAGGTCGCCGATGACCTCGGCGACGCGGCCGGCGCCGCCGGGGTCGAAGGCGAGGATCTGCCGGCCGTCACCCATCAGCGACTCGAAGCGGTGCATCCGGCGGGCCGCCTCGCGGCGGCCCACGGGGGTCAGCCCGCTCTCGCCCATGCGGTGTTTCTCGACCGCGCGGGCCCGGTCCAGGGCCACGCGGTTGGCGGCGTAGCGCAGGGGCACGGGGGCGCCGTTGAGATTGCCCACGACGAGGGGTAGCGCTCCGCGAGCCCGTCGCGCTCGGCGCCGGTGAGCGAGCCGAAGAACCGGGCCAGGACGTCCGGACCGGCCCCGGGGGAGGGGAGCGGCCGGCCGCCTATGGAGCCGTGCAGCCAGGACTGGAGGGATCTCGACCGCGCGTCGCCGGTCGCCGCGTGACCTCTGACGGCCGTCCAGCCGGTCGTCGCGAGCATGACGAACACGACCGCCAGCGCCAGCAGCGCACGCCACACGGCGGCCGTGGTCGTCCAGGGAACGGAGGAGGGGGAGCCGAGCTCCGGGAAAGAAGTCACCGCGGACCAGCGTAGGAGAAAGCCGGTTGGGTCCGGGAAGTCAGTGAGCTATCTCACGTTTGAATGAGGGCAATTGCTCGCACCCAGGTGATTCGCGATCAGGTGCGCCAATTTTCCGCCAACGCCGGGCCGAGCTGGTCCAGATGGTCGGCGATGATGCGCCGCAGCTCCGTCATCCCGGCGCCGCCCTGCTCGCCCCAGATCCGGCCCGTCACGCGCATCACACCGCCGAAGGCCGCGAGCAGCACCCGGGGCCGGGGATCCGTCGCGAGGTCCAGCCCCTCGCGGCGGGCGATCTCGTGCGCGAGCCGCTCCTCCACCTCGGACAGCCTGCGCAGATGGACGGCGAGCAGCGCGGGGGTGGACTCGATCATGCGGTACGTCCCCATGTGCAGCTCCAGCGGGACGACCGAGCCGACGCTCTCGCCCAGGCGGTCCCAGGAGGTCAGCACCGCTCCGCGCAGCGCGGCGAGCGGGGACTCGGCGGCCGGGCGCTCGCGCAGGGCGGCGCAGAAGGACGACTCCACGGAGTCCTGGAGCGCGAAGGCGACCTCCTCCTTGCCCGCGAAGTAGCGGAAGAAGGTGCGGGGGGAGACGTCCGCGGCCTCGGCGATGGCGTCGACGGTGGTCCGCTCGTAGCCCTGGAGCGCGAAGAGCTCCAGGGCGCACCGGATCAGGGTGTCCCGCGTGCGCCGCTTCTTGCGCTCGCGCAGACCGGGCGGGGCGGTCCGGGAGCCCGCGTCCTCGATGGCGTGCATGGGGATTCGCCTCTCCTCCGACGCATTTCCGCTGTTCAGGATAGACATGAGCAGATTTGACAGATACCGACTCCTGCACATGTTTGTCAATTGTCAGACGCTGCCATAATCTCGAAATATGACGTCTCAGACCACCGTCGCCGACGCGACGCCGGATCTCGGGCCCCGAAAGGGTTTACGGGGCCATCCCTGGCTGACACTCTTCTCCGTCGCGATAGGCGTGATGATGGTCACGCTCGACGGCACCATCGTCGCTATCGCGAACCCCGCGATCCAGAAGGACCTGGGGGCCTCGCTGGCCGACGTCCAATGGATCACCAACAGCTACCTCCTCGCCCTCGCGGTGGCCCTGATCACCGCCGGCAAGCTGGGTGACCGCTTCGGTCACCGGCTGACCTTCCTGATCGGCACGACCGGCTTCGCCGTCGCGTCCGGCGCCATCGCCCTCTCCGACAGCGTCTCGATGGTCGTCGCCTTCCGCGTCGTCCAGGGCCTGTGCGGCGCCCTGCTGATGCCGGCCGCGCTCGGACTGCTCCGGGCGGCGTTCCCGCCCGCGAAGCTCAACATGGCCATCGGCATCTGGGGCATGGTGATCGGCGCCTCGACGGCCGCCGGCCCGATCCTCGGCGGTGTGCTCGTCGAGCATGTGAACTGGCAGTCGGTCTTCTACGTCAACGTGCCCGTCGGCGTCCTCGCGCTCGTCGTCGGCGTGCTCATCCTCAAGGACCACCGCCCCGAACAAACGTCGAGCTCCTTCGACATCCTCGGCATCGTCCTGCTCTCCGCCGCGATGTTCTGCCTGGTGTGGGCGCTCATCAAGGCGCCCGCCTGGGGCTGGGGCGACACCCGCACCCTGCTGTACCTCGCCGGGGCGATCGTCGCGTTCGTCCTCTTCACCCTCTGGCAGGCCAAGGTCCGGGAGCCCCTGCTGCCCCTGAGCCTGTTCCGCTCCCTGCCGCTGACCGCCGGCACGATCCTGATGGTGCTGATGGCCTTCGCCTTCATCGGCGGCCTGTTCTTCGTCACCTTCTATCTCCAGAACGTGCACGGGATGACGCCGGTGGACGCCGGTCTGCACATGCTGCCGCTCACCGGAATGATGATCATCGGGTCGCCGACCGCCGGCGCGGTCATCACCAAGATCGGCCCGCGGATCCCGATGGTCGCCGGCATGCTCTTCGCCGCCGCCGCGTGCTTCGGCATGGCCACCCTGGAGCCGGACTCCGGATCCGTCGCGATGTCCGTGTGGTTCGGGCTCTTCGGCCTCGGCCTCGCGCCGGTGGTGGTCGGCGCGACCGAGGTCATCGTGGGCAACGCCCCCATGGAGCACGCCGGCCTGGCCGGCGGACTCCAGCAGGCCGCCATGCAGGTCGGCGGCTCGCTGGGGACGGCCGCCCTGGGCGCCGTGATGGCCGCCCGGGTGGACAACCTGCTGCCCGAGCGGTGGGCCGAGGCGGGCCTTCCGAAGGGCACCCCGGAGCAGATGGCCCAGGCGTCCGACGCCGTCGCCGTCGGCATGGCCCCCGTGCCGCCGAAGGCGCCGCCCGAGCTCGCCCAGCGGATCTCCGATGTCGCCCATGACACTTTCGTGTCAGGCATGGGCCTGGCCTTCACCGTCGGCGGGTGCGTCGGACTGCTCGCCGCCGTGTGCGCGCTGTTCACCAAGCGCGGCGCGAACGCCGAGGCCGGCGCCGGCGCCGCGCACGTCTGACGGTCCCGGCGCTTTCCCCTATCCGGACACAAGAGGGCCCCGCGGTGCGGGGCCCTCTTGGCATCGGTGATCACCCCCGCCAGGATGCGGTGTGCGACACAGTCGACACAGGGAGTGAAGCCCATGCGTACGATCCACGCTGTTTCCGCCCGGATCACCGCCCGGATCACCGCCGGGACCGCCACGGTGACCGCCGCCGCCTGCCTGGCCCTGCTCGCCGCGCCCGCCGCGGAGGCCGTGGGCAAGGGACGGCTCGGCCAGTGCGCCGCCGGGCAGCTGTGCCTCTGGACGAAGCCCGGCTTCCACGGCACCCGCGCCACCAGCGAACTCGCGGACATCTCCATCGAGAGCTGCGTCACCTTACCGGCGGGCGCGACGGCGTCGTCCCTCGCCAACCGCACGGGTCGCCCCGTCACCGCGTACCAGAGCGCCACGTGCGGCGAGACGGGTGAGTTCGACACCTATCCGTCCGGGACGTGGGTGCCGGAGACGGCCTACGTCGTGCGCGCGTACAAGGTCTGGGAGCACTAGAGGTTCCGGCGGATCTTTCCCCTACCCGCCCCTTCCCGAATGTCCTCAAGCGCCGGACGGGCTGAAATCAGCCCGTCCGGGACGTCTCCCCGGGGAGGTCGAGGGCCCGGGGCCGGGAACCGCCGGACGCGCCGGTGCCCCGGCCAGCGGATTGCTGGCCGGGGCACCGGCGAGGAACGACGGGCTACCGCCCGGTGCGGACGACTACGCGTCGCCGCCCGCGGCGCCCGGGTCGGCCGCCGTGACGTCCAGGAGCTGGTAGCGGTCCACGGCCTGCTTCAGCGCCGAGCGGTCGATCTTGCCCTCCTTGGCGAGCTCGGTGAGCACCGCCAGGACGATCGACTGCGCGTCGATGTGGAAGAAGCGACGGGCCGCGCCACGCGTGTCCGCGAAGCCGAAGCCGTCCGCGCCCAGCGACTGGTACGTGCCCGGCACCCAGCGCGAGATCTGGTCCGGCACCGCGCGCATCCAGTCGGACACGGCGACCTTCGGACCCTCGGCGCCCTGGAGCTTGGAGGTGACGTACGGCACGCGCATCTCCTCCTCGGGGTGCAGGAGGTTGTGCTCCTCCACCTCGATGGCGTCGCGGCGCAGCTCGTTCCAGGAGGTCGCCGACCAGACGTCCGCCTTGACGTTCCACTCCTCGGCGAGGATCTTCTGGGCCTCGATCGCCCACGGCACCGCGACACCGGAGGCGAGGATCTGGGCCGGGATCGCGCCCTTCTCGCCCTGCGCGAAGCGGTACAGACCCTTGAGGATGCCGTCGGCGTCCACGTCCGCCGGCTCGGCCGGGTGCTGGATCGGCTCGTTGTAGACGGTCAGGTAGTAGAAGACGTCCTCGGCGTTCTCGCCGTACATCCGGCGCAGACCGTCCTTGACGATGTGCGCCATCTCGTAACCGAACGCGGGGTCGTAGGAGACGACACCCGGGTTGGTGGACGCCAGCAGCTGCGAGTGGCCGTCCGCGTGCTGGAGACCCTCACCGGTCAGCGTCGTACGACCGGCGGTCGCGCCCAGCACGAAGCCGCGCGAGAGCTGGTCGGCCATCTGCCAGAACTGGTCACCGGTGCGCTGGAAACCGAACATCGAGTAGAAGACGTAGACCGGGATCAGCGGCTCGCCGTGCGTCGCGTAGGCCGAGCCCGCCGCGATCAGCGAGGCCGTGCAGCCCGCCTCGGAGATGCCGTCGTGCAGCATCTGGCCGGTCGGCGACTCCTTGTACGCGAGCAGCAGCTCGCGGTCCACGGACTCGTACTGCTGGCCCAGCGGGTTGTAGATCTTCGCCGACGGGAAGAACGCGTCCATACCGAAGGTGCGGTACTCGTCGGGGGCGATCAGCACGAAGCGCTTGCCGATCTCCTTGTCCCGCATGAGGTCCTTCAGGATGCGGACGAACGCCATGGTGGTGGCGATCGACTGCTGGCCGGAGCCCTTCTTCGCGGTCGCGTAGACCTTGTCCTCCGGGAGGGCCAGCGGCTTCGACCGCACGACACGGGTCGGCACATAGCCACCCAGCGCCTTCCGGCGGTCGTGCATGTACTGGATCTCCTCCGAGTCGCGACCCGGGTGGTAGTACGGCGGCAGGCCGGACTCCAGCTCCTTGTCGGCGACCGGGATGTGGAGGCGGTCACGGAAGCGCTTGAGGTCCTCGACCGTGAGCTTCTTCATCTGGTGGGTCGCGTTGCGGCCCTCGAAGTTCGGACCCAGGGTCCAGCCCTTGACCGTCTGCGCGAGGATCACGGTCGGCTGGCCCTTGTGCGCCTTGGCCGCCGCGTACGCCGCGTAGATCTTCTTGTGGTCGTGGCCACCGCGGCCCAGGTGCAGGATCTGGTCGTCGGTCATGCCCTCGACCATCTTCCGCAGACGCTGGTCGTCGCCGAAGAAGTGGTCACGGATGTACGCACCGGTCTCGGTGGCGTACGTCTGGAACTGACCGTCGGGGGTGCTGTTGAGCTTGTTGACCAGGATGCCGTCCCGGTCCTGCGCCAGCAGCGGGTCCCAGGAGCGGTCCCAGACGAGCTTGATGACGTTCCAGCCGGCGCCGCGGAACTGCGACTCCAGCTCCTGCATGACCTTGCCGTTGCCGCGCACCGGGCCGTCGAGGCGCTGGAGGTTGCAGTTGACGACGAAGGTCAGGTTGTCCAGGCCCTCACGGGCGGCGATGGACAGCTGGCCGAGCGACTCGGGCTCGTCCATCTCGCCGTCGCCCAGGTACGCCCACACGTGGGACTTGGAGGTGTCGGCGATGCCGCGCGCCTCCATGTAGCGGTTCATCCGCGCCTGGTAGATCGCGCCGAGGGGGCCGAGGCCCATCGAGACGGTCGGGAACTCCCAGAAGTCCGGCATGAGCCGCGGGTGCGGGTAGCTGGAGAGGCCGTAGGGCGCCTTGGACTTCTCCTGGCGGAAGGAGTCCAGGTGCCGCTCGGAGAGCCGGTCCAGCAGGAACGCGCGGGCGTAGATGCCCGGGGAGGCGTGGCCCTGGAAGAAGATCTGGTCGCCGCCGTCGCCCTCGTCCTTGCCGCGGAAGAAGTGGTTGAAGCCCACGTCGTACAGCGAGGCGGAGGAGGCGAAGGTGGCGATGTGACCGCCGACACCGATACCGGGACGCTGCGCCCGGGAGACCATGACGGCCGCGTTCCACCGGGTCGCGTTCAGGACCTTGCGCTCGATCTCCTCGTTGCCGGGGAAGAACGGCTCGTCCTTGGTCGCGATGGTGTTGACATAGTCAGTGCTGCGCATCTCGGGCACGGCCACGCGCTTCTCGCGTGCGCGCTCGATCAGGCGAAGCATGAGGTAGCGGGCACGTTCCCGGCCTCGCTCATCGACGGCTGCGTCGAGCGAGTCGAGCCACTCCTGGGTTTCTTCGGGATCGAAGTCAGGGACCTGGCTGGGAAGGCCGCCAATGATGATCGGGTTGCGATCGGATCCGGAAGCCACGCTGTTCCTTCGCTGTTCGGGTCGTGTCGTGCTCTGCACGCATTCGATGCGCACGCGGGCAAACGCTGTCTCTGGTGCTGCCTCTGGCTATGTCGCGCGCGCTCCCATCGTGGACCGCGACAGCGAAAACGTCATCTCTACTGGGCGGTAACCACCGCTTCGCGAGACGACAAGGCGAGGACCGGCCGACTTTCGACGGCCAAATCGCAACCATACGCCCCCTATGGGGGTCGTTCGTGTACGGCCGTTCGGGCCTGATTGCCGCAATCCGGCGGTGCGGCTCGGCAAACCCGGCAGAATACTGTGGCGTGAATCACTCGCCCGTGCTCTTCCGTCGTTGGAGTTGCGGCGAGACGGCCGCTTCCGTCACCGTTTCGGCGGTCTCGATGGCCGGGTACTTGCGCGAACCGCCCGGCACGTGTGGACTACCGCCAATGCCTCGCGTATGCGAGGAACACAAGACACTTTCTCGAAAGATGACAGGAGGCAATCCGTGAGCGCGACCGCGGACCACGCGGAGGAGCGGACCAACCCTGCCGCCAGGCTGGGTTTCCAGCCCGGACAGGTGGTCCAGGAGATCGGCTACGACGACGATGTCGATCAGGAGCTCCGCGAGGCCATTGAGGAGATCACCGGCCAGGACCTCGTCGACGAGGACTACGACGACGTGGCCGACGCCGTCGTCCTCTGGTTCCGTGACGATGACGGCGACCTGACGGACGCGCTCGTGGACGCCATCGGCATGCTGGAGGACGGCGGGGACATCTGGCTGATGACCCCGAAGACCGGCCGCGACGGCTACATCGAGCCGAGCGACATCAGCGAGGCGTCCCAGACCGCGGGCCTGAGCCAGACCAAGAGCGTCAGCGTGGCCAAGGACTGGACGGGCACCCGCATGGTTGCCCCCAAGCGCTGACGCCTCCGTAGCCGAAAACCGCCACCGCGCCCCCCGGCGCTCCCTCCCGGCCAAGGCCGGGAAGGCCCGCTCCGGGGGGCGCGGTGCGTGGTGCGCCGGCGCGCAGTGACACACTGGCCGCCTACCCGCCGGTGGCCGGGGTCGCGGGAGGGAGCGACTCGCCCAGCGCCCAGGGACCGGCTCCTGTCGAGAGAGGGAAGCGAATCCATGGCGATCGATGTCGGCACCAAGGCTCCGGACTTCGAGCTGAAGAACCAGCACGGCGAGACCGTCCGGCTCTCCGACTTCCGCGGCGAGAAGAACGTCGTCCTGCTCTTCTACCCCTTCGCCTTCACCGGTGTGTGCACCGGCGAGCTGTGCGCCCTGCGCGACGAGCTGCCGAAGTTCGCCAACGACGACACGCAGCTGCTGGCCGTCTCCAACGACGCCCCGTTCTCCCTGCGCGTCTTCGCCGAGCAGGAGGGCCTGGACTACCCGCTCCTCTCCGACTTCTGGCCGCACGGCGCCACCAGCCGCGACTACGGCGTCTTCGACGAGGAGAAGGGCTGCGCGGTGCGCGGCACCTTCATCATCGACAAGGAGGGCGTGGTCCGCTGGACCGTCGTCAACGGGCTGCCCGACGCGCGCGACCTGAACGAGTACACCGCGGCACTCGCGGCCCTCTGAGTCCCTCGCCGAACCCGTTTCCGTAACTTTTTCCCAGACACCCGGGGTTCTCGTCCGGCCGATGTTCGGCCGTCCGCGCACTCCGGGTACGGTCCGCGTGCAAGAAGCCTGTAATCGGTGGGAACCGGTCACTAGGATCCAAACGTTGATCGGATGCCATCGCACAACGGGGGCACAGGTCTCGCCGAATGGTTCCGGCCCCCTCGAACCAATGGAGGACTCGTGGGAGTCAGTCTCAGCAAGGGCGGCAACGTCTCGCTGACCAAGGCGGCCCCCAACCTGACCGCGGTCATCGTCGGTCTCGGCTGGGACGCCCGTACCACCACCGGTACGGACTTCGACCTGGACGCCAGCGCGCTGCTGACGAACGACCAGGGCAAGGTCGCCAACGACCAGAACTTCGTCTTCTTCAACAACCTCAAGAGCCCCGACGGTTCCGTCGAGCACACCGGTGACAACCTCACCGGTGAGGGCGAGGGCGACGACGAGGCCATCAAGGTCAACCTGGCCGGGGTGCCCGCCGACGTCCACAAGATCGTGTTCCCGGTCTCGATCTACGAGGCCGAGGGCCGCCAGCAGAGCTTCGGCCAGGTGCGCAACGCCTACATCCGCGTCGTGAACCAGGCCGACAACACCGAGCTCGCCCGCTACGACCTCAGCGAGGACGCCTCGACCGAGACCGCCATGGTCTTCGGCGAGCTGTACCGCAACGGCGCCGAGTGGAAGTTCCGGGCCATCGGCCAGGGCTACGCCTCGGGTCTGCGCGGCATCGCGCAGGACTTCGGCGTCAACGTCTGACCGGCACATCCGACGGCGTCCGGCGCCGCACGCCCGCCCATGGCACGGCCATGGGCACCGGCGTGCGGCGCCGGACGTACATCGAGACCTTTTCCAACCCGGGGAGGAACAGAAAACATGGGCGTCACGCTCGCCAAGGGAGGCAATGTCTCCCTCTCCAAGGCCGCACCGAACCTCACCAATGTGACCATCGGTCTCGGCTGGGACGCGCGCTCCACCACCGGAGCCCCCTTCGACCTCGACGCCAGCGCCCTGCTGTGCGCCTCGGGCCGGGTGCTGGGGGACGAGTACTTCGTCTTCTACAACAACCTCAAGAGCCCCGAGGAGTCCGTCGAGCACACCGGTGACAACCTCACCGGCGAGGGCGACGGCGACGACGAGTCGATCCTGGTCGACCTCAGCAAGGTCCCGGCGGCCTGCGACAAGATCGTCTTCCCGGTCTCCATCCATGACGCCGATGCCCGCGGCCAGAGCTTCGGCCAGGTCAGCAACGCCTACATCCGGGTCGTCAACCAGGCCGACGGATCCGAGCTCGCCCGCTACGACCTCAGCGAGGACGCCTCCAGCGAGACCGCGATGATCTTCGGCGAGGTCTACCGCTACGGCGGCGAGTGGAAGTTCCGGGCGGTCGGACAGGGGTACGCGTCGGGCCTGCGCGGCATCGCTCTAGACTTCGGGGTCAACGTTTCGTAAAGCCGCGCACCGCGCGGGGGACCCCGTACTTACACGATTGGGTGGCCAGTGGTTCTGAAAACCTTCGGCTGGTCCTTTGGCGTCACCGCCCTGGGACTGGTTGCAGCGGTGTTCTACGGGGGGTGGGAAGCGTTCGGGATCGTCGCGATCCTGTCCATCCTCGAGATCTCCGTCTCCTTCGACAACGCCGTGGTCAACGCCGGAATCCTCCAGAAGATGAATGCCTTCTGGCAGAAGATCTTCCTGACCATCGGTGTCCTGATCGCTGTCTTCGGTATGCGGCTCGTCTTCCCGGTGGTGATCGTGGCGATCAGCGCCAAGATCGGCCCCATCGAGGCGGTCGACCTCGCGCTGAACGAAAAGGAGCGCTACCAGGAGCTGGTGACCGACGCCCACCCGGCCATCGCGGCCTTCGGTGGCATGTTCCTGCTGATGATCTTCCTCGACTTCATCTTCGAGGACCGTGACATCAAGTGGCTCGGCTGGATCGAGCGGCCGCTGGCCAAGCTCGGCAAGGTCGACATGCTGTCGGTCTGCATCGCGCTGATCATCCTGCTGGTCTCGGCGATGACCTTCGCCACGCAGGCGCACCAGCACGGCGGCACACACGTCGACAAGGCGGCCACGGTGATGCTCGCGGGCATCGCGGGTCTGATCACCTACCTGATCGTGGGCGGGCTCTCCAGCTACTTCGAGGACAAGCTCGAGGAAGAGGAGGAGCGCGAGCACGAGGCGGAGGAAGAGGCGAAGAAGGCCGGCAAGAAGAAGCCGGCGATCGTGCTGGCCGGCCAGGCCGCGTTCTTCATGTTCCTCTACCTCGAGGTCCTGGACGCGTCCTTCTCCTTCGACGGCGTCATCGGCGCCTTCGCCATCACCAACGACATCGTCCTGATGGCGCTGGGCCTGGGCATCGGTGCCATGTACGTACGTTCGCTCACGGTCTACCTGGTCCGTAAGGGAACCCTGGACGACTACGTCTACCTGGAGCACGGCGCGCACTACGCCATCGGCGCGCTGGCCGTGATCCTCATGATCAGCATCCGCTTCGAGGTCCCCGAGATCGTCACCGGCCTCATCGGCGTCGGCCTCATCGGCTGGTCCTTCTGGTCCTCGGTGCGCCGCAACCGGGCCATCGCCGCCGGTGCGGGGGAGAAGGCGGAAGTCTCCTCCGGGGTGTGACCCTGGCACATTTGAGGAACGCTCTGATCGGGGCGGTCGTGAGGGTCACCTCACGGCCGCCCCTTTCGCGGTCGGCGCTCGAATGGGGTGGGGGTTTCATGGCCATGGCGATCTGGGACAAGTTCCTCGGCGGCTGGGGACGGCCGGGCACACAGCAGCTCGACTTCGGCGGCGCCAGCGGCGCGGTCGAGCTCACCAAGCGTCATCCCACCTTCTCCCTCACCAAGCAGGGCGCCGTCACCGGAAACCTCCGGGTGAACCTCTCCTGGCGGATGCGCACCTCCTCGGACTTCGGCGAGCGGGCCTCGCTGAGCGAGGGCCTGCGCCACCCGCTGAAGAAGTTCCGGCCCGAGATGGTGCAGGCGCAGGGCCCGGCGTTCGTCAACGTGGACCTGGACCTCGCCTGCATGTACGAGCTCCAGGACGGCTCGAAAGGCGTGGTCCAGCCCCTCGGCTCGATACTGGGCAGCCTCAACAGTCCGCCGTACGTCCAGCTCAGCGGTGACGACAGGTTCGGCTCGGGTTCGGGCGAGACCATCTACGTCAACATGGACCACCACGCCGAGATCAAGCGACTGCTGATCTTCGTCTACATCTATGACGGCACCCCGGCGTTCGACCGTACGCACGCGATGGTCACGCTCTACCCCGGCAACGGCCCCCGGATCGAGATCGCACTCCACGAGCGCGCCCCGGAGGCCCGGTCGTGCGCCGTGGTGATGCTGGAGAACAACAAGGGGGAGATCACGCTGCGGCGTGAGATGAAGTACGTGTACGGCTTCCAGGCGGAGCTGGACCGGCTGTACGGGTGGGGACTCCAGTGGGGGCGGGGGTACAAGACGAAGGTGTGAGCCGGGTCCTCCCGGGACTCCGCCCCGGCCCTCCTCGCCGGATCGGTTCGCAGTGGCAGCCTGGGCCTTCCGGCGGAAGGCGGCCTGCGTTTGAGGCCACCGCGCGGTGGCGCGGCCGGGGGCCGGGGGGCTCGCCCCCGGCCGGGAAGGGGCGGGGCCGGGGAAAGCCCCGCAGGGCCCTACCGGTTCGACTGGAACTGCGGCCCCTGCGGCGGCAGCCGGAACCCCGGATCCGGCACCGGCCGGGCCTGCGGATACCCGTAGGCCGGCTGCGCCGCGGGCTGCTGCGGATACCCGTACGCGGGCTGTGCCGGCTGCGCGGGAAGCACCGGCGGAGCCGGCGGCATCGGAGGCGGCGGCGGATACCCGTACCCGGACTGTGACTGCGACTGCGGGGCGGCCGGAGCCGGCTCCGGATCGGGCGACGGCGCGGGTGAGGGCGCGGGTGAGGGCCCGGGCACGGTCGCGGGCTCGGCCGCGGCGGGCTCCGACGGCACCGCCCCGGTATCCGTCCCACCGGTGCCGGCGGCCTCGCCGCCCTCCTCCTCGTCGACCGAGATCCCGAACTCCGTGGCCAGTCCCACCAGCCCGGACGCGTACCCCTGCCCCAGGGCCCGGAACTTCCAGCCGTCGCCGCGCCGGTAGAGCTCGCCGCAGATCATGGCGGTCTCCGAGCCCGTCTCCGGCTGGACCTCGAAGCGCGCGAGGGCCTCGCCGGCCCGGCCGCCGGCCGCCGCGATGTCGTACAGCAGCACGCACAGGTCCGGGACCAGCCCGAAGGGGCCGCCGTCCGCGGACGCGGCGAGCACGACGCGGTCGACGGCGGGCTCCAGCGCCGCGAGGTCGGCCTCGATCGCGTCCGTCGCGCCCTCGACCAGCCGTTTCTTCGCGAGGTGGCGGACGGCGCCGGACGGGTGGCGGGGCTGGTTGTAGAAGACGAAGTCCTCGTCGGAGCGCACCCGGCCGCCGCCGTCCACCAGGAGTGCGGAGGCGTCCACGTCCGGGACGCCCGGCCCGGGGGTCCAGCGCAGTACGGCCCGTACGTTCCGGGCGTCCAGCGGGATGTTCGACCCCTTCGGCATGGCGTGCGTCATGCCGCAATCCTGCCCTCCCGTGCGGGCCGGGGACAACGCAGGTCCCACCCGACCGGAGGACGGCGGGGGAGGCGCGCGGGAGGAAACCCCGGGAGTGCTCCGGGGGGCGCCCGGGAAGGCGTCCGGAAGAGCCTCCGGACAGGCCTCCGGGAGCGCGCCAGGGACGGCCGCCCGTCAGGACGAAGACGCGCAGTGTACCCATGCGGCTGGCCAGATTTTCATGCACTTGGGGAACTCTTGACCCGTCTCTGGACGTACGATAATCGGCCACGCTTCCGGCTGGACGGTCCGGTGGGACGTGGCACACGGGGAGAGTAATGAGGCATTTCGAACACCTTGCGCCCTCGGTGCGGAATGGGCTGTTCCATAGAGAGCCCGGCGCGTTCGACGCCGACTCCCCGGCCCGTACGCTCGCGGTCGCCCTCGGCGCCACGCTCTACAGCCCCGCCACCCGCCCCGCCCTCGCCCACGACATCCGCAAGCAGGCCGAGCACGGCGTGGTGTCCATGGTCCTCTGCCTGGAGGACTCGATCGGCGACGAAGAGGTGGAGGGCGCGGAGGAGAACCTCGTCCGCCAGTTCGCGGAGCTCGGCCGCCTCTCCGCCGACGGCCGGAGCCTGCCGCTCCTGTTCATCCGGGTCCGCGAACCCGACCAGATCACCGACCTCGTGCGCCGCCTGGGCCCCACCGGAAGACTGCTCTCCGGCTTCGTCCTGCCGAAGTTCACCGAGGAGCGCGGCGTCCCCTTCCTCGAAGCCCTCGCCCTCGCCGAGAGCGACTCCGGACGCCGGCTGTTCGCCATGCCCGTCCTGGAGTCCCCCGAACTCCTCCACCTGGAGACCCGCACCGAGACGCTCGCCGGGATAGCCCGCACGGTCGACAAGTACCGCGACCGGGTGCTGGCCCTGCGGCTCGGTGTGACGGACTTCTGCTCCGCGTACGGCCTGCGCCGCGCGCCCGACATGACCGCCTACGACGTCCAGCTCGTCGCCTCCGTGATCGCCGACGTCGTCAACGTCCTCGGCCGCGCGGACGGCAGCGGCTTCACCGTCACCGGCCCCGTCTGGGAGTACTTCCGCCAGCACGAGCGGATGTTCAAGCCCCAGCTGCGCCGCACGCCCTTCGCCGGCCCGGCGGAGGAGCTGCGCACCGCGCTCATCCAGCACGACATGGACGGCCTGCTCCGCGAGATCCAGCTGGACCGGGCCAACGGCCTCCAGGGCAAGACCTGCATCCACCCCTCGCACGTCGCGCTCGTGCACGCGCTGTCCGTGGTCAGCCACGAGGAGTTCAGCGACGCCGAGGACATCCTGCGGCCGGAACGCGACGGCGGCGGAGTGATGCGCTCCGCGTACACGAACAAAATGAACGAAGTGAAGCCGCACCGGGCCTGGGCCGAGCGGATCATGCTGCGCGCCGAGGTGTTCGGCGTCGCGCGGGAGGACGTGAGCTTTGTGGAGCTGCTGGCGGCGAGCGTGGGGGCGACGGCATGACGTGGTCGGGACAGTGGGTCGCGGACCGGCTCGGCGTCGGCCTGGAGGGTGACCCCGAGCTGACGTCGCTGCTGGGCCTCGCGGTACGGAGGAACAAGAAGCGCGCCCACCTCCTCGTCTCGCACGTCCTCGGCAAGCACGTGCCGGCGGCGCCCTCCGCTGTGTACGGGTCCGGGGTGGACCTCGGCCGCCGCGTCCGGGCCCTGCTCGGCGACGAGGACGCGGCACGGGCGGTCGTCCTCGGCTACGCGGAGACGGCCACGGGCCTCGGCCACGCGGTCGCGGACGGCCTGGCCCTCGCCCCGTACCTGCACTCCACGCGCCGCCCGGTGGCCGGCGTCCGGCCGGTCGGCGGCTTCGAGGAGGAGCACAGCCACGCCACGTCGCACCTGCTGCTCCCGGAGGACCCGGAGCTCCTGGCGGGCGACGGGCCGCTGGTCCTGGTCGACGACGAGTTCTCCACCGGCCGCACCGTCCTCAACACCATCACCACCCTCCACGCCGTCTTCCCGCGCGAGCGGTACGTGGTCGTCGCCCTCGTCGACATGCGGAGCGCGGCGGACCGCGCCCGCCTGGACGACTTCGCGGCGGGCCTCGGCGCCCGCGTGGACCTGATCGCCCTCGCCTCCGGCACGGTGCGCCTGCCGGAAGGCGTGCTGGAACGGGGCCAGGAGCTGGTGGCGCGGTATGAGGCGCGCGCGGCGGACGGCTTCGACGGCGGCCGGACGCGGACGGCCGACGCCCCGTCGGCGCGCCCCGCACGCCTGACCCGCGTCGACGTCGGCTGGCCCGAGGGGCTGCCCGACGGCGGCCGGCACGGATTCACCCCCGGGCACCGGGCGCGCCTGGAGGCCGCCCTGCCGGGCATGGCCGCGCGGGTCGCGGACGCGCTGGCGACGACGGTCGCGGCGCCCACGGGCAGGGGAACGGTCCCCGTGGGGACGGACGCGGCGCTGACGGGTGGCGGAACGGGCCTCGCCGGTCCGGACATGGCGCCCGCCGGCGTGGGGACGACCCGCGTGGGGACGGCCGAGGCGCCCACGGGCAAGGAGACGATCCTCGCCGGTCCGGACGCCGCGCCCGCCGGCATGGGGACGCCCCCCGCCACGGCGGTCCCGGCGCCCACAGGCAGCGAGACCCCCGCCGGGCCGGACGTACCCCCCGGTCCCGGCGCCGGCCCCGCGCCCCGCCGCGTCCTCGTGCTCGGCAACGAAGAGCTCATGTACGCCCCCCTCCGCCTCGCCGCCGCCCTCCAGGACGTACTCCAGGAGACCCGCCCCGGCACCACCGACGTCCGCTTCTCCACCACCACCCGCTCACCCGTCCTCCCCGTCGACGACCCCGGGTACGCGATCCGGACCCGTCTCGCCTTCCCCGCCCACGACGACCCCGCGGACGGCCCCGGCGAGCGCTACGCCTACAACGTGGCGGGCGCCGGCTTCGACGCCGTCGTGGCCGTCGTCGACTCGGCCGCCGACACCCCCGGGCTGCACGCCCCCGGCGGCCTGCTGGACCGGCTCGGCGCCCACACCGGGCACGTCGTGCTCGTGGCCGTCCCCTCCTACGCACCGGAGGTCCACACCCCCATGCCCGAACCGCTCCGCGGCCCCGCCTTCTCCTCCTACGACCCCGCCGACGTCGGCTGGCTGCTCCAGGACCTCTCGGACGTCACCCTGGAGGCGCCCACCGAGGAACGGGAGGAGGCTATCCAGAGCGGCGGCGCGCACTACGCGGAGTCGCTGCCCGTCGAGTACCAGCCCAGCGCCGACTACCAGGCCCTCTTCCACGCCGCGCTCGACGCCTCCGCCGCCCGCATGGCCAGAGCCGTCGGCGTGGTCACCGAGACCGTGCTCGCCGAGCGGTCCCCCCGCCCGGTCCTGGTCTCGCTGGCCCGCGCCGGCACCCCCGTCGGCGTCCTGATGCGCCGCTGGGCCCGGCACGCCCACGGCCTCGACCTGCCGCACTACGCCGTCTCCATCGTCCGCGGCCGGGGCATCGACCCCGTCGCGCTGCGCTGGCTCGCCGCCCACCACGACCCCGCCGACGTCGTCTTCGTCGACGGCTGGACGGGCAAGGGCGCCATCACCCGCGAACTCGCCGAGGCGCTGCGCGGGTTCGACGGCTTCGACCCGCGGATCGCCGTCCTCGCCGACCCCGGTCACTGCGTCGACACCTACGGCACCCGGGACGACTTCCTCATCCCCTCCGCCTGCCTCAACTCCACCGTCTCCGGCCTGATCTCCCGCACGGTCCTGCGCGCCGACCTGGTCGGCCCGCACGACTTCCACGGCGCCAAGTTCTACCGCGAGCTGGCCGGCGCCGACGTCTCCCGCGCCTTCCTCGACACCGTCGCCGCCCGCTTCGCCGAGGTCGAGGAGGACGTCGCCGCCGACGTCAAGGAGCTCGTCGCCGCCGACCGCGCCCCCACCTGGGAGGGCTGGGCGGCCGTCGAGCGGATCAGCGAGGAGTACGGCATCCACGACGTGAACCTGGTCAAGCCCGGCGTCGGCGAGACCACGCGCGTCCTGCTGCGCCGGGTCCCCTGGAAGATCCTCGCCCAGCGCGGCGCCGGGTCCGACCTGGACCACGTCCGGCTGCTCGCCGAGCAGCGCGGCGTCCCCGTCGAGGAGGTGGACGGCCTGCCGTACAGCTGCGTCGGCCTGATCCACCCCCGCTACACCCGCGGCGCGACCGGCGCCGACGGCAAGGCGGTGACGGCGCCGTGACCCTCCTCGTCGCCAGCGACCTCGACCGCACGCTGATCTACTCGGCGGCGGCCCTCGACCTCACCGGGCCCGACCACCGGGCGCCCCGCCTGCTGTGCGTGGAGGTCTACGACCGCAAGCCGCTCTCGTACATGACGGAGACCGCGGCCGCCACGCTCGAAGCGCTCTCCCGCACCGCCGCGTTCGTCCCCACCACGACCCGCACCCGCGAGCAGTACGGCAGGATCCACCTGCCCGGCCCCGTCCCCGAGTACGCGATCTGCGCCAACGGCGGCGAACTGCTCGTACGCGGCGAGTCCGACCCCGGCTGGCGGCGGGACGTGGAGCGCCGGCTCGCCGCCGCGTGCGCCCCGCTCGACGAGGTCCGGGCGCATCTGGTCCGTACCGCCGACCCGGCGTGGCTGCTCAAGGAGCGCACCGCGGAGGACCTGTTCGCGTACCTCGTCGTGGACCGCCCGCTGCTGCCGGACACCTGGGTGAAGGAGCTCACCGAGTGGGCCGACGCCCGCGGCTGGTCCGTCTCGCTCCAGGGCCGCAAGCTCTACGCGGTGCCCCGGCCGCTCACCAAGAGCGCGGCGGTCGCCGAGGTCGCCCGGCGCACGGGCGCGGCCGAAGTCCTCTCCGCCGGCGACTCGTTGCTCGACGCCGACCTGCTGCTGGCCGCCGACCGCGGCTGGCGGCCGGGCCACGGCGAGCTCGCCGCGGCCGGCTGGACGGCACCGCACGTCACCGCGCTGGAGACGCGCGGGGTGGCGGCGGGGGAGGAGATCCTCGCGGCGTTCGCGGCAGCGGCGGCGTAGCCGCGGCGTAGGCTCGGAGGGGCCCGGCAGCGCACGCCCATGGCGCGGGCGGCCGGGCCCGGTCGTCGTGGAGACGCCGGGACGGAGACGCCGATGGGGAGAGCCGGGACGCCGGGACCGGAGCCCGTAACTCCCTTACCCGCTGAGGAGAATCGCGTGCCAGAGTTCAAGGGCCCCCGGATCACCCCCGAGCTGTACGCGTACGTGCTCGCCCACAACCCGCCGCTCCCCCCGGAGGAGCGGGCTCTGATCGACCTCACCCGCGCCGCCCTCCCCGCCGTGGCGAACAAGCAGACCGCGGAGGAGCAGGCGCCGCTGCTGGCCTTGCTCGTCCGGCTCACGGGTGCCCGGCACATCGTCGAGGTCGGCACCTTCACCGGGCTGTCCGCCCTGGCCATGGCGAGAGCGCTGCCCGCCGGCGGCCGGCTGATCGCCCTGGACATCTCGGAGGAGTGGACGGCCTACGCGCGCGAGGCCTGGGCCGGCGCGGGCGTCGCCGACCGGGTCGAGCTGAGGATCGCGCCCGCGCTGGACTCGCTGCGGGCGATGCCCGAGGAGCCGCACATCGACCTGGCCTTCGTCGACGCGGACAAGGACAACTACATCCCGTACTGGGAGGAGCTGGTGCCGAGGCTGCGGCCCGGCGGGCTGATCGTGGTCGACAACGTCCTCTTCAGCGGGGACGTCGTCGCGGAGCGGCCGGGGCCGGCGGGGGCGGCGGTGAAGGAGTTCAACACGCATGCGGCGGCGGACAAGAGGATGGAGTCCGTGATGATCACCGTGGCGGACGGGCTGACGCTGGCGAGGCGTGTGGGATAGGGGAGTCCGGGCCTTGAGGACGGCGGTCCTCAGCCGCAGCAGCCGCCTCCGCAGCACCCTCCGCCTCCGCCACCCGCGGACGGGGCGGGGGCGGGCCGCCCGGACGAGGAGCCGCCCGTCATCGCGACCGTGGAAAGGAGCTTCACCGTGTCGGTGTGTCCCTCGGGGCACACCGCGGGGGCCGAGGACTCGGCCATCGGCCGGCTGAGCTCGAAGGTGTCACCACAGGCTTTGCAGCGGTATTCGTAGCGAGGCATGCGGGCAGCATAGCCAGCGGCGGGCCGGGCGGGACACCGCACGTCCGGGGGCCGGGCAGGTGCGGAACCGGCCTGCCCGTACGCGCTCACCGCCCGGCGGCGCCCCGGTCGTCCCGTATCTCCCGCACCACCCGGGTCACGGTCCGCCGCACGGCCTCCGTCTCGGTGAGGAAGGCCCACCAGTCCGGGTGCCGTCCCTCCAGGCGCGCGACGGCCCGGTCCAGGCGGGCCACGGCGTCGTCCAGGGGGCCGGCGTGGCGGGGGTCGGGGGTGGAGCGGCCGGCCATCGCGAGCCGCTGGGCGTCGCGGATGGCGAAGCGGGTGCGCTCGACCTCCTTGGTGTGGTCGAAGGACACCTCGTCCAGCCGCCGCAGGCGGTCGCCCGCGGCCGAGACGGCCTCGTCGGTGGTGTTCAGCAGGGCCCGTACGGTCGACAGCCGGGACAGGGCGTCCGGCCAGCGCTGCTCGTCGCGGGCGGTGCGCGCCTCGCGGAGCTTCTCCTCGGCCTGGGCGACGGCGTGGGCCGCCTCGTCTGGCACCTGCTGGAGGTCCTGCCAGCAGGCGGCGCTGTAGCGGCGGCGGAGCTCGCTGAGGACGGGCTCGACGCCGGCGGCGCGGGTGGTGAGGGCCTGGGCGCGGGTGCGCAGCGAGACGAGCCGCTTGTCGACCTCGGCGGCCTTCCGCGGCAGGCCCTCGGCCTCGCCGCGGACGGCCTCGGCCTCGCGCAGGACGCGGTCCGCGCGCTGGAGGGTCTCCTGCACGCCGTGCTGCCCGGCGCCCTGGTTGAGCCGGGTCAGCTCGGGGCCGAGGGCGGCGAGCCGGGCGGCGAGGTCGTCGGCGGTGAGCCCGGCGGACCGCGCGGCGTCCAGGGCCTCGCCGGCCGCGCGCAGCGCCTGGCGGGCCCGCTCGACGGCGGGGGCGAGCCGGGCCAGCCGGGTCTCGGCCGTGGCCAGCAGGGGGCCGAGGCTCTGCCCGAACCGGTCCAGGTCGGCCTTGACCCGGACCAGCTCGTCCTTGGCCTTGGCCAGGTCCGTACGGGCCCGGCCGGCGGCACCGGCGTCGAGGTCGTCGCGGTCGAGGTCGTGGGAGTCGACCGCGGTGATGTAGGTGTGGGAGACCTCGTCGATGCGGTGGCCGAGGCCGGCGAAGTCGGCGGCGGCCTCGCGGGCGGCGGGGGAGGGGTCGACGGCGGTGATCGTCTCGATGGAGATCCGCAGGTCGCGCTGGGCGGTGTCGAGCTCGTAGAAGGCGGCCGCGGCGGCGTCCTTCGCGGCCTGGGCGTCGGCGCGCTGGTTCTCACCCCGGCCCCAGCCCCAGCGGCGCGTACCGCCACCGGCGAAGGCGGCGGGCGCGGCGGCGAGCAGCAGGGGGACGGGGAGCAGCGCGAGCGTCACGGTGTCCCGGACGGCGGCGGCGAGGGCCGTCGCGGCGTGCGTCCGCCGGGCGCCGCCGGTCCGCGTGGAACGGAGGGAACGGCGGCGTGCCGGTCCTGCGGACTGTGCGAAGGTCGCCGTCACTTGCCCTCTCCCGATGGATCGCCCCTGGCCCGGGTGCCATTGTCCCACCCGTTAAGGACGAACACACGGGACCATTAGTTCGCGATCAGGACCTTGACGTTGCCGTTGTCGCTGTGCCCGGAGACGGAGTGACCGCTGGCGTCGTCGCGGGGGACCTCCACCTTGGTGGTGCCGTTCTCGCTCGACGCGTCGACCCGGTACGGCGTGCGGGGCAGCTCGATCCTGATGTTGCCGTTGTCGTTGGAGGTCTCGACGCGGTCGGGGACGCGGGCCATGGTGAGCCGGATGTCGCCGTTGTCGGAGCGGGCCTTGACCTGGCGGGAGCCGGCGCCGGTGGCGACGACGTCGCCGTTGGAGCTGAAGAGGTCGAGGGCGCCGGTGGAGTCCGCCACACGGATTTCGCCGTTGTCCGCGGAGACCTTGAGGTCGGTGGCGAAGCCGCGCGCCTTGACCGTGCCGTTCCGGTCCTTGACGGTGAGCGCGACCCCGCGCGGCACCTCGATCCTGTGCCGCGACTCGCAGGTCGAGCTGAGCCCGTCGCAGTGCTCGCGCAGCTTCAGCGTGCCGCCGTCCATCTCCCAGCTCGCCTTGGACGACCCGCCCAGGGTCCACCCGGCGAACCACCGGGTGACCTTGACCTCCTTGACGTCCCCGGGCACGAGCTCCAGCTCGGAGTTGTCGGTGTCCACGGTGAGCTCCCGCCCCGCGAGCGGGAACGCCTTGTACTCCGGCTCGGCCTTGTCGAGGTCCGCGCTCCCGCACCCGGTCAGCGCCGTCCCGGCGAGCAGCACGCCACCGGCGACGAGGGACAGACGAGCGGCGGAACGGGCGCGGGCGCGGGAGCGGGGCTTCACGGTGACTCCGGAGTCGGGGGTGGTGGCAGCGGGACGGCCGGCGCCGAACGGTCCGCGCCGAGTGTGCGGCGTGGGACGCGCGGCGTCGACCGTGCAAGATCACCGTACGGACGGCCCCCGGGCCGCCGCCATGAAGCTCCCTACCGATTCGGGGGTGGGGATAACCCCCGCCCGGCGGTTTGCGGGGACCCGGCCCCGGCAATGTAGGCTGTCTCTTCGATCCAGGGCGCATAGCTCAGCGGTAGAGCGCTGCTCTTACAAAGCAGATGTCGGCGGTTCAAATCCGTCTGTGCCCACTCTCACGAAGACCCCCGGCCGGGTTCGGCCGGGGGTCTTCGGCGTTCCCAGGTCCTCGCCGCCTGCCGAACCGGGCACCGGCCCTTGCGGGCGGTCGGCGTCCTTCGCGCTCCGGGAGAGGGCCCCGACCGGTCCGGCCCGTCCACATGGTGCGGTGAACACCCCAGGAGCCGGACACGGTTGGTGGCCCGGCGGCCGGCCCCCTCAGCCCGTCACCGCCTCATAAAGGCTGAAGCCCGCCAGCGCCAGCATCACCACCGCCGCGATCCGGGTGATCAGCGCCAGCGGCACGTACTTCATCAGCGTGCGGCCGCCCAGGATGCCCAGGCCCGCCACCGCCCACAGGGCCAGGACCGCGCCGACGCCGACCGAGACCGGGTCGTCGTAGCGGGCCGCGAGGTTGGCGGTCATGATCTGGGTGAGGTCGCCGAACTCGGCGACGAGGATGAGCATGAAGCCCGCGCCGGAGACCTTCCAGAAGGACTGGTCGGCGGGCTTCTTGATCTCTTCCTCGCCGTCGTCCTTCTTGAAGATCAGCATGGCCGCGCCGGCGAGGAAGAGCAGGCCGACCACCGCCTGGACGAGCCGGTGCGGCAGGAGGGTCAGGACGCTGCCGGCCGCGATGGCGAGGGCGACGTGGACGGCGAAGGCGGCGGCGACGCCGGCGAAGACGTAGCTCGCGCGGTAGCGGGCACCGAGCATGAGGCCGGCGAGGGCGGTCTTGTCCGGCAGCTCGGCCAGGAAGACGACGCCGAAGACCAGGGCGGCGACGGTGAAGCTGAACACGGGGGTGATACCTCGATCGGTCGGGCTGCCGGACCGAGAGACCTGAGCTGATTCCGGGGTCGCTTCGGCACGGCAGCGTCGTGGACACTGCGGCCGAAGGTCTCGCTGGCCCTTCCGTAAGGACGGGCCTCCGGGCGCCGGCCGAGGCGAGCTCGGCAGTATGTCGACGGTCCGGCGAAGAGCTACTCCCCTTCTGCTCCGTCCAGGGTACGCGACCCCCGGCGGCCGTGTCCCGCGCCGCCGCCGGCCGGGGCGTCCCGGTGCAGCCTGCCGCGGGCCACCAGCTCCAGCACCACCGCGGCCGCCACCACCTGCACGGCCATCAGCGCGACCAGCACGAACAGCTGCACCGCGCCCGCCAGCACCGGTGACGCCCCGCCCAGCAGCATCCCCACGAACGCCCCCGGCAGCGTGACCAGCCCCACAGTCCGCGTCTGGTCCAGACCCGGCAGCAGGGCGTCCGAGGCGGCCGGCCGGGCGATCTCCAGGCGGGCGTCGCGGTCGAGGAGGCCGAGCGCCAGGCCGGCCTCCACCTCGCCGTGCCGGGTGCGCAGCTCGTCGAGCGCGCGGCGGCCCGCCAGCACGGTCGCGGTCAGGCTGCCGCCGATGAGGATGCCGGTGACGGGCACCAGGGCGATCCCCTTGAGCGGGACGAGCCCCGTCACCAGCAGCACCACGACCACCGGCACCACCCCGGCCCCGATCGGGACCGCCGTCCACCACCAGGTGCCGTTCTCCGTGATGCGGCGCCCGGCGGTCCGTACCGCCACGGAGAACATCAGCAGCAGGAAGCACAGCAGCAGCGGGACCGCCCGGACCACCCAGCCGATCAGCGCGGACACGGCGGCCAGTTGGACGGCCGCCCGCAGGCCCGCGACGGCGACGGGCCGGGCGTAGCCGCGCCCCCGGGCGTCGGTCAGGTGGGCGAGAGCCGCCACGCCCGCCGCGGCCACCAGCAGCACGGCGAGCACCACCCCGAGGGTGGCGTTGACCGGGAGCAGGGCTGCGGCGGCGAGCACCCGGCCACCTTACGGGCGCGAACATCGGTACAGGTGCGCACACGTGGTGGCGTGTCAGGGAGTGAAGGGCAGAACTGTGAATTCGCAGTGAACTTCACGTCCGCAAGCCCTTGCTTTGACATGACCCCGTCGCCACGCTGTTACCTGGCGACCACCCCCCGGAAATCGGACGCCGCGATCCTGGCCGCGCTCGCCGGCCGACAACCCCCCACCGCAAAGGAGTTCCCATGTCCGGAATACCTGCCTCCACCTCTCGCCGCGCCGTCTACGCGCGTCGTACGGCCGTCGCCGGCGGTCTCACCGCCCTCCTGGCGTCCCTCGCGCTCAACGCCCCCGCCGCCCACGCCGCGCCCCCCACCCCGCCGGACGCCGCCACCGTGCGCACGTACCTGGCCGAGCTCAAGGTCGGCGCCGAGGGCACCATGGACGGCTACAGCCGGGCCAAGTTCCCGCACTGGAGCACCCAGTCCGGGCAGTGCAACACCCGTGAGGTCGTCCTCAAGCGCGACGGCGAGAACGTGGAGCAGGACGCCAAGTGCGCCGCCGTGAAGGGCACCTGGTCCTCCCCGTACGACGGCGCCACCTGGACCGACGCCCAGGACATCGACATCGACCACATCGTGCCGCTCGCCCAGGCGTGGCGGTCGGGCGCCAGCACCTGGACCACCGCGCAGCGCCAGGCGTTCGCCAACGACCTGACCCGCCCGCAGCTCATCGCGGTCACCGACCGCGTCAACCAGGCGAAGGGCGACAAGGACCCGGCGCAGTGGATGCCGCCGCTCGGCTCCTACGCCTGTACGTACGCCCGGATGTGGGTCACGGTCAAGCACCACTACGACCTCACCGTCGACCCGGCCGAGAAGAACAAGCTGACGTCCGTCCTCAGCGGCTGCTGAACGGGGAAACCCGACCGCTGAACCGGAAACTCCACCGGCCGGCCCCGTCGTTCCGTACCGTACGGAACGACGGAGGGGGGCCGGATGCCGGCAGCTCTACGACTGGGGCCGCTGCTGCGGTACGTCGACTGGGACACGGGCACGAGCGCCACCGTCTGGGTGGAGGCGGACCGGCCCTGCGAGGCCGAGGTCCGCTGCGCGGACGGCGCGGGCGGCGCCGCGCGCACCTGGCGGGTGGCCGGCCACCACTACGCCCTGGTGACGGTGACGGGGCTGAGCCCGGGCTCCGAGACCGCGTACGGCGTCTTCCTGGACGGCGAGCGCGTGTGGCCCCTCCCCGGCTCGCTCTTCCCGGAGAGCACGATCCGCACGCCCGCCGTGCCCACGGAGGCCGCCGGGCCGCTCCGGGTCACGTTCGGCTCCTGCCGCTGGGCCGCGCCGCCGCCGGAGGCGGGTCACCACAGCTTCCTCCACCTGAGCGGATCGCCGGGCTCCGGTGATCCGGACGACCCCCGGGACCCGCCCCTCGTGGACGATCCGTCCGGCGCCGCCGGTCCCGCCACCGACCCCGCCGGCCCGGACGCCCTGGACACCCTCGCGTGCGCCCTCGCCCGCACCGGTGGCACGGGCGAACTGCGGCCGGACGTCCTCCTCCTGCTGGGCGACCAGGTCTACGCCGACAAGACCTCGGCCGTCGTGCGCCGCTGGATCGCGCGCCGCCGCCCCCTCACCGAGCCGCCCGGCCCCCAGGTCGCGGACTACGAGGAATACACCCGTCTCTACTACGAGTCCTGGCTCGACCCCGAGGTCCGCTGGCTGCTCTCCACCGTCCCCAGCCTGATGATCTTCGACGACCACGACGTCATCGACGACTGGAACACCAGCGCCGCCTGGGTCGCCGAGATGCGGGCGAAGCCGTGGTGGCGGGAGCGGGTGCTGGGCGGCCTGATGTCGTACTGGGTCCATCAGCACCTGGGCAACCTCTCCCCGGCCGAGCTCGCCGCCGACAAGCTGTTCCAGGTGGTCTCGCGGGGTGAGGAGGACCGGGAGGGCGCGTTCAGCCCGGGGGGTACGGACGCGCCGGCGAGTACGTACGGCCCGGACGGCATGCCCGGCCCGGACGGTACGTACGGCCCCGACGGCACCGCCGCCCTCCGCGAGTTCGCCGTCCGCGCCGACGCCGACCCGGCCGCCGCCCGCTGGAGCTACCGCCGCGACTTCGGCCGCGTCCGGCTGCTGGTGGTCGACAGCCGCGCCACCCGCGTCCTGGAGGAGGGCGGCCGGGCCATGCTGGACGCCGCGGAGGCGGACTGGCTGCGCGCGCAGGCGCTGGACACCCCCGGTTCGTACGACCACCTCCTCATCGGCACGTCGCTGCCCTGGCTGCTGCCGCCCGCCGTGCACGACGCGGAGGCGTGGGACGCGGCGCTGTGCGCCGGGGAGCGCGGGCCGCGCTGGGCGCGCCTGGGCGAGCGGATGCGCCGGCGGGCGGACCTGGAGCACTGGGCGGCCTTCCCGCCGTCGTTCGAGGCGCTCACCGCGCTCATCGCGGAGGTCGGCTCCGGGCCCGCGGCGCCCGCCACGATCGCGGTCCTGTCGGGTGATGTCCACCACTCCTACATCGCGGAGCCGGAGTGGCCGGAGCAGCTGGGAACAGGGCCCGCGAGGCTGCCGGAGCCGAGGGCCGTGAGCCTGCCGGAACCGTCCGGCGCGGGTCTCTCCGGACGGCCCGGGACCGTCCGGAGCCACGTGGCGCAGTTCACCTGCTCCCCGGTGCACAACAGCGCCCCGGCCGCCCTCCGGCTCGCCTTCCGCTTCGGCTGGAGCCGGGCGGGGCGGTGGCTGGGCCGGGCCCTGGCGCGGCACGGCCGGACGGGCCGCCCGGCGATCGGCTGGCGGCGGACGGGCGGGCCGTGGTTCGGCAATCAGCTGATGACGCTGACGCTGCGCGGGCGCTCCGCCCGGATCCGGCTCGACCAGGCGCGGCCGGAGAAGTGCCTGGCGGCGGCGCACGAAGCGGTCTACGGCACGGCGGACAGGGTCCCGCGCCCCGTGGCAAGCCCTCCGGCGAGCGAGGTTCCGGCCGCGCCCGGAACCGGTGCGGGCGGCGGTTCCTCACACGGATCCGACAAAGGACAGGCACAATGAATCAAGAACTTGAACTTGCAAGTATCGATTAGGGGTACCTAACCTGGACCCCTCGCGTTTCCTGTCCCCTGACACGAGGAGCCCCACCTCATGCCCCCCACCACCGCTCCCTCCCCTTCCGCCGCCGCCTCCACGGGCGCTTCCCCGGCCGCCGCCCCGGCGCTCTCCGACCGCCTGGACGCCGCTCGCCCCTACGCCCTGTCGGCGTTCCGCATAGTCGTCGGCCTGCTGTTCGCCTGCCACGGCATCGCCTCGCTGTTCGGCGTGCTCGGTGGTGCCGCGGGCACCGGCGGCACCGTCGAGGCGGGCACCTGGCCGGGCTGGTACGCGGCCGCCATCCAGCTCGTCGGCGGTGGCCTCGTGCTGCTGGGCGTGGGCACCCGCACCGCGGCGCTGATCTCGTCCGGTTCCATGGCGTACGCGTACTTCGACGTGCACCAGGGCATGGCGCTGTGGCCGATCCAGAACGGTGGCGAGGCCTCGGCGATGTTCTGCTGGGCCTTCCTGCTGCTCGTCTTCACGGGCCCCGGCGCGCTCTCCCTGGACCGTCTCTTCGGCCGCAAGAGCTGACGCCGGCCGTAAGGGCCGACGCGGACCGCCGTGAAGTGACGCGGGCCGCGTGAAGTGACGCGCGGGCCGGAGCGGCGACCGACGCGCGGGTCGGTGCACGACCCGGCGCCAAGGCCGCCGCGCGCGCCCCTGTTTCGGCCCTGTGCGGGCCGGATGTTGCGCACGTCCGGGAGGTCCGGCTCGCTCCGGATCTCCCGGACGTGCGCCTTTTGTGCGTGATGAGGCGTGATGAGAACTACATCTCCCGCCCCCGACCGCATGTCACAGCAGCCTCAGGCGTACGCTGTGCGGTTGTGAAGGCCGCCCCTGCCGCTCCCCTGCGACGTCGCGGCGGGGGACCGTACCGGGAGATCAGGACGTGCTGGAGCAGTTGGGGGCCTTGGCCGATTCGCCATGGATCTATCTGATCGTCGGGCTGTCCGTGCTCCTCGACGTCTTTCTTCCGGTCCTGCCGAGCGGGGTCCTGGTGATCACCGCCGCCACCGCCGCCGCGGGCACCGCCGCCGACGCGGTGGGTGACGCGGCCCGGGGCCACGCGGGCTTCCCCGAGATGTTCGCACTCGTGATGTGCGCCGCGACGGCGTCCGTCCTCGGCGACATGGTCGCCTACCGCCTCGCCTGGCGCGGCGGCGACCGCTTCGACCGCGCCATGGCGCGCTCCCGCAGGCTCACGGCGGCCCAGGAGAAGCTCGGCACGGCGCTGCTGCGCGGTGGCGGCCCGCTCGTCGTCGTCGCCCGGTTCGCACCGGCCGGCCGGTCGGTGGTGAGCCTCGGCGCCGGTGTGATGCACCGCAGGGCGGCGGAGTTCCTGCCCTGGTCCGCGCTCGCGGGCCTGACCTGGGCGGCGTACAGCGTGAGCCTCGGCTACTTCGGCGGCCAGTGGCTGGGCGCGGGCTGGCTCGGCACCGCCGTCTCCTTCCTCGCCCTCTTCGCGGCGGGCGCGGGCGCCGCGTTCGTCATGCGCCGCCCCGTCGAGCCCGAAGCACAAGCTCAGTAACTTCCGGTAGCTCCCCTTACGGCGGCGGCCGTACGCCCGCGTGCGCCCCGCCTAGGCCGGGCAGGGGCGACCGCGCACACGCGTCCGTACGGGAGCCGCGGGTCCCGGTACGTCATCGGGGCCACTCCGTCCCCGCCAGGCGCGTGCGGGGCGCCCTCGGGGCCCGTACGCCCGTGATCCCGTGCGCGGCCAGGGCCGTGCGGCGGCGCGTCGCCGGCGGCAGGCCGCGGAAACGCCGGTGCCGTGCCCGATGAGCATGGGCACGGCGGGGGCGGGAGTAATCGACGGGCAGCGCTCCGTCACTCCCGGTGGCGCCGGTCCCGGGACGGGTGAAGCGCGAGGTCACAGCCTTGGTGAGGCGCTCAGAGCTTGGTCAGTTTGGTGTACGGGCCCGGGATCCGCTCCTGCCTGGTGGCGAAGTCGACGAGCACGGCGATGTCTTCCTCGACACCGATGACACGGCCGAGGCCGTAGCGGTCGTGGGCCACCCGGTCGCCCACGTCGAACTTCTGCACGGGACCGGGTGCGGGCGGGGCGTTGAAGGGACTGGTGGGCAGATGCCGTCGATGCGCTGGTGGCTTCGTCATTGGCCTCAGTATGCGCCCTCCGCGGGCGGGCGGCTCCCGCGAACGGGGCGGTGGCCCGGCTCCTCGGGGAGGAACCGGGCCACCGCGTGCGCGCGCGAGCGCTCCCGTCCGGTCAGTGGACCTTGGTGAAGGCGTCCTTGTCGAAGGCCTTCAGGCCATTGGCCCACAGAGCGTTGACGCGGCTCTTCTCGGCCGCGTTCGGGTAGGCGTTCTGGCAGGACGTACCGGGGCCGCCACCGGACATCAGCTCGCTGCACGGGCCGGAGTAGTGGTCCGGGAGACCGAGCACGTGCCCGGTCTCGTGCGCGGTGACGCGGGTGGAGTTGTACTGCTGGTTCTGCCGGTAGTCGAGGAAGATGTACCCGCGCCCGTGGCCGTCGGTGCTGGCGTACGAGCCGCGGGAGTCGTTGCCCT